>QHRW01000194.1 GCA_003220265.1 Candidatus Rokuibacteriota bacterium | reverse complement strand
CCGAGGACCTCCATGTTGGCGGAGTCGCCGGTGATCTCCTCCATCATCTCGTTCATGGAGGCGCCGCCTTGCCCCGTCTCGTAGTTCTTCTCGAGCGCGCGCCGGATCGCCGCCTGCGGCGCCACCACCGGCAGGATCTGGAGGTTGGTCATGAAGGCGACGTCGTCCAGCGCGAAGACGTTGGTCGGGTCGGACATGGCCAGCGTCAGCGTGCCGCCGATACGCTTGACGGGGAGGACCTCGTACTTCTTGGCGATGTGGGCCGGCACCAGGCGCAGCGTCTCGGCGTCGATGTCGAGGGTGCTGAGCGTGATCGACGGGATGCCGTACTGGCGGGACAGGAACCCGATCAGCTGCTCCTCGGTGATGAACCCGAGGCCGACCAGGACCGTCCCCAGCTTGTCCGTCTTGCCCTCAGCTGGACATCGGTAATGAGGCCCTCGGCGACGAGGAGGTCGCCGAGCCGACGGACCATTTGTTGCCCGAGCTTCACCTGCGCCATAGCGAACTATTACTGTAGCGCAGCCAGCCGTTTCAACGTATCTGTAAAGGCACGTAGCGCCTCGTCCTGGTAGAGCACGAAGACCACCCGTTTGATCGTTGTTTTCGAAGACTTGACGTGCGTCACGACTACCGTCAGCATGGCCTCGGCGGCGGCCGCCGGAGCGACGTGGCCGACCCCCGTACCCAGGGCCGGCAGCGCGATCGAGGTGAGCCGGTGCTTGTCGGCCAGGACCAGCACCGCCCGGGTCGTCCGGGCGATGGTGTCGGGGTTGGTCTTGAGGTCGGGGCCCATGGCCACTGCGTGGATCACGTGGGTGGCCGCCAGGTTGCCGCCCGGGGTCAGCACCGCCTCCCCCACCTCGATCGGGCCTTGCCGCACCGCCTCCTCTTCGATCAGCACGCCGCCCTTGCGCTTGATGGCGGCGGCCACGCCGGCGCCCATGGTCAGCGTCGAGTTGGCGGCGTTGACGATGGCGTCCACGTCCCAGTCCGTGATGTCTCCGCGCTCGACGGCGATCGAGGCGGCGCCGACCTTCGCTCTCATCGCGACCGCTCCTGCGCCTTGGCGGCCTCCCACGACCGCTCGAGCTCTTCGGGCGAGACGCTGGCGACCGACTTCCCGCTGGCGTTCAGATCGTCCTCCATGGTGGTGAAGCGACGCCGGAATTTTTCGACCGCCGCCTGCAGCACGTCCTCGGCGTCGAGCGAGGACAAGCGGGCGACGTTGACGAGGGAGAACAGCACGTCGCCGAGCTCGTCGGCGAGCCGCGCGCGCTCGCCGCCCGCGAGCGCGGCCGCCGCCTCGCGCATCTCCTCCTCCACCTTCGTCCAGGCGGCGGTGGCGTCGGGCCAGTCGAAGTGCACGCGCGCGGCCTTGCTCTGGATGCGTTGCGCGCGGATGAGCGCGGGCAGCGCGCGCGGCACGCCATCGATCACCGAGCGGCGCCGCCCTCGCGCTTCCGCCTCGCGCTGCTTGATCGCTTCCCACTGCGCGAGCGCCTGCCCCGGCGTGTCCACGCTGGCGTCGGCGAAGACGTGCGGATGACGGCTCACCATCTTGTCGACGAGCCCTCCGAGCAGCTCGGCCATCGTGAACTCGCGGCGCTCGGCGGCGATCTCCGCGTGGAAGACGACCTGGAAGAGCAGGTCGCCCAGCTCCTCGCGCAACGCCTCGGGCGCGCCGGTCTCTATCGCCTCGAGGACCTCGTAGGTCTCCTCGATCAGATAGGGCTTGAGGGAGATGCGGGTTTGCTCGCGATCCCAGGGACAGCCGGCGGGGCCGCGCAGGCGACGCATGATGTCCAGGAGCCGGGCGAAGAGAACATCGGGGGACTGGGTCATGTGGTTCCTGGCGGTCGAGTGATTATACAGCAGGGGTTTGCGCGTGTGCTAGGCTCCGAGCCGTATGGGGTCGAACGAGCCCGAAGAGACCTTCAAGGTGACCGATCGCCGGCGTCGCGGAGACGACGAGCCGTCGGGCCCGGCGGAGCCTCGACGCGAGCCTGCCGCGCCGGCGCGCCCGGCCGCGCCCGCGGCGACCCCGGCGGAACCCGGCGATCCCGCTCGGAGCCTCGTCGGACTGTTCATGATGCTCGGCAGCTCGGCGTTGATCGCCCTCGGCGAGGCGGACCCATCGACGGGGCAGCGCGCCCAGCGTGACCTGCCGATGGCGGCGGAGGTCGTCGACGTGCTCGCGTTGCTGCGCGAGAAGACGGAGGGACGCCGCTCCGCCGACGAGACGCAGGTGCTCGACGAGCTGTTGTACGACCTGCAGATGCGCTACGTCAGCGCGATGAAGCGCCCTGGATGACGACGCGCCCGGGCTCGATGGTGACCCGCTCGACGTGCTCGGGAAGCGGCCAGCGCAGCAGCCCCACCGCGGCCGGATCGAGCAGCAAGCGCAGGGCGCGTCCCGGCAGCCGCTGACGTCCGACCGCGAAGTCCTCCACCTCCAGCCGTAGCTGGCGCCGCGGCTCGTCGCTCACGCGCACACGGGCACCGACGTTCAGCCACAGGGGATGGTCGAGCCAGCGCGCCGGCAGCACGCCGCCGATGGCCTGCACGCCGGCCTCTTCCAGAAGCTGGCGCAGCGGCGCCTGGCCCGTCAGCTCCACACGGTCGCCGCCCACCAGGCGCACGCCCATCGTGTTGAGGCGGACGCCGCGCGCCTCGACCAGATGCCGGGCGAGCAGCGCGTTCACCTCGGCTTCGGTCAGCACCACGGGCTGAGGCAGCCGCGCCCGTCGCCCGAGGTCGAAGATCTTCTGCTGTGCGCGCGAGCCATCGGCCGCTGTCGTCGCGGGCAGGGCGGCCGCCTCGGGCTTGGCCAGCATCCGGATCCCTGCACCGACAGCGCCTCCGAGCACCAGGGCGGCCAGGGCGACAGCGACGAACGCCCACAAGCAGCCCGAGCACCCTGCTTTCATGGGCGCCACCCTACCACCCCGAGCCCGTGTCGTCCGGCCGGGCAAAAATTCAGGCCTCTATTTGACAGCTACCCACTCAGATGATATATGACATGTGTACTCAAGATCGTGCCGGGCCGGGGAGGCCGGCAGGACATTCTCAAGGAGGGTTCAGACATGGCGATGGAGCGTTGGCGTCCGTTCGGTATCGCAGATCGTTGGGAGCCGTTCCGCAACGTCGGTGACATCCAGGGCGAGGTGAACCGGCTGTTCGACACATTCCTCGGCCGTC
>QHRW01000077.1 GCA_003220265.1 Candidatus Rokuibacteriota bacterium | reverse complement strand
GCTCTCGGTGTGATAGAAGGCCGGGAAGAGATCGCCGTCCCAGAGCAGCACCTGGCCGCTCGTCTCCCGCACGGCGCCCCACGTGGGCGACGCCGGCGCCACGCGCCCGGCGTACTGCTGGTGCGCTGTCGAGGCGAGGATGTGGTACGGCTTGGCGCCGGCGATGGTGCGGTGATACGCCGCGTAGGTGCGGGCCACGATGGCCTGGGCACGCAGCGCCTCCAGCGGCCACTTCTCGCCGGCCTCGGCGCGCAGCACGCCCACCACGTACTCCTCGAGCGGCAGCTCGTTGACGACGGCCAGCCCGTCGCCGTTGCGCACGACCTCGAGCGCGGCCGGATACTCGCGGCCGTTGACGCGCATGGGGCGCTCGCTCTGCAGGCGGAAGCCGACGGCCGCGCGCACGCCGTCGATCTCCACGGCGCCGGCGCTCAGCGTGGCCCGCACGAGGGCGGCGCGCCGCGGCGCCCCGCACGTCGCGCAGGCCCCCAGCTCGCTCACCTCGATGTCGCTGCCGCGCACCTCCACGAGACGGGCGCTCTCGACCACCGCCACGCGAATGCGCTCGTCCGCGCGCGCCGGCACCGACGCTCCCAGCGCCAGCAGCACCGCCACGGCCACCGCCGTCTCGGCACGGGTCACCGGCGCCCGACGATCCAGAGCACCAGCGTGAGGAGCAGGCTGAGCACGATCGACGTGCCGAGCGGGAAGTAGAAGGACCAGTGGCCGCGCTCGACGTAGATGTCGCCGGGCAGCCGGCCAATCCCGGAGACTCGGCCGGCCAGCAGGAGCACCACGCCCACGACGGCGATCACGACCCCCATCACGATCAGCATCCGGCCCAGGTCGGATATAGGCTTGGCCTCCGTCACCGCGTCACTCAAAGAGCGCGCCCTGGCCGGGGCTTCCGGCCGGTGGCTGCCGCTCCAGATGCGCGTAGGCCTCGCGCGTCACGCGGCGGCCGCGCGGCTCGCGGGCGATGAACCCGATCTTGAGCAAGTACGGTTCCACGATCTCCGAGAGTGTTTCCGCCTCGTCGTTGATCGTGGCCGCCACGGCCTCCAGGCCCACGGGCCCGCCCTTGTAGACGTCCATGATGGCCTCGAGGAAGCGGCGGTCGAGCTTGTCGAGCCCCCGGGCGTCCACGCCCTCGCTCGTGAGGGAAGCCTGCGCAATCGTCTCCGTGATCACGCCGTTCGCCTTGATCTGGGCATAGTCGCGCACCCGCCGCAGCAGGCGGTTGGCGATGCGCGGCGTGCCGCGCGCGCGCCGCGAGATCTCGCGGGCGCCGGCGGCGTCCACGCGGGCCTCCAGGATCGTGGCCGAGCGGGTGACGATGCGCGTCAGCTCGTCCTCGGAGTAGAAGTCGAGATGGTGGAAGATGCCGAAGCGCTCGCGCAGCGGCGCCGACAGCATGCCCGGCCGCGTCGTCGCCGCCACCAGCGTGAAGGGCCGCAGCGCGTACTTGAGCGTGCGCGCGTGCATCCCCTTGTCCACGACGAAGTTGACGGAGAAGTCCTCCATCGCCGGGTACAGCAGCTCCTCGACCGCGCGCGGCAGCCGGTGGACCTCGTCGATGAACATCACGTCGTTGGCGCCTAAATTAGTCAGGATGCCCATCAGGTCGGCACCCCGCTCGATCGCCGGCCCCGAAGTCGTTACCAGGTTTGTTTCCATTTCATTCGCAATGATTCCCGCGAGCGTCGTCTTTCCCAGACCGGGCGGCCCGTAGAGGAGCACGTGGTCGACACACTCGCCGCGCTGGCGTGCCGCCAGCACCGACACGCGCAGGCTCTGCACCGCCTGATCCTGGCCGACATATTCCTCGAACGACTTGGGCCGCAGCGCGCGCTCGAACTGGACTTCCTCGGGCGCCGGCGCCTGGCTCAGCATCCGGCTCACGACCGACCCTTCGCCGCCTGGCCGCGATAGATTTCGTCGAAGAGCTCCTCGGGCGACATGACGTCCGGCCGCCGCCGCAGCGCGTCGGTGATGAGCTGCGAGGCCTCGGACGGACGGTGGCCGAGCTGCTTGACGAGGATCTCCCACACCATCTCGCGCAGCCCCTCGGCGTCCGGCGCCGCCGGGGCGCCCGCCACCGGCTCCGGCGCCGCGCCCTCGCGCGCGAGGGCGAACTTGGAGACCTTGGCCTGGAGCTGCGCCACGATGTTCTTGGCCTTCTGCGGCCCGATGCCGGGCAGCGCGCGCAGGTACTTCTCGTCCTGACGCGCGATGGCCGCGGCCAGCTCGCCGACGGGCGCCGCCAGCGAGCGGGCGGCCACCATCGGCCCGATGTCCTTCACGGTGATGAGCTTCTCGAAGAACTCCTTGTCGAGATCCGACGTGAAGCCGATCAGCACCGGCCGCGGCTGATCGCGGGTGGCGTGGTAGTAGATGACCAGGTGCAGCTCGCTCGCCTTGTCGCCGCCGTCCGCGGTGGCGTGCTCCAGCGCGCGCATGGCGATCGGCGGCAGGTAGATCTCGTAGCCGACGCCGCCCACCTCCAGCACAACACGGTCCTCGAGCCGGCGCCGCAGCCGCCCGGTCAGCGTGGCGATCACCCGAGCCGCCCTCCCCGCCGCGAGAAACCGGTGAGCGCCAGGGCCAGCGCGTCGGCCACGTGGGACGGGCGTGGCGGCGCCGCCAGCCGCAGCATGCGCTGCACGCCGACCTGGATCTGCGCCTTGGAGGCGGCGCCGTGGGCGGCGATGGCCCTCTTCACCTCGGCCGGCGCCAGCGCCAGCACGGTGACGTCGCGCTGCCGCGCGGCCAGGCAGATGACGCCACGGGCGTGGGCCATGAGCAGCGCGGTGCGCGGAAACTTGTACTCGGCGTAGAGATCCTCGAGCACCAGCAGCGACGGGTCGTGCTTGGCGAGCACGTCGACGACGCCGTCGTAGATGTCGCGCACGCGCGCCTCCAGGGGCGCGTCGGCGGAAGTGACGATGACGCCCGTGGCAGCGACGGTGACGCCGCCGGGGACGGGCTCCACGAGGCCCCAGCCGGTGCCGACGAGCCCCGGATCGACGCCG
Organism: Candidatus Rokuibacteriota bacterium; assembly: GCA_003220265.1. Classification (GTDB taxonomy): domain Bacteria; phylum Methylomirabilota; class Methylomirabilia; order Rokubacteriales; family CSP1-6; genus AR5. Next base: position 7,834 of record QHRW01000077.1, on the reverse strand, counting down.
AGCACCCGGAAGCCGGCCCCGACGTCAGGCAGCCGAGATGGCCTCCAGGACCTCGTCGGGGATGTCGAAGTTGGCGTAGACGTGCTGGACGTCGTCCAGGTCCTCCAGCGCCTCGATCAGGCGCACGACCGACGTGGCCTGCGGGCCCTCGACGCGCACGGTCGACTGCGGCACGTACGTCACCTGGGCCTCGACGATGGGCACGCCCGCCTTCTGCAGCGCGTCGCGCACGGTGTCCATTTCAGCAGGCGCGGTGGTGATCTCGTAAACTTTTTCGGTGCGGCGCATGTCGGTGGCGCCCGCGTCGAGCGCCTTCGCCATGAGATCGTCCTCGCCGATCTTCTCGGCGTCCACCGTGATGATGCCCTTGCGGTCGAACATCCAGGCGACCGCGCCCGAGGCGCCCATGTTGCCGCCGCTCTTCTCGAACGTATGGCGGATCTCCGGCGCCGTGCGATTGCGGTTGTCGGTGAGCACCTGCACCATCACGGCCACGCCGCCCGCCGCGTAGCCCTCGTAGGTGATCTCCTCGTACTGCTCGCCGGGCAATTCACCGGTGCCCTTCTGGACGGCGCGCTTGATGTTGTCGGCCGGCATGTTCACTTCCTTGGCCGACTCCATCGCCGCCTTGAGCCGCATGTTGCCCTTGGGATCGCCGCCGCCCGCCTTGGCGGCGACCGTGATCTCGCGGAGGATCTTGGAGAAGAGCTTGCCGCGCTGCACGTCGGCCTTGCCCTTCTTGCGCTTGATCTGTGACCACCGGGAGTGCCCTGACATTTGTCGCCCTCTTTGATGGGGGCCCCGGATGGCCCCCAAGCCCCCAAATATTCGGACCGCCCCGGCGGAGCCGTGGCGGTCCTCGTCATCGCGCGTTATTCGATCGCCAGTGTAGCCTTGAGGCGCTTCACTCGCCGGAGACGGCGCTCGCGGCGGACCAGCGCGGCCTGCCAGCGCCGCCGCTCGGCCTCGGTGCCCGGCGTGAACGGCCGGGTCGGTCGCGGGCGCAAATCGTCGCCCAGGTGCACGTAGGTGATGTAGGCGGTGCACGCGTGGCGCACCTCACCCGTCCACGGCTTCTCGGCCAGGACCTTGACGCCGATCTCGAGCGACGAGGTGCCCACGTGGTTGAGGCCGGCCTTGAAGGTCACCACCTCGTGGCTCCAGATCGGCGAGTAGAAGTCCATGGCGTCGAGGCAGGCCGTCATCACGAAGCCCCGGCAGTAGCGCATGGACAGGATGCCGCCCGCCTCGTCGACCTCCATCAGCATCTTGCCGGGGAACATCATGTTCCCGAACAGGGCATCCTCCGGCAGCACCGAGCGCGCCGACTCGAAGCGCCACTGCAGGGCGGCGTCGTCGGTGTCCGCATCCTCGATGCGGCGGGCACGGTCGGCGAAGCGCGCCAGCCGCTGCTCGCGCCGCGCGCAGGCCGCCTCGACCACGGCCGCCTCGCTGGCGTCACGCGGCTCGACGCGCGCGCCGACCGGCCGCGGCTTGGCGTCCTCGTCCACGCTGACGAACACGAGGTGGGAGTTGAGCGTGACGGTGCGCCGCCCACTCCCCACGTCCTCGCCCCAGACGCGGACGCCGACCTCGAGCGAGGAGGTGCCGACGTACTCGACCTGGGCGCGCAGGATGGCGATCTGGCCAAGCTTCACCGGGGCCAGGAAGTCGATGTCGTCCATGGCGCCCAGCACGACGGTGCCGTGGGCGACGCGGCTGGCCGCCATCGTGCCGGCCTGGGTGATCCACTGCATCATCCGGCCGCCATGGATCTGCCCGGGCGCCCCCGCGTGCTCGGGGAACACCCACTGGATCATCTCCGTGACGGTCTCGGCGATCGATGGCATCGGCTGAAAGACGCGGCACCCCCGTGTGCTCTGGGGGCGGTCGCGCCTTTTCTAGCACGAGGATACGCTGATTCGCAACGGACGGCGATTCAGCGCGCGGCGGACGGCAGCGCGGAGGCCGCCGCCTGGCGCTCGTGGAGCGCCACCAGCCGCGCCCGCGCGACGGCATCGCCGCCGGCCGCGGCCAGCGGGACCGCCAGCGCGAGCGCCTCGGCGACCACTGCGTCGTCACCGAGCGCCGCGAACCCCTCGGCGGCCCGCACCACGCCCGCCAGGGAGCGCTCGCCCCGCGCGCGAAACAAGCCGGTCAGGTAGGCCCGCCGCGCCGCTGGCCCATCGCCGCGCGCGAGCGCGGCGTCGCCCAGGGCCAGCACGACCTCCGCGCTCGACACCCGGGGCACCTCGGGGGCCGAGGCCACCGTTCGCCCCGCCACGACCTCGGCCAGCGCCGCCAGAACGACGACCACCAGGAGCAGCGCGATCACGCCGGAGCTCTCTTGACGCTCCATCGTTCCGCCTCCTCGCCGCTCGAGCCCTCGCACTTCGACACGCGCCATGTCGCATGGGCAAGGCAACGTGAATGCCAAACCTCGCGCGCGCCGAATCAGCGAGTTACGACGGAGCGAGCGACGATCAGGCCGGCGCTTCGCCCGACGGAGCCGGGCGAATCGCCGCTCAGCGCTGGATGCCGGGCAGGGACTCCAGGCTCACGCTCGTGAGCCGGTGGAAGCCGGTCGGATGCAGGCGCAGGTTCTGAACCTCGGGTCGCGCCACCCCCCAGACGAGCCGCACGTAGATCGGCAGCCAGGGCAGGTCATCGGCGAGGATAATCTGCGCCCGCTGGTACAGGCGCGCGCGCTCGATCCGATTGGAGAGCTGCGAGGCGCGCACGAGCACGTCATCCACGCGCGGGTCGCGATAGAAGGAGTAGTTCAGCGCGCGCGGCCCCTTGGCGGCGCCCTCGCTGGTGGACAGCGGGAAGAGGAACAGGTGCGGATCGCCGCCGAGGACGCTGGCCTCGACCAGCGCCATGTCGTGGTCGCCCGCCTGGAGGGCAGCGCGCATGGCCTCGATCGGCCCGCTGCGCACCTGGATCGGGATGTCGGCGGCGCCCAGCGCCGCCTCCAGCGTGCCGGCCAGGCGCGGGAAGTTGAGCGGCGCCGTCTCGTCGGGCACGAGCATCGTCGGCTTGTGGCCCTTGGGCCAGCCGCCGTCGGCGAGGAGGCTGCGCACCTGGGCCCGCGTACCGCCGAGCAGAGGGCTGCCCTCGCGGCGCGCCCACACGCCCGGCGGCAGGAACGACTGCATGGGCACCGCCGAGCTCTCGAGCGCCACGCCGATCACCGCGGGGTCGAGGGCGGCCGCCACCGCATGGCGGATCTTCTTCCGCGAAAACGGCTCCTTCTCGGTCTGGAACGCGAGATAGCCGACGCGCAGGCCGGGCGTCGAGAGCGCACCGGCCATCCGCCGCGGCGCGCCCGGCGGGAACCACACGTCGAGGGAGCGGGCGTCGAACTCCGCCTCGGCGTTGTCGTCGTTGGAGACCTCGAGGAACACGATCCGCTCGCTGCGCGGCGGACCGCCCCAGTAGCCGGCGAACGCCTCGAGCGCCATCCGTCCGGGTGCCACGTCGACCACGCGATAGGGCCCGCTGCCCACGAGGCGGTCGCCCACGAGGCGCGCGATGCCCAGGCCGGGATGCGCGAGCACGGTCAGCAGCGGCGCGTAGGGCTGGAGCAGCGTGAACTGCACGTTCGAGCGGTCCAGCGCGCGGACCTCCTTCACGACGCCGGGACGACCACGGAACAGCGCCGGCCACACGGCGCCCGGCGCGTCGGCGGCAAGCTGGCGCTGGAAGAAGGCGGCCACCTCGGCGCCGTTGAGCGCCGTGCCGTCGTGGAAGCGCACGCCGTCGCGCAGCGAAAACGTCCACACCAATCCGTCGCGCGACACACTCCAGCGGGTGGCGAGCGAGGGATCGACTTCGGTAGAACCATCGCGAAACGCGACGAGCGTGTCGAAGATCTGGCGCGTGACGAGCGGGCCCGCACCGTCGAGCGCGGCGGCGGGATCGAGCTGGGCAGGCAAGCCGACGACGCCGACGCGGAGCTCCTTGCGCGCCTGGGCGGCGGCGTCGCCCGGACACGCGACCAAAAGCGTCAGAAGCAGTACGAAACTCGTCATCGCACGCCACGGCGCGCGAATCGTATGCGGCACCATCCTCGTCTTTATAGTCGGAACCCCTCGCGCGCGCTACCGGTTTCGAAACCAACATCGAGGTCGGGCTGATGGGTACGGAACTTGCTGAACCCGGTGGCCGTGAGCGCTCGCGACGGCGAGCCCTGGAAACTGACAGTGAAATCGTCGGCGAGAACGATGCCGAAGGGCCTGACAACCTTGACTTTCTTTTTTACCGCCGCCTATACTCGTTCGCAGGTCGCAGCGCTTACGGCCGAGCGGCGCACAGGGGGTCAAGTCAGAAGGGATGGGCTATGAAGGAGTTCGACAAGAAGAGTAGCCCGAGTCGCGAAGGTTTCTCCAAATTCCTCCCCGCCTCCATGTCCGATTCGAGCACGCGCCGTCGGCTCACGGAGTACGAGATCCAGCTCCAAGACTTGCAGGCGTACGTTCGCTCTCTCGAAGCGGAGACGGTGCATCTTCGCAAGAAGCTCGAAGACACCCCCAAGGATTTCATGGTCCTCGAGAACAAGCTGCGTGAGGCCAACCGCCAGCTGGTGCAGGCCTTCAACCAGAACGAGAAGCTCGTGAACGCGCTCTACGAGGCGCGCGAGCAGATCACCGCGCTCAAGGAAGAGGTCGACAAGCTCTGCGCGCCGCCCTCCACGTACGGCGTGTATCTCTCCGCCAACGAGGACGGCACCGTCAACATCCTCTCGCAGGGCCGCAAGGTGAAGGTCAACATCCACCCGGCCATCAAGGTGGAGACGCTCAAGCCCGGCCAGGAGCTCATCCTCAACGAGGGCCTCAACGTCGTGGAGGCGGCGGGCTACGAGATCCAGGGCGACGTGGTCATCCTCAAGGAGCAGCTCGACGTCGAGCGGGCCGTCGTCACCCTGCGTGCAGACGAGGAAAAAGTCGGCATCATCGCCGACCCGCTGCGCACGCTGCGCCTGAAGACGGGCGACCACCTCCTGATGGATGCAAAATCGGGATACCTCCTCGAGAAACTGCCCAAGAGCGAGGTCGAAGATCTCTCGCTCGAGGAAGTGCCGGACATCGGCTACGACGACATCGGAGGCCTCGGCACCCAGATCGAGACCATCAAGGACGCCGTCGAGCTGCCGTACCTCTACGCGGACTACTACAAGGAGCACAAGCTCACGCCGCCCAAGGGCGTGCTGCTCTACGGGCCTCCCGGCTGCGGCAAGACCATGATCGCCAAGGCCGTGGCCAACAACCTCGCCGAGAAGATCTCCGAGAAGCGCGGCGAGAAGATCAAGGGCTTCTTCCTCAACATCAAGGGCCCCGAGCTGCTCAACAAGTACGTGGGCGAGACCGAGCGCAAGATCCGCGAGATCTTCATCAAGGCCAAGGAGAAGGCCAACGAGGACGTGCCGGTCGTGGTGTTCTTCGACGAGATGGACGCGCTGTTCCGTACGCGCGGCACCGGCATCAGCTCCGACGTCGAGACCACGATCGTGCCGCAGCTCCTGGCCGAGATCGACGGCGTCGAGGGTCTCAAGAACGTCATCGTGATCGGCGCCTCCAACCGGCAGGACCTGATCGATCCGGCGATCCTGCGGCCGGGCCGACTGGACGTGAAGATCAAGATCGAGCGGCCCGACCAGCAGGCGGCCGCCGACATCTTCAAGAAGTACATGACGACGGACATCCCCATCGCGGAGTCGGAGACCAAGCAGCATCGGGGCGAGATGCAGGGCGCCATCGACGCGATGATCACCGCGGCCATCGAGGCGATGTACAGTCTCAGCGAGGAGAACCGGTTCCTGGAGGTCACCTACGCCAACGGCGACAAGGAGGTCCTGTACTTCAAGGACTTCTCGTCGGGCGCGATGATCGAGTCCGTCGTGCGCCGCGCCAAGAAGCTGGCCCTCAAGCGCTACATCGGCAAGGGCGAGAAGGGCATCAACACCGACGACCTGATCACGGCCGTGCGCGAGGAGTTCAAGGAGAACGAGGATCTGCCGAACACCACCAACCCCGACGACTGGGCGAAGATCGCCGGCAAGAAGGGCGAGCGCATCGTCTACGTCAAGCCGCTCATGGGCGAGACGAAGGAGAAGCAGCGCAGCGTCGAGCGGGTGGTCAACACGGGCCAGTACCTATAATCAATGGGGGGGACGAGACGTCCCCCCCATTTCCCCCCCCGGTTCGCGCGGGGCGCGAAGACCGGGGGGTTCGTCTTTGTAGTCCAGGGGCAGGCAGTCACCCGGCTGCTGGAGTCACCAGAGAGGACCGCATGGCCATCCCGAAAGTCATGGGCATCGAAACCGAGTACGGGATCACGGTGAAGAACCAGCCCGACTTCAACCCGATCCTGTCCTCGCTGCTCCTCATCAACTCCTACGAGACGTACCGCTCGTCGCGCGTGCGCTGGGACTACGAGGCGGAGAGCCCGCTCCGCGATGCGCGCGGCTTCGAGTACATGGAGGAGAAGGAGGGCACCTCCAAGGAAGAGTCGCGCCTGATCAACCTGATCCTGTCCAACGGCGCGCGCTTCTACGTGGACCACGCCCACCCGGAGTATTCGAGCCCGGAGACGACGAACCCGCGCGACACCGTCATCTGGGACCGCGCGGGCGAGCGGATCCTGAACCTGTCGCGGCAGCGGGCCGAGGCCGTGTCGCCGCCCGAGCAGCGGATCCTCATCTACAAGAACAACACCGACAGCAAGGGCAACTCGTACGGCACCCACGAGAACTACCTGATGGACCGCAAGGTGCCGTTCGCGCGGATCGTGCAGCACATGATGCCGTTCTTCGTCTCGCGCCAGGTCTACACGGGCGCCGGCAAGGTCGGGTACGAGAACAACGCCGAGCCGTGCGACTACCAGATCTCACAGCGGGCGGACTTCCTGGAGACGGAAGTCGGCCTGGAGACCATGCATTCGCGCCCGATCGTGAACACGCGCGACGAGCCCCACGCCGACCCCGAGAAGTACCGGCGGCTGCACGTGATCGTGGGCGACGCCAACATGGCCGAGGTCTCCACCTATCTGAAGGTGGGCACGATGGCCATCGTGCTCAGCATGGTGGAAGACGACTTCATCACCGCCGACCTGTCGATCGACGGGCCGGTGGCCGCCTTCCGCAAGGTCTCGCGCGACCTGGGCTGCCGCGAGACCATCCGGCTCAAGGACGGGCGCACCATCAGCGCCGTCGACCACCAGCGGGAGTTCCTGGCCCTGGCCCAGCGCTACTACAAGGACCGCGAGCACGAGCCGTGGGTGCGCGACGTGATGACCAAGTGGGAGCAGACGCTCGACCGCCTGGCCGAGGACCCCATGCAGCTCGATCGACAACTACGTGGCCAAGCACGACCTGGAGTGGAACGACCACCGCGTGCAGATGATCGACCTGCAGTACCACGACATCCGCCCGGGCAAGGGCCTCTACTACAAGCTCGAGGAGTCGGACGCGGTGGACCGCATGTGCACCGACGACGAGATCTCCAAGGCCATCTACGATCCGCCCAAGGACACCCGCGCGTACTTCCGCGGGATGTGCCTGCAGCGCTATGCCGACGAGATCGTCTCGGCGTCGTGGGACTCGGTGATCTTCGACCTCAAGGAAGGCCCGCTCAAGAAGATCTTCATGCTGGAGCCGCTGCGCGGGACGGAAGCCCACGTGCGCCAGCTGCTCACGGAGTCGCCCACCGCCGCCGACCTCCTGCGCAACATCGCCCGTCCGTCCTTCGGGATGTGAGCGCACCTCGAGGCCAGGGAGAATGATGAACGACGAGCGCTGGCTGAACCTCTTCAACGACTACGCCAACTCGAGCTT
>QHRW01000076.1 GCA_003220265.1 Candidatus Rokuibacteriota bacterium | reverse complement strand
CAGGCGGTGCAGTGGCTCGAGGATCAGCTTCGCGACCGGCCGAACGCCGATCGCGTGACGCTCCTGGACGAGGCCTCGCGCCGCTTCGACCTCTCACCGGCCGACTCCGACTTCCTGTTCCGCCACCTGGCCGAGCGCGCCCGGACGAAGCGATGAGCGACCAGACGCGGCGCGTCCAGGAGCAGTTCGGCGGCAGCGCGGCCGCCTACGTGACCAGCCCCGGCCACGCGGCCGGCGAGGATCTCGACACGCTGGTGGCATGGGGTCGCGCCCTGCGGCCGCGTCGCGTGCTCGACGTCGCCACCGGCGGCGGTCACACGGCGCTGGCCTTCAGCGGCGTGGCGCGGCACGTGACGGCATGCGACCTCACGGAGCCCATGCTGCGTGCGGCGCGCGGCCTGGTGCGCGATCGGGGCGCGGCGGCGGCGTTCGTCGCCGGCGACGCGGTGACGCTGCCCTTCCGCGACGGCGCCTTCGACGTGGTCACCTGCCGGATCGCGCCCCACCATTTTCCCGACGTGGCCGGTGCCGTGCGCGAGGTGCGCCGCGTGCTCCGTCCGGGCGGGTCGTTCCTGGTGCAGGACATCCTCGGCCACGACGACGCCGAGGCCGCCGCCTTCATCACCGAGGTCGAGCGCCGCCGCGACCCCACGCACATCCGCGCCTACCGCGCCGTGGAGTGGAAGGCCTTCCTCCGCGCGGCCGGCCTCACGGTGATGGACAGCACGGTGGTGACCAAGCTCCGGCCGTGGGACGAGTGGACGACGCGCACGCGCATGACACCGGACGGCCGGCGCGACCTCGATGCCTTCGTGCTGGCGGCGCCCGAGAAGTGCCGAGCGGCGTTCGACTTCACGCTGGCCGGGGGCCGCGTGGAGTCGTTCACCGACCGGATGCTGTTGCTGCGCGCCGACCGCGACTAGCCCGTGCGCGTGAGCGTCACCGAGGCGCGGCCGAAGCTCGTCACCGTCTCGCCCCACCGCCGCTGGTCGTCACCCTTGAGGTCGAAGTAGACCGGCTGCGTCCCGTCCGGCGTCACCGCGACGCCGTCCAGCACGACCCGGTCACCGCGCGTCCGGACCGTGCCGGACGCCTTCGCCTTGCCGATCGTGCCCCGCCAGCTGCCATCCTCGGCGATCGTCAGGTCGAGTGCCCACGTGCGGATCACCAGAACGGAGGCCGTCTCGTTGACGTCGCCCTGCCAGTGCCCGGCCAGCGTCGAGGGCGCGACCGAGGCGGACGGCGCGTCGCTCGCCGCCGAGCGCGCATGTGTCGCGCAGCCGGCGGCGATCAGCGCCGCCAGGATCAAGAGGACCGCGTGTCTTGCCATCGCTTCCAGTCCCTTCTTGTGGCCCACGGACAGGAAGCAGCATTTACGATGCCGATGAGGTCGCGGAGCTCAGCCGCGGCGCAGCCGGACCAGCGTGGCGCCGCGGCCGCCGCGCTCCTGGGGCGCGTCGGCGTAGCCCGCCACCAGCGGATGGTGGGCCAGGAACGCCTGGACGCTGGCGCGTTGCACGCCGATGCCGCGGCCGTGGATCAGCCGCACCTCGGCGAAGCCGCGGCCGTGGGCGGCGATCAGGTACTCGTCGACGACGGAGCGGACGTCCTCGGGGCGGAAGGAGTGGAGGTCGAGCGCATCCTCGATGGGCAGGTGGACCGGCTCGTCAGCGTCCATTGGGAGGGGGAACCCTAGTAGGGTTCCCCCCTTCCCCTCCATTGGGAGGCGTGGGTCTCAGAGGCGTGGACCGGCCTCCAGGTGCTGGGCCCAGTGCTGAAAGCTCGAGAGATCCTCCCCCGAGAGCTTGCACTGTCAGAACGTGGCCGCGCGCTCGAAGAAGGGCACGTCCACCAGCGGGACGTTCTCGGAGCGCGCCGTGTCCGCCACCTTCTGGGTGACCATCTGGCGCACGAACGGGATCGGGATGCGGCCGAGCCGGTGCAGGACCTCGTCGGTGCAGCGGATGCGGGTGCCCGGCAGCACCGGGCCCTCGTGGGCGGGCGCCTCGTCGGGATCGTGCTCGCACGTCTCGGGGACGAGCTGCTGCAGCCGCAGCGACACGTACTCGGTCACCCAGGCCTGGAGCCCCGCCTTCGAGTCGGCCAGCCCCGTGCCCGAGCGCTCGAGCTTGTCGTTGAGCGCACCGAGCAGCGTCTCCAGCCGGCCCAGCCGCGTCTCGAGCGCACCGAGCTGCTCGCTCACCTCGCGATCGCTCATCGGTCCCTCCGGCCGGTCATCCTAGCACGGGGCGGCGCGCGTGAAAGTGGGTCAGCCGCTGGAACGCGTCGGCCGCGCGCAGCACGGTGGCCTCGTCGAACGGCCGTCCCACGATCTGCATGCCGACCGGCAGCCCCCCCGCGGTGAACCCGCACGGCAGCGAGCAGACCGGGTGGCCGGAGAGGTTGAACGGCTGCGTGAAGCGGATGAGCGCGGGCCGCACGGGGCTCGGCCCGTCGCCGAGCGTCACCTGGCGCTCGTCGAGGGCGGGCGCCGGCATGGGCGTGGTCGGCGCCAGCAGCACGTCGCGCCGGGCCAGGGCGGCGTCGACGTCGGCCCGGATCAGCCCGCGCACCTGTTGCGCGTGCACGTAGTGCCGGCCGGTGATGAACGCCGCCACCTTCAGCCGCCGCGCGACCTCGGGGTCGTAGTCGGCCGCCCGCGCACGCAGCGTGTCGGCGTGATAGGCCAGCGCCTCCGAGCCGATGATGGCCAGCACCGCCGGCGCCGCGTTCGTTATCTGGGCCAGGCTGACCTCGTCGACGACGGCGCCGGCGGCGGCCAGCGCTCGGGCCGCCGCCTCCACGCCGCTTCGCACCTCGGGCGTGGCGGCGTCGAGGAAGAAGCCGCGCAGCAACCCGACGCGGAGTCCCTTCACGTCGCCGGTGAGCGCCACGCGATAGTCGGGCACCGGCAGCACGCTCGAGCTGGCGTCGGCTGCGTCGTAGCCGGCCATCGCCGTCAGCATGAGCGCGGCGTCGGCGGCCGTACGCGTCATCGGCCCCACGTGGTCCATCGACCAGGCCAGCGGCAGCACACCCGCGCGGCTCACACGGCCGTAGGTTGGCTTGAGGCCGGTGATGCCGCAGAGCGAGGCCGGAATGCGAATCGACCCTCCGGTGTCGGAGCCGAGCGCTCCCGGCGCCAGGCCGGCGGCCACCGCCGCGCCCGAGCCCGACGACGAGCCGCCGGTGAGGCGGTGCGTCGCGCCGTCCCACGGGTTACGCGCGTGACCGTAGTGCGGGTTCAGGCCCTCGGGGCCGTACGCGAACTCGACCATGTTGAGCTTGCCCAGCAGGATGGCGCCGGCCTCCGCCAGGCGTCGCGTGACGGTGGCGTCCGTCGAGGGCACGCGGTCGGCCAAGATCTTCGAGCCGCCGGTCGTCGCGATGCCCGCGGTGTCGTAGAGGTCCTTGAGGCCGTACGGCACGCCGTGCAATGGCCCCAGCGGGCGGCCGGCCATCAGGGCGGCCTCGGCCTGGCGAGCAGCGGCCAGCGCCCCGTCGGCACAGATCGTGATGTACGAGCGGAGGTCCTTGTCGTGAGCCGCGATGCGGTCGAGATGGACGCGTACCACCTCCACCGGCGAGACCGCCTTGGTGGCGATCAGCCGGGCCAGCTCGGTCATGGATGCCCAGAATAAGTCGGCCATCTCAGACCGTCCGATAGTGCGTGGTCGGCCCCGTGTCGCCGACCGGGATCGCCTCGAGGGCACGCAGCAAGCGGAGCGCGATCTCCACCTGCGGGCGGATTTCCTCCAGCTCGGCGTCACTCCAGGCAAAGCCCGCCAGGCGCGCGCCGTGGCGGAGGGTGTCGAGATCGATGGGATGTGAGGTCATGGCGGGGAGCATACCGGCCGGCAGCCGCCGCGAGCAAGCCACTCGCGGACGCCGCGCGGTCTTGGCATTCTTGGGGCCGTGAGCCCGCGCCGCCGCTGGGTGCTCGGCACCCTCCTCGTGGTCGTCGTCCTCCTGCTGGTCGCGGGGACGCTGGCGATCGTCGCCCTGCCCCGCATCGCCCGCACGGTGGCCATCTGGCGCCTGGAGGCGCTGACCAACCGGCCGGTGACGATCGAGGCCCTCGACCTGAGCCTCCAGAGCGGCCGCTTCAGCGTGCGCGGCCTGCGCGTCAACGACCGCGACGGGGGCCTGCTGGCTCGGTTCGACTCCCTGGAGGGCCGCTTCCATCGCCGCTCGCTCTGGCAGGGCCACCTGTGGATCGAGGACCTCGTCCTCACCAACGGCAACGTGCGCATCGTCCGCACCGGCCCCGATCGCTTCAACATCTCCGACCTGCTCGAGCGGCCGCGCGAGCCGAGCGGCGGCTTGCGGGTGACCGTCGATCACTTCGCCATCAAGGATAGCTGGGTCTCGCTGGAGGACCGCGTGCTGAGCCCCGTGCGCACGTGGCGCTCGGAGAACATCCAGCTCGACGCGCGGGACATCACGACGACCGCCCGGCGGGGCACCGCGGTCGGCTCCACGACCGTGGCCGGGGCGCTCGTCACCCTGCGCGTGAGCGAGCTGCAGCTGGTACCGGTCCACCTGCATGCCGACGTCAACATCCGCGACCTCGACCTCACGCTGGTCGACCTCTACATGCCTCCGGACTCGGTAGCGGAGGTCGAGAGCGGCGTGGCCCACACCGCCCTGGCGATCGACTTCGACGCCAAGGATGGCCTGCGGCTCGACGCCGAGGGCGTCGTGCAGAACGTCACGGTCGGCCGCCCCGAGGTGAAGGGCGACGAGGTGACCTCGCCGGAGATCCGCTTCCTCGTCCGCGAGCTGCGCCAGCGGCCGGGCTCGCTCGCGCTACGGTACGCCAGCCTCGAGGGTGACGTCACCGTGCTCGACCCCACGACCTCGCCGGCCACGCCGCTCAAGTTCAAGGAGGTCACGGCCACCGCCAGCGACCTCGACCCCACCAAGGGCGCGCAGCTCGCGATCCACGGCACGCTGCCCGGCGTCGGCGAGGTCGACATCGGGGGCAGCGCCGGCGTCAAGCCGCGCCGTGCCGACGTTCGCGTGCGCGCGCGCTCGGTGGACCTCGGCTTCCTCGGCCATTACCTGCCCTTCGAGGCGCGGCTGGCCGGTGTGGGCACCGCCGACGTCCGCGTCGTGGCCAGTGACGACAAGGCGCTCGCCGTGAGCGTGACCGGCGACGCCGTGCTGGAGAAGGTGCGCGTGAGCGATGGTGCCCGGACACCGGTGACGGCCAAGCGCGTGGCCGTCCACGGGCTCGCCTACACGTACCCGGCCACCGTGCGCGTCGCCGACCTCACCGTCACGGAGCCCTCGACCATCGTCGAGCGCAACGCCGACGGCACGCTCAACCTGGCGGCGCTGGCCCGCCGGCGGCCGGCGCCCGCCGAAGCGCGGGCCGCGGCGAGCGCGGGCCGCAGCGCCACGACACCGGCGGTGGACGTCACGGTGACGCGGCTCAACGTCATCGATGGACGCGCCAGCGTCACCGATGCGGTGAGCGGCGGCCGTGTCGAGGCGGCCAACATCGACGTGGCGGCGGAAGACTTCACGTGGCCCTCGCGCGGCCCGGCGCGCGTGCGGGTGTCGACCGACGCGGCCGGCGGCCGCGTCAGCGCGCATGGCACGGTGGACGCCGGGCCGCAACGCGCGAACCTCACCGTCACCGCGCGCAAGGTCGATCTGGCGATGGCGGAGCCGTGGCTGCCGCCCGCCGCGGGCCGCGTGCGCGGCATCGCCGACGCCGACGTCACGCTGGCCCTCGGGCTGGCGCCGTTGTCGGTGGAGGCCAAGGGCAGCGTGGCCGGCGGCAACCTCGTGTGGACCGACGGCGTCCGGCCACAAGTCCACGTGGCGCGTCTCGACGTGAGCGCCGAGGACGTCACGTGGCCGTCGCGTGGTCCCGCGCGCGTGCGGATGACCAGCACGGTGGCCGGCGGCCAGCTGACGGCGCGCGGCACGGTGGACGCGGGTGCGCGGCGCGCCACGCTGGCCGTCAAGGCGAGCGCCGTCGACCTGACCACCGCCCAGCCGTGGCTGCCGATCGTGGGCCAGGTGCATGGCGCCGCCGACGCCGACGTCACGGTGACGGTGGGGCTGGAGCCGTTCAGCCTCGAGCTCAAGGGCGCGCTCGGCACGAGCAACCTCGCGTTCCTCGAGGGCGGCAAGCCGCTGCTCACGGTCAAGCGCGTGGATGCGACCGGCATCGACCTCGCGTGGCCCACGCGCCTGGCCATCGATCGCCTGCGCGTGAACACGCCCTGGGCGGAGGTGGCGCGCAACACGCAGGGCGAGCTCTCGCTGCGGGCGCTCTTCCGCCGCCGCGCCGATCGTCCGGCCCCGCCGCCACCGTCGCCGGACATCGCCGCCGCGGCGACGCCGAACGCGCCCCCGCCCGCCGCCGGTCCGGTGCCCGGCATGCAGGTGAGCCTGCGGGACGCGCTGTTCGAGAACGGCGGGGCCCGCATCATCGACGACGCCGTGGAGCCGGCCGCGCGGTTCGAGCTGAACGGCTCCCGGCTGGAGCTGCGCAATCTCACGTGGCCCGCGCGCGGCGCGGCCGCGATCCAGGCGAGCACGCCGATGCCGGGCGGCGGCACGCTGAAGGCGCGCGGCACCTTCAGCATCGAGCCCACGAAGCTCGTGCTCGACGCCGAGCTGGACCAGGTGGATCTGGCGCCCGGCCGGCCCTACCTGCCCTTCGACGCGCGGATCAACGGCAAGGTGAGCGGCCGCGCGAAGATCAACGGCACGTTCGGCGACACGATCGCGCTCGTCATCGACGGCGACGCCACCATCGATCGCCTCGGCCTGGGCGACCTCGACCGGCGGCTGGCGACCGTGCAGAAGGTCGAGCTCACGGGCTTTCGCTATGCGTATCCGACCAGCGTTCGCATCCGCGAGCTGACGCTGCAGAAGCCGTGGACGCTGGTCGAGCGCAACTCGGACGGCTCGCTCGAGCTGGTCTCGCTCTTCAAGGCCAAGCGCGCCGGCGCCGCCGCGCGGACGCCCGTCACGCGCGCCTCGACGCCGCCGGCGCCCTCGGGGCCCGCGAAGCCGGCCGAGCCCGCCCGCGTGCGCGTCGTGATCAGCAAGCTGCGGATGACCGAGGGCTTCATCCGCTTCGTGGACCGCACGACCAATCCGCCGTACGCCGAGGAGATATCCGGCATCACGCTGGTCGGCGACAACCTGGGCACCACGCCCACGCGACAGGGCGCGGCGCCGCGCCGGGGCACCCTCGATCTGCGCGGCACGCTGGCCTCCGGCACACCGCTCGCGGTGAAGGGCCAGGTCGGCAGCTATCCCGGGCCGCTCTTCCTCGACATCACGGTGAACGTCGAGGACTTTCCGGTGCCCCGGCTCAATCCCTACCTCGATCGGTTGTCGTCGTGGATCGCCCGGCAAGGCACGCTGACGGCCGCGCTCAGCTACAAGGTGAACGGCGACGAGCTGGATGCGGTGAACCAGGTCGAGATCGACGGCCTGCAGCTCGAGCCGGGCGGCCACGGCGGAGAGTTCCGACGGCGCACCGGGCTGCCGCTCGACACGCTCGCCTCGCTGCTGAAGGACCGCAAGGGCGTCATCAAGCTCACGATCCCGGTGAGCGGCCGCTTGTCCGCCCCGGAGTTCGAGTACAGCGAGGCCGTGTGGGCCGCGCTGCGCAACCTCACCATCAAGCTCGTGGCGCTGCCCTTCAGCCTCGTCGGCAAGCTCTTCTTCACGGAGGACTCGCGCATCGAGTCGGTGCAGATCGACCCGGTGACGTTCCAGACGGCCACGCCCAAGCCCGACAAGGACGGCGCCGAGCAGATCGAGCACCTGGCGACGTTCCTCAAGGAGACGCCAGAGCTCAGCCTGCGACTGCGCCCGGTGACGACGGTGGCCGACGTCACGCGGCTACGACGCGAGGCGCTCGAGTCCAAGCTGGCCACGCTGGGCGCCGACGAGGCGGCGCGCCGTCAGGCGGCCGTGGGCCTCTATACCGAGCTCTTCCCGCGCCGCGAGCCGCCCACCTCCGACGAGGTGCTCTACGACGAGCTGACGCGCGAGACGCCGACGCCGCCGCGCGCGCTCCGCACGCTGGCCACCGACCGCGTGGCCGCCGTGCGCGATGCGCTCATCCGCGCGGGCATCCCGGCCGAGCGCCTGGAGCCCATGGAGTCGCGCACCGCGGTCGAGAGTGAGGGCACCGCACGCGTGGAGTTCGAGATAAGCCAGGCCAGTCAGTAATGGTGGGGGGCCCCGAAATGGCCCCCCACGTTAGAATGACGCGGTGTCCGTGCGGCTGACGATCCTGACCGACCCGCGCAGCGCCGGGGCGCGGCGCGAGCTGCCCCTCACACCGGGCCTCACGATCCTTCGCGCGGCGCACGACGCGGGCATCGACGTCACCGCCACCTGCGGCGGCCGCGGGCGCTGCACCTCGTGCCGCGTGAAGTTCGTCGCGGGCGCGGTGCCGCCGCCCACGATCGGCGACGAGGTCCAGCTCGGCGACGAGCAGGTCCGCGAGGGCTATCGCCTGGCCTGCCAGTGCGCGCCCACCGAGGCGGTCACCGTGCAGCTCGCGCCGCCGCTGGAGGAGGCCGCGTTCCAGATCCTCGGCGCCGGCGCCGGCGTGGCGGGCCGCGTCAGCATCGCCTCGGGCGTGGACAAGCAGCTCGTCAAGGTCGCGCTGCCGCGGGAGGAGCACCATCAGACGTCCGACGTCGAGGAGCTTGCCGTGGCGGTCGGCATGACGCCGGCCGACGTGGCGCCCGGCGTGCTGGCCGGCCTGCCGGCGGCGCTGCGCGAGGATCCGGCCGGCGTGACCGTCACGACGTTCGCCGGCCGTATCCTCGCCGTGGAGCGCGGCGACACCACGTCGATGCGCTTCGGCCTGGCCATCGACGTCGGCACGACCACTGTCGTCACGACGCTGCTCGAGCTGTCCTCCGGCGAGCAGCTCGCCTCCGTGTCGAGCCTCAATCCGCAATCGGTCTTCGGCGGCGACCTCATGTCGCGGATCGCCTTCGCCCAGTTCAACCCCGCCAACCTGCGCAAGCTCCATACGCGGATCGTGGGGCTGCTGAACCAGCAGATCGCCGAGGTATGCCGCGCCTCCGGCGTGCTGTCCAAGTGGATCTACAAGGTCGTCGTCGTCGGCAACACCTGCATGCATCACGTCCTGCTCGGGATCGATCCCTCGCACGTCGGGCTGGCACCCTACGCGCCCGTGATGCGCCACGCGCTCACGCTGCCGGCCCGCGACCTCTTCCTGAAGGTCGCCCCCGAGGCGCGCGTGTGCCTGCTGCCGATCGTGGCGGGCTTCGTGGGGGCCGACGCCGTCGCGGTGGCGCTGGCGACGCGGATCTACGAGGGCGATACGCGGCGGATCGCCGTGGACATCGGCACCAACGGCGAGGTGCTGCTGGGCTCCGCGGCGCGGCTGTGGGCCTGCTCGGCGCCTGCCGGCCCCGCCTTCGAAGGCGGCCAGATCCGCCACGGCATGCGCGGGGCGGCGGGCGCCATCGACCGCGTCACGGTGGACGACGACGTCCGCGTGCACACGATCGGCGAGACGGACGCGCTCGGGATCTGCGGCTCGGGCCTCCTCGACCTCGTGGCGGGCCTGCTCGACGCCGACGTCGTCGACTGGACCGGCCTCATCCAGGTCGAGACGCGCGACGCCCTGCCGCCGAAGCTGCGCGAGCGCGTGGTCCTCCGCGGCGAGGAGCGGCAGGTGATCGTGCTGCGCGCCGGCGAGGCCGGCGCCCCGCGCGAGATCGTGCTGACCCAGGACGACGTGCGCCAGGTGCAGCTGGCCAAGGGCGCCATCGCCTCCGGCATCGCGATGCTGCAGCACGTGGCCGGCGTGCCCGACGCGCAGGTGGGCGAGCTGATGCTGGCCGGCGGCTTCGGCAATTACCTCTCGATCGGCAGCGCGGTGCGGATCGGCCTCATTCCCGATCTGCCGCGCGAGCGCATCCGGTACGTCGGCAACGCCGCCTCGCTGGGCGCCCAGCTCTCGCTGCTCTCCGAGGCCGAGCGCGCGCTGGCCGACGACGTGGCCCGGCGCATCGAGCACGTCTCGCTCGCGGCCCATCCGGACTTCGAGCAGATCTTCGTCGACTGCATGAACTTCCCGCGATGACCACCGCAACGCACGGGAGCCTCGAGAGGGCCATCGTCGGCGCCGCCGTGGGCCCGATCACGCACGCGCTCGACGCCCGCTGGCTCATGGCCTACGCCGCCGCCCTCGCCGAGACCGACCCGCGGTACTACGACACGCGGGCCGCCGGCGGCCCGCTGGCTCACCCGCTCTTCCCCGTCTGCTACGAGTGGCCCGCGGCCGTCGCGCTGCGCGACGCGACCGTGCCCGCCGCGCTGCAGCCGCAGAGCGTGCATGCGACCCACCACCTGACGATCCACCGCTCGCCCCGCGCGGGCGACGTCCTGCACACGACGGCGCGCGTGATCGACGTCGCCCCGCGGCGCTCGGGGACGCTGGTGGTCTCGCGCTTCGACACGGCGGACGCGCGCGGCGAGCCGGTCTCGACGACCGACTACGGCTCGATCTATCGCGGCGTGCCGCTGGCCGGCGCGGATGGCGCGACACCGGGCGCGGACGCGACGCCCGCACGTGCTGCGCGCGCGACCGACGCGAGCGCCGCGGGCTCCAGCGCAGCCGTCGGCGCGACGATGTGGGCGGAGGCCGTCGAGATCGCGGCCAACGCGGCGCTCGTGTACACCGAGTGCGCGCGAATCTGGAACCCCATTCATACCGACCTGGCCGTGGCCCGTCGCGCGGGGCTCAGCGGTCCCATCCTGCACGGCACCGCCACGCTGGCGCTCGCCGTCTCGCGCGTGGTCACCCGCGCGCTCCGCGGCGAGCCCGCGCGCGTGCGCGAGATTCGCGCGCGGTTCACCGGCATGGTCGCGCTCCCTTCCACGTTCACGGTCCACGGCCGCGACGCCGGCGGCGGCCGCGTGGCGTTCGAGGCCACCGGCCCGGACGGCGCGTCCATCCTGAGCCAAGGAGTCGTCACGACATGAAGCAGATGAGCCGGCGCGAGCGCATCCAGGCCGCGATCAACCGTCAGCCGGTGGACCGCGTGCCGTACGCGGTGTGGCGACACTTCCCCGCGGTGGACCGCTCGCCGGCCGGGCTGGCCCAGGCGACGCTGCGCTTCCACGATCACTACGGCTCGGACTTCCTCAAGATCACCCCGCACGGCGGCTATGCCGTGGAGGCCTGGGGGTGCGTGGAAGCCGAGGAGGTGATGCCCGACGGCCATCGCGCGTGCGCCTCCTGCGCGGTGAAGTCCGCGGACGACTGGAAGCGCATCCGCCCGCTCGACCCGATGAGCGCCGAGGGCTACAGCCAGCAGATCGAGACGATCGTGCGCATGGGCTTCGATCGCCGGATCGGTGACGCGCCCGTGCTGCCAACGATCTTCTCGCCGCTCTCGCTGGCCAGGAAGCTCTCCGGGAATCGGCTCTCGGCCGATCTGAAGGAGCACCCGGACCTCGTGCGGGGGGCGCTGGAGGCCATCACCGAGACCATCGTGCGCTTCGCCGACGCCGCGCTCACGGAAGGAATGTCCGGCATCTTCTACTCGATCCAGGCGGCGAGCCGCACCGCTCACGCCGAGGAGATCTACGCCGAGTTCGGCGAGCCCTACGACCGCCGCATCCTCGACTCCGTGACCGGCCGCTCGATCCTCACGATCGTCCACTGCCACGGCGACGCGCTGATGTTCGACCGCCTGGCCCGGCTGCCCGGCCACGCCTGGAACTGGGACGACCGCCGGACGGCGCCGACCCTGGGCGAGGGCCGGGCGCGGGTGCCGGGGGCGGTGATCGGGGGCCTGGATCAGTGGGCGACGCTGAGGGACGGCACGCCGGAGGCCTCGGCCGCCCAGGCCAAGGACGCGGTCGCCCAGACGGGCGGCACGGGCGTGATCGTGGGACCGGGCTGCGTGCTCGCCATGAACACGCCCGACGACAACGTCTCCGCCGTCGTGCGCGCCCTGGGCGGCCCGCTCAAGCCCGTCCCGGGAATCCGGTTCGAGCGCTCGAGCTAGGCCGCTTTACGGCGACCGCGAACGTCGAGGCGGTGGCGGGCCGGGGCCGGTACGCGAACCAGCACCGGCTCGGCCGTGCGGCGGCGCAGGCGCTCCCGCGTCAGCCGCAGCGTCTCGTAGTGCTCCCAGAGAACGAACCCGAGTCCGACCACGGCGGTGAGTACGCACGCCGTTGCAATGGCCATCCAATCAACCATGACCAGGAACTACAGCACGCGGCGTGCCAAGGAAGGCTACTTGGCGACGTTGAACCGGAAATGGCAGACCTCTCCGTCCTGGACGACGTACTCCTTGCCCTCCAGGCGGAGCTGGCCCTTCGAGCGCAGGTCCGCGAACGAGCCCTCCACGGCGACGAGCTCGTCGTAGCCGTTCACCTCGGCGCGGATGAACCCCCGGGCGATGTCGGAGTGGACGGCGCCGGCGGCGTCCTGGGCGCGCGTGCCGCCGGCAATGGGCCAGGCCCGCACCTCGTCCTCGCCGACGGTGAAGAAGGAGATCAGCCCCAGCAGCGCGAAGGCCTCGCGCAGCACGCGATTGATGGCCGGCTCGGCGAGACCGAGGTCGGTGAGGAACGCCTGCTGCTCGGCGCCCTCGAGGGCGGCGATCTCCGCCTCGATCACCGCCGACACCCAGCCCACGCGCGTGTGCCGCCGGGCCGCCACCTCGGCGAGGCCGTAGCGCTCCACATTGAAGGGGAACCCTCGCAGGGTTCCCCCTTCCCCTCCCATGCGCTCGCCCTCGCCGATCGCCTTCTCCTCCACGTTGACCAGGTGCAGGATCGGCTTCTCCGACAGAAAGGTGAAGCCGCGGATGAGGCGTGCATCCTCGGGCGAGAGCGTGACCGCCCGTAGCGGCGTCTCGCTCTCGAGCGCGGTCTTGAGCCGGCCCAGCACCTCCTGCTCCTTCACCTCGGCGTCCTTGCGCTGCTTCTTGATGGAGACCTCCAGCCGCTCGAGCCGGCGCTCCACCACCTCGAGGTCGGCCAGGATCAGCTCCATCTCGAGGTCGAGGATGTCGCGGCGGGGATCGGCGGCCCCGCGCGCGTCGTCGGCGAAGGCGCGCACCACGTGCAGCAGCGCGTCGGCGTTGCGGAACTCCTTGGCGTCGAGCGCGCTCCGCTCGCCCTTCTCGATGCCGGCCAGGTCCACGACCTCGAAGCTCGCGTACGTGGTCTTCTTCGGCTTGAAGAGGCCGGTGAGCCGGTCCACGCGCGGGTCCGGCACGCGCGCCACGCCGGTGTGCAGCTCGGCGCGGCCGGCGTCGTACCGCGACGTCGCCACGCTGGAGCCGGTCAGCAGGTTGAACAGCGTCGTCTTGCCGCTCTTGGGAAGCCCCACCAGGCCGATCTTCATGGGATCGATTATAGTGGACGCCTCGCCATGACGACCGACCTCCCGCGCTCGCTCTCGCGCCCCTGACGCATCCCGCTCGCGACCTCGACCCGCCCGGAGTCGCGCTCGCGCTGCTCGTCTCCGTCTTCTGGGGCGGCAACATCGTCGCCATCAAGATCGGTCTCCTCGACGCGCCGCCGCTGCGCCTGGCCTGGCTGCGGTTCCTGGTGGGCGGCGGGGTCATCGCGCTGTGGGCCTGGGCCACCGGGCGGCTCGCCGGCTTCCGGATCGAACGCCACCAGTGGCGGCCGCTGCTCGTGCTCGGCGCGCTCTTCACCGCGCAGATCGGCACCATGAATGTCGCCACCGGGCTCACCAACGCCGCGCACGGCTCCATCCTCCTCAACCTGCACGCCGTGCACACCGTCGTGCTCGCGCACTTCCTGATCCCCGGCGATCGCCTCAGCGTGCGGCGGCTGGCCGGCGTCCTGCTCGCCTACGCCGGCATCCTCGTCCTCTTCGCCAGTGGCCGCTCGGACGACAGCGCCTCGCTGCTGGGCGACAGCATCATGTTCGTCAGCGCCGCCATCCTGGCCGAGCGGACGGTGTACCTGGCCAGCGCCGTCCAGCGCTTCGATCCCGTGACGCTGCTGCTGGCCCAGGCGATCACCGGCGTCGTGGTCTTCATGGCCCTCTCGCAGGTGCTGGAGCCGGCGCCGACGCGGTGGACGCTGCGGCTGGCCGGCGCGCTCCTCTACCAGGGCGCGCTCGTCGCCGACTTCTGCTTCGTCGTGAACCTGTGGCTGCTCAAGCGCTACCGCCCGAGCGCGCTCGCCACCTTCTCGCTCACGCAGCCCGTCTTCGGCGTCGTCGCCGCCACGCTGGTGGCGGGCGATCCGCTCACACTCGTGCTCCTCGTGGCCTGCGCCGGCGTGGTGGCGGGCATCGCCTTGACCGTGCGCTAACCCGTATAATCCCCGGTATGCCGACGCAGCCCTCCAAGAGGCTCGAGGTGGTGCCCAACGCGCATCCGGACCGCGACTACGAGGTCGCCATGACGGTCCCGGAGTTCACCTGCCTGTGCCCGATGACGGGGCAGCCGGACTTCGCCACCATCCGCATTCGCTACGTGCCCGACCAGCACCTCGTCGAGCTGAAATCGCTCAAGCTCTACCTGTGGTCGTTCCGGCAGGAGGGCGCCTTCCACGAGGACGTCACCAACCGCATCCTCAACGACTTCGTGGCCGCCGCCCGGCCCCGCTGGGCGGAAGTCGTCGGCGACTTCAACGTGCGCGGCGGCATCAAGACGGAGATCCGCGCCGTTCACGGCAAGCGTCCGACGCTGGACGGCTGACGTGGAGTTCGTCAGCCGGGTCCTCGACGGCTCCATCGCCTACAACGCCCGCGGCGAGCCCCTCGGTCGCAGCTTCTTCGGCGGCCGCATCAGCCAGGACGACCGCATCGATCGCCTGGAAGAGGTGAGCCTGCTGGACGGCTGCTCGCGCCGTCAGCTCCGCGCCATCGCGCGCATCAGCGACGTGGTCGAGGTGCCGAGCGGCTCCGTGCTGGCGCGCGCCGGCGATGCCGGCGAGGAGTTCTTCGTGATCCTGGACGGCCACGCGCGCGTCGAGGTATCGCCGCGCAAGCGCTCGCGCCTGGGGCCGGGCCAGTACTTCGGCGAGATGAGCCTGCTCGACGGGGGCCCGCGCTCGGCCAGCGTCGTCGCGGAAACGCCGCTCCGCCTGCTGGTCATCAAGCGCCGGAATTTCTCGACCCTGCTGCGCGAGGCGCCCGAGCTGGCGCAGAATCTCATGACGACGCTGTCGCGACGCGTGCGTCACGCCGAGGCCGGGCTGAACGATTAACGCGCCGGCGGTCGAGGCGCTGGGTAGTTTGAGCCGCCTCTGTCTGTTTACGTAGGAGGGGGCCCGCTGGGCCCCCTCCTACACCTCCCCATTCGCGTGGTGCCCGAGGATGCGCGATCCCGCCGCCTGGTACTTGCCGTTTCGAAGCGCTCGGTCTTACTTGGTCTTGGTCACTGCGGTGGCGCTGAACTTGTCGGGGTCGGTGCCTGTATTGCCGGTGACGGTCACGATGTCGCCGGGGCGGACACTGGCCAGCGTCGTGCGATCCACGCCGTTGGTGTCCACGTGGACGTGACGACCGTCGGAGGTCTGCACCGTCAGCTCGGACATGCCGACGGACTCCACCAGGCCTTCCAGCTTCTGCGTGGTCGGCAGCGACGCCGACGGCGAGGCGGAGCCTGAAGCCGACGGCGCGGCCGAGCCTGAAGCGGACGGCGCCGGCTCGGTTGCGGGCGAGGCCGAGACCGCCGCGTCACCCGGCTCGATCCACACCGCGCGGACCTCCTGCTTGGAGCCTTGCTCGTAGATCAGCGTCGCGGGCGTGTTGGGGGCGATGTAGGGCAGGCCCCGCACCTGCGAGGTGTCCACCGGCAGCGTGAGACCCTCCTTCGTCTTGAAGAGGATGCGGCCATCCGAGCGCTCCTGCACCGTCCCGCTCACGCGCGAGAACGCCTGCGGCGAGGCCTTGCCCTGCTCGACCTGGACGTCGCTGGCGGTCAGGACGTCGCCGCTGCCGCGGGTGGTGATCGTCACCGACTGGCCCGGGGCGAGCTGCTGACGCACCTGGGGATCGATCGAGGCGGTGTCCACGCGGACCGTTTTCTTGTCGTCCGTGCGGAGCACGACGTTCGTGTCGTGGGCGACGACTACCGTGCCGTGCAGCTTGCTGCTGGTGGCGCCACCGAGAATTCCGCCCAGCGTGTCGAGCACGCCGCCGATCCCCCCGCGGTCCTTGGTGCTGTCCTTGTTCGTGTCCTTGGCTGTAAGGATCACAATCGCCTTCATGGTGCCCTCCACCATCGGAACGGCCGCAAACGCGATGCCGCCAGCGCTGGGTGGGAAAGCCGCCCAGCACGCAGGCGAGAAACGCAATGGGCAGCAGGAAGGTGAAGCGTGAAGCGCGCTCAGTGCGAGGTGAGAAACTCCAGCAGCAGGCGATTGAATGCGGCGGGCTGATCGTACGGGGTCGCGTGGCCCGAACCCGGCACGATCTCCACGCGCGCGCCCGGGATCGCCGCGCCGACCCGGAGCTTCGCGTCGAGCGGCACCACCGTGTCGCGGTCGCCGGCGACGACGAGCGTGGGCCGCCGGATCGCCGCCACCTGACCGCGCGCGTCGAAGCGCGCCAGCGCGCGCATGGCCGCCGCATAGCCGCGGCGCGGCGTGGCGCCGAGGCTGGCCACGGCCGCCTCGTAGAGCGCGCGCTGCTCGGGCCACGGAAACAACCGGCGGGCGACGTGCGCGGCCAGCGTCGGCATCGGCGCCGTGGTGAGCAGCACGAGCCGGTGGGCCAGCCGCGCGAGGTCGCCGGGCCCGCCGGGGCGCACGCACGCGAAGGGGTTGACCAGCGTGAGCGAGCGCACGCGCGACGGCGCCTGCAGCGCTACGCGCAGCGCGACACACGCGCCGAGCGAGAGGCCGACGACGTGCGCGGGCGCGCCGGCCACCTCCGCGGCCAGCGCGGCGACGTCGTCCGCCATGTCCTCGATCGTCATGCCGCTGGGCGGCACCGGCGAGGCGCCGTGACCGGGCAGGTCCACGGCGATGACGCGGAACGCGGGCTCGAGCAGCGGAATCTGCCACGCCCAGTCGGCGGCGCACGAGCCGAGGCCGTGCAGCAGCAGCACCGGCGGCCCCGTCGCGCCGTGCACCGTGTGATGGAGCGCAGTCTCAGCCAGCATCTGGTTCAGAATATGGCATCATCGTGAGCCTGACGCGCAACTCGATGGCCCCCAGCATCCCGCCGACCGCCGAGACCGTGCGCGAGCTTCTCCGGAAGACCGCGACGCTGACCACGCGCCTGGCCAAGCTGGGCGCGCAGGGCGCTGCCGCGGCCGCCGCGCTCGCGAAGCCCGGCACGCCGCCCCCGGACGAGCTCGTCCACGCCCTCGATGACGCCACCCGCGAGTTCGACACGCTGCGGAAGGAGGTCTTCGCCGCGGCCTCCGCCCTCGGCCTCCAGACGCCCGCGGTCGAGGCGATCGACTCGACGAAGCGGCTGGACGCGATGGTGAAGCTGCTGCTGGCGGGCCTGGAGACGGCCGAGGGCCAAGCGGGGGCGACGTCCGACCTGGCGGAGACCGTCTCGGTGCTGGACCGCATCGCGGCGCTGAAGCATCGCGAGGACCCCGGCTTCTCGGCGCTCGCCTCGTGCCAGTCGCGCGCCGCCGACGTCCGATCGGCCCTGGCGGCCTCGGGCACGCCGGATCCGGGCGCCACCGCGCCCTTCGCCGCGCTGCTTGCGCTCATCGCCGGCCTGCAGAAGCTCGACGACGGGCACCGGGGCGCGCTCGAGGACGCCGTCGCCACCGCCTTCGGCCGGCCGCTCGCGGCGGCCGCCGGCCGCGGCAAGATCGTCGCGGGCTAGGCTTACACGACCCCCTTCTCGGCCAGCGCGCGCAGATCCTCGCGCGAGAGACCGAGGCGACCGCAGTAGATCTCCTCGTTGTCGGCGCCCACCGTGACCGGACCGGCATGCTCGATGGCGCCGGGGCTGGCGCCGAGCCTGGGGACGACGCCGACCATGGCCAGGAGGCCGCCGAGGGGGCTCGGCGCCTGCACGATGTTGCCGCGGGCGCGCACGTGCGGATCGTCGAAGAGGTCGCGCACGCTGGCCACGGGCCCGCACGGCACCTGGGCGCCGTCGAGCCGCGCCAGCACGTCGGCGGCGTCGGCCCCGCCCACCCACGTCTGCACGAGCGCGTCGAGATCGGCGCGGGCGGCGAGCCGCGCGGCCATCGTGGGAAACTCCGCGGCCAGCGCCGGGCGGCCCATCGCCGCGGCCAGGCGCTCGAACATGCGGTCGTTGGTGCACGCGATGGCCAGCCAGCGGCCGTCGCGCGCCCGGTAGTGGTTGTGGGGGACGACGTACTCGGTGGCGGAGCCGATGCGCTCGCGCACGTAACCGGTGGCCGCGTACACCGGCACCAGCTCGTCCAGCATCCTCAGCATGGGCTCGTACAGGCCGAGGTCCACCACCTGCCCCTCGCCGCTGCGCCGGCGGTGCTCGAGCGCCACCAGCGCGCCGAAGGCGCCGAGCGCACCGGCCAGGTAATCGGGAATCGTCGGCGTGCCCGGAGTCACCGGCGGTCGGTCGGGATAGCCGGACAGATACGAGATGCCGCTCATGGCGGCGGCAATGCGGCCGAACCCGGGACGCTCGCGGTACGGCCCCGTCTGGCCGAAGGCCGAGATGCGCACCATGACGAGGCGCGGGTTGGCGGCGCGCAGCTCGTCCCAGCCGAGGCGCCAGCGCTCCAGCGTGCCGGGACGGAAGTTCTCGGCGAGCACGTCGGCCGTCGCCGCCAGCCGCGTGATCAGCGCCTGCCCCTCCGGCACGCGCAGGTTGCACGTGATCGACTTCTTGTTGCGCGACTCGACGAGCCACCAGTAGGACAGGCCCTCGCGCGCGGGCGTGCCGAGGCGGCGCAGGTCATCGCCGCGTCCGGGCTGCTCCACCTTGATGACCTCGGCGCCGAACTCGCCGAGCAGCGTGCAGCAGAACGGCGCCGCCACGAACGTGGCGAGATCGAGCACGGTGAGACCGTCGAGGGCGCGGGGCACGAGCCCCACGTCTACCCTAGCGACCCGCGGACTTCAAGAGCACGGCGGACTGCTCGATCTGCGTGATGATCTCGCTGGCGGTGGCGCGATCGCGACGGATGATGCCCTGCTTGACCGTGATGCCCAGCCGCGTGACGGCGGGCGAGATTGGCGTGAAGGTCAGCCGCACCGTGCGCTCGATGCCCTCCGCCGTCAGGGTCAGGCGCTCGTCATGGGCGGCCGCCTCGGTGATGGGCAGCTCCATGTGCTCGAGCGTACGTCGCACGACCGCCGAGAGATCCTCCAGCGAGAGCGTGAACGTGCGGTAGGCGGTGCCGGTCACGGTGTACTCGGTGCCGGCGCGGACCGCGTTGCCGATCCCGGCGCTGAGGGCGGCGGCGCCGAGCGCTGGCAGCTCGATGCCCGTGCAACCGGTTGCAAGCCCGGCGAGAGCGGCCAGCAGCGCGACGCGTGCGTGACCCACGCGGTCGCCAGATGCAAGCAGGGTGCCCTCGAGGCTACTTGAACAGCTGATCGAAGACGGCGTCCCAGGGCTCCGGGGGAGGATTCTCGAGGAAGACCTGGCAGCGCTGGCCCAGGGCCACGGAGGGCCCGTCCTGGGGCCACAGCGTGAGCGCGTGCCGGAAGAGGCCGAGCGCGTCGGCCCACCGCCCCTTGCGGTAGGCGTCGAGGGCGTCGGCGTAGCACCACAAGGCCTTCTCGTGCTCCGGCACCAGCTCGGCGCCGGTGGCGCTGACGAGCTCGTAGATGCGGACGGCCTGCTCCCGGCCCTTCACCCGCACCATGTCGAGCTCACGACAGCGGAATGCGCCCTCGATCAGCCTCGCGGTGTTCTCTCCGACGATGATCTCGGTCCCGTAGACCTTGTTCAGGCCTTCCAGGCGAGAGCCGAGGTTCACCTGGTCGCCGAGGACGCCGTAGGCGAACCGGTACTTGGATCCGAGATTGCCGACGAGCATCGGGCCGGAGTTGATCCCGGTGCGGGCCCGGAGCCGCGGGCGCCCGATCTTCGCCCACGCCGCGGCCAGCGCGCGGGTCTGCTCTCGCATGCCGAGCGCCGCCGCGCAAGCCAGCCGGGCGTGATCGGCGGCCTCCAGCGGCGCGCCGAAGAAGGCCATCAGCTCGTCGCCCACGTATTCCTTCAGCGTGCCGCGGTGCAGGAAGACCTGCTCGGTCACCCGGTCGTAGTACTCGCTCAGCATCTCGGTCATCTCGTGCGGCGAGTAGCGTTCCGAGTATGTGGTGAATCCCTCGAGATCGCAGAAGAGGACCGTCAGGACCTTCTCTTCGCCGCCGAGTCGCAGGCGGGTGGGATCCTTGATCATCTCCTCGACCACGTGCTCGTTCACGTACTGCTTGAACGTGCCCTTGATCTTCTTGCGCTCTCGCTGCTCCGTCAGGTAGCGGTAGACGGTCAGCGCGGTGTACACGATCACCAGCGCCATCAGCGGGTAGACCATGTTGAGCCAGAGCCGGGCGCTGACGAAGAGCCAGCGCGCCAGGAAGATGTAGAGCGCGAACAGCCCCGCGGTGAACAGCACCCCGTTGACCGGGCCGAGCCGCGTGAGCGCGACCCCCGTCAAGGTGCTCATCCCGACGATGGCCAGCACGTCGAAGACCCGCGCCCACTCGGGCCTGGCCATGAAGCTCTGCGTCAGGATGTTGTCGATGACCGTGGCGTGAACTTCCAGGCCGGGGTACACGGGAGTGAAGGGCGTGTTCTTCACGTCGTAGGTGGCGATGGCGGTGGCCCCGACGAGCACGATACGGTCCTTCAACGCACCCTTCTGCACTCTGCCGTTGAGGATATCGGTCACCGAGAAGTGCGGAAAGGTCTTCGGGGGACCGAGGTAGTTGATCAGCAGCCGCCCCGCCTCGTCCGTCGGAACGAATCGATCACCGACGCGAATTCCCTCGACACCGTGCTCGCCGACCTCGACGATCAGCGACGGCCGGTCCAGATAGTGCCAGACACACACCATCCCCAGGGACGGAAAGAGATCGTCGCCGCCCTGGATGGCGAGCGGCATCCAGCGGAGCACGCCATCCTGGTCGCTCTGCAGGCTGAAGTAGCCCGAGGCCGTCGCCACGTCGGTGAACATCTCGAGATTGGTCTGGGGAGCGTAGGCTTTGAGGAAGGGCGGCTCGTCGGCGCGCCGCCCCGTCTGTCGTGTCAGCGGGTACTTGGATCTTCCAATAGAGCGCAGTCGGCGTTCGATCTCGCCGGCATCGAGGCGGTACTCGAGCGTGGACTCGTCCATGTGGAAGAAGTATCCGAGAACGACCGCCGCCTTCGACCGCTTGATGGCGTTGACGAGGGCACGATCGTTGTCGGCGTCTTGCCGGCTGTCGGTGACGAAGCGGTGGAGGCTCGGGTCCTTGACCGCGCGCGCGTTCAGCTGGGCGGCCAGCCGATCGATCAGGGCCAGCTGAGAGTTCGCGTCGGGCTCGGAAAAGGTGACGTCGAACCCGATGACCTTCGCCCCGTCGTCGGACAGGATATCGATCAACCTCGCGACCTTCGAGCGCGGCCAGGGCCACCGTCCCTCGGCGTTGAGGCTCTTTTCGTCGATGACCGCCAGCGCCACCGCCGGGCCGGGCCGCAGCGGCCCCCGCGAGACGAAGCGCAGATCGTAGGTCTTCAGCTCGATCAGCTCGAGGATGGAAGGGTTGAAGACGTACAGCGCCAGCACCGTGACGAGGGCGCCGAGCATCAGCGCGGCCGGATTGATCCAGAAAGAGCGCTGGCGCAGGTGCGTGAGCAACCACTTCATGACTAACGCCCGCGCAGCTCCTCCTCGATGACCTTCACGAACGCCTCGAGCGGCTGGGCGCCCTGGAGCGGGCGGCCGTTGACGAAGAACGCCGGCGTCCCCGTCACCCCGAGGCGGCTGCCTTCCTCCATGTCGCGCCTCACCGCCGCGCGGTGCGTCCCGCTCGAAACGCACTGATCGAACTTCGGCACGTCGAGCCCGACCTGCCCCGCGTAGCGGTGCAAGTCATCCGGACCGCCGCGGGGGGCGGTGGTGTACAGGACGTCATGGTATTCCCAGAACTTCCCCTGATCGTTGGCGCAGCGCGCCGCCTCTGCCGCCGCCCGCGCCTGGGGATGCAGCCCCTCGAGCGGGAAGTCACGGTACACCAGCTTGACCTTCCCCGGATACCGGTCGAGCACCTGCTTGAGCGTCGACTGGGCGCGGCTGCAGAACGGGCAATGGAAGTCGGAAAACTCCACCAGCGTCACCGGTGCGTCTTTGTTGCCGCGAACCGGCGCCCCGTCGATCGCCACCGGGACACGAATCACGGGCGGAGCCTGGAGGTGGACCACCACCTTCGATTTGGCGCGCAGGGACTCAACGAAGCGCAGCCGTTGGGCAGCGAGCTTCAGCTGCTGCAGATGCGCGCGAATATTCTCACGCATGGCCGCCTCGTCGCCGCGCAACTGCTCCTTGTTCGCCTGGTAGAAGGCGTCGACCTCCTTCTCGGTGACCAGCCCGACCTTCGACGTCACCTCGGCGTCCACCAGCGCGGTCACGGACGTGCCACGCCGGGCCGCTTCCTGCGCCAGCAGCCGCTGCGCGATGAGATTGTCGAGCTCGTCCCGCTTCAGCGTGTAGAGCTGCTCCTCCAGGGTGGACAGCTTGGCGCCGAGGCCGCGTTCGAGATCCGTCGACGTGATGGCCTCGCCGTTGACCTCGGCGAGCGGCTCGGCCGTCTTCGTCTGCGCGACGACGAGGAGTGGCATTCCAAGCGTCGTCACGAACGCCAGCGTCAGAAAAATTGCGCGACACTGCAGTAGCAGCACTATGACTGCCTCCTCATGGCGTCGGCCGGCTTCCGACATTCGGAATAGAGTTCAACATGCCTTGCTTGCACGGCGTCGATCCCACCCTGGCCGACGGCCGGAGGAGGCGCGGCGATTCGCGCCTCCTCCGGGGAACGCCGACAGGACTCACGATCTCCTATGGGATGCACTCACCGTCACACGGCGGCGGCGGCGGCGCACAGGCGTCGCCGACGCATTCCGTGTTGCACTGATATTCCCTGCCCTGGGCGGGGTCGGTGATGAACTGGATCTTCTTCGGGTTGATCGAGCACGTCTGCTGAATGTTACAGCCCAAGGCGCCCGGCGTGCAGGGCAGAACCTCGTTGCCTCCGCCGAAGTACGTCGCCGCCAGGTTCGTGTCCATCTCGATTGGCGTCAGGTCGAGGAAGGTGCCCGCATTTGCGGCGGCACAGCAAGCGGTACCGGCCGCCACCGCGCCCGCGGGGTTAAGCGTAGCCGCGGTCACACAGTGATGCTTCTCGTGAGCCTCTCCCGCCGCGCTTTCGTGGTCTTCGTGCTCCACGCAGTTCGAATTTGCAGTCCCGGCTCCAAGGCTTGTCGGCCCAAAGGTGAACTGCTGATTACAGGCTACCCTGACAGGGTGGAGGGGGCTGCCGCAGAAAGCAATACTGTCCGAACCCGACGCAGTCACCGTGACCTGGCAAGCCTCGAAGTCCTGGCCCTCACCTGAGGCGAAGCAGCCGTCACGGAAGGTGACGAGGACCTGGACACCCTTCGTGGCCCAGGCCACGCACATGCTCGAACCCCCGATGGTTTTCCACGAGAGACACGTCGCCGCCGCCGCGGGGGTCAGCGACACGGCCAGCAGACCCAGCACGGCAAGCGCACCGATGACGAACTTCTTACTCATGAGAACTCCTTTCTGCTCTTCTCTGCGCAACGCGCCCAAAGGCGCCTCGAGATGTCCGTCGATGTGACGGTGTCCAGCTTTATGGAAGCGCCAACGTGAACCTGGCATACACGAAGCGCGCGGGCTCGATCGTCGGGTTGTTGAGGTCGCGCTCGGAAAACCTGAAGTCGCGATCGAACAGATTCGTGGCGCCCACGCTGATCAGCCCGTATCGGTACGGGAGGCGATAGCTGATCTGCGCATCGGTGAGCCAGAAGTCCGTGTGGCCGGCTCGAGAATTGCGCGCCTCCTCGAGCTGGACGTCCTGGTTGATGTAGGTCTCCCGCACGACCGCGCTGAAGCCGGAAGGATGAAAGAACCCGACGCCGAACGGCACGCGTTGCGTGTCGACCCTGGCCGGCTGGCCATGGTGGCCCGGGCTCTTGAACCGCTCGACCTGGTACTCCGCCCTCAGGGCGACCCACGGATGCGGCGTCCAGAACACGTAGCCATGGCCAAACTGCTCGTCCGTGGCCTCTCGCTCGACGTCGGTTGGACCGATGAAGGGAACGTCCAGCGCTCTCGCGGAATACTCCACGCCCACGAAGAGGTCCCGCGTGATCTTCTGGTCGATCGCCCCGCCGTAGCGCCAGCCGGTCGTTCCATTGAAGTCGTCGAAGAACTGGTTGAAGCCCGCGACCTGCGTCGGCTCCAGGGTCTGGTTCGTGATCAGGGTCCGCTTCAGCATCCTGAACCCGGCCAGGCGCACGGTGGTGTCGGGCAACGGATTCCACGTGACGCCGAACTTCGGGTTGATCTCCCGCTTGCCGGCGACGTCCTGGCTGTCGCCCTCGGTGATGTCGCCGCTCAGCCCCAGCGTGAACGTGAGGGTCTTGAACGGGTGGATGTTGGCGTAGCTGTAGAGGTTGTAGTGGCTGAGATTCAGCCGCACGGTGTCGTCGGTCGTGATGAACCCGAGACCCGGGATGTTGAGGCCGAACACGCGATTGGCGCGTCCCTCGATGTCGAAGAAGCCGGCGCCGGTGGTGACGGTGACGTACTGCGACCGGAACAGGTGCTGGAGCTCGGCGCTGAAGGACTTCTCGGGTCGCTTGACGGTGGCGAAGCTGCCGGGAAGGATGTTCGGGATCACGTCCTTGTCGGTCAGCCGCACGTCGGCGTTCTGCCACGCCAACGAGAGCAGGACGATGGAACCGGGCGTGAAGTTGTGACGGGCGCCCACGCGCACGGTGTTCCGCTCTTCGGTGTTGCGCTCGGTGCGTGAGAACTCGTCCTTGAAGAACCGCTGGACGATGTCGCCCCGCTCGTCCTGCCGATACCGGTACTCGGCCTGGACGCTGGTGTCGGGCGTGAGGTCGAGCTGCACGAACGCGTTGCCGATGCGGTCCTTCTGGTCGGCGTTGACGCGGAATCCGTTCGTCCTCGAGTCGCTGTAGCCGAGGCTGGCGGCCGCCTTGCCGTAGATGCCGGCCAGCACGGCCTCGCCGGCATAGGTCCCGTTTTCGCCGCCCAGGCCGGACAGCTGGAAGGCGATGCCGTTACGGTTGAAGAGCGGGTTGAACTCGTTGAACGAGAGCGCCGACGGACCCCCGGCACTGAGGAGGAACAGGTTGCTCTCCGCCAGCCGGGGCTGGATCGGCGTCTGGTTCAGCGGCTGCAGGAGCTGCGACTGGAGCAGCTCGCTGACCCGGGCGATCTCGTGCCGGGGCAGCACGGCATAGGAGTCGGCCAGCAGGCGGTGCGCGGAAAAGTTGGTGGGATCGGTGTTGACCGACTTCCAGCCTTCGACCAGGGCGAGCTGCTGGAAGCCGAGGTCGCTGTAGATCCGACCCAGGCTCGCGCTGCGCGAGGCTTCGTCGGCGTCCAGCAGCAGGCGCGAGCGATACACCGCCCGGTTGTCGTTCAGCTCGATCGCCCGCTGCACGTCGTGCAGCGCCTCGACCGGCCGGTTGGTCGTCTGCTTGGCGATGGCGTCGTACAGGAACGGCGTGGGGTCGTTGGGGTCGAGCTGCTCGGCGACGGCGTACTCGCGCTCGTCGAGCCCGGTGCGCTTCTCTTCGTAGTACGTCTTGCCGAGATAGCTCCGGATGATCGCGTTGCCGGGGTCGAGGCTGGCGGCGACCTCGATCTCGCGACCCCCTTCGTGCAGCTTGCCGTCGCGGATCTTGGCCAGGCCGAGTCCCAGCCGGGGGAGCGGATCGCCCTGGTCCAGCGTGATCGCCCGCTCGAACGCCTCCCTGGCGCGCTTGGTCTGCACCCGCATCAGGTAGGCGTAGCCGAGCACGGTCTGCGTCCGCGACAGGTTCGGCTGGAGCGACGTGGCCTTCTCCGCGACGCGGAGCGCGCGACCGAGGTCGCCAAACGACGCCGACAGCTCCGACAGTCGGGCCCAGGCCAGCGCGTTCTGCGGGTCCAGGGCCACCGCCTTCTCCACGCTAGTCCGCGCGCCTTCGAGGTCGAACCGGGCCTGCTGGGCGTACGAGAGCGCGATCTGCGCCGTGGCAGAGTTCGGCGCCGCCTGCACGGCCTTCTGGGCGATGTCCAGCGCCTGGTCCCTGTCACCGCGGACCACGGCGATGATCGTCTGCAGCGAGAGCGCATCGGCATTGTTGGGAGCGAGCCTGAGGGCCCGCTCGATGTCGGCAGCCGCCTCGTCGACCCGCCCGATGGTCAGCAGCAGGTGGGCTCGATACGTGAAGAACCGTGGATCGGAGACGGTGGCCGGCGCCGCGGCGATGCTGTCGAAGGCCCGCTGGATATCCCCGCGCAGGTAGGCTTCGAGCGACTGGCGCACCATTCCTTGCCAGTCGGGTCCGGCCGGAAACTCATCCGGCCGGAAGTACAGGACCGGGGGGTAATAGA
>QHRW01000110.1 GCA_003220265.1 Candidatus Rokuibacteriota bacterium | reverse complement strand
CATGGACGTCGATGCCGCCGACGGAGATCCGCTCCTCACGGGGTTGCATGCGGCGTATTATGCACCTGCTGTCCGGGCGAGTCGGCCTCTAACCCCTGAGTGAGGATACGGCGATGGCCAAGTCAGATCTCTTCGTCGGCGCGGGAAAGTTCACGGGCGGCACGATCAGCGGGATCTTCAGGCAGGCAGCCGGCAGCGACGGCTGGGAGCGCGTCACCAAGGGATTGCCGGAGCCGGCCTCGATCCAGGCCCTCACCGTGCATCCGACCAATCGCGACGTGATCTTCGCCGGTACCCAGGACGGTGTCTATCGCAGCACCGACGGCGGCAGCTCGTGGGCGCGCACCGGCTTTCCGGCCAACCTGCAGGTGTGGTCGATCAGCGTGCACCCGCGCAATCCGCGCGTGGTCTACGCCGGCACCTCGCCCGTCGGCGTCTGCCGCAGCGACGACGGCGGCGACACGTGGACGCGGCTGCCCAGCGCCGTCCAGCCCGAGCGGATCAAGATGTCGTTCGCGTGCCGCGTGATGCGCATCGACGTCGTGCCGGGATCGCCCGACCAGATCTACGCCGCCCTGGAAGTCGCCGGGGTCATGCGCAGCCTCGACGGCGGCGAGCACTGGAGCGATTGCAGCGAGGATCTCGTCGCGCTCGCCGGGCGATCAAACCTCAAGAGCAAGATCCAGAGCGACAGCGAGGCGGAAGGCATGCTGGACGCCCACGCGCTCGCCGTCAGCCCGGCGGCGCCCGCCAGCGTCTTCCTCGCGGTGCGCATGGGCGTGTTCCAGAGCGACGACCAGGCCACGCACTGGCGCGACGTGGAGGTGGGCCGCTTCTCGCCGCTGACCTACGCTCGCGACATCCGCGTGTCCCCACACGATTCGCGCACGCTCTACGCCTGCCTGAGCCCGGCCGCGCGCAGCCAGGACGGCTCGCTCTACCGCAGCCCGGATCTCGGCAAGACGTGGAGCCGACTGGACCACGGCGTGAAGGCTCGGGCGACGATGATGGCGCTGGCGCTGAACCCCGCCGATGCCGACGAGGTCCACTGCGTCTCGCGCGTCGGCCAGGTCTTCAGCACGCGCGACGGCGGCAAGAGCTGGCGCGAGTCGCCGCTGCCCAGTGGCGTCGAGGATGTCTACGCCATCGCCGCTCGATGACGGGCTGACGCCCGGGCGTTTCACCGAGGTCCTGCGCGGTAGCGGTGCGCTCGACGGCGGCCGCGTGGTCGAGGTCGCCGTCGAGACGTCGCGCACGACGCTCGTCTCCACCATCGAGCGGCTGCGCCTGCGCTATGCCGGCGGCGATGGCCCCGCCACGCTCATCCGCAAGGAGCCGCGCCGGGACATCGCGCCCGACCTCGCCAGCGTCCTGGGCCGGGAGGTCGCGTTCTACACGCGGGTCGCGCCGCTGATGACAGCCGGCCTGGTGCCGCGCTGCTATGGGCTCGACGCGTCGGACAACCGGCGCCGCCTGCTGCTGGAGGACCTCACCGACTCGCACACGATCGTCAGCGAGTGGCCCATGCCGCCCACGACCGAGCAATGCGAGCGGATCATGGACACCTACGCCACGCTGCACGCGCAGTGGTGGGACGACACGCGCCTCGGCGTCACCGTCGGAACCTGGTTCGACACCGACGGCACCTTCGACCGGCATCTCGCCGAGTTCCCCAAGCGCCTGGCGGCCGTCGCCGATCGCCTCGCTGACCGCTTTCCGCCCGACCGGCTCGCGATCTACGAGCGGCTGCTCGACGCCGCACCGCGACTGCTGGGCCGCTATCGCACGCATCGCGACCTGACGCTGGTCCACGGCGACGCCCACGTCTGGAACGCGTTCCATCCGCGCGATCCGTCGGCGGGCAGCATCCGGCTCTTCGACTGGGACGGCTGGCGCGTGGACACCGCCACGGACGATCTCGCCTACATGATGGCGCTGCACTGGTATCCCGAGCGCCGCCGCCGGCTGGAGCGCCGGCTGCTCGAGCGCTATCACGCCACGCTGACCGCGCGCGGCGTTCGGGGCTATTCGTTCGCCGCGCTCTTCGAGGACTACCGGCTCTCGGCCCTCTGGCAGATCACGACGCCCATCTGGCAGGCGAGCTGGCGGCTGAACGCGGCCGTCTGGTGGAGCCACCTCGAGCGCGCCATGCTCGCCGTCGACGATCTGAACTGTCGCGAGCTGCTGGGCTGATCAGCCCCGCGCGAACGGGTCGTCGATCGCGAAGCGCCACGTGCCGTCCGCCCGGCGGCGCACGATCTCCAGGGCCTTGCCGCTGCGCTCGATCGGCGTGCCGTCGGCGTGCTTGGCCGTCATGCTCCAGTCGTTGTAGACGATCGCGAGGTCGTCGCCGGTGCGGAGGGTCTTGACGATCTCCGTGCGGATCGCCGGTCGCATTGCCACCAGCCGGCCGAGCACCTCGCGGATCGCCGCGTGGCCGGTCGCCACGCCGCCGTCGGCCGGGACGAGGCTGCACCCGGGCTCGTAGAGCGCGAGCAGCGCTTCGAGGTCCCCGGCGTTGACGTGCTCGGCGAAGAGACGATCACAGTCCTCGGGCGTGCGTGCGGGCATCGCGTCGGCCTCCTTGCGTTCGGCGATTATTCGCCCCGGAGCGTGGGATCGAGAAGATCGCGCAGCCAGTCGCCCGTGCGGCTGACCGCCAGCGACGTCAGCATCAGCACGAGGCCGGGGAACGTCGAGATCCACCACGCGGAGTGCAGGTACTCGCGGCCCTCCTGCACCATCACGCCCCACGACGGCGTGGGCGGCTGGATGCCGAGCCCGAGGAACGACAGCGTGGCCTCCAGCACGATCGAGCGGGCCAGCTCCAGCGTGGCCACGACGACGAGCGAGGAGAAGACGTTGGGGACGATGTGGCCCAGCACCACCCGGGCGACCGAGCCGCCGAGGGCATGGATCGCGTCCACGAACTCGCGCGAGCGCAGGACCAGCACCTGCGAGCGCAGCACGCGCGCGTAGCCGACCCAGCCCGACAGGCCGATCACCACGATCAGCGTGGTGAACGAGGGGCCCAGCACGGCGATGATCCCGATGGCCAGCAGGATGAACGGGAACGCGAGCTGCGCGTCGGCGATCGTCATGACGACGCTGTCGGTGAAGCCGCCGCGATAGCCGGCGAGAATGCCGAGCGTCGAGCCGAGGAGACCGCCGACCAGCACGGCGGCGAAGCCGACGGTCAGCGAGACGCGGGAGCCCCAGACGACGCGCGAGAGGACGTCGCGGCCCAGGTGATCGGTGCCCAGCAGGTGCGCCTTGCCGTCCGAGGCCTGCAGCGTCGGACCCGCGAGCCGCGCGCGCAGCGACTGGCGCAGCGGGTCTTGCGGCGCGACCCACGGCGCGGCGATCGCCATCAGCCCGAGCGCGAGCACGAACAGGCCCCCCGCGACGACGAGGCGGCGCGTCCGCAGCGCGCGGGCGCCGCCGCGCACGGCGGGCGCCTCGACGCCGGCGACCCCGTCAACGGGGACGGATGCGGGGATCGAGGACGCCATAGAGGAGATCGATCGCGAAGTTGAGGACGATGAAGAGCACGGCGGAGAGGAACACCGTGCACTGCACGATCGGATAGTCGCGGTTGTAGATCGACTGGATGGCGAGCCGGCCGATGCCGGGCCACGCGAAGACGGTCTCGGTGACGACGGCGCCGCCCAGCAGCGTGCCGAACTGCAGGCCGGTGATCGTCACCACGGGCAGCGCCGCGTTCTTGAGCGTGTGCTTCATCACCACCGCCGCCTCCGGCAAGCCCTTGGCACGCGCCGTGCGCACGAAGTCCTGGCGCAGCACGTCGAGCACGGCCGAGCGGGTGAGCCGCGCGATGGACGCCATCGAGAACGCGCCCAGCGTGAGGGCCGGCAGCACCAGGTGCTCCCAGCCGCCGCGGCCCGACGTGGGAAACCAGCCGGCCCACAAGGAGAGCGTGAGGATGAAGAAGATCCCGAGGAAGAACGTCGGCGCCGACTGGCCCACCAGCGCCACGCCCATCGCGGCCTGGTCGACGGCGGAATTGCGCTTGATGGCCGACAGCATGCCGATCGGCACCGCCACCACCAGGGCCAGCCCGAACGCTGTCAGCCCCAGCTCGAGCGTGGCGGGCAGGTAGCGCACCACCACGCCCCAGGCCGGCTCGCGAAAGTGGATCGAGCGCCCGAAGTCGCCGCGGAGCGCGTTGCCGAGGAACGTCGCGTACTGCACGGGCAGCGGGCGATCGAGGCCCAGCTCGCGCCGCACGCGGTAGATCTCGCTGGTCGGCGCGTCGGGCGGCAGCAGCAGCGGCACGGGATCGCCCGAGAGCCGCATGACGATGAAGACGACGGTGGTGACGAGCCACACCGCGATGAGCGCTCGCAGGAGCTTCGGAGCCAGGAAGCCGAGGACGCCGCGCATCGTGTGGCCCGGGCGCGGGGCCCCGGCGGCGGGGCCCCGGCCGCCAGGCGCGTCGCTACGCGCGCTTGAACTTGAAGTTGAAGCGCCGGATCTCGAACTGCTGGTTCGGATTCGGCTGGAACTCGACGTACTTCTGCAGGCCGTAGTCCTCGTAGGGCTGGATGACCGGCAGCCACGGGAAGTGCTCGAGGAAGATCGTCGTCATCTCCTTGTAGGCCTGCGCGCGGAACTTCTCGTCCACCGAGAAGCGCGCGGCGTTGCCAAGCTCGTCCCAGCGCGGATGGCGCCAGTAGTCCTGGGGGCCGCCGGGGCCGAGCAGCCGCCACATCATGCCGTCGGGGTCGCCCAGCGTCGAGGTGGGATCCGACCAGAACACGCCCTTGAACGACTTCTCGCGGTTCTTCTGGGCGCGCACCGAGTACTCGATCACCTCGACCTTGGCGTTGATGCCGGCGTCCTTCCACATGCCCTGGATCGCTTCCGACATCTGCTTGTCGTTGGAGAGATAGGCGACGGTCGTCTCGATGATGATCTCCTCGTTCTTGTAGCCGGCCGCCTTGAGGAGATCGCGTGCCTTGCTCGGGTTGTAGGGCAGGGGCCCGAGGCCGGCGTCGTAGTGGTTGTCGCCCTTGGCGATCGGCCCGTTCGGCACGATGCCGCGCCCGCGCCACAGCTCCTTCACGATCGCCTCGCGGTCGATGGCGAACGACAGCGCCTGCTTCACCAGCGGGTTGTCGAGCGGCGGCCGCTTGCTGTTGACGGCCATCACGTAGAGCCCGGCGTAGAGGGCGCCGGCCACGCGCGTCGTCGGGGTGCCGGCCACCCGCTCGCCCTGATCGGCGGGGAGCTGCGTGATGATGTCCACCTCGCCCTTGAGCAGCGCGGCGATACGCGGCGCCGTCTCCGGGATCGGGCGCATGACGAGACGATCGAAGTCCGGCTTGCCGCCCCAGTAGCCGTCGTGGGCCTCGACCACGAGCTTGTCGTCCTTGGTCCACGACACGAACTTCACGGGGCCGGTGCCGACGGGCTTGGCGTTGAACGCGTCGTTGCCGACGGACTCCACGTACTTCTTGGGGACGATCTGGCCGCCGTAGAAGGCCAGGCGCGCGGGCAGCAGCGGATCGGGCTTCTTCGTGTGGACGACCAGCGTCGTCGCGTCGGGCGCGTCGATCTTGTCGATCGTGGCCAGCGCGGTGGCGACCATCGTCTTCACGTTCGGGTCGTACGTGCGCTCGATGCTGAACTTGGCGTCGGCCGAGGTGAACGGATCGCCGTTGTGATACTTCACGCCCGAGCGCAGCTTGAACGTCCACGTGGTCGGCGCCGTCAGCTTCCACTCGGTGGCGAGCCCGGGGTGGAGCTTGCCGTCGGGATGGCGGCTCGTGAGGTTGTCGAAGAGGTTGAACGACCAGCGGATGTCGTTGGACGACGTGCTGAAGTGCGGGTCCAGCCGCGCCAAGTCGCCGCCCTGGGCGACGATGAGCTCACGCTTCTGGGTCGTCTGGGCGCCGGCAGGGCCGGGCAGCGCCGGCGCCAGCGCGGCGGCGGCGCCGAGCGTGGCGGCGGACTTCAAGAGATCTCGTCTCGTCAGATGGCTCATACACTCCTCTTTCGGGCATGGCCGGAGCCCCGGACTCTCCGGCAGCGAAGGTGCGGCCTATTCTCGACGCCGCGGGCGCCCTGTCAAGAGTGCTGCAAGAACGGGCAGATGCTAGAATCTCGGCCGTCATGACCCGCACGGCCGACGTGGTCGTCATCGGCGGGGGCGCCAACGGCACCAGCACGGCGTTCCACCTCTCGCTCCTGGGTGTCCGCAACGTGGTGCTGCTCGAGCGCCGCCATCTGGCCGCGGGCGCCACCGGCAAGTCGGGGGCTCTCGTGCGCATGCACTACACCAACGAGCACGAGTCGCGGCTGGCGTTCGAGAGCCTGAAGGTCTTTCGCAACTTCGGCGAGATCGTGGGCGGCGACTGCGGCTTCGAGGGCGTGGGCTTCCTGCAGCTCGTCGGCCACGGCCACGCGGACGCGCTGCGCCGCAACGTCGAGCGCCAGCGGAAGCTCGGCATCGCCACGCGCGCGCTGGCGCCGGGCGACCTCGCGGAGATCCTGCCCGGCGTGCAGACGCGCGACATCGGCGCCGCCGCCTGGGAGCCCGACTCGGGCTTCGCCGATCCCTCCGCCACCGCGTTCGCCTTCGCCGAGGGCGCGCGCCGGCGCGGCGCCACGATCGAGACGGGCGTCGAGGTGCAGCGCGTGCTCACCGAGGGCGGCCGGGTGACGGGTGTCGAGACGCGCGCCGGGCGCATCGCGACGCCGAGCGTGGTCGTGGCCGCCGGCGCGTGGTCCACGCCGCTGCTCTCGCCG
Source organism: Candidatus Rokuibacteriota bacterium (assembly GCA_003220265.1). Taxonomy (GTDB): domain Bacteria; phylum Methylomirabilota; class Methylomirabilia; order Rokubacteriales; family CSP1-6; genus AR5. The sequence continues at coordinate 186,124 of QHRW01000110.1, read as the reverse complement.
CTCGGGCTCGACTATCCGCTGACGCCGCATCGCATCCAGGTGTCGATCTTCCGCTGGCCCGCCGGCTTCACGCGGCGCCATCCGGCCGTGATCGACTCCGTGCACGCTGCGTGGTGGCGTCCCGAGGGAACCGCCTCGACGCTGATCGGCGTGGAGCTGGGCTCCGGCCACGCCGACCCCGAGAAGTTCGACGAGAGCGTGGACGCGTCCTACGTCGGCATCTGCCACGCCGCGCTCGGTGGACGCTGGCCGCTGATGAGCCCTGCGCTCATGCGCGGCGGCTGGGCGGGCATGATCATGATGAGCGCCGACGGCCGGCCGATCATCGACCGTATCGGCCCCGACGGGCTCTGGGGGATGCTGGGCGACTCCGGCACCTCGTTCAAGACCTCGCCCGCCATCGGCCGCTGCCTGGCCGAGTGGATCGTGACGGGCGCCCCGTCGACGGTCGATCTGCATCCGTTCCGCGCGTCGCGCTTCGCCGAGGGACGGCCGTGGCAGGACGCCGATCACTACGGCGGCCAGAGTCTCACGATCTCGCGCTAGGGGTCGCCATGCTCACGGACGTGGTGCGGAGCCTCTATCGCTACAACACCTGGGCCAACGCGCAGATCGTGAAGGCGGCCGCGGCGTGCACGCCGGCGCAACTGCGCGAGCCCGGCGGCGCCAGCTTCGACTCCGTTCACGACACGCTCGTGCACACGCTGGGCGCCCAGTGGCTCTACCTCGAGCGCTGGCAAGGGCGCTCGCCGCGGGCGATGCCGGAGGCCGCGCAGTTCGCCGATCTCGCGGCCATCCGCGCGCGCTGGGATGTCATCGAGCGCGACACGCAAGCGTTTGTCGGCGCGCTCACCGACGCGGAGCTGGCCCGGACAATCGCCTACACGAACTTCCAGGGCGAGCGCTGGGCCTACCCGCTGTGGCAGCAGATGATCCACCAGGTCAACCACGCAACCCAGCACCGCAGCGAAGCCGCGATGCTCCTGACCAAGCTCGGCCACTCCCCCGGCTGGCTCGACCTCCTCTATTTCTATGACGTGGGGGGCCCCGATATGGCCCCCCACACCCCCCAAGGCTCGCCGCGCCCCGGCTAAGCCGGGGCGCGTCTCGTTAACCGGGGCGCGTCTCGTCAACCGCGTCAGGGTCGCGCGGCCTCCACGTACAACTCCACTTCGTGGCCGTCGGGGTCGCGGACGCAGAAGCCGCGCTCGTACTCGCCGAAGGGTGTGAGGCCGTGGGACTCGACCCAGCGGCGCGCCTCGGTGAGCTCGTCGAGCGAGGCGCCCACGGCGAAGGCGACGTGATAGAGGCCGGGCACGCCCTTGGGCTGGGGCCCCGGGCCCTCCGCGCGCGCGAGCTCGCAGGAGACGTCGTGGTGGTGCACGCCGGCCGAGAAGAAGACGATGCGCCCGTTCTTGCCGGTGCCGGTCTCCTTCAGGCCCAGCACGCCGCTATAGAAGCGGCGCGCGGCGTCGAGATCGCGGACGAAGAACGACACGTGACCGAGCTCACGAACGGCGAGCCGTCCCGCGGCGCGCGCGGGTGTCTCCATGACGGCGGTAGTGTAACATTGCTGGGTCATGGCTGATTCCAAGCCGGCGGCCCTCAGCAGCGCCGCCGCGAGCGAGTTCCTCGCCGCCGCCGAGCGCGTCAAGCCGCACACCAAGCTCATCGCGCTGCTCGCGCTCGGCCACTTCGTCATCGACGTCAATCAGGGCGCGCTGCCGGCCGTGCTGCCGTTCCTCAAGCAGTGGCACGGCCTCACGTACGCGCAGGTCGCGCTGATCGTGCTGGCCGGCAATCTCACGTCGTCGATCATCCAGCCGCTGTTCGGCTATCTCTCCGACCAGATCGCGCGGCGCTGGATCCTGCCCGTCTCGGTCTTCGTCACCGGCATCGGCGTCGCGCTGCTCGGCTGGGCGCCGGGCTACACGGCGATCGTCGCGCTCGTCGTCGTGATGGGCCTCGGCGTGGCCGCCTGGCATCCCGAGGGCTACAAGACCGCCACCGGCGTGGCGGGCGCGCGCAAGGCCACGGCGCTCTCGTGGTTCTCGCTGGGCGGCAACGCCGGCATCGCGGTGGGACCGCCGCTGGTGACGCTGCTGATCGCCGGGTTCGCGGGGGACGGCACGCTCGGCCTGCTGGTGCCGACGCTGATCGTCGGCGCGCTGCTGCTGGCTGCGCTGCCGCTGCTCACGCGCGAGGCCCGCGGCCCGCGGGCGAGCGCGCGCCCCGCCGGCCGCGGCGTGACCATGCCCGGCGCGATGGCGCTGCTGATCCTGGTCGTCACCGTGCGCGCGTGGGCCTCGCTCGGCTTCACCACGTTCGTGCCGTTCTACTACCTCGACACGCTCGGGGCCGATCCGCGCATGGTCGGCGCCCTGCTGTTCGTGTTCCTGGGCGCGGGCGCGCTCGGCACGGTGATCGCGGGGCCGATCGCCGACCGCGTCGGCCCGCGCGCGTTCATGAAGTGGGTGCTGCTGGCCGCGCTGCCCTTCGGCGCGCTGTTCCTCCTGGCCCGCGGGCCGCTGGCCTTGGTGGCGCTGGCCTGCTTCGGCGCCGTGCTCACGTCGAGCTTCTCGGTGTCGGTCGTGCTGGCTCAGGCCTACCTGCCGCGCCATGCCGGCATGGCCTCCGGTCTCATCGTGGGCTTCGCCATCGGCCTCGGCGGCGTCGGCGTGACGGCACTCGGCTGGGTGGCCGACCACTGGGGCGTGCCGGCCGCGCTCTGGATCAGCGCGACGATGCCGCTGCTGGCCTTCATCATCACGCGGTTCCTGCCGGCGCCCCGCGAGACCGTCGCGGCGTGAACGAGCGGCTGCCGTTCCAGGACGGCGAGCAGGTCCTGCTCATCGATCAGCGGGGCAAGCGCCACCTGATCTTCCTGCGCAAGTCGGAGACGTTCCACTCCGACCGCGGCTGGATCCCGCACGACTCCATCATCGGCCAGCCGGAGGGCTCGTGGGTGCGCTCCTCGATGGGCCTGCGCTATCTCGGATTCCGCCCCACGCTGGCCGAGTTCGTCCTGGAGATGCCGCGTGGCGCGCAGGTGATCTATCCGAAGGACCTGGCCATGATCCTGTTCTGGGCCGACGTCTACCCGGGCTGCCGCGTGCTGGAGGCCGGCACCGGCTCCGGCGCCCTCACGCTGGCGCTGCTGCGCGCCGTCGGCCCCGACGGCCACGTCATCACCTACGAGCAGCGCGACGAGTTCGCGCGCCGCGCGCTGGCCAACATCCACATGCGCGTGGGCGAGGTGTCGAACCTGAGCATCCGCCTGCGGCCGGTGGAAGACGGCCTGCCGGAGGAAGACCCCGTCGATCGCGTGGTCTTCGACCTGCCGGAGCCGTGGAAGCTCACGGCCGCCGTCGCGCGCGTGCTGCGCCCGGGCGGCATCCTGCTCTGCTACGTGCCGACCATCATTCAGTCGCACCAGGTCACCGAGGCGCTGCAGCGCGAGCGCGCGTGGGCGCTGGTGGAGACGTTCGAGACCCTGGTGCGACCGTGGAACATCGAGGGCACCTCGGTGCGCCCGTTCCACCGCATGGTGGCGCACACCGGCTTCATCACGGTGGCCCGGCGCGTGGTGCCCGAGGAGGGCGGCGGCACGCTGCCGCGGCTGCCCCTGCCCGAGCGGGACGAGTAAGACCTTTCCGAAGGAGTTTGGATGATCACGTTCATGCGCCGCTATCGCAAGGGCCTGCAGGTCGGCCTGCTGGTCGTCATCATCGCCTTCGTGGCCTCGCTCTTCGTGTTCGGCTCCCGCAGCTTCGACGGCTCGTCCGGCGAGGCGGGCGATCGCGTGGCCACCGTCAACGGCGAGCGGATCACGCGCAAGCAGTACCAGGACCGCTACCAGGCGGTGATGGAGTACTACTCGCAGGTCAATCGCGGCCGCCTGTCGGCCGAGATGGCCGAGCAGCTGGGGCTGCCGCAACGGGTCGTCGACGAGCTGGTGACCGAGGCCGTCGTCGTCCAGCGTGCGCAGGCCGAGGGGCTGGGCCTGGACGACGAGGAGTTCAACGCCAGCGTCCACACCATGCGCGAGTTCCAGGACAACGGCCGCTTCTCGATGGACCGCTACCGGCGTTTCCTACAGATGCGCGGGCCCGAGGCCGAGCGCGAGCTGCGCCGCTACCTCACGCTGCGCAAGGTGCAGCGCGTGATCGTGGGCGGCGTGCGCGTGACCGACGCCGAGGTGGAGCAGGCGTGGCAGCTGCGCCAGGAGCAGGTGCGCGCGGCGTGGGCGCTCGTCGAGCTGGCGCCGCTGATGACGTCGGTCGTCGCCAGCGACGAGGACATCGCCGAGTACCTCAAGACACACGCGGACGAGTTCAAGCAGCCGGAGCGGCGGCGCGTGCAGTACGTCACGCTGGTGGCCAAGGACTTCACGCCCAAGGTCAGCGAGGGCGACGTCGAGAAGTACTACACCGAGCACGTCAAGGAGTTCGAGACGCCGCGCCAGCTGCGGGCCAGCCACGTGCTGGTGCGCGTGGGCGAGACCGGCGGCAGCGAGGCCGAGGACAAGGCGCGCGACAAGATCGCCGACGTCATCCGCCGCGCGAAGGCGGGCGAGGACTTCGCCAAGCTCGCCCGCGAGGTCTCCGAGGATCCGGGCTCGAAGGAGAAGGGCGGCGAGCTCGGCTGGGTCAGCCAGGGCGACATGGTGCCGCCGTTCGACCAGGCGCTGTTCGCGATGAAGAAGGGCGAGCTCAGCGCCGAGCCCGTGCGCACGCCGTTCGGCTTCCACGCGATCAAGGTGCTCGACGTCAAGGAGGGCACCAAGAAGCCGCTCAAGGAGGTGGCCGGCCCGATCCGCGATCGCCTGGCGGCCGAGGCCGCGGAAAAAGCCGCGAAGGCCAAGGCGGACGAGGTGCGCCCCGCGCTCGTCTCGGCCAAGGACTTCATGGCCCAGGCCAGGTCGCTCGGGCTCACGCCCATCGAGACGACGATGGCGAAGACGCCCAAGCCGCCGGGCTTCACCGGCGAGTCGCTCGACGAGGCCGCGTTCGGGCTGGCGCTGGGCGGCGTCACCGCGCCGGTGAAGACGCCGGCCGGCTGGGTCGTGCTGAAGGTCACCGAGTCGCTGCCGGCCGGCGTGCCGCCGCTGGCGGAGATCCGCGACCGCGTGGCGGCGTCGGTGAAGCGGCAGAAGGCCGACGCCCTGGCCTCGACCAGGGCCAAGCAGGTCACCGAGGACGCCAAGAGCGGCAACCTCGACGCCGCGGCCAAGAAGGTGGGCGCGAGCTACGGCGAGACGCCGCGCTTCTCGCGCGGCAAGCCGGCCGAGCGCTTGCCCGGCGACGCCCAGGTGGCCGCGCTGCAGACGCCGGTCGGCGAGACGAGCCCGGCGGTGCGGACGCCGCAGGGCTACTACGTCGTCAAGGTGCTGGAGCGCGCGCCGGCGGGCCCGGTGGACCCGCTCGAGAAGGACAAGCTCGAGCGCGAGCTGACCGGCCAGAAGCAGAACCAGATGTGGGAGCGCTGGGTGCTGGCCGCGCGCGGCGACGCGCGCATCGACATCGTGGGCCAGAAGCCGGCGCGGCGCGGCTGATGCGGGCTTCCTTCTACGAGGGCGCCGGGCGGTTCCGCATCGGCGCCGCCGAGGTGCCGAAGGCCGGGCACGACGAGGCGCTGCTGCGCGTGCGCCGCGTGGGGATCTGCGGCACCGACCTCCACATCTTCCAGGGCCACCTCGATCACCGCGTGCCGCGCGGCGGCGTCATCGGCCACGAGACGCTGGCCGAGATCGCGGAGGCGCCGGCCGCCTCCGGCTTCCGGGCGGGCGAGCGCGTGGTGGTGGAGCCGCTGCGCGTGTGCGGCGCCTGCCGCGCGTGCCGCACAGGCGCCGCGTATCTCTGCTACCGCCTCAAGGTGCTCGGCGTCGACGAGCCGGGCGGCATGCAGGAGTTCTGGACGGTGGCCACCGACCGGCTGCTGAGCGTGCCGGCGACGCTGAGCGACGACGAGGCCGCCATGATCGAGCCGCTCGCCGTCGCCGCCCACGACGTGCGGCGCGCCCAGGTGAGCGCCGGCGACGCCGTGGTCGTCATCGGCGGCGGCCCCATCGGCGCGCTCATCGCAATGGTCGCGCGCCAGCGCGGCGCGCGCGTGATCGTCAGCGAGCTCAACCCGTTCCGCGTGGAGATGCTGGCCAAGCTCGGCATCGACGTGGTCGGTCCCGGGCGCGATCTCGCCGCCTTCGTGGAGGAGTGGACCGGCGGCGACGGCGCCGACGTCGTGTTCGAGGTCACCGGCAACGCCGCCGCCGTGCGCGCCATGACCGGCCTCGTGCGCGTGCAGGGCACGATCAGCATGGTCGCCATCCACGCCGAGCCGATCCCGGTGGATCTCTATCGCTTCTTCGCGCGCGAGCTGACGCTGCACGGCAGCCGGCTCTACGCCCGCCAGGACTGGGAGGAGGCGCTGCGTCTGGCCGCCACCGGCGCCGTCACGCTCGCCCCGCTCGTGAGCCGCCGCCTCCCGCTCGAGTCGCTCCAGCAAGGCATGGAGGAGGCCCTCCGCGGCGGGCCCGTCATGAAGGTGTTGATAGACCTCGCGCCCTGACGCCGGTTCGTCGGCACGCCCTTTGCGAGAGAGCGCAGGGTGTGAGGAAGCGTTCTCGCCCGCGGCGCCTGCCCCCGATCGTGAGTGATCCCGTCGAGTCGGCGAAAGCGGCGGGCCTGCGCTACGTGACCGAGACCGCCCCGGGGATCCGCCGCCGGCGCGCCGGGCACGGCTTCGTCTATCTCAACGGCCACGGGCCGGTGCGCCAGACGCAGACGCTCGCGCGCATCCGTGCGCTGGCCATTCCGCCCGCGTGGACGGCGGTGTGGATCTGCCCGTCGCCGAGCGGCCACATCCAGGCGGTGGGCCGCGACGCGCGTGGCCGCAAGCAGTACCGCTACCATCCGCGCTGGCGCGAGACACGCGACGAGAGCAAGTACACGCGCATGCTCGCCTTCGCGCGGGCGCTGCCGCGCATCCGCACGCGCGTGGAGGCCGACCTGCGCCGCCGCCGGCTGCCGCGCGAGAAGGTGCTGGCCACGATCGTGCGCCTGCTGGAGACGACGCTGGTGCGCGTGGGCAACGAGGAGTACGCGCGCGCCAACAGGTCGTTCGGCCTCACCACGCTGCGCGACCGGCACGTGGACGTGAGCGGCGCCGAGGTGCGCTTCCAGTTCCGGGGCAAGGGCGGCAAGGAGCACGCCGTCGGCGTGCGCGATCCCCGCGTGGCGCGCATCGTGCGCCACCTGCAAGACTTGCCGGGCCAGGAGCTGTTCCAGTACCTCGACGACGACGGCGCGCGGCGCTCCGTCGACTCCGGCGACGTCAACGCCTACTTGCGCGAGATCAGCGGCGAGGACTTCACGGCCAAGGACGTCCGCACGTGGGCCGGCACCGTGCTGTGCGCGCTGGCGCTGGCCGAGGCGCGCGAGTTCGCCTCTCTGCGCGAGGCGCGGCGCAACATCACCCGGGCGATCGAGCAGGTGGCCGCGCGCCTCGGCAACACGCCGGCCATCTCGCGCAAGTGCTACGTGCACCCCGCGGTCCTCGACGCTTACCTGGAGGGGGCCACGATCGAGGTGCCGGACGAGGGCAAGGCCGAGGCCGTCGTGCAGGCGTTTCTCGGCCGCCGCCTCGCGCGGCCGGCGCCGGCGGCGCGAGCGGCCTAGCCGCAGTTCCGGCCCGTGGTAACCTGCGCGGCATGGCGGTGCCCCGCACGCCCATGACCCGTGGCGGCTACGAGCGGCTCAAGGGAGAGCTCGAGCGCCTCAAGCGCATCGAGCGTCCGGCTATCACGAAGGCGATCGCCGAGGCCCGCGCGCACGGCGACCTCTCCGAGAACGCCGAGTATCACGCCGCGCGCGAGAAGCAGAGCTTCACCGAGGGCCGCATCAACGAGCTCGACGCCAAGGTGGGCGCCGCCGAGGTGATCGATGCGCCGGCGGGCGGCGACCGCGTGACGTTCGCCTCCACGGTCCGCCTCGAGGATGAGGCGGGCAAGGAAGTACGCTACTGGATCGTGGGCTCCGACGAGGCCGAGCCGGCCCGGGGCAAGATCTCGATCCTGGCGCCGCTGGCCCGCACGCTCATCGGCAAGCGCGTGGGCGACACCGTGACCGCCCAGCTCCCGGTCGGCAAGAAGACCTTCGAGATCCTCGAAGTGAACTTTCCCTGGAGCGAGTGAGGACGATGCCCACCGCGGCTGCCTCCGACGGCGTCAAGCTCTACTACGAGGAAGTCGGCGCGGGCACGCCGGTCGTCTTCGTCCACGAGTTCGCCGACGACGTGCGGGGCTGGGCGCCCCAGGTCAAGTTCTTCGCGCGCCGCTATCGCACGATCGCCTTCAACGCGCGCGGCTACCCGCCCTCCGACGTGCCCCAGGATCCCGAGCGATATTCGCAGGCGCAGGCGGCCAGCGACATCAAGGCGGTGCTCGACCATCTCGGTCTCGCGAAAGCGCACGTGGTCGGGATGTCGATGGGCGGCTACGCGACGCTGCACTTCGGCCTCGACCATCCCGAGCGCGCGCTCTCGATCGTGGTGGCGGGCGCCGGCTACGGCAGCGTGGCCGCCGACCGCTCGACGTTCCACAAGGACACCGACCACGTCATCGCGCAGTTCGAGTCCGGCATGACGAAGGTGGCGGAGTTCTACACGCGGGGACCGACGCGCGTGCAGTTCATCGCCAAGGACCCGGTGGGGTGGAAGGAGTTCTACGACCGCTTCGCGTCCGGCTCCGCGCTCGGCCACGCCAACACGATGCGCGGCGTGCAGCGCCGCCGCCCGTCCGTTTTCGAGCTCGAGGACAAGCTCGTGAAGTGCGAGGTGCCCACGCTGATCATGACCGGCGACGAGGACGATCCGTGCCTCGAGCCGGGCATCTTCATGAAGCGCAAGATGCGCGCGGCCGGCCTGGTGGTGATCCCGAACTCGGGCCACGCCATCAATCTCGAGGAGCCCGACCTCTTCAACCGCGCGCTCCTCGACTTCTTCACGGCGGTCGACGCCGGGCGGTGGCCTCGGCGCGATCCCGCCTCGCAGACCGGCTCCTCGATCCTGCCGAAGTCGCGCTGACGTGGCGCTCGAGCGCATCGACGTGGGCGGCGAGCCGCCGGTGCGCGGTGTGCTCCATCCCGGCTCGGGCGCCGACGGTCTCGTGCTCACGCACGGCGCCGGGGGCAACATGGACTCACCGCTGCTCGTCGCGGTGGCCGAAGCCTTCGCCTCGCGCGGCGTGTGGGTGCTGCGCGGCAATCTTCCGTACCGCCAGGCGCGTCCGAGCGGCCCGCCATCGCCGTCCGGCGCCGCGCGCGATCGCGAGGGCCTGCGCGCCGCGCTCGGCGTGCTCCGCGCGCGCGTGCCCGGCCGCGTCTTTCTCGGCGGCCACTCCTACGGCGGTCGGATGGCCTCGATGCTGGCCGCCGCCGATCCCACGCTGGTGAGCGGCTTGCTGCTGCAGTCCTACCCGCTGCACGCTCCCGGCAAGCCAAAGGACCTGCGCGTCGCGCACTTGCCGTCGATTCGTGTGCCGACGCTCTTCGTCCACGGCACCACCGACCCCTTCGGCACCCCCGCGGAGCTCGCGGCGGCACGCGCGCTGATCTCCGCGCGCACGCATGCCCTTCAGGTGAACGGTGGTCACGATCTCGGCTGGACGGCCAGGCGCGGCGACACGCAGCTCCCCGGACGAATCGCCGCCGCGTTCCTCGACCTGGTGTGAACGAGCTAGTGCAGGCGCTCCGAGCTACCGAAGCGCGTCTCTGAGCTCGCGCGTCAGCGCGTCCACCGTGCCGCGCGTGCCGCCGGCGAGCTTCAGCTTCCACTCGCCCTCGGTCTCGAAGCGCCGGTCGCGCAGCCGCTCGCCCCACGGCTTGATGGCTTCGCGGATGCCGTTCAGGTCGTAGGAGTCGCGGCGCAGCTCGCGGGCGCGGGCCATCACGTCGGGCGCGGTGCGAATGAAGGCGCGCAGCGCGGCGCCCGTCTTGATCGAGTACTTGCGGCCGGCCCACGCGCTGGGGAACGTCGTGGACAGCGCCTTGATGTAGTTCAGGAAGAAGCGCTTGGCGTTCTGGCGCACCTCCTGGATCTTGGCGCCGCCGCCCACCTTCTCGACGGTCTCCAGGAAGTCCACGATCTCCTCGGCCAGCGGGGCCTGGCTCACGCGGCCGCGGCCGGTGCCGAGCATCTTGATCTCGCCGTGCAGCGGCGAGGTGTCGTCCTCGTTGAGCGAGCGGATGACGTCGTGGGCCAGCGCCTGGTTGGGATCTGGATAGAGCTTGCGGCCGGACAGGCTGATGATGTGCGAGGGGTTCAGCCGCGTGTGCTTGGCGTTGATGGTGACGAACAGCTCGACGATCTGCCGCGCGTCGAGCGAGTCGAAGAGCACCGCCGGCACCTCGATGCCCGTGGCCTCGCCGTTCTGGCTCAGCGCGTGGAGCGCGAGCAGCCGGTGCTGGCCGTCGAGCACGCGCAGCACGCCGTGCTCCTCGGGGATCTGTAGCAGGCCGAGGTCGTGGTGGCCGGCCACCGGGGTGAACGTGAAGCGCTTTTCGGAGGTGATGATGACGGCGCCGGGGATCGCGGGCAGCGTGGCGGCGTCCTTGCACTCACGGTAGTAGGCGGCCAGCTCGTCGATCTTCTTGCGGATGACGGGTCGCTGGTACGCGTTCTCGCTCTCGCTGATCCGCTTCTCGAGACTGTCCCAGTTGACGCGCGCGCGCGAGGCCTTGGTCTTCTTGCCCTTGCCGTTTTCGGCCTCGGGCCCGCCCGTGTAGCCGAGCACCTCGAATTTCACGAGGCGGTCGATGTCCTTGGCATTGAGCCCGGCCTGATAGAACTCGACGCCGAACTGCTTGACGCGGCGCGCAGGCACGCTGATCATGGGGCGTCAATGTAACTGATAGGCAAACCCCTGTCAACAGAGGGGTTTTTGCCCCGACCCGCACCTAAAGTAGCGGAATTCGAAGGCTACTGCAGGCCGAAGGTCTCTCCGGCGAGCGCGGCGATGTGACGACCGATCGCCAGCGACGCCGTCGCGCCCGGCGAGGGCGCGTTGAGGACGTGGATCGCGTCCGCGCTGGACACGATGCTGAAGTCGTCGAGCAGCGTGCCGTCGGGCAGGACGGCCTGCGCGCGCACGCCGGAGCCGCCCGGCTTGATGTCCTCGGCCTTGAGGTCGGGCACGAGGCGCTGCAGCGACTCCACGAACTTCTTCTTGGAGACCGAGCGGTGCACCTCCCACGCGCCCACGCGCCAGTACTTGCGCGCCATCCACCAGAAGCCGGCGTAGCGCAGCGTTCCCGCGAGCTCGCGCGGCCGCACGCTCGTCCACCGGTAGCCCTCGCGGGCGAAGGCCAGCACGGCGTTGGGGCCGGCCTCCACCTCGCCGTGGATCGTGCGCGTGAAGTGGACGCCGAGGAACGGGAACTCGGGGTCGGGAACGGGGTAGATCAGCCCGCGCACGAGACCCTCGCGCTCCGACTTCAGGAAATAGTACTCGCCGCGGAACGGGACGATCTGCACCTCGGCCGCGGCGCCGGCCAGCCGGGCGACCACGTCGGAGTAGAGGCCGGCGCAGTTGACGATGCGGCGTGTCGTGATCGTGTGGTGCTGCGTGCTCACGGCCACGCCGCCGCCGCGCACGCGCGTGATGGCGCTGACCGGGAAGTTGTACTCGATCGTCACGCCGCGGGCGACCAGCTCCTGCCCGAGCGCCGTCGTGACCTCGCCGTAGTCCACGATGGCCGTGTTGGGCGAGTGGATGCCGGCCACCGCGCGCACGTGCGGCTCGATCTCGCGCACGCGGGCGGCGTCGATCATGGCCACGCCGGGCACGCCGTTGGCGACGCCCCGCTCGTAGAGCGTCTTCAGCCGCGGGATCTCGTCGTCGGAGGTCGCCACGATGACCTTGCCGCAGCGGTCGTACTTGATCGCGTGCTTGTCGCAGAAGTCCGTCATCAGGCGGACGCCCTCGACGCACAGCCGGGCCTTGAACGAGCCCGGCTTGTAATAGATGCCGGAGTGGATGACGCCGCTGTTGTGGCCGGTCTGGTGGGTGCCGAGCTCGGCCTCCTTCTCGCAGAGGACGAGGTGGAGCGAGGGAGTGCGCTCCAGCAGCGCGCGCGCCGTGGCCAGCCCGACGATGCCGCCGCCGATGATGGCGATGTCGTACGTCATGGACCGTAGTATAGCCGTCCGGTCACCGCTACTGCAGCGGCGAGAACGACGTGGGCCTCCAGATCTTGTTGATCACGCGCTCGAGCAGCGGGCCGTTGGCCTCCGACGCCTTGCGGGCGGCCTGCCAGTCGGGGTCGGCCTGGAACGCCGCCCACGCCTTCGTGCGGTGCGCGAGGTCGTCGAACGCGCAGATGTAGACCAGCTCGTTGGACTCGCCGATGATCGTCTCCCAGAAGCCGACCACCTTGATGCCGTGCTTGGCGAACAGCTTCATGGTGACGTCGGCGAAGCGCCGCTGGATGTCCGGCATCTTGCCGGGCGCGGCGTAGTACGCGCGGTACTCGTAGATCATCGGGCGCCCTCCTGGTGTCGCGTGGTGCAGGATGATATACCATCGCGCGCGAGGAGGCCTCCGGATGGCCGGCAAGTACTTCGAGGAGCTCAAGGTCGGCGACACCTTCCGCCACGAGGTCGGCCGCACCATCACCGAGGCCGACAACGTGTTCTTCTCCACCCTCACCATGAACCCGCAGCCGCTGCACATCGACTTTCACGCCGCCGCCAAGGCCGAGTTCGGCAAGCCGCTGGTGAACAGCCTGCTCACGCTCGGCATCGCGGTGGGCGTCTCGGTCGGCGAGACCACGCTGGGCACGACGGTGGGCAACCTCGGCTTCGACAAGATCGAGTTCCCCAAGCCGGTCTTCCACGGCGACACCATCTACGCCGAGACCGAGGTGATGGACAAGCGCGAGTCGAAGTCGCGGCCGCAGTGGGGCATCGTGACGTTCGAGCATCGCGCCCGCAACCAGCACGGCGACCTCGTCATGCGCGCGCGCCGCAACGCCATGATGCGCAAGCGCTCCGCCTGACCCCCATGGCCCTGGCGCGGCGCCGCCGCTCGCTGCACTTCGTGCCCGGCGGCAACGAGAAGATGATCGCCAAGGCCCTCACGCTGCCCGCCGACGGCCTCATCCTCGACCTCGAGGATGCCGTCGCGCCCGATCTGAAAGAGGCCACGCGGCCGATCGTCACGCGCTGGCTCCGCGAGCTGGATTTCGGCGGCCGCGAGCGCTGGGTGCGGATGAACCCGATCGCCACCGGCCTCGGCGTGGCGGACATCGAGATGACGATGGCCGGGCGCCCCGAGGGCTACGTCGTGCCCAAGCCGCGCCACGCCGGCGACGTCCGCCAGATCGTCGAGGTGCTCGACCGCCTCGAGCACCGTCACGGCCTCGCGCAGGGAAGCACGAAGCTGGTGCTCATCGCCACCGAGACGCCCGAAGGCCTGCTCAACATCCGCGAGGTCGCCGGCGCGAGCCCGCGCATCGTGGCCGTCTCCTGGGGCATCGAGGACCTCTCGGCGGCCATGGGCCTGCCGCGCGTGCGCGATGCCGAGGGCCGCTACCTCGACATTCCCCGTTACGCGCGCACCCTGTGCGCCATCGTCGCCTCGGCGGCGGGCGTGGACGCGCTCGACACGGTCTACACGGACATCGCCGACCTCGACGGTCTGCGCCGCGAGTGCGAGGACGGCGTGGCCATGGGCTTCAGCGGCAAGATCTCCATCCATCCCTCGCAGATCGAGGTGATCAACGCGGCCTTCACGCCGGCCAAGGCGGTGCTGGACGAGGCGCGCGAGCTGGTGGCCGCGTTCGACGAGCATCGCCGGCGCGGCGTCTACGCCTTCCGCTTCAAGGGCCAGATGGTCGACGCCCCGCACCTGACCCGGGCGCTCAAGATCATCGCCCGGAGCTGACAAGCGTGCGCGCGATGCTGATGCGGCAGCCGGGAGAGGTGGCCGACCGTCCGCTGCGGATGGAAGAGGTGGCCGTGCCCACGCCGCGCCCGGGCGAGATCCTCGTCGGGATCCGCGCGTGCGCGATCTGTCGCACGGACCTCCACGTCGTCGAGGGCGAGCTGCCGCCGCTGCGCACGCCGCTGGTGCCCGGCCACCAGGCGGTCGGCCGCGTGGTGGCGCGCGGCCGCGACGCGACTCGCTTCCGCGAGGGCGATCGGGTCGGCATCGCGTGGCTGCGCCACACGTGCGGGGCGTGCCTCTACTGCGCGACGGATCGCGAGAACCTCTGCGAGCGCGCCGAGTTCACCGGCTGGCACGCCGACGGCGGCTTCGCGGAATACGCGGTGGTGGACGAGGAGTACGCGTACTCGATTCCCTCGGTGTTCAGCGACGTGGAGGCGGCGCCGCTGCTGTGCGCAGGCATCATCGGGTATCGCGCGCTCACGCTGGCCGCCGTGCGCCCCGGCGGCCGCCTCGGCATGTACGGCTTCGGCTCCTCGGCGCACGTCACCATCCAGATCGCGCGCGCCCGCAACCTGGAGGTCTACGTGTGCACGCGCGAGCCCAGCCATCGCCAGCTCGCCCGCACGCTCGGCGCCGCCTGGGTCGGCGACCTGCGCGAGCCGATGCCCCATCGCACGGAGGGCACGATCCTCTTCGCGCCCGCCGGCGACCTCGTGCCGGTGGCGCTGCGCAATCTCGCCCGCGGCGGCACGCTGGCGCTGGCCGGCATCTACATGACGCCGGTGCCGCGGCTCGATTACGAGGCCGACCTCTTCTACGAGCGCGGCATCCGCTCCGTCACGGCCAACACGCGCGCCGACGGCGCCGCGCTCCTGGCCGAGGCCGCGCGCGCCGGCGTCCGGCTGACCACCACCGAGTTCCCGCTGGAGGTGGCCAACCAGGCCCTGGAGCTCCTCAAAGTCGGCGCGCTCACGGGGACGGGCGTTCTCTTGACCGAGGATGGTTTCCGGGTATGATCGGCGCACTTTCCGCACGACAGGTGGACCTATGAGTCAAAAGGATCTTCTCGAGCGCGCCGACCGCGTCCTGCCCGGCGGAGTCCTCGGCGGCCATCGCAGCGGGCCCGGCCTGGAGTTCGTGGTGAAGGACGCGCGCGGCCCGTACCTGTGGGATTCCGACGGCAAGCGGTACCTCGACTACCTGCTGGGCTCGGGCCCCATGCTGCTCGGCCACGCGCATCCCGCCGTGGTGGAGGCGGTGCAGCGGCAGGCCGGGCACGGCACGACGTTCATGCTCCTCAACGAGCCCATCATCGAGCTCGCCGAGGAGATCGTCCGCGCGGTGCCGTGCGCCGACCAGGTGCGCTTCATGTCGAGCGGCTCCGAGGCGACGTTCTTCGCGCTACGCGTCGCGCGCGCCTTCCGCCGCCGGGACAAGATCATGAAGTTCGAGGGCGGCTTCCACGGCACGCACGACTACGCATTGATGAGCACGACGCCGCGCTCGCCCAAGGCCTTCCCGGCCGCGATGGCGGACTCGGCCGGCATCCCGCACGCCATCACCGAGGAAGTCCTGATCGCGCCCTACAACGACCTCGCCACCACCGAGGCGCTGATCGCCCAGCACCACAACGATCTGGCCGCCGTGATCGTCGAGCCCTACCAGCGGGTCATCGTGCCCGCGCCCGGCTTCCTCAAGGGCCTGCGCGAGGTCACGCGCCGCTACGAGGTGCCGCTGGTCTTCGACGAGATCGTCACCGGGTTCCGCCTGGCCTACGGCGGCGCCCAGGCCTACTACGACGTCGTTCCCGACGTGGCGGCCTTCGGCAAGGTGCTGGCCGGCGGCTTCCCGCTGTCCGCGGTGGCCGGCCGCGCGGACATCATGAAGCACTTCGACGCCGCCCTCGAGGGCAGCCCCGACTACGTCTGGCAGGCCGGCACGCTCAACGGCAATCCCGTCGCCGCCGTGGCGGGCCTGGCCACGCTGGGCGAGCTGCGCAAGCCCGGCGCCTACGAGCGGATCTTCGCCACCGGCAAGCGGCTGAAGGACGGCCTCGCCGCCGCCGCGAAGAAGCACGGGATGCCCGCGCAGGTGAGCGGCGAGCCGCCCGTGTTCGACATCATCTTCACCGACAGCCCCGTCGTCGACTATCGCGCGACGCTCACCGCCGACCGTCGGCGCATCGCGCTCTTCAACGAGGAGTGCCTGCGGCGCGGCGTGGTGAAGGCGGGCAACAAGATCTACGTCTCGCTCGCCCACTCCGAGCAGGACGTCGAGGAGACCCTGGCGGTGTTCGACGCGGCGCTGGCCGCGGTCGCCGCGCGCACCGCGTAGAAGAGCGTACGGAGAAGAGCGCAGAGGAGGCCGTCATGGACCTGACCCGTCGCGACGTGCTCGCCGCCGGAGGACTCACGCTCGCCGCTGCTGCGCTGATACCGGGACGGGCTCGCGCCCAGAGCCCCAAGCGCGGCGGCACCATCTCGATCCGCACGTGGGACCCGCCGCACTTCGATCCGTTCCAGACGATCTCCTACAAGACGCACATCGCGCTCAGCTTCACGCACAACCGGCTGCTCAAGCACAAGGCCGGGCCGGGCGTGGTGCCGGGGACGTTTCCGCTGGAGGGCGACCTGGCCGAGTCGTGGACGCAGCCGAGCGAGACCACGTACGTGTTCAAGCTGCGCAAGGGCGTGCGCTGGCACAACAAGCCGCCGGTGAACGGCCGCGAGGTGACGGCCGACGACGTGGTCTTCAGCGTGAACCACTTCCTGACCGTGAAGGCCAACGCCAACGCCTACATGCTGAAGGCGGTCGACAAGGTCGAGGCCGTCGACAAGCAGACGGTGCGCTTCACGCTCAAGGAGCCGTTCGTGTGGTTCCTCGACATGCTGTCGAACCCCTTCGCGGTGCCCATCGTGGCCAAGGAGGTCCTCGACAAGCATGGGGACTTCAAGAAGGTGGAGTCGGTCATCGGCACCGGTCCGTGGATGCTGGACTCCTACCGGCCCAACGTCGGCCTCACCTACGTGCGCAACCCCACCTTCTACATGGCCGGTCTGCCCCACATCGAGCGCGTGGAGGCCACGGTGGACGAGGACAACGCCTCGCGCATGGCGGCGTTCCTCAGCGGCAAGTACGACCTCGGCTGGGAGTTTCCGGGCACCATCAACCGCACGGACTGGGTGCAGATCAAGGACACGCTCAAGCAGAAGCGGCCGAAGCTGCAGACCGTCGAGTTCGCGTCACCCGTTATGAGTCACATCTCGATGCGCACCGACCAGAAGCCGTTCAGCGACATTCGCGTCCGTCACGCGATGTCGATGGCGATCGATCGCCAGAACATCATCGACGCCGCCTACGAGGGCGTGGGCGCCATGAATCCTCCGGTGCCGGCCGGGCTGCGCGAGTGGTCCATCCCCTTCGACAAGCTGGGCGAGGGGGCGAAGTACTACAAGCACGATCCCGCCGAGGCCAAGCGGCTGCTGGCCGCCGCCGGCTACCCGAACGGGTTTCCCGCCTCGATGTGCTTCACGAACTACGGCTCCACGCTGCTGGTCGACGTCATGCAGCTCGTCACCAAGGACCTGAAGGCCGTCGGCATCGACGCCAAGATCGACCAGAAGGAGTACGGCGCCTACATCTCCACGTGCTTCTACGGCAAGTTCGAGGCGATGACGTTCGGGCCCCAGACCGGATTCCTGGAGCCGGACAACTTCCTCTTCGGCCAGTACTACCCCGAGGAGCTGAAGAACCAGAGCCACATCAACGACCCGGTGGTGGCCGACATGCTGGTACGCCAGCGCCGCACGTCCGACGTCGCCAAGCGGCGCGAGCTGATCTACGACATCCAGCGCCACCTGGCCAAGCAGCAGTATTACGTGCAGATGCCGTCGGGCGTCTACGTCGCCGTCTGGGAAGGTGCGGTCAAGAACTACGCGCCCAACATGGGCTACGACTACGGCGGCCGGCTGCAGGCCGCCTGGCTCGAGCGCTAGAGGGCGTCGCCGGAGCGCGGCGGGCGGCGCATGCTGAAGCGCTACATTACCAAGCGCCTGCTCGTCGCGATTCCCTCGCTTCTGATCGCCTCGCTGATCGTCTTCACGCTGCCGCGCCTGATCCCGGGGGATGCGGTCCAGCTCATGCTCGCCGAGAAGGCGTACGCCAAGGACATCGCCGAGCTGCGGACCAAGCTGGGGCTCGATCGTCCGATGTACGTGCAGTACTTCGACTGGCTCGGCCACGTGGCGCGCGGCGACCTCGGCGAGTCGCTGTGGACGCGGCGGCCCGTGCTGGAGGAGATCGGCCAGCGCCTGCCGGTGACGCTCACGCTGGCCGGCTTCGCACTCACGTTCGCGCTGTGCATCGCGCTGCCCGTGGGCATTCTCTCAGCGGCGCGCCAGGACTCGGTGGCCGATTTCTTCGCGCGCAGCACGGCGATCCTGGGGCTGTCCGTGCCCAACTTCTGGCTCGCCACGCTGCTGATCGTGCTGCCCGCCATCTGGTGGGGCTGGCGGCCCGTGGGCGACTTCGCCGACTTCCGCGTGAGCCCCCTCGGCTACCTGCGGCAGATGGTGCTGCCGGCCGTGATCCTCGGCATCGGCGCCTCCGCCGCGCTGATGCGGCTCACGCGCGGGATGCTGCTGGAGGTGCTGCGCCAGGACTACGTGCGCACCGCGTGGGCCAAGGGCCTGGCCGAGCGCGCCATCGTCCTCAAGCACGGGCTGCGCAACGCCATCATCCCGGTGGTCACGCTGCTCGGCACGCAGCTGCCGCAGATCATCGGCGGTACCGTGGTGATCGAGACCGTGTTCGGCCTGCCGGGCATGAGCCGCTTCCTCTTCGACGCGATCAACCAGCGCGACTATCCCGTCATCCAGGGCGTCAACCTGCTCGTCGTCTCCACCGTCGTCATGGTCAACCTCGCGGTGGACGCGCTCTACGCCGTGCTCGACCCCCGGATCCGGTACTGATGTGAGCACGCCGGCCGCCACGCTGAATCTCAACGGCGCCGTCGGCGCACCGCTGACGCGGCGGGCGCGCCACGGTCGGTGGCGCTGGCTGCTCGCCGTCGCGCGGCTCGCGCGGCGCAAGCCGCTGGGCGCCATGGGCGCCCTCATCGTGGTCGCCCTGCTGGTGATGGCGGCCTTCGCCGAGCGCATCGCGCCCTACGGCTACGACGACACGATTCGTGGCGCGCGCATGAAGGCGCCCAGCGCCGCCCACTGGCTCGGCACCGACAACCTCAGCCGCGACATGTGGAGCCGCGTCGTGTACGGCGCGCGCGTCTCCATCACGGTCGGCTTTCTCACGGTGGCGCTGGCCATCGTGCTGGCCAGCGCCGTCGGCGTGTCGAGCGCCTACTTCGGCGGCGCGTGGGACCTGATCGTGCAGCGCGTCGTCGACGCGTGGCTGTCGTTTCCCTACCTGATCATCATCCTGTCGGTGATGGCCGTGCTGGGGCCCGGCCTCGGCAACGTGGTCATCTCGCTCGCCCTGCTGCTGTCGGCCACCAACTCGCGCGTGATCCGCGGCGCCACGCTGACCGCCATGCAGCAGACCTACGTCGAGGCGGCGCGCGCGATGGGCTGCGGGCACGCGCGCATCATCCTGCGCCACCTGCTGCCGAACGTGGCCGCGACGATCATCATCCTGGCCACCATCGGGCTCGGCGTCGTCATCCTCGCCGAGTCGTCGCTGTCCTTCCTCGGCTTCGGCGTGCCGCCGCCGCATCCCTCGTGGGGTGGCATGCTTTCCGGCTCCGGCCGCACGTACATGTTCCGCGCGCCGTGGATGGCGATCTGGCCCGGCGTGGCGATCTCGCTGGCGGTGTTCGGCTTCAACATGCTCGGCGACGCGCTCCGCGACGTGCTCGATCCGCGGCTGCGCGGCTCGTGAATTCGGGCGCACGGACCGAGGAAAGTGACTTGACCGCGGAAGGGGACGGGCGTAGAGAGGGATTTAACGGGACGAGGATCCCGTCCCGTGGGACGCACAACCAGATGCAAAGGGGGTGCGGATGGAGCTTACGCCACCGGACCTGATCGTCGCGCTGGGCGAGGCTGGCTAATCGCCACGTCGGCGCTGCATTGGCAGTTGAACAGCTCCGGCGCACGCCGGAGCGCGCGGCCGTAGCGCCGCGCACAAAGACAAAGGGGAGTACCGCGGGCGGACGCAAGGTCCGCTCGCGGCCCCCGATTCAGCCCACCTTCAGTTGTGCCCTTCCAGTCGCACGCGAGCGAGCGCGGCCTGGAGCAGTCCGAGGTACCAATCACGCGTCTCGATCACGACGGCGACGGCCATGCCGCGGAGGACGGTGAACTGGTGCACGACGGCGGGAGCGGCGGCGGAGTCTTCGGGAGGCGTCGGCTCGGCCGGCATGCTGGTCTCTGGTTGCAACGCGGGTGCCACGGCGGGTGGGGCGGGACGGACGAAGCACACGGTCGTCGCCTCAGGCGGCGCGCACGAGGGAACAGCGCCGGCAATAGCGCGTTTCCAGCTCGCGGCGCGTGGCGAGCTGCGCCTGGCATTTCTGACAGCGCGCGTCACGAATGAGTGTGTGGTGCGTCCGGCATGCGCCGGTCGCCTCTTTTTCTGCATGGCGGGTGCAGCCGTCCCATACGCACTTTCCGAAGGTGGGCATGAACGCTCCTTTCGTGAGTGACCCCGAGCCCATCTCGAGCTTGGCGCGACGGGGTGCAAGGCATGTGCCGCTGATGGCCGTGAAGCGGGACGCAGACTTCGCCGCCCGGCTCACGGCCGGCCAGGGAATTCTTTTTCCGTCTTCGTCCGAAACGGTAGGCTGAGCGCGTGATCAGCGGCTTGTGGGCGGCGCTCTCGGGGTTGCCGGCGACGGCGGTCGCCGCCGCCATCCCTCCCGCGTGCCGGCGCGCCATCGACGCTGTCAGCGCCTCGGTGGAGGGCGACGAGGCGATCATCGAGACGCCGGCGTGGCCGGCGGCCGGCGCCACGCACTTCGTTCCCTCGTTCAGCGCTCTCACCGGCGCGCCCTTTAGCGTGCGGCTCGAGCTCAGCGCGCGAGTGGGCGGGGCGTGGTCACCATGGGTGGCCGGCGTGGGCCTCGGCCCGGCGTCGTTCGCGCCGCTCGCCGACGCGCCGCCGCTGCGCGTCGACGTCGACGTGTTCCGCGCGGCGGCGCCCGTCGAGGCCGTCCGCCTGCGCGCGCGCGTGCGGGCGCCGTCGCCCGCTGCCGTCGCCGGCGCGCCGTGGCTTCTCGCGCTCTCGGCTGCGGACGGCATGGCGGCGCCACCGGTCGCGCCCGCCCGCACGCCGGCCGCGCGCCTGGCCGTGCACACGCTCAGCCAGATGGAAAGCGACGCGGCGATCGCGCGCCGCATCTGCTCGCCGACCTGCGTGGCCATGGTGCTCGACTTCTGGGAGCGCCCGGTGGCGCCCGCCGCCCTCGCCGCCGAGATGTTCCACGCCGGCACCGATCTCTATGGTGTGTGGCCTGCCGCGGTGATGGCGGCCGGGCGGCGTGGTGTGGCCGGCTATCTCCTGCGCTTTCCCGACTGGGCATCCGCCGCCTGGTGCCTGGCGCAGGGCCTCCCGGTGATCGCCTCCGTGCGCTACGCGGCCGGCGAGCTCCGCGGCGCCGCCATCCCCCAGACCAGCGGACATCTCATCGTCCTGACCGGCATCGAGAACGATCACGTCCTCGTCAACGACCCCGCCGCCCCCACCTCAACCTCCGTCGCCCGCCGCTACCACCTCGCCGACATCATCCATGTCTGGCTCGCCCGCACCGGCGTCGGCTACGTCTTGTTCCCCCCCCAGCGCTGACACTGCCCGCGCATCGGGCGAGCGATCGCGCCATTCGAGCGCCGGCTTTGCCGGCGCAATCCTGAACGAGGGGGAGGCAGCGAGGAGCACGCGCTAGCGTGCGACGAACGCCGGAAGGGGGACGGTAGTCCCCCTCCGGGTCCTCGAGCGCCGGCTTTGCCGGCGCAATCCTGTTCGCGGGGGAGGCAGCGAAGGAGCGCGCCAACGGCGCGCGACGAGCGTCGGAAGGGGGGCGCAGCCCCCCTCCGAGCCTAAAGCTGTGTGATCCGTTCTTGCGGAGGAGGGGACTCGCGGCGCAGGCGGCGTTCGATGATGTGACGCGCCACCGCGCGGCCACCGAGGCCGAAGGCGAGCGCGAGCGCCAAGACGAGGCCGCCGAAAGTGATGCCGAAGGCGACCAGCACCATCTCCTTGCCGATGCCGACGTGCGTGAGCGCGGTGGCGACCGAGAAGAGGACGACGCTCCAGTACACGCCGCGCGCGACGAGGCGTGCCTCGGGCAACCGCGCGTTGACGGCGGCGATGAGCACGCCCTGGCTGAGGAAGTTCGCGACGAGCCAGCCGACGAGCAGGATGAGCGCGGCCGTGAACAGCGGCGGCAGGAACGAGAGGAGCAGCACGGTGGCGAGCGGCCGTCCGGGCGTGGCGAGGGCGTCCACGCCCGCGCTGGCGAACATGATGAAGATCGCCCAGAAGCAGACGAGGCCGAGGACGTCCGAGGTGGGGCGCAGGATGCCGGAGCGGCGCAGCGACGGCGACACGCCCCAGCGCTCGAAGGCCCGGTCCACGCCGAAGATCCGGCTGAGCCGCGTGACGGCCAGCCGCGCGACCCAGGCCAGGATCAGCCCGAGCGCCACGAGGGTCAGCATGACCAGCAGGCCGGGGATGATGGCGAGCAACCGCGCCTGGACTTCGAGGAGTCCGGACCACACGTCGCCCGGCCAGCGGTCGCTCATACGGGTTCCCTTTCAGACGTTACACCCGGTACAATGCGGCGCAATGCGACGACATCGGGGTCTCCTGGCGCTCCTGGTCGTCCTGCCGGCCCTCGGGGGCTGCGTGACGGACGAGCGGGAATGGATGAAGCTCAACGAGCGGTACACGACGGAGGAATTCCGCCGCGACCGCGAGGCCTGCACCAAGAGCGGCAAGCTCGACGACCTCTGCATGCGCAGCCGAGGCTGGGTCGCGGTCAACCCGGGCACCAAGGCGGAGGCCCCGAAGGATCCCCACGCGCGCGACCTCGCACCGCCGTCCGGGCGCGGCCGGTACTGAGCGACCCCGCCGCCCCAGCCGCGCGGCCGAGCCCCGCCTCGCCGTACCCGCGTGACGCCGCGCGAGCGCCTCCTCCAGATCGTCATCCTGCTGATCGGCGTGATCGCATTCGGCACGCTCGGCTACCAGCTCATCGAGGCGTGGTCGGCATTCGACGCGCTGTACATGACGGTCATCACGGTCGCCTCGGTCGGCTTCATGGAAGTGCACCCGCTGTCGCCGGCCGGCCGCGCCTTCACGATGGTCCTCATCGTCGTCGGCCTCGGTACCGTGGCCTACGGGCTGGGCACGATCACCGCCTTCTGGGTGGAAGGCGACCTCTCGCACATCTGGGAGAAGCGCCTCATGGAACGACGCATCGCCACGCTCCGAGGCCACGTGGTCGTGTGCGGCGGCGGCGAGACGGGCCGCGCCATCGCCCGCGAGCTGCTGGCCACCCGCACGCCGTTCGTGCTGATCGAGCTCGATCCCGCCGAGGAAGGCGCGCTGCGCAAGCTGGGCAACGACCTCCTCTACCTGCTCGGCGACGCCACCGATCCCGACGTACTGCGCGCGGCCCACGTCGAGACAGCGCGTGGCCTCATCACGTGCATGCCCTCCGACAAGGACAACCTCTTCACGATGCTCACCGCGCGCGAGCTCAACGCCGGCGTGCGGATCGTCTCACGCGTCGGCGCCGAGGAGTCGCGGCCCAAGCTGCTGCGGGCCGGCGCCGACGCCGTCGTGTCGAGCAAGACCATCGGCGCCCTGCGGCTGGCCTCGGAGATGCTCCGGCCGCACGTCGTCTCCGTGCTGGACGCGATGCTGCGCGAGCCGAGCGCCGTGCGCGTGGAGGAAGTGCCGGTGGGGGCGGCGACGATCGGGCGGGCGCTCGGCGAGCTGCGGCTGCAGGAGCGCGCCGGCGTCATCGTCTTCGCGATGCGCGCCGGCGCCGACCGTCAACACGTCTTCAATCCGCCGCCCGACCGCACGCTGCAGGCCGGCGACGTCCTCATCGCCTGCGCCGACCACCAGCAGCTCGAGGCGATGCGCCGCATCGCCGCCGAGGGCTGAGAGCCGGCCGTCGTCAGCGGCGCGACGTGAGGTCCGTCTCGACGTAGCGCTGCGCGAGGTCGGCCGCCAGCACGCGCACGCGATCGGCCGCCTCGGTGTCGCCGGTCAGCACGGCCAGCCGCTCGGCGATCCGGATGCACTGCTCCACCATGACGCGATCACCGAGCGTCCCGAAGGCCTCCGCAGTGTCCAGCACGCCGTTGAGCGAGCCCTGCCGGCGCGCGCGGAACAGCGCCGTCCAGTAGCTCTCGCGCGCGCGCGACTCGGCGGCCTTCTTGAAGCCGGGGATCGTGCCGATGCGCAGCGCGGCGCCGGCCACGTCCACCAGCCCGCGCCAGCCCGGCTGGTCGAGCGCGGCCGCGTAGGCGTGGCGCCACGCCAGCACGGCGGCGCTGGCGTTGTTGCCGGCGATCGCGGCATCCATGGCCTCCAGGTGCGTGGTCCAGGGCGTCACGGCCGGTGTCGGCTCGGTCATCATGGCTCCACTCCTCCAGGGATCGTGGCAGGGGTTCCAACCTCGAGCGGATGGGTCATCAAGCGGTCGGCCACGGCGCGTACGCGCTCGCGCGCGCGGGGATCGTCAGCGGCCTGGTGCTCGGCGATGCGCACGGCGTGAACGACGACCTCGCGCTCGCCCAGCTCACCGAAGGCGGCCGCCACGCGCAGCACACCGTCCAGCGAGTGCTGGCGGCGCGCGCGCTCGAGGGCCGTCATGCAGGCGTCGCGGGCCTGGGCGTCGCCGTCGCGGCGGAAGCCCGCGCGGGCGCCCAGCCGCCGGGAGGCATCGCCGACCTCGACGAGGCCTTCCCACTGCTGGCTGCGCAGCGCCACGCTCCGCGCCTCGCGCCACCAGGCCAGGGCCTGGCGGACGTCGCCGTCGCGGAGCGCCTCGTCCGCGCGCTCCAGCGGCGTGGTCCAGCTCTCGGGCCCGACCACGGGCGGCGCCTCGGCCACCAGCACCTCGACGATCGCCAGGGCGAGGACCATCAGCACCAGCACGGCCACGCCCAGCACCACCAGGGGCGTGTACCAGCGGGTGGACCACGATTCCGTCATCGCATCCTCGCTCGTCATCAGGCCGTGCTCGTCGCTCACGGGGCCACGTCCTACGCACATGAGGTGCCAAAGGAGACGTCATAGAAATCAAAAACTTGCAAGGTGATCAGCCGGTCAACCAGCCCTGAGGTGGTCAGCACCTGAACACCAGACCGCCCGGCGCGGGGTAAGATGCCGGGGATGAAGGCGTTGAGCGAACTGCTGGGCGAAAGCCCGGGCATCCGCGCGGTTCGCGAGAGGGTGGCCCGGCTGCTCGAGCGGCCGGCCGAGTCCCGGCGCCTGCCGCCCATCCTGATCCAGGGCGAGACCGGGACCGGCAAAGGGCTGCTGACACGGATGATCCACCGGGCCGGACCGCGTCCCGACGGCCCGTTCGTCGACGTCAACTGCGCGGCCATTCCCGACACGCTGCTGGAGGCCGAGATGTTCGGCTTCGAGCGCGGCGCGTTCACCGACGCCCGACGCTCCAAGCCCGGGCTCTTCCAGGCCGCGCACCGCGGCACGATCTTCCTCGACGAGGTCGGGCTGCTGCCGGAGGCGCTGCAGGCGAAGCTGCTCAAGGTGCTGGAAGAGCGCACGGTGCGCCGGCTCGGCGCCACCCGTGACGAGCCCGTGGACGTGTGGATCGTCACCGCGACCAACGAGGACCTGCGCCTGGCGATCCGCGCGCGCCGCTTCCGCGAGGATCTCTATCATCGTCTCGCCGTCCTCACGGTGACGCTGCCGCCGCTGCGCGAGCGCGGCGAGGACATCGTCGCGCTCGCCGAGCACTTTCTGGCCCGCGTCTGCGCCGACTACGGCGTGGCGCCGAAGACCTTCGCCGACGACGCGCGCGCGGCGCTGGGCAGGTACGCGTGGCCGGGCAACGTGCGCGAGCTGTCCAACGTCGTGGAGCGCGCGGTGCTGCAGTCGACGTCGGAGGCGATCGGCGCCGACCAGCTCGGGTTGGAGGCGGTCGTGGCGGAGGCGGCCAGGCCCGAAGCGGTCTCGCTCGACGCGGCCATGCGCGAGCACCTGGTGGACGTCCTGACGCAGACGGGCTGGAACATCTCGCGCACGGCCGGCCTGCTCGGGATCTCGCGCAACACGCTTCGCGCACGGATGGACAAGTACGGTTTGCGGGAGCGCGAGAGCGCGCCGAAGCCCGTGACGCGGCCACGTCCGCCCAGCGTCCCCGCGCCGGCCGCGACGGCCCCCGTTGCGCGAGCGGCGGCCCGGATCTCGGCGCCGGTGTCCGCGCGCCGGTGGGAGCGGCGCCGCCTCGCGTTCCTCCGAGCGGCTCTGGTGCCGGCCGTCGGACCCGACGCGAGCCTGGCGACGGGCCGCCTCCTCGAGGCCGTCGTGGACAAGGTCGCCACGTTCGGGGGCACCCTGGAAGGGCTGGGGCCGATCGGCCTCGTGGCCGTGTTCGGGCTGGACGCCGCCGGCGACGTGGCCGATCGGGCCGGCTACGCCGCGATGGCGATCCTCAAGGCGCTGGAGCGCGCCCAGCGCGGTGAAGGCCTCGACATCGGCGTGCGCCTCGGCCTGCACGTCTCGACCGCGTTGATCGGCGTGAGTGGCAGCGGGGTCACGCTCGACATGGACGAGCGTCATGACCTGTGGTCGCTGCTCGACGAGCTCGTCGAGCGGACGCCGCTGAACACGATCCTCGTGACCGAGTCGTCGGCCGCGTTTCTACGGCGACGCTTCGAGCTTGCCGCCGGCCCGGGCCCGATGGCGCACGGGACGGCGACACGGGTGCTGGTGGGCCGCGAGCGCACCGGCTTCGGACTGGGCGGGCGCCTGGAGGAGTTCGTCGGCCGGCGTTCGGAGCTCGACTTGCTGCGCGCCCGCCTCGACGCCGCGCGGCGCGGGCAGGGGCACGTCGTCGCGCTCGTCGGCGAGGCCGGGATCGGCAAGTCGCGGCTCGTGCACGAGTTCCGCCAGGGCCTGGCTGCCCTCGGAGTCGACTGCCTGGAGGCGCACTGCTTCGCCCACGGCAGCGGCGTGCCGTACCTGCCGCTGCTCGATCTGGTGCGCGCGGTCTGCGGCCTCCTGGAGTTCGACACGCCGGAGGCGATCGACGACAAGGTGCGGCGCGCGCTCGGCGACCTCGGGCTGGACGGTGAAGAGCTCTCGCCCTATGTGCTCCACCTGCTCGGCGTCAAGGCCGCCGCCGGTCGGGTGGGCCTGGAGACGGAAGCCTCGATCCGCGCGCGGATCTTCGAGATCCTGCGGCAGGTGTTGCGCCGGCGCAGTCGGCGCACGCCGCTCGTGGTCCTGGTGGACGACGTGCACTGGATCGATCAGACGTCGGCGGAGTTCTTCGACACGCTCGTCGATGGCCTGCCCGCCAGCGCGATCCTGCTGGTCGTCACCGCGCGCCCGGCGTATCGCCCGGCGTGGCTCGGCAAGTCCTACGCGACCCAGGTCACGCTGCAGCCGCTCGATGCCGACGAGGCGCGGCGGGTGGTCGGTGCCGTGCTCGGCGCCCGGAAGGTTGCGGAGCCGGTCGTCGAGGCGATTCTCGCCCGGGCCGAGGGCAACGCATTCTTCCTCGAAGAGCTGGCGCGGGCCACGCGCGAGCAGCCGGGGGCGGCGGTCCCCGTCGTCGTGCCCGAGACCGTGCAGGACGTCCTGCAGACGCGCATCGCGCGGCTGGCGCCGGAGGACCGCCGGTTACTGACGGCGGCGGCTGTCGTCGGCAAAGACTTCGCGCGCTCGCTCCTGGAGGCGGTCGCCGACATGCCGGCCGATGCGATTCGCGACGGGCTCAAGCGGCTGCAGGCGGCGGAGTTCGTGTACGAGACGGCGGCGGGACCCGACCCCGAGTACACCTTTCGGCACACGCTGACCCACGAGGTGGCGTACGCGCACGTGCCCGTCCCCGAGCGGCGCGCGTTGCATGCGCGCATGGCCCAGGCGCTGGCCGGTCAGACGGACGAGCGCTCGGGCGAGGACGTCGCCCGCATCGCGCACCACGCGCTCCAGGCCGAGCAGTGGGACCTCGCACTCGCGTTCCTGCGCGAGGCGGGCACCCGGGCGCTGAGCGGCGGCGCCCATCGCGAGGCCGCCGCCGACTTCGAGCAGGCCCTCGGCGTGCTGGCGCGCCTGCCCGCCACGCTCGAGCGCCGCCGCGACGCGGTCGATTTGCTCATCGAGCTGCGGACCGCGCTGCTGCCGCTGGGCGAGCACGAGCGGATCTTCACCCGCCTGCGCGAGGCCGAAGAGCTGGCGACGTCGCTCGAGGATCCGGCGCGGCTGGGCCGGGTCTGCACCTACCTGACGAACTACTTCTTCATCACGGGCGACGCCGATCGCGCGCTCGAGTACGGGCGGCGCGCCCTGACGATGTCGGAGGGCCTCCACGATTTTCCTCTGCAGGCGGAGGCCAAGCTCCGGCTCGGCCAGGTGCACCATGCGCTGGGCGACTATCGCGAGGCGACGGTGATGCTGTCGGGCCCGCTCGCGTCCCTGCCGCCGGCGATGCGGTTCGAGCGCTTCGGACTGCCGCTGGTCTTCACGGTCGGGTGCCGGAGCTGGCTGATTCGCTGCCTGGCCGAGCTCGGGCGCTTCGACGAGGCCGCGCGCCATGGCGAGGAGGCCGTGCATACTGCCGAGGCCGTCGCCCAGCCGTTCAGCCGGGTCGTCGCGTACTGGAGCGTCGGGCTGCTCTGCGTGCGCAAGGGCGAGCTGGAGCGGGCGATCGAGGTCCTCGAGCGTGGGCTCGGCGTGGCCCAGCAATGGGCGATCGAGGTGTGGACGCCGCGCCTGGCGGCGCTCCTGGGCTCGGCCCTGACGCTCACCGGCAAGACGGACGTGGCACTGCCGATGCTCGAGCAGGCCGTCGAGGACAACGCGCGCATGCGGGCCACACGCGATCACGCCTGGGCGATCGTCGCGCTCGGCGAGGCCGCGCTCCTGGCCGGCCGGGTCGCGGACGCGATGGCGGCGTCCGAGCGCGTCCTGGAGCGGGCGCGGCAGCTTCGCGACCGCGGGATGGAAGCGTGGGCCCACCGGTTGCGCGGTGAGAGCCTGCTGCGCGAGGCCACGCCGGAGGCGGCGAGGGCATTCACCGCCGGGCTCGAGCTGGCCGAGACGCTGGGCATGCGGCCGCTGGCCGCGCACTGCCGGCTCGGCCTGGGCCGGAGCGACGTGGCCGCGGGACGCCGTGACGAGGGCCTGCGCCGGATCGAGGAAGCCCGCGCCGCCTACGCCGCGCTGGACATGCGGCTCTGGCTCACCGGCCCCGCCGTGCTCCCCGGCTAGGCCGGCCCCGGCTCCTCCTCGCGCTCGAGCGTCACGTCACGCAGCTCGATGCCGTGTCGCCGCGCCAGCCGGCGGATCTCCAGCCGTAACGCCTCCGCGGTGTGCGCGTCGAGCTCGCCCGTCGCCTCCACCTCTTCGATGCCGTCGTCGTCCATGGGTCTCCTCGTTCTTGCCGGGGGCCCTTGCGGGCCCCCGCGTCGATCCGATCAGCGCCGCTTCCGCCGCCTCGTCCGGGTGGGCTTGACCTTGTATTTGCGCAGGAGCGCCTGGAGCTCCTTGGCGAACCGCGCGTGACGCTTGCGATCCGCCGTCTTCGCGATGGCGATGGTGAACTTCGTGCGCGTCTTCTTCGGCTCGATCCTGAACATGGCTGTCACCTCCCCTCGGTGTGAAGGTCCTCGATCCCATCGAACAGCTCGTCGGCGTGGTAGATCCCCGGCAGCGTGTCCAGGTCGCGCACCATGTACCAATCCTCGGCGACCTCGCAGGGCTCGGGGATCGTCACCGGCTCGCCGCGGGCCAGGCGGACGTAGGTGGCCGCCATGTTGTGATGGCCCGTGGCGTCGAAGAACGGCGTGATCATGCAGAAGCGGCCGGCGTTGATCTCGGTGACGCAGGCGCGGCCGCCCTCGTCACCCTTGAGATCGATGCTGAAGACACCGCCGGCCCGTGTGTCGAGCGCGCGGATCGCCTCGGCGCACGTCCGCACGACGGCGGGCTCCGCCACCATGCGCGCCAGGCCCGGCGTGGAGGAGATGCCGCTGGGCTGGCTGCCGCCGCCGAAGTACGACAGCCGCTCGCAGACCTTGATCAGCACCATTTCCCCGTCGCGCCACAGGGCCTGGGCGGCGAAATCGCGCCCCGGCAGATACTCGGAGAGCGTGAAGGCGTCGACGGCGACGCCGCGCATCTCGTGCCAGTACTCGATCCACGCGCGGGCCTGGGCCGGCCGGACGACCGGGATGGCGCCGCGCGAGCCGCTGCCGCTGCGGATGCGGCACCACAGTCGCGGCCGGCCGAAGTCGGCGAAGATCGCCTCGATCGCCGGCAGGTCCGTCACGACCGCCGTGCGGGGCGCGGGCACGCCGCGCGCGCGCAGCGCCGTGCTGAGCCGGTACTTGTCCTGGCACGTGGCGATGACGTCGTCGGCGGGCAGGAACAGCCGCTCGCCGAGCGCCGCGCGCGCCGCGGCCAGCGCGCGCACGTCGTCGTCGTTGCCGGGCAGGACGAGGTCGATGCTTTCCTTGGCGACGACGGCGAGGAGTGCGGGCAGGAAGCCGCCGTCGCTCGCCGGCGGCACGAGATAGTTGCGGTCGGCGCCCGACTTCTTGAGCGTGAAGCGGTCGGCGTGGCAGCCCACGATGGCGAGCGCGGCGCCGCCGGCGCGGAGTCCGCGCATCAGGTTGTTGGTGGCGCCGGTCCCGGCGCTGAGGACGAGGACGCGCGTGGCCATCGGCTACGCCGGCGCCGGGACGATGTCGCGGAAGCGCAGGGCGTCACGCACCGTGCGCGCCAGTGGCCGGCCCCCCATCTCTGCGCCGACCTCGACCAGCGTGCGCGCGACCGTCGGATAGAGATCGTACGGCGAGGTGCGCCGCCAGGCCCGCGCCAGCAGGAATCCGAAGCGGTCGCGGGCCTCGATCAGCGCCTCCTCGAAGCGCGGTGCCCGCCGGCGGTAGGCCTCATCGAAGAGCCGCTGGACATCGCGCTGCTCGCGGCCCAGCGAGTCGAACGACGCCTGGGCCAGCTTGCGTCGGATCGCGCCGCGGCCGACGAGCGCGTCCTCGTACATGTCCACGAGGATGTCGAAGACGGCCGCCGTCAGCGGCGCGGCCAGCGCGTACTTGAACGCGTCGGGATCGGGGTCCCAGTCGAGCGTGGACAGGGCGCTGTCGTTGAAGGCCCGGCGGATGGTGCGCGTGCGGCTCAGCTCGCCGAGGTTCGACAGCACGTTGCGCGAGAAGAGATTGCCGTGCGTCTGCCGGAGGACGTGCGTGGTGACCTTGCGGAAGTGGAGCAGCGTCACCATCGACACGATGTCGGCGAACGCCTCCTCGCGCGCCCGGCACTCGACGGATTGGGGTTGGCTCGGATGGCCGATGACGTCGCGCAGGATCATATGCCCCGTCTCGTGGGAGACGATGTCGAAGTTCTCGCACAGCGGGGTGACGCGCCGGCCGCGGCGGAGGACGCCGCACTCGATGTAGCCGGGGCGCGAGTACGCCGTGCCGGAGATGATGTGCGGGATGACCTCCAGCCGCGGGAACGCGCGGCGGAAGTACCAGCGGACCGGCCGCCCGAGGTAGTGCTCCCACACCATCAGCGTGAGCCGGATCACCGCGTACACCGTCGCCGCCGAGAACTCGCGGGCGGTGGCCGGAACCGGGCGGATGTGATCGAAGTGGCCGCGCTGCGGCCGCGCCGGCCGGCGGCTGCGCGGCCCGCGATACGGCGGCGACGCGTGCTGGACGCCGTCGGAGAAGTACGGGCGCTTGCCGAGTGCGTCGACCACGGACATCTGCGCGTCGCGCGGCCCGGCCTGAATCGTCCCCGGGCGCGCGGCCAGGTGAATCGTCTCGGGCGTGCGAAACGCGGAGAGGCTTCGGACCTGCGGGAAGACGAGGAAACGCGTCCCCCGATTGGCGTAGTGCGTCGTGATGTAGCGCGGCGTGCGCCGCGCTCGACCGTTCACCCGCTCGCCTCCCCGTCGCCGCCCCAGCCGCGCTCGGCCGTCAGGGCGACCGCGCCCGACTCTAGCACGCTTCCGCGCGCGGCCCACACGTGTGGGCGTGCACGGCGCGTTGCCCTAGGCCTTGCCCTCCAGCGCGCGCGTGAGCTGGTCGAGGTGATTGTCGTCGTGCCACGCCATCAGCGTGAGGAACGTGTCGATCGTCATCCGCCCGCGCACCGGATGAATGGCGCCCTTGTTCCACTGCGCGGGCGTCAGCCCGCGTAGCGTGGCGAGGGTTTCCTCGCGGCGCTTGCGGAAGGCGCCGGCGGCTTCCGTCGCGTCGTTGCGCAAGTACTGGCGCTCCTCGGCCCAGCGGTCGGCGCTGGGCCCGCCGAGCTTGGGGTCGGTCTCCATGGCCAGGATCTGCTCGAAGCGCGCGCCGAAGGCTTCCTCGGTGTCGCGCAGATGGCACACGACTTCCTTCGCCGCCCAGTTCTTGGCGTCGGGCCGCCGCGAGAGCGCGGCGTCGCTCTGGCCCTTGATGGCGGCGGTCAGCTCGTCGGCGGTGCGCGTGAGGCGCGCGAGGCGCTGCGCGGTCGGCTGCTTCGCGTACTCTTCCATGGTCGGCATCAGGGCCGTCCCTCCAGTGCTCGAGTGAGCTGCTCCAGGTGATTGTCGTCGTGCCAGGCCATCAGCGCCACCAGCAGGTCGATGGTGAGGTGGCCGCGCACGGGATGCGCGCCGCCGCGCTGCCAGTCGGCCGGCGGGAGCGCCATCAGCGTCGCCAGCGACTCGCCGCGTCGCCGGCGGAAGTGCTCGAGCGCGCTGGCGGCGTCGTGACGGCGATACTGGCGCTCGCTCGCCCAGCGATCGGCGGGCCCGGCCTCGACCAGCGCGGGCTCGTCGTTGGCCAGGATCGTCTCGAAGCGCTGGCCGAAGAGCTCCTCGATGTCGCGCAGGTGGCAGACGATCTCCGTCGGCGACCACGCCTCCGCGGCCGGGCGGCGGGCGAGGGCCGAGGCCGCGCGGCCGGCCAGCGCCTCGGCGGCCTCGTCGGGCGTGCGCGCCAGCCGCGCCAGCCGCTCGTCCTGGCTGCGACGGAACCACGCCTCCACGGTCACGCGCGGCCGCCCCGCCTCGGGCACGAGCTGCTTGAAGAGGCTCGACTCGCGCTTGTAGAAGCCCTCGGTGTGATAGGAGTCGCGCAGGCGCAGCAGCGCGTAGTCGAGGTGGTGGCCGACCTCGTGCAGCAGCGTTCGCAGATACGTGCGGAACGCCACGACCCGGCGCTGCTTCGCCGTGCGCATCCAGAGCTGGATCTTCGGCGTCCGGCCGCGCTCGGCGGTGTAGAGCCCGTGCAGCTCGCCCCACTTCGCGTGCGGCCGCGCGGCCAGCACCTCCACCTTCACCGGCGGCACGCCGAGCGTGTCGGTGAGCCCGCGGATCAAGCGGTCCGTCGCCTGCTGGACGGCCACGCGCTGCTCGGAGCCGAGCGCCGCCGTCAGCGCCTCCACCGCCGGATGCAGCCGCGCGGGCTCGGGCAGGCGCACCTCGACGATCTCGTCGCTCTTGCGGTAGATCGCCTGCTGGGCTCGCGACAGGCGCGCGTAATACGAGAACGGCAGAGGCTAGCGTCCTTGCCAGCGGGGCTTTCGCTTCTCCAGGAACGCCTTGGCGCCTTCGAGCCGGTCCTCGGTGGTGCGCAGGAACGTCGAGAGATCGCCTTCGAGGCGGATGCCGTCCTCCAGCGGGAGCTGGAGTCCCTTGACCACGGCCTCCTTGGCGTAGCGCAGCGCCACCGGCGCCTTGGCCGCCAGCGTGGCGGCCAGCTCGCGCGCGGCCTTCAGCGCCTCGCCGGCGGGGACCACGCGCTCGACGAGGCCGATGCGCAGCGCCTCGGCGGCGTCGATGCGGGCGCCGGTGAGGATCATCTCGAGCGCCTTGCCCCGCCCCACCACGCGCGGCAGCCGCTGGGTGCCGCCGCCGCCTGGAATGATGGCGAGGTCGATCTCCGTGAGACCCAGGCGCGAGTCGGCGGCGGCGATGCGGATGTCGCACGCCAGCGCCAGCTCGAGACCGCCGCCGAACGCGTAGCCGCCGATGGCCGCGATGATGGGCTGCGGGCACCGCTCCATGAGCGAGCGGAACTCCACCCGCCGGCGGGACTCGCGGAACTGGGTCGGCACCTGCGGCGCCGTGAACTCGCGGATGTCGGCGCCTGCCGAGAAGGCGCGCTCGCCGGCGCCGCTCACCACCACCACGCGCACGGCGTCGTCGGTGACGAGGCCCTGGAAGCACGTATGGAGGTCGCGCCGCATCGCCTCGTTCATCGCGTTGTGGACGTCGGGACGATTGAGCGTGATCGTGGCCACGCCGTCGGCGGCGTCGTAGAGGATCGCCTCGTATTTCATCGCACCACCTTCTTCGCGCGCAGCGCGGCGATGCCGGCCGCGTCGTAGCCGGCCTCGCGCAGGACCTCGTCGGTGTGCTGGCCCAGCAGCGGCGGCGGTCCCGGATCCTGCGTCGGCGTCCCCTGGAAGACCAGCGGCTGGCCCATGACGCGCAGGCGGCCGACCTCGGGATGCTCGTACTCGTGCACCATGTCGTGGTGGCGCACGGCGGGATCGTCCATGAACTCCGCCACGGTCTTCACCGGCCCCGCCGGGATATCGTGCCGGGCCAGGATCTCCAGCCATTCGTCGCGCGGCTTCTCGGCGAAGCGCTTCTCGAGGATGGGCAACAGCGCCTCGTTGTTCTGCAACCGCAGCATCCACGAACCGAAGCGCGGATCGTTGGCGAACTCCTCCATGCCCATCGCCGTGCAGAGCTTTACCCAGAAGGCCTGGTTGCCGCAGGCCAGGAAGAACCACTCGCCGTCGCCGGCCTGGTAGAGGCGATAGGTCGGGTTCTCGCGGATCAGCGTCGGCTTGCCCGGGTAGTCGATGGCGATACCCGACTGCAGCGCCATCACGCCCTGGAGCAGGGAGGTCTCGATGCGCTGGCCGCGGCCCGTGCGCTCGCGCACGAACAGCGCGGCGAGCACGGCCTGCGTGGCCAGCGCGGCCGTGTAGTAGTCCGTGGGCGCGGTCCTGAGATATTTCGGCGGCCCGCCGAAGCCCTGCAGCGTCATGAGACCGCCGAGCGCTTGTAGTATTGGGTCGAAGCCCGGCCGATCGATGTAGGGGCCCGTGGAGCCGAACGCAGTCACCGAGCAGTAGATCAGCCGCGGATTCAGCGCGCAGAGATGCGCGTGGCCGACGCCCAGGCGGTCGGCCACGCCGGGCCGCCAGTTCTCCATGAGCACGTCGCTCTCGCGCGCGAGCCGCTCGACGATCTCGCGGCCCTCGGCCGTCTTGAGGTTGAGCGCGATCGAGCGCTTGCCGCGGTTCCAGCCGTAGAAGCCCGGGAGCTCGCGGAAGGAGTCGCCCTCCAGCGATTCCACCTTCACGACGTGGGCGCCGAGGTCGGCGACCATCATCGCCGCGTAGGAGCCGGCGATGTAGCTGGTGAGGTCGACGACGCGGATGCCGTCGAGCGGCGGCGGATTCGAGGCCACGAGCGTGGGCGTCCGCTACCCGGCGACGTCGGCGAGGATGAGCTCGCGGTGGAAGTCCGCGTCGCCGTACTGCGCCTCCAGCGCCTTCGCCCGCTTGAAGTACATGTGCAGGTCGTACTCCCACGTGAAGCCGATGCCGCCGTGGACCTGGATCGCCTCGCCGCACACCTTGCGCGAGGCGTCGCCCACGTACGACTTCGCGATGGAGGTCGCGGTGCCGGCGTCCTCGGCGCCGGCGTCGAGCGCCCACGCTGCGTAGTAGACGGCCGAGTGCGAGTTCTCCGTCTCCAGCAGCATGTCGGCGCACTTGTGGCGGATGGCCTGGAAGGAGCCGATCGGCTGGCCGAACTGCTCGCGCACCTTGGCGTAGCCGACCGCCATGTCCAGGCAGCGGCGAGCGGCGCCGAGCATCTCGGCGGCGGCGCCGACCGCGCCGCGGCGGAGGAGCTGGTGGAGCGCCGGCGCGGCGGCGCCGGGCGCGCCGAGCAGGTCGTCGCTGCGCACGGGCACGCGATCGAGCGTGAGGTCGGCCAGGCGCGTGCCGGGGTCCATGTTCATCATCGGCGTCCAGCGGATGCCGGAGGCGCCGGGCTCGACCAGGAAGAGCGACACGCCGTCCGGCGTGCGCGCGGGCACCAGCAGCACGCTGGCCACGTGGCCCCAGGCGACGTAGCGCTTGAGCCCCGTGAGCTGCCAGCCCGTGGACGTCTTGTCGGCGCGGGTGGCGACCGCGTCGGGATTCCAGTCGAGGTCGGCGTCGAGCAGCGCGAGGGCCGCGCGCGCCTCGCCGGTGGCGATGGCGCCGAGCCAGCGCTTCTTCTGAACCTCGGTGCCGTGGTCGGTGACCGCGGCGGCGGCGAGCATCGTGGGCCAGAACGGTCCGGGGTAGGCCGCGCGTCCGAGCTCTTCCAGCAGCAGGGCGCTCTCCACCATGCCGAGCCCGCTGCCGCCGTGCTCCTCCGGCAGTGACAGCCCCAGCCAGCCGAGCTGGGCCATCTCCTTCCACATCGACTCGCTCTCACCGCGCGCGTCGTCCCACAGCAGCCGCACGGTGGCGGGCTTGCAGTGCTCGTCGAGGAACGCGCGCGCCGAGTTCTTCAGCAGCGTCTGGTCGGGCGTGAAGGAAAAATCCACGGCTCAGCTCCTCAGCCGGTCGGCGCGGACTTCCTTGGGCAGCCCGAGCACGCGCTCGCCGATGATGTTCTTCTGGATCTCCGACGAGCCGGAGTAGATGGTGCCGGCGCGCGCCCACAGGAACGCGGTGGCCCACGTGCCCGCCTCGCCCGAGGAGGTGTCGATCTCCTCGAACTCCTCGCGGGCGGTCATCATCTGGCCCCACGGGCCCAGGATCTCCAGCGCGGTGTCGTAGTAGCGCTTCTCGAACTCGGTGTACGACAGCTTGGTGATCGACGACGCCGCGCCCGGCGAGTCGCCCTTGTTGAGCGCGGAGAGCACGCGCAGGCCCGCGTAGCGCTGCACCTCCAGCTCGGCGTAGAGCCGGCCCATCTTGGCGCGCACGACGGGATCCTCGATCAGCGGCCGGCCGTTGCGCCGGAGCTGCTTCGTCGCGCGCACGAGCTGGCGGAAGGCGATCGCGTAGCGGGTGACGCGGCCGAGCGAGTTGCCGCCGCGCTCGTAGCCGAGGGTCGTCTGCGCGATGGCCCAGCCCTCGTCGAGCTTGCCGATGAGGTCGGACTTGTCGGCGCGCGCGTTGGTCATGAACACTTCGGAGAAGAGCGAGTGGCCGGTGATCTGCTTGAGCGGCCGCACCTCCACGCCGGGCTGGCGCATGTTGAGCAGCACGCACGAGATGCCCTTGTGCTTGGCCGCCTTGGGATCGGTGCGGCAGAGGAGGATGCCCCAGTCGGCGATGGGCCCGCTGGAGGTCCAGATCTTCTGGCCGTTGACCACGAAATGGTCGCCGGCGTCCTCGGCACGCGTCTTCAGGCCGGCGAGGTCGGAGCCGGCGTTGGGCTCGGAATAGAGCTGGCACCAGATCTCTTCGGCGGTGAGCATCTTCTTCAGATAGCGCTGCTTCTGCGCTTCCGTCCCGTGCACGATGATCGTCGGCCCGATGAACCCGATACCGAGCCCGTTGATGGCGGGCGGCGCGCCGATGCGCGCCATCTCGTCCTGCACGATCGCCTGCTGCATCGCCGTGGCGCCCCAGCCGCCATATTCCTTGGGCCACAGCATTCCCACGTAGCCCGCCTCGTAGAGCTTGCGGTGCCAGGCCTTGCGCTCCGCCAGCGTCTTGAGATCGTCCGTCGGCGTGTTGGCCTCGAGCCAGCGGCGGGTCTTCTCACGGAACGCGCGATCGTCGGCGGAATAGTTCAGGTCCATGCGGGCCTCCACTTGAGGGTTCCGTTTGTAGCATGCGGCCCGCGGTGAATCAAAGGGGCGCGTCAGTCCTGACGCTGCTGCGCCGTCTCGGAGCGCTACGAGGGCCGCCCGAAGGGCGAGGGCGGCGGCGGCGAGCCGGCCGGACGGGAGCCGCCCTCACCGCCGTTGCCGCCGCCCTGGCGGCGGATGACGTTCATCGCGGTCGCGAGCATGCCCGAGATGTCGCCCACGCTGGCCGGCACGATCAGCGTCGTGTCGGAGGCGTTGGCCAGCTGGCCGAACTTCTCGATGTAGTGGTCGGCCACCCGGAGCTGCACGGCCTCGAAGCCACCCGGGAGGGTGATGGCCTCCGCCACGCGGCGCGTGCCGTCCGCCGTCGCGGAGGCGATGGCCAGGATCGCGGAGGCGGCGCCCTCGGCCTCGTTGATCTGCTGCTGCTTCTTGGCCTCCGAGGCCTTGATCACCTGCTGCTTCTGACCCTCGGCCTGGTTGATCGCCGCGTCGCGCTCGCCCTCGGAGGCGAGGATGACGGCACGCTTCTCGCGCTCGGCGCGCATCTGCTTTTCCATCGCGGCGAGGACGTCCTTGGGCGGGTTGATGTTCTTGATCTCGTAGCGCAGCACCTTGATGCCCCAGGGCGCCGAGGCCTTGTCGAGCTCGCTCACTACCTGGTTGTTGATGTGCGTGCGCTCCTCGAACGTGCGGTCGAGGTCGATCTTGCCGACCTCGCTGCGCAGCGCCGTCTGGGCGAGCTGGGTGATGGCGAAGAGATAGTCGGTGACACCGTACGACGCGCGCTCGGGGTCGAGCACCTTGAGGTAGAGCACGCCGTCGACGTGGACCTGCACGTTGTCGCGCGTGATGCAGACCTGCTCGGGGATGTCGACGGCCGTCTCCTTGAGCGAATGCTTGTAGCGCACGACGTCCACGAAGGGCGTCAGGATGTGGAAGCCGGCCCGCAGCGTGCCCCGGTACTTGCCGAGGCGCTCCACGATGTAGGCGCTCTGCTGCGGCACCACGACCGCCGTCTTGGCGATGATGAAGATCACCAGGATGGCGAGAACGACGAAGACGACCAGCGTTTCCGTCATGACCGGCTCCTTGGCGGGCCGTTACTCCGCCCGGATGGCGAGCGTGAGGCCATCGACGCGTGTGACCCGGCTGCGCTGACCCTTGACGAGCGGGCGCTCGTCGACGTTGCGGGCCGTCCACGACGTGCCACGCAGCTCGACCTTGCCGAGCGAGCCCGGTAAGAGGTCTTCGAGCGGCATGGCGATCTCTCCGACCAAGGTGTCCATGGCGGGCGCCGTCTCGCCGGCCCGTGACCACGCGACCAGCCGGCCGCGGAAGAGCACGAGCGAGAGGGTCGAGAAGACGGAGAAGAGCAGCCAATGAAGCCACGGCGGCCCGGCCACGCCGAACGCGGCCAGCACGCCCACCAGCAGCGCCCCCGCGCCGAAGAACAGCACGTAGAAGCCGCCCGGCGTCACTATCTCGAGGCCGAGCAATCCCAGCCCCACCAGCACCCACACCCACCAGTCCATGGTCGGACTAGTGTGTCACAGCAGGCGGACTCGCAGGAGGCGCGTCCGGCTTCGCCGGCGCGCCGACCTGGGGGTGGGCAGGCGCGTCCGGCTTCGCCGGTGCGCCGACCTGGGGATGGGCAGGCGCGTCCGGCTTCGCCGGCGCGGCGACCTGGGGATGGGGAGGCGCGTCCGGCTTCGCCGGCGCGCCGACCTGGGGGGTTTGGGGGGCCATGTCGGGGCCCCCCAATTGATAGACCGCGGTATGGAGGATATGGGCGACCGGGCGAGGGCGCTCGCCGGTGACGATCACAAGGTCCAGCTCGACGAATTCGCGCCCCTTCTTGTCGAACAGCGAACGCACGCGTCCGCGCGTGGTGAGCGTCTCGCCCACGCGCGCGCCGCCGAGATGGCGGATCACGCTGCCGGCGTGAATCCACGGGCCGAGGCGGACGTTCTGTCGCAGCGCGCGGTTGGCCTGGTCGAGATAGAAGGCGGGATGGATCCAGCCGTCGCGGCCGCGATAGAGCGGCAGCGGGTCGCCGACCTTGGCCAGCCACTCGCCGGCCGCCGCCTCATCGTAGGTGTTCACCGGCGAGCCGAGCACGTCCAGCGAGCCCAGGTGCGCGCGCGTGGCCTCGGGGCGTTCGTCCGGCAGCGGCGCCGTGCTGTACTGCGCAAGGTTCACGGGCGTGGGCGAGCCGGCCGGTAGCGTGGCCGCCAGCGTCGCGGCCTCCGGCGCGCCGGCGGTGGCGCCCGTGAGCGCCAGCGTGGCGCCGCGCGCATCGCGCGCCGTGGTGGCGCCGGTCACGGCCAGCTCTTCACCTTCGAACACCGGCTTGTGGAATCGCACGCTGGCGGTCCCGCGCTCTAGCCACGCCGAGCCCAGCGCCGCCACCAGCGGCACGGTCAGGTAGGCATAAACCGTTACGCCGGGCACGAGGCCGCCGCGGAAACCGTAGCGGCGCGCGGTGGCATCGTCGTGGATCTTGTTCTCGCTCGTCGGGGAGGTGTTCCGCGCCTTCACGCGATACTCGGGCAGCCGGTCGCCGGTCACGGGGCGGAGTCTACGCTATAATCCGCGCGGGATGAAACACGTCGTCCTCCTGCTCGTGTTGCTCCTCCTCGTCGGCGGGCTCGTCGCCGTCGTCGGCGTCGTGTGGGGCATCGGCGTCAACAACGCCCTCGTGCGCGCCGAGCAGGACGTCAACGAGAAGGGGGCGCAGGTTCAGAACGTCTACCAGCGGCGGGCGGATCTCATTCCCAACCTGGTGGAGACGGTGCGGGGCTTCGCCACGCAGGAGCGCACCGTGCTCACCGAGGTCACGCAGGCGCGCGCCCGCGCCACCGGCGTGCAGCTCACGCCGGAAGCGCTCAACGATCCGAAGGCGATGGAGCGGTTTCAGGCCGCCCAGCAGCAGCTCAGCGGCGCGCTGAGCCGGCTGCTCGTCACCGTCGAGCGCTATCCCGATCTCAAGAGCAACCAGAACTTCCTGGCCCTGCAGTCCCAGCTCGAGGGCACCGAGAACCGCATCGTGGTGGAGCGCCGGCGCTACAACGAGGCCGTGCGCGAGTACAACACGCGCCTGTCGCTCTTTCCGCATCGCATCGTCGCCAGCTTCGCCGGCTTCAAGCCCAAGGCGTACTTCGAGGCGGCGCCCGACGCCGCCACCGCTCCCAAGGTGAAATTCTAGCCTGCTGGCAGTCGTCGTCCTCGCCCTCGCCCTCGTTATCCCGCCCACGCCGACGCAGCGCGTGAACGACTATGCCGGCCTGCTGGACGCGGCCGCGCGCCAGCGGCTGGAGTCGAAGCTGGCCGCGCGCGAGGCGGCCACCGGCGTGCAGATGGTGGTGGCGCTCTTTCCCTCGCTCGAGGGCGAGAGCCTGGAGGACTTCGGCATCCGGCTGGCCGAGCGCTGGCGGGTGGGCGACAAGCGCCTCGACAACGGCGTCATCCTGCTGGTGTTCGCGCGCGAGCGCCGCGTGCGCATGGAGGTCGGCTATGGGCTCGAGCCCGAGCTGCCCGATGCGATCGCGGCCCAGATCATTCGCGAGACGATCGGCCCGCGCTTCCGCGAGCAGCGCTACGCCGCCGGTCTCGAGGCCGCGGTCGACGCGGTCTACGCGCGTGCGCCGGCGCGCGGCGCGCCGCCGGCCCCGCCGCAGCGCACGTTCGGCATGTCGCCGTGGACGCTGGGCGCGCTCGCCCTCTTCGGCATCGTGGGCTTCATCCTGCTGCGCGAGGCGATGGGCGGGGGCGGACGCCACGGCTACACCGCCACGCGCCAGGGCTGGACCTCGCGCCGCGGCAGCGTCCTCCCTCCCATCTGGTGGGGCGGCGGCGGCTGGGGCGGCGGCGGCAGCAGCAGCAGCGGCGGAGGCGGCGGCTTCTCCGCCGGCGGTGGCTCCTTTGGCGGCGGCGGGGCGAGCGGGGAATGGTGAAGCACCCGCGCTGGACGCGTGCGCTCTTCACGGCGGAGGACCTGGACGCCATCGCGGCCACAGTCGCCGGCGCCGAGCGCGGAACCTCGGGGGAGATTCGCGTGCACCTCGAGCGCCGGCTGCCGGGCGCGACGACGCCGATGGCCCGGGCCACCGCGGTGTTCGACCGGCTGACGATGCACGCCACCGCCGATCGCAACGGCGTCCTGATCTACCTGGCCGTCGAAGATCGCAAGCTGGCGATCGTGGGCGACGTCGGCGTCCACGCGCGCGTCGGCGACGAGTACTGGCAGCGCGTCCGCGACGAGATGGTCGAGCGCATGCGCGCCGGCGCGTCGCGGGACGCGATCGTGCGCGCCGTCATGGACGTCGGCCTCGTGCTGCGAAAGTTCTTCCCCCGGCGGCCCGACGATCGCAACGAGCTGAGCGACGAGGTGAGCCTGAGCTGAGGCGGGTGTAGGCTGGAGCCGGAGGTCACCGCGATGTCGCTCCGAGTCATCGTCGCCGCCCTCGTCGCCGTTCCCCTGCTGCTGCCGACCGTCGCGCCGGCGCAGAGCGCCGCCGTCGACACTCAGCTCCAGCTCGAAGCCAAGCGCAAGCGGCTGATCGTGCGTCCGGAGCCGCCGGTCGCGGCCGGCGTGCGCGACGCCGAGCGCGCCGCCGACGAGGCTGCCGTCGCGGAGTATGCGCGGCAGGCCAACGATCCGGTGCGCCGCACGCCGTCGCTGGACTACGACGTGTCGAGCGCGCTGACCTCGCGCAACGCGCAGAAGGCGCTGCGCCGCTAGGCGCCGAGCAGGAACTCCTGGGCGGCGGCCACGCCGGCGCCCAGGCGCAGCGGCACGCCGAAGTCGCGCAGCGCCATCTCCACGCCGGCCAGCCCGCCCAGCAGCTCGAGCTCGTTGAGGCTGCCGAGATGGCCGATGCGGAAGACCTTCCCCTTGACGTCACCGAGCCCGATGCCCAGCGAGAGGTCGAGGCTCGCGTACGCCTGCCGGATGAACGCGTCGGAGTCGAAGCCGGCCGGCATCACGACCGCGGTGAGCGTGTTGGAGTACTGACGCGGGTTCTTGCAGAGGATGTCCAGGCCCAGGGCGCGCACGGCGCGCCGGCAGGCCTCGGCCAGCCGCGCGTGGCGCGCGAAGACGTTGTCGAGTCCCTCCTCGCGAAGCATCGCGATCGACTCCCGCAGGCCGAACAGCAGCGTCGTCGCCGGCGTGTAGGGGAACTCGCCGCGGCGGTTGCGCTCGAGCACGGGCCGCCAGTCCCAGAACGCGCGCGGGCAGCGCGCCTTGTCGCCGGCCGTCACCGCCCGCTCGCTGATGGCCAGGATGGCCATGCCCGGGGGCAGCATGAGCCCCTTCTGCGGGCCGGTGAGCGTCACGTCCACGCCCCACGCGTCGTGCCGCACGTCGATCGAGGCCAGCGACGACACGGTGTCGACCAGGAGCAGGGCGGGGTGGCGCGCGCGGTCGAGCGCGGCGCGCACGGCGCCGATGTCCGAGGTGACACCGGTGGACGTCTCGTTGTGCACGACGAGCACGGCGCGAATCTCGCGGGCGGTGTCGGCGGCCAGCCGCGCCTCCAGCGGCATTACGGGCGCGCCCTCGCCGTACGGCACCTCCAGCCGCTCGACCTCCACGCCGTACGCCTGCGCGGTGCGCGCGAAGCCAGCGGCAAAGTGGCCGTTCACGCACGCGAGCACCCGGTCCCCCGGCGACAGCGTGTTGACGATCGCCGCCTCCCACGCCCCGGTGCCGGAGCCGGGATAGAGCACGATGTGGCCGTTGGGGGCCTTGAACACCTCGCGCAGGCCGTCGAGACACTCCTTCACCAGCGCGCCGAACGTGGGCCCGCGGTGATCGATGACCGGCTGCGACATCGCGCGCACGATGCGCTCGGGCACGAGCGTCGGTCCCGGAATCTGGAGAAACGGCCGCCCTGGCATGGTGGAGCGAGTCTAGAGAAGGGTCGGGGGGTCGTCAATCTGTCGCGTCGCCTCAAAATCGTGGTTACCCGCGGCGGAGGGACGCGGTAACCCTGTGTTATGAGGTTCCTCGTCTGTGTATAGTCGGGGCGATGCGACGCGACGAGATTCCCACGCCGGCGCTGTTGCTCGACCTCGACCGCTTCGAGCGCAATCTGGCGCGCATGGCCCAGCACGTGCGGGCCACCGGCAAGGCGCTGCGGCCGCACGCCAAGACGCATCGCTGTCCGGACATCGCCAAGCAGCAGGTGGCCGCGGGCGCGCTCGGCGTCGCCTGCGCCAAGCTCGGCGAGGCCGAGGTGATGGCGCGGGCCGGCGT
This sequence comes from Candidatus Rokuibacteriota bacterium, assembly GCA_003220265.1. Classification (GTDB taxonomy): domain Bacteria; phylum Methylomirabilota; class Methylomirabilia; order Rokubacteriales; family CSP1-6; genus AR5. Next base: position 141,903 of record QHRW01000110.1, on the reverse strand, counting down.
GCGTGGGCTGCTGATCACCACCGAGGTGGTGCCGGCCGCCTCGATCCGCCGGCTCACACGCCTGGTCGGCGAAGCGCCGGACACGATGGTGGTCGTCGATCACGCCGACAACGTGCGCGCGCTGGCCCGCGCCGCCGCCGAGGACGGCGTTCGGCTCGACATGCTGGTCGACGTCCACGTCGGCGGCCGGCGCACCGGCGTTGAGCCGGGCGAGCCCGCGCTGGCTCTGGGCCGGCTCGTCAGCGAGCAGCGCGCGCTGCGCCTGCGCGGGCTGCAGGGGTACGCCGGCCACTGCGCGCACGTGATGGGCTGGGCTGCGCGCCGCACGGCCTCCCACGCGGCGATGACGCCGCTCATGGAGACGCGCGCGCGCTTCGAGGCCGCCGGCCTGCCGGTGGAGGTCGTGGCGGGCGGCTCCACCGGCACCTACGACATCGACAGCGAGCTGGCCGGGCTCACCGAGCTGCAGTCCGGCTCCTACTGCGTGATGGACCTCGAATACCGCCGCATCGGCGGCCGCGAGCGCGAGGCGCTCACCGACTTCGAGATGGCGCTGACGGTGGTCGCCACCGTCGTCAGCGTGGCGGTCGATCGCGCGATGGTGGACGCCGGGCTCAAGGCGTTCTCGACCGACAAGCCGTTTCCGCCGGAGGCCGTGGAGCGCCCGGGCATCGAGTACGGCTTCGCGGGCGACGAGCACGGACGCCTGACGCTCACCGATCCCTCGCGCCGCCCGGAGCTGGGCGAGCGCATCGAGTTCTTCCCGCCGCACTGCGATCCCACCTTCAACCTCTACGACCGCGTGTGGGTCCTGCGTGGGGCGAAGGTCGAGGCCGTCTGGGAGATCGCGGCGCGCGGGCGCTCCGACTGATCGCGCGCTGTCCGCGGCTCAGCCGCGCGCCGCATGCCGTGGCCGTCGCGAGTCCATCGGGCGTCCGCGCTCGCGATCTGCCATGAGAACAACGGCATCTCCGCGCCATTCCGGTTGGAATCCTTGCCAGCGGTCCGGACGTCTCAAGGGGCGGAGGAAATGGCGATGCTGATGGGGATCATCGGGGCTGCGTTTGTTGGTGGGTTGGTGCTGGCTCCGCTCGCGTGGCGAGTGTGGCAGGACCGGCGCGCCGAGCGCGCGCTGACGGTCCGCGCGTACGTGCACGCGGCGCTCGTCCGCGCGCTCGGCGGCGAGTCGCTCGTGGCGGTTACCGTCCGGCCGCCGGCGCTCTGGCGCCCGGGCCGGATCGAGCTGACGGCGCCCAGTGACTGGCGGTTTCTGCTGGAGCCGGCGTGGAGCGCGGTGATGTCGCGCGTGCCGGCGGACTACGAGCTGGTCGTGCGGCCGCTGACGGCCGAGGCCGGGCTCGAGGCGGACGAGCTCGCGTGGCGCCGCGCGGCGTGACCGACGCGCGGGGGTGATGGAGCGGCGGCGGCTGGGGCGTACCGGGCTCGAGGTCAGCGTGCTGGGATTCGGCGGCTCGGAGATCGGCTTCGAGCGCGCAGAACCCGGCACGGTGCAGCGGCTGCTCGACGAGGCCCTCGACGCCGGGCTGAACGTGATCGACACCGCCGAGTGCTACGGCGACTCCGAGTCGCTGATCGGCCGGGCGGTGGCCGGCCGCCGCCGCGACTATCACCTCTTCACGAAGTGCGGTCACTACGACGGCAGCGGCCGCGACGACTGGCACCCCGCCTCGCTCGAGAAGAGCATCGCCCGCAGCCTCGAGCGGCTGCGCACCGATCACGTCGATCTCCTCCAGCTTCACACCTGCTCGGAAGAGGAATTGCGGCGCGGTGACGTGCTGGAGGTGCTGGAGCGCGCGCGCGAGCGAGGGCAGGCGCGCTTCCTCGGCTACAGCGGCGACAACGCCGCCGCGCGCTACGCCGTGGACTGCGGGCGCTTCGACGTGCTCCAGACGTCGGTCAACGTGGCCGATCACGAGCCGCTCACGCTGACGCTGCCGGCGGCCCGCGCGGCCGGGCTCGGCGTGATCGCCAAGCGTCCCATCGCCAACGCCGCCTGGCGCTCGGGTGCCAGGCCCACCAACGCCTACGCGCATGTCTACTGGGATCGCCTGCAGCGCTTGCGCTACGACTTCCTCGCGCGTCCCGTGCCGGAGTCGATCGGCGTCGCGCTGCGCTTCACCGCGTCGCTCCCCGGCGTCCACACGCTGATCGTTGGAAGCACCCGGCCGGGCCGCTGGCGCGAAAACGCCGCACTGATGGCGGTTGGCGCCCTTCCCGCCGCGGACGTCGACGCGATCCGCGCCCGCTGGCAGCAAGTCGCCGACCCCTCCTGGATCGGCCAGCGTTGAGGCGGGGTTCGAGGCCCCCGGCCGATCAAGCGTGACAGAGGAGCGTCACGGCTCCGCCGGGACGCGCCGAACGATCGGGGGGCTTGGGGCCCTTCGAGGTCCCCCGGCCGATCAAGCGTGATAGAGGAGCGTCACGGCTCCGCCGGGACGCGCCGAACGATCGGGGGGCTTGGGGGGCCCTATCGAGGCCCCCCATCTAAGGAGACTGTCCCGGCGCTGGGCGCGGATCGCGGGCGGCGATCTCGGCGAGCAGCGTGCGGGCGCGGGGTACTTCGCTGATCGTCCAGCGCGGGAGATCGGTGGCGGCCGGCTCGTCCAGGAGCTGTTGCAGCTCGCGGCGCGCCTGCGTCCAGCGCTTGGTCTCGACGTAGAGCTCGGCCAGCTCCATGCGGGCGCTGGTCTTGTGCGGGTCGAGCTCCAGCGCGCGCCTGAAATGCGCCTCGGCCTTCGTGCGATCGCCACCCATGAGACGCGGCACGTTGGCGAGGATTCCACCGGCCAGGATCCAGCCGTCCACGTTCCTGGGATTCAGCCGCAGCACGGTGTCCGACGATTCGCGGATGGCCGGGAGCAGCACGAGGCCGGCCGTCATCCCGCGCGCCTCGGCGAAGCGCCCCGTGTTGATCGCGAGCCAGAGGTGCGCGTGGTCGTTGCCGGGCGCGAGCGCGACCGCCCGCTTGGCCGCTTCACGCCCGCGGTCGTAGGCGGCCAGCTTCTCGGGGCCGGGGCTCGCGCGAACGTCGCCCGTGAGGAACCATGCGCGAGCCAGCTCCACGAGGACGTCGGGAGTCGCGCGCGTGGCCGCCGCGCTTTCCAGCAGCGTCCGCGCGCGATCGATGCGCGCCGGGTCCTGATGCCACGCCGCCAGGAGGGTGCGCGCGGCCTCGAGCGGCTCCTGCGCCGCCGCGCCCGACGCCAGCGAGACGGCGGCGAGGAGCGCGACGAGGCCGGTGACGAAGGTCCGCACGGGCGTGCGTCAGGCGGCGCGACGGTAGGCGACGAGGTAACGGTGCTCACCCTCCAGCACCGTCGCGCCGCCCTGATTCGTGAGCGTCACCCGCAGCGTGAGCAGCCCGGCGGAGCGCTTGCGCTCGAGGGCGATCACTTCGTGCCGGGGCTTCAGCGTGTCGCCGACGAACACCGGCGCGCGAAAACGCATCGTCTGCTCCAGGAAGGCCACGATCGAGTCCTCGATGAGCGGCGACAGCGTGGAGGCGCCGACGGCCGTGAGCGACGTCAGCAGCAGGCCGTGGGCGAGCGGGCGGCCGAAGCGCGTGCTCTTCGCGTACTCGACGTCGTAGTGGAGGGGATGCGCGTCGCCGGTCAGGCCGGAGAAGAACAGGAAGTGCGCGTCGGTCAGCGTCTTGGACGGGCTCTCGAAGCGGTCGCCGACCTTGAAATCCTCGAAGAAGTACTGGCCGCCGCTCACCAGCCGCTCCAGAACAGCTCGCGAACCTCCGCCGGCGTCGCGGCGGCGAACAGGCGCGGCCGCAGCGCGGCGGAGCCGGGACGGCCCGTCGAGTACCAGGCCAGGTGCTTCTTGAGCTGCACCAGCGCGAGGCGCTCGGGCAGGTGCGCGTCGATCAGCGCGCAGTGGCGCGCGATGATCGCGGCCCGCTCGGCGCGGCTCACCGCGGCGCCCCGGAAGATCCAGGGGACGCCGAGCGCGCCGCGTCCGATCATCACGGCCGCGCAGCCGGTGGCCGCCACCATCGCGTGCGCGTCGTCCACGCTGCGCACATCGCCGTTGCCGACGACCGGCACGCGGACGGCGGCGACCACGGCCGCGATCACCTCCCACGGCGCACGCCCCGTGAACTGCTGCGAGCGCGTGCGCGGGTGCACGGTGATCGCCTCGACGCCCTCGCTCTCGGCCAGCCGCGCGATCTCCACGGCGTTGAGCGTGCGCTCGTCCCAGCCCCCGCGGATCTTGATGGTGAAGCGGCCGCTGACGGCCTTGCGCAGCGTGCGGAAGACGACGGCCGCGGCCAGCGGATCGCGCATGAGCGCGGCGCCCTGGCCTTTGGCCACGATCTTGGGCACCGGGCAGCCCATGTTGAGGTCGATCGCGTCGGCGCCGCCGGCCTCCAGGCGCCGCGCCGCCTCGGCCAGGACGTCGGGGTCGGCGCCGAGAAGCTGCATGGCCAGGGGCCGCTCCTCGGGCAGGTAGCGCGCGAGCGTGGCGGTCTTGTCGTTGCCCAGCACGAGGGCCCGGGCATCGATCTCCTCGCTGGTGAGCGGCCCGGCTCCGCACTCGCGGCACACCAGGCGGAACGGCGCGTTGGTGACGCCGGCCATCGGGGCCAGGCGCAGGTCGAGCGAGTCCATCACGGACGTATTGTACGGCGGGCGCCGCCCTAATCTACGAGCGCGACCGCGCGCACCGGCGAGCCGTCGGCGCCCTCGATCTTCAGGGGCAGCGCCACGAAGCGGCAGCGCTCGGCGCCGATCTGATCGAGATTGGTCAGGTACTCGATCACCACGATGCCGGCCGGAAAGAAGACGTAGTGCGTCGTGCACTCCTCGCGTGGCACCTTCGTGCCGGGCGAGAACATGGGCGTGCGGACGGTGTAGTCGGGCGGGTAGTCGTAGCCGACCGCCTTCACCCGCCGCGCCACCAGCCAGTCGCACGCGCTGCGCCCGGTGAACGGCGCGTCCTTCCAGAACTTCTCGCTGGCGACGTCGACCTTCCGCGGCCAGTCGGTGCGCAGCAGCACGATGTCCCCCGCCTGTACGTGGCGGGCGTGACGCTCGAGCTCGGCCGCCGAGACCTCACCGTTGTCACCGAGATGCGTGAGATCCACGACGGCGGCCGGGCCCATCCACTGGTCCACCGGCATCGCGGCCACGTCGCGGTCGCCCGGCAGGAAGTGCACGGGCGCGTCCACGTGCGTGTAGGCATGGCAGGAGATCGTCAGCACCGTGGACTGGAAGTTGTCGCCGCGCGCGTGCGAGGTGCGCAGCGTGGACTCGACCTTCCAGCGGAAGTGCGGCCGGATCGGGAACGAGAGGTCGACGATGCGCATGGCTCAGCTCCGCCGGGCGGCCAGGATGGCGACGGGATGGCCGAGACGGATCTGGTCGCCGGCGCGGCGCACGTTCAGATCGAGCGCGTCGTCGGGCAGCGAGGCGGCCACGAGCGCGCGGATCTTCTCGGCGCTGCCGGGATCCGGGAACGAGCGCGCCAGCAGCGACTCGAGGTCGGTATCGAGCCGGTAGCGCGTCACGCGCGGCTCCGGCAGCCCGGCCCGGCGGAAGAGATCGAGGTGCTCGTCCAGCGTCAGCGCGCGGACGTGCGAGGGGTCCCGCAGCAGCTCCACCCGGTTCAACGCGTCGACCTTCTCCGGCGCCGGCGCCGTGTCCACCACCACCATGGTCCCGCCCGGCGCGCACACGCGCGTCATCTCTCGCAGCACGGCGAACGGGTCGAGGAAGTGGTGGAAGGCAAAGCGCGAGCTGACGATCGAGAACGACGCGTCGGGATAGGGCAGCGGCAGCACGTCGCCCTGCCGCCAGGTGACGTTGCTCACGCCCTGCTCCGCGGCGTACACTGTCGCGCGCTTCAGCATGGCCGGCGTGATGTCGATGCCGGTTGCGTGCTTCACGACGCGGGCGAACGCCACCACGATGAGCCCGGGGCCGCAGGCGACGTCCAGCACGGTGTCCTCGGCCCCGGCGCCGCTGAGCTCCACCACCAGCTTGAGCGCCGCTTCGTCCTTGATCGACGGCGCCGTGGCGAACGGCACCGCCTGGCGGGTGAACTGATCGAGGATCAGCTCAGAGTGTTTGCTTGACGACATGGCCGCCCTTCATGATCATTTTGAGGTTGTCGGTCTTCTGGAACACGCGCAGGTTCTTGAGCGGATCGCCCTCGACGACGAGGAGGTCGGCGTACTTGCCCGGCTCCACCGAGCCGATCTTCTCGGTCATGCGGAAGAGCTCGGCGTTGACCTTGGTGGCCGACAGCAGCACCTCCATCGGCTTCATCACCTGGGCCTTCAGCTCGAACTCGACGGCGCGCTGCGCCGCCATGTCGCCGAGCAGGTCGGAGCCCGAGCCGATCTTGCAGCCGGCCTTGTAGGCGTACGTGAGGCCCTGCACCGACTGCTGGCGCGCCATGTCGATCTTGGCCACCTGGTGGTCGCCGATGCCGTACTTCTTGCCCTCGCGGTAGATCGCCTCGTACGTCACCATCGTCGGCACCAGGAAGGCGTCGGCGTCCTTGATGGCCTTGGCGGCGGGCTCGCGGATGAGGTTGCCGTGCTCGATCGAGCGCACGCCGGCCTCGATGGCTTTCCGCACGGCCGTGTCGGAGTACGCGTGGCTCAGCACGTACTTGCCGACGGCCTGCGCCTCCTCCACGGCGGCGCGCATCTCGGCCACCGTGAACTGCGTGGTGTCGAGCTCGTCGGAGGGCGACATGGCGCCGCCCGAGGCCATGATCTTGATCTGGTCCACGTCGCGGCGGATGTTCTCGCGCGCGGCGCGGCGGACCTCGTCGGGGCCGTCCGCGATGAAGCCGATCATGCCCACGCAGCAGTCGACCGGATCCGTCCACTCCGAGCGGCGGCGCTTGTCGCCGTGGCCGCCGGTCTGCGAGATGTAGCGCCCCGACACGAGCAGCCGCGGGCCCACGAAGTGCCCTTCCTCCAGCGCCATGCGGAACCCATAATCGGCGCCGCCGGCGTCACGGACCGTCGTGAACCCCTGCATCAAGCACTCTTCGGCCCGCTTCATCGCGCGCGCCGCGATGTACGACGGCGGATAGAAGCGATGCTGGTCGGTGATGTTCTCGGTCACCGCGCAGATGTGGACGTGGGCGTCGGTGAGCCCGGGCATCAGCGTCTTGCCCTTGAGGTCGAGCGTGGTCACGCGCCCCGGCTGCGGGCCCACCTTGCCGTTCGGCAGCACGTCCTTGATGCGCTCGTCCTCGACGACGACCGCCGCGCCCTCGACGGGATCCGCCCCCGTGCAGTCGATCAGCACCGCGTTGGTGAAGACGGTGATGGCCATGTGATGTCTCCTATCGCGCCACGACCTTGGCGTCGTACATCCACACCTTCTCGTCGCCGCGCGGCGTCCACTCGATGGTCTGGGCCACGCCGTAGAGGTCGTGCTGCTGCCAGAGGAAGACCCACGGCGCCTCGTCGTGGACCAGCTTCTGCAGCTCGGCATAGGCCTCGGCGCGGGCCTTGGGATCGAGCAGCGTCTGGGCGCGCGCGATCTTGTCGTCGAGCACCTTGTTGTTGCCGTACGACGCGTACGTCTGGTCGGCCAAAAAGAGCGGCGGCATCGTGCCCTGGCCGTGCAGGGCCGGGCCCCAGCCCAGGAAGAACATGTCGCCGGTGTTCCGGTTCTTGATCTTGTCTAAATGAGTTCCCCACTCGTTGACGACCACATTGGTCTTGATGCCGAATCGCTGCAGTTGGGCGGCGATCGCGAGCGACACGTCTTTATCGAGCGGATACCGCCCCGAGGGCGTGTCCAGCGTCAGCGAGAGCTTCGTCGGATCGACGCCGGCCTCCTTGAAGAGCGCCTGGGCGCGCGCCGGGTCGTGCTTGTAGCACTCCACCGGCGCGTAGTCGACGTTCGTCGGCGCCAGCGGCCCGCACATCTTCGTGGCGCGGCCCTTCAGCACCTGCGTGATGAGCTCGTCCACGTTCACCGCGTGGTTCATCGCGCGGCGCACGCGGACGTCCTGCATGGGCCCGGACTTGAGGTTCACCAGGGCCAGGTAGTTGATGCGCGAGGAGACCGTGGCGCGCAGCTTGGCGCGGCCGCTGCGCTCGATGGCCTCCACCGCGTGCGGCGGCACGTCCTTCATGATGTCGATCTCGCCCGAGAGCAGGGCGGCCATGCGCGCGCTGAACTCCGGGATGAACCGGAAGGTGACGCGGCTCACGTCGGCCGGGCCCTGCCAGTAGTCGGGATTGCGCTCGAGCACCAGGCGCTCATCCCGCTTCCACTCCACGAAGCGGAAGGGGCCGGTGCCGATCGGCTTCTCGGCCAGCTTGGCCGGGCCCAGCTCCTTGAGCGCCTTGGCCGGCATGATCAGCGAGTTCGTGGAGGCGGCGCTGTCGACGAGATTCGCCCACGGCTGCTTGGTCACGAAGCGCACCGTGTAGTCGTCGACGGCCTGGACCTCCTTCACGAGGCCCCAGTAGGCCGCCGCCGCGAAGTGCGTCTTGCTGGCGGGGTCGAGGGCATACTCGATGGTCGCCTTCACCGACGCGGCGGTGAAGGGCTCACCGTTGTGGAACTTCACGTTGCGGCGAAGCTTCATCTCCCACGTGGTGTCGTTGACGATCTTCCACTCGGTGGCCAGCATCGGCCTGGGCTTGAACGTCTTGGGGTCGCGGTCGAGCAGCCGATCGTAGATGTGCTCGAGCATGTTGTTGGTCGTCCAGTCCACGATCGTCGCCGCCAGCATCGTGCGCGGCTCGGCGCCGAGGCCCACCACGACTTCCTTGCTCTTGGCGCGGTCCTGAGCGTGAACGGTGGGCACCGCCGTGGCGAGCACGGCGACGGCGAACGCGACGACGGCGGTCCAGCGACAGCGCATGACGGCCTCCTGGGCACGGGCTCTCATCGGAGCCCGCAGTGTAGCGCGACACGGTCCGCGCGGCGACTGACACCGCCCGTCACGTCCGCGGGGCGGACTGTCACGCGCTAGCGCGCGGGAAGCGGGCACGCCTCGATTCAGCGCGGAGTTGCGAGTCTGGCACCCGGCCTGCAGCCCGGCGGAGCGCATCCACGATGAACCAGGGGAGGGACAGTCATGAAGTCGACGATGCTCGGGCTCGCGGTGATGGCGGTGCTGGTCGGACTCGGAGCGTGCGCGAAGTACCCGGTGGTCGTCGATGCCTCCGGGGCGCCGGCGCCCACGGCCGCCGCGCCCGCGCCCACCCGCTGAGGGAGACTACACGCGCAGCTTGGGATCCAGGGTGTCGCGCAGCCAGTCACCGAGCAGGTTCACGCCGAGCGCGGTGAGGGCGAGCGCGGCGCCCGGGAACGCGGCCAGCCACCACGCCACGTAGAGAAAGTCGCGGCTCTCGCTGAGCATGCTGCCCCAGGCCGGCGTGGGCGGCTGCACGCCGAAGCCGAGGAAGCTGATGGCCGCCTCGGCCACGACGAACTGCGAGAACTGCAGGCTGGCCACCACGATGATGGACGGCGCCACGTTGGGCAGCACGTGGCGGAACAACAGGCGTGCCCGACCCACCCCGAGCGCCGCGGCCGCCTGCACGAAGTCGCGCTGCTTGACCGACAGCACCTCGCCGCGCACGACGCGCGCATACACGACCCAGCCGGCTGCCGACAGGCTCAGGATGATGTTGCGCAGGCCGAGCCCCACGATCGCGTTGATCGTGAGCGCGAGCAGGATGAACGGAAACGAGAGCTGCACGTCGGCGAGCCGCATCAGCACGGCCGACGGCCACCGCTCGACGAAGCCGGCCACGAGCCCGAGCAGGCCGCCCACCACCGCGGTCACCACCACCGTGCACACGCCGATGAAGAGCGCCAGGCGGGCGCCGTAGAGCACGCGCGCCAGCAGGTCGCGCCCGAGCTGATCGGTGCCGAGCGGATGGCCCGGCGTGCCGGGCGGCTTGAGGCTCGCCACGAAGTCGGCCAGCAGCGGATCGTGCGCGGTGAGCCACGGCGCGGCCCCGGCCACCAGCACGACGGCCACGGTCAACACAAGGCCGAGCCATTTTTTCACGGGCGGATTCGGACGCGCGGATCCAGCCAGCCGTAGGCGAGGTCGACGCCGAGGTTCATCAGCGTGTAGACGATCGAGGTCAAGGACACGGCGGCCATCACGACGGGAAAGTCGCGGTTGAGGAGCGCCTGCACCGTGAGGCGTCCCAGCCCCGGCCACGCGAAGATCGTCTCCGTCACCACGGCGCCGCCCAGGAGCTGCCCGGCCTCCAGCCCGGCCAGCGTCACGATCGGGATCGCCGAGTTCCGCAGCGTGTGCTTGCCGATCACCCGGGCTTCGCCCAGGCCCTTGGCCCGCGCGGTCTTGATGTAGTCCTCGCCGAGGACGTCGAGCACGGCCGAGCGCGTGAGCCGCGCCACGCGGGCCGAGAAGAACGCGGCCAGCACCACCGACGGCATGACGAGGTGCGCGAGCGAGCCGGTGCCGCCGGTGGGCAGCCAGCGCAAGTGCACGGCGAAGAGATAGATGAGCATCAACCCCAGCCAGAATCCCGGCGTGGCCTGGCCCAGCACCATCGCCACCGTGCCCACGTGGTCCACGAGCGTGTCGCGGCGCACGGCCGTCAGCAGCCCCAGCGGCACGGCGACGATCAGCGTGAGCGCGATCGAGGTGGCGGCCAGCAGCAGCGTGGCGGGCAGCCGCTCCAGCACGAGGCCGAGCGCGTCGCGGCGATAGCGCAGCGACTCGCCGAAGTCGCCGCGCAGCGCGCCGCCCATGAAGCGCGCGTACTGCACGGCGAGCGGGTCGTTGAAGCCCAGACGCTGGCGGATCGCGTTGACGTCCTTGGCCTGGATGTCCATGGGCAGGAAGAGCAGCACCGGGTCGCCGCCGAGCCGCACCATGCCGAAGACCGCGGTGAGCGAGAGCAGCACGACGAGGACCGCTTGGGCCAGGCGGGCGGCGATGTACCGGCGCATCGGCGAGCCGTCAGTCCGCGCGGCGGCGGGCGCGGCGGGTCCGGTAGCGGAGGTTCAGCATCTCGACGCCGAGCGCGAACGCCATGGGGAAGTAGACGTAGCCCTTCGGCAGGTGATGGCCGAGGCCGTCGGCGACCAGCACGACGCCGATGAGGATCAGGAAGGAGAGCGCGAGGATCTTCACGCTCGGATGCGCCTCCACGAAGCCGCTCACGCGCTCCATGGCCAGCAGCATCACCACCATGGCCAGGACGATCGCCACGATCATGATCGGCACCTCGTCCACCATGCCGATCGCCGTGATCACCGAGTCGAGCGAGAAGACGACGTCGAGGATCATGATCTGCACGACGACGCCCACCATCCCGCGGCGCCCACGCGCTGCGCGCGCGTCCTCGTGGGCGCCCTCGACCTTGGCGTAGATCTCCCACGTGGCCTTGGCCACCAGGAACAAGCCGCCGGCCAGCAGGATGAGGTCGCGGCCCGACACGCCGCGCCCCCCGACGTGGAAGAGCGGCTGGACGAGGCCCATGATCCACGACAGCGTGAGCAGGAGCAGGACGCGGGTGATGAGCGCCAGGGCGAGGCCGATCCGTCGCGCCATCGGTTGCTGGGCCGCGGGCAGGCGCGCGCTGACGATCGCGATGAAGACGACGTTGTCGACGCCGAGGACGACCTCGAGCGCCGTGAGCGTGGCGAGCGCGACGAGACCATCGGACGTGAGAAAGGCGCCCATGGAGTCCGCGTATTATCGCAGACGCCGAGCGGGCGGCTCAGGCTAGCAGCCGGTCCAGTATCCCGCGACCCAGAGCGGCTGGTAGTAGCCGCCGTTGTACCAGGCCGGCTCGTAGTGGCCCTCGATCCAGCCGCCGTCGGGCGACCACTGCCCCGGCACCCACGCGGAGTACGAGTAGGACTGCGGCACCCACTGGTAGCTCCAGTACCCGTCCTGCCAGCAGCGTCCGGGCGAGACGACCACGACGCTCGGCGCCACCACGATCGTGCGCTGATCGGGGCGGAACCGCTGCTGGTCGCGGAAGAACTGCTCGCGGAAGTTCTCCACGTCGCGGTAACGCCACCCCGGACCGGAGAACGCCCGATCGGTCTCCACCGCCTGCGCGCGGCGCTGACCGGCCTCCGCGACGGCGAGCGGTGCGGCGATGACGGTCACCAGCAGTGCCAGCACGAGCGCGACTCGCATCCTCAGCCTCCTCGTTCGCTCTATTCCGCCGGCCCGTAGGACGACGGCGCGCCTGTCACTATTCACGGCCGGCCCAGGCGCCGCTCGACACCCGCCCACACCAGCTCGGCCCACCGCGCGTAGCCCGCGTCCGAAGGATGATAGCCGTCGCGCGAGATCAGCTCCGGCTGGGCCGGGACTTCCGCCTGACTCGGACCATAGAGGTCCACCAGCTCGACGCCGTGGCGGCGCCCCTGGCGGGCCAGCGCCGCGTTGAACTCCACCGTCAGCCGCGCGACGGCCGGCTTCGCCTCGTGCGCGCGGAAGCGCGGCGTCACCGCCAGGTCGGGCAGCAGGTTGGCCACGACGACGGCCCGCGTCCCCGCGGCGAGCCGGGAAAAGATGGCATCCACGTTACGCTCGTACTCCGCGACGGGCACGCGCGTGGTGATGTCGTTGGGACCGATCGAGAGGGTCACGAGCTGCGGGTCGAGCTTCACGGCCCGGTCGAGCTGGTTCGCGACGACGTCGGCCGAGGTGGCGCCGCCGGCGCCGAGGTTCACCGCGCGCGTGCCCGGGTAGCGGGTGCGCAGCCGTCGATGGATCTGCGCGACGTACGTGGTGGACGATGACGTGGCCCCGATGCCTTCCACCGTGCTGTCGCCCAGCGCCACGTAGAGCAGCGGCGCGCCGCCGTCGGCGGGCAGCCGGCGCGCCGGCCCCCCGCGCGCGCAGGCGGCCGACAGGGCCACCGCCACCACCAGCGTGAGGCGCGTCAGCCCGCAACGTCTTCCAGCGTACGGCGGTACCACGGCGCATCGGGGAACGTGATGGGACGCACGGCGGGCAGGGTGACGCCGGCGCGACGATAGGCCTCGACGAACTTCCGCGCGGTGGCGGCGTCGCCGATCCCGCCCAGCGCCTCGGCCATCACCGCCGGCACCGCGCCGTCGCGATCGGCGGTGCGCAGCGCCTCGCCGAGGCCGCTCGCCTCCATCATCGCGCGATAGAAGGGCAGCGCCACGTAGCGCGCCAGCTCGGTGCGGAAGGCAGCCACCGCCGCCGTGCGATCGTCCGTCACCGCGAGCGGCACCGCGGCCACGACCTCGAAGCCCTGAAGCGTCTTGCCGGCCCGCCGGCGCCCGCGCTCGATGGCGGGACGCGCCACGTCGCGCACGTAGTCGGGCGACGTCAGCCAGAGGATCGCGCCGTCGGCAATCTCGCCGGCCAGCTCGCACATCTTCGGACCGAGCGCGGCGAGATAGATGGGCGGCGCCGGCGGCCGCGTCGGCACCGCCAGGCTCCAGTGGGCGCGATAGTGCTTGCCCTCGAAGTCGGCGCCGGCGCCGAGCGCGCCGCGCAGGACGGCCACGTACTCGCGCATGACGGCGAGCGGCTCCTTGATGGGCACGCCGAGCATCGCGTCCATCGAGGCGCGGTGGCTCACGCCGATGCCGAGCGTGAAGCGCCCGCGCACCTGCTCGTTGAGGGTGAGCGCGGCCTGCGCCATGACGACGGGATGGCGCGGGTAGATCGGCACCACCCCGTTGCCGAGGCCGATGCGCGACGTCGCCTGCCCGTAGGCGGCCAGCACCAGGAAGGAGTCGCGCCCGAGCCCGTGCGTCACCCACGCGCTCTCGTAGCCCGCGCTCTCTGCGCGCCGCACGAGGTCCACGGCCGCTCCGAAATCAGCGCCGGGAGAGATGAAGGTCGCCAGGCGCATCCCGCTAGACCTTCCGGACGCTGACTTCCATGCAGTCGTCGCCGAAGTCGTACTCGCGCGAGTCCCACGGGCCGGCGGGATCGCGCACGTACTCGAGGTAGGGCGCCACGTCCTTGCGGAAGACGCCGGTGTTGTCGGCGATGACGAGCGCGTCGGCCGTCAGCCTGGCCTCGAGCTGGCGCAGGTAGTCGAGGTAGTCCTCCTTGCGCGCGTCGATGAAGACGAGGTCGAAGCGGCCCGGCAGCAGCGGAATGGCGCGCAGCGCGTCGCCCACCACGACCTTCACGCGCGAGGCCAGGCCGGCCTCCGCGACGTTGGCCTTCACGAACTTGGCCAGATAGTCGTTGGCCTCGATGCAGATCAGGCGGCCGCCGGCGGGCAGCGAGCCCGCGATGAGGATGGCCGAGTAGCCGAGCAGCGAGCCGATCTCCACCGCGCGCGTCGGACGGTGGCGGTCGATCAGGCGGCGGATCACGCGGCCCTTCGCGCGGCCGACGTTCGGGATGTGCCAGAGGTTCGTGGCGCGGTCCATCGCGCCGAGCATCCGCTGGCCCTTTTTGGTCATTTGTAGCGGGGGTCCGCTAGCACGGGTAGAGACGTGGGTGGCCTGCTCTAGGCACGCGTGGCTCCGAGACGCCCGTTCGACCGGCTAGGCACGCGTGGCTCCGACACGCCCGTTCCACCCGCTAGGCACGCGTGGCGCCGCTCAACTTGGCGGACACGCTGTCGGGCGGCGCGTAACGGCGGGTCGATGGGCCGGCCTTCATCACCTGGCCGGGGAGCGGGCGGCCGATGATGTGCTGGACGCGCTTGGCGACGGCGATCAGCTTCGTGAGGTCGATGCCGGTGGCGACGCGCATCGCCCCGAGACAGTGCACGAGATCCTCGGTGCACACGTTGCCGGAGGCGCCGGGCGCGAAGGGGCAGCCGCCGAGGCCGCCGATGGAGGCGTCGAAGTTCGTCACGCCGCACTCCATGGCGGCCAGGATGTTGGGAATCGCCATCGCGCGCGTGTCGTGCGTGTGCAGCGTCCACTCGATGCCGGGAAAGCGCGGCATCAGGCGCTCCAGCACCTCGGTGACCTGGCGGGGATTGGCCATGCCCGTCGTATCGGCCAGCCCGATCCCGCGCGCGCCGAGATCGACCAGGCGCGCCACGACGGTCTCGAGATGCGCCACCGGCACGTCGCCCTCGAAGGGGCAGCCGAACGAGGTGGAGATGCCGCAGTTCATCGCCACGCCGGCGCGTCCGGCGATCTGGCCCACCGCGCGCAGCTTCGCGATGGACTCCGCGATGGTCATGTTCACGTTGGCGAGGTTGTGGCTCTCGCTGGCCGAGACGACCGTGTGAATCACGTCCACGCCGGCATCGGCCGCGCGGGCGGCGCCCTTGTCGTTCGGCACGAGCGCCGCATACCGCGTGCCGGGCCGCCGGCGGATGCCGGCCATGACCGCCTCGGCGTCGCGGAGCTGCGGCACGGCCTTGGGGCTGACGAACGAGGTCACCTCGATCCGCGGGACGCCGGCGTCGGTCAGGAGGTCGACCACCTCGACCTTCTGCTCGGTCGGGATGAACTCCGGCTCGATCTGGAACCCGTCGCGGG
The DNA here is from genome assembly GCA_003220265.1 of Candidatus Rokuibacteriota bacterium. Classification (GTDB taxonomy): domain Bacteria; phylum Methylomirabilota; class Methylomirabilia; order Rokubacteriales; family CSP1-6; genus AR5. The sequence goes on along the minus strand of QHRW01000110.1, from coordinate 126,451 downwards.
TCCCTACCTCACAGACCGTGACATGCTCGGGCAGCCGCATGATAATCCCCCTGGCGGGCTCACTCTAGCACGGGCACGTGGAACCCTTGGCCGGGGCCGGCACATCTCAAGTCACGGAGGCGCACCCATGACTGTACCCAACATCGGCATCCGCGACGGCGAGCGTCAGGCCGTCGTCTCCATCCTCAACACCCTGCTGGCCGACGAGTACCTGCTCTATACCAAGACGCGCAACTACCACTGGAACGTCACCGGGCCCCAGTTCAACGACCTGCACAAGTTCTTCGAGACCCAGTACGAGGCCCTCGACGACATCGTCGACGAGGTGGCCGAGCGGGCCCGCTCGCTGGGCGGCCGCGCCGCCGGTACCCTGGAGGAGTTCCGCAAGACCGCGCGCCTGGGCGAGGATCCCGGCAAGGTGCCGGCCGCCCGCGACATGCTGGCCGTGCTGCTGTCCGATCACGAGGCCCTCGCGCGGACGCTGCGGACCGACGTGGACACCGTGACCGACAAGTACAAGGACACCGGGACCGCCGACTTCCTGACCGGGCTGCTGGAGCAGCACGAGAAGATGGCCTGGATGCTCCGCTCGTTCCTCGAGTAGCGCGGCGAGCGGTCGCGCCACCATGCGGTGCCCGAACTGCTCCACCGAGCTTCCGGACTCCGCCAAGTTCTGCCTGGAGTGCGGGCGTGACCTGCGCGGCCGCAGCGAGTTCGCCTCGCCGGCCGCCTACACGCCCAAGCACCTGGCCGAGCGCATCCTCACCTCGCGCGCCGCTCTCGAGGGCGAGCGCAAGCAGGTGACGGTCCTGTTCTGCGACATCGCCAACTCCACGCCCCTGGCCGAGCGCGTGGGGCCCGAGCGGATGCACGCGCTGCTCAACGGCTTCTTCGAGCTCGCCCTGAGCGAGGTCCACAAGCTCGAGGGCACCATCAACCAGTTCCTCGGCGACGGCTTCATGGCGCTGTTCGGCGCCCCGCTCGCCCACGAGGACGACGCGCGGCGGGCCGTGCTGGCGGCCGTGAAGATCCGGCGTGCCCTGAAGGATCGCTCGTCGTACGCGGGCCTCGGTCCCGGCGGCGAGCTGATGCTGCGCATGGGCCTCAACACGGGCCTCGTCGTCGTCGGCTCCATCGGCGACAACCTGCGCATGGACTACACGGCCGTCGGTGACACCACCAACGTGGCCGCGCGGCTGGAGCACGCGGCCGATCCCGGCGACATCCTGGTGTCGGAGGCCACGGCGCGCCTGGTGCGCGGCGAGATGCGCCTGCTGCCGGCCGGCGCGCTGAGCGTCAAGGGCAAGGCCGAGCCGGTGACGGCCTACAAGGTGCTCGGCGTGGCGCCCGCGCAGTCGGCGTTCGAGCACGCGGCCGAGCGCGCCTACGGCCGCTTCGTCGGACGGGATGGCGAGCTGCGCCGGCTGGGCGAGCTCCTGCATCGGGCCCAGGCCGGCGAGGGCGGGCTCGTGCACGTCGTCGGCGAGGCCGGGGCCGGCAAGTCGCGGCTGCTCTACGAGTTCCGCCGCAGCCTCGGCGCCACCGAGGTCACCACGCTCGAGGTGCGCTGCCGCTCGTACGGCGCCGCCATCCCGTACCTGCCCATCATCGACCTCGTGCGCAGCCAGTGCGGCATCGAGGAGCGCGACACGCCCGAGGTCGTCGCCGAGCGCGTCCGCACGACGCTGCAGTCGCTCGAGCTGCCGGCCGACCGGGCGCCCTTCCTGCTGCACCTGCTGGGCATCAAGGACGGCAGCCGCGCGGTGGAGGACGTCGCGCAGGAGGGCGTGCGCGCGATCACCGTCGAGACGCTCCGCCTCATGCTGGTGGCCGCGAGCCGGCGGCGGCCGCTGCTGGTCGTCATGGAGGACCTGCACTGGATCGACGCCGCGTCGGAGGACTATCTCAGCACGCTCGTCGACGAGCTGGAGGACGCACCGATCTTGTTGATCGCCACGCATCGCCCCGACTGGTCGCCGCGCTGGGCCACCGCCGAGTGGGCGGCCTGGGAGTGCGTGACGCAGATCCGGCTGGCGCCGCTGAGCCACGACGAGAGCCTCACGCTCGTGGGCGACGTGGTCGCGCGCACGCGGCTTCCGGAGTCGCTCGTGCAGACGATCCTGGCGCGCGCCGACGGCAATCCGCTCTTCCTCGAGGAGCTCGCGCGCTCGATGACGGATGCGGGCGAGCCGGCGCACGTGCCGAGCGTGCCGGACAGCCTGCGGGCCGTGCTGACGGCGCGCATCGATCGGCTGCCCGATGCGCTCAAGCGCGTGCTGCAGATCGCCGCCGTCCTCGGGCGCGAGTTCCCGCGCGAGCTGCTGGACGTGACGTGGGACGGGCCGGGCGCGGTGGCCTCGCACGTGGCCGAGCTCATGCGCCTCGACTTCCTGCACGAGCAGGCCGGCGGTGACGAGCCGGTCTACGCCTTCAACCACGCGCTCACGCAGGAAGTGGCCTACGACAGCCTGCTGAGCGGGCCACGCCAGGCCCTGCACGAGGCGGCTGCGCGCGCCATCGAGTCCGAGTGCGCCGAGCGCATGGAGCGCGGCTGGGCGCGCCTGGCCTACCACTGGACGCGGACCGCGCGCGCCGACAAGGCCGTGGAGGCGCTGCGCCGCGTGGCCGCCCGCGCGACCGCGACGTACGCCAACGCCGAGGCCGTGGCCGCGCTGAAGGAGGCCGAGGTCCACGCCGCGCGCCTGGGCGACACGGCGGAGCGCGTGGTCCTCGAGCTGGTGCTGGAGCGCTCGCAGGCGCAATTCCTGATCGGCCAGCTCGGCGAGGCCGTCGCCGATCTCGAGGCGCAGGCACCGACGGTGGAGCGGCTGGCCGATCCCTCGTTGACCGGCCAGTATCATTTCCGGCTGGCCGCCGCCCGCGGCATGGTCGGCGACACCGCCCGCGCCATCGAGCACGGGGAGCGCGCGCTGGTAGAGGCCGAGCGCGCCGGCGACATCGCCACCGCCGGCAAGGCGCACTACACGCTCACGCGCGAGTGGTTCTGGAGCGGCGACTTCCGCCGCGGCGTCGAGCACGGCCGTCGCGCCATCGGGCTCCTCGAGCAGAGCGGCGAGCGCTGGTGGCTGGCGATGACGAACTGGATGCGCGCGCTCAACTACCTGCAGCTCGGCCGCTTCGACGAGGCGCTGGAGTCCGCCGCGTTCGTCGCCGCGCTGGCCGACCGGTTGGCCGACGCGCGGCTGGCCAGCTACGCCGCGTGGGTGCGCGGCTGGGCGCAGACGACGCGCGGCGAGTGGGCGGCCGGGATCGCGGCCGGCCGCCGCGCGGTGGAGCTGGCGCCCGACGACCTGGCCGTCGCGCTGGCCGAGAGCTTCCTGGGCATCGGCTATGTCGAGAAGGGCGAGGCCGACGCGGCGCTGCCCTATCTCGAGCGGGCGGCGGCGACCTACGGGCGTCTACGCTTCCCGCAGCTCGAGGGCTTGCTGATCATCTTCCTCGCGCAGGCCCATCTCGCGCGCGGCGATCGCGAGCAGGCGGCCGCGCTGGTGGCCCGCGGCCTCGAGATCGTGCGGGGCTTGCGCTTCGCGCCCGTCATCGTGCTGGCGCGCATGATCGAGGGCGCGCTGGCGCAGGCCCGCGGGGATTTCGGCGGCGCCGAGAAGCTCTTGCTGGAAGGCCTCGCGCTGGCCGAGGAGCGGGAGGCGCGCCACACCGTCGGCCGTGTGCACCTGGCGCTGGCCGAGCTCGCGCGGGCGCGCGGCGAGCGCCCGGCGCTGGAGCGCCATCTCGGCGAGGCGCGCGCGCGCTTCGTCGAGACGCGCGCGCCCGTGTGGGCCGCACGGGTGGACGAACTGGCGCGCGCCTCGGCTACTTGACCGTCTCCACGAATCGCTCGGTGATCCCGAACGCGCGCAGGAACCGCTGCCACGCCGGCAGCGGATACTCGCCCAGCCTCCGGCGGACGAGCGCGTTGACGCAGTTGTGCCAGTCGAGCACCACCAGGTCGAACTGCGCCTCGCGCGACGACGCCCCGCGCACTGCCGCGACGGCGGCGGCGCAGCCGCGAGCCGGCTCCACCTCGTCGTAGCGTCGCCCCAGCACCGCGAGATCGCGCGAGCGATAGAAGTCGAGCTTCGTCTCCTCCAGCCAGAGGCTGAAGGTCAGCGAGCGCCGCAGCCACGCCGCCACGGGCTCGAGCTCGGCGGGCGTTCGCAGCGCCGCCAGCCGGCGCGCGGCCGCGGCGCCGGCGTCGAGGTTGACGCGGGCGTTCCAGAGAAACCGCGACGGCTCGGTCGAGCGCGCGCAGTCGAGGTAGGCGGAGTCGCCGGCCACGCAGCGCTCCAGGCGCGGCGCCACGGCCAGGCTCGTCCACCCGGCCAGGTGCGGGGAGAGCACGACCAGGTCGCGCACCTCCGCCTCGGTGATGCGCGCGTCGTCGAACACCAGGTGGTACTCGCCGAAGAGCGTGGTGAGCACGATCGCGCGCGCGGCGGCCGCCGCCGTCGAGGGAACGAGCACGAGGAGGGCGGCGAGTGCGGCGGCCGCGCGCATCAGCCGGGGGGCCGGCGGCCGAACATCCCGAGCCCGCGCATCGTCAGCACGACCTCGTCGTGCTGGTTCACCATCTCCGTGAACGTCTTGAGCACGCCGCGATCGGGCTTGCTGCGCGAGGGGATCGCCTCCACGATCGTGAAGCGCGCGCGCAGCGTGTCGCCCGGGCGCACCGGCTTGAGCCAGCGCAGCTCGTCCGAGCCCGGCGAGCCGAGCGAGACGGCGTCTTTCAGCAGCGCGTCCCACAGCAGGCGCATCATGACCGCCACGGTGAGCCAGCCGCTGGCGATCAGCCCGCCATAGATGCTCGTGCGCGCCGCCTCGTCGTCGAGGTGAAACGGCTGGGGATCGTACCGGCGCGCGAACGCAATCATCTCCTCGCGCGTGATCGTGCGGGGTGGCGACATCACCGTGAGGCCAGCCGGAAAATCCTCGAAGTACTTCAATACGACCGCGGCATGCCCAGCACGTGCTCGCCGACGTAGGCCAGCACGAGGTTGTTGTTGACCGGCGCCGTCTTGTAGAGGCGGCACTCGCGGAACTTCCGCTCGACGTCGTACTCCTCGGCGTAGCCATAGCCGCCGTGGCAGTCGATGCACGCGTTGGCGGCTTCCCACGCCGCCTCGGAGGCGAGGTACTTGGCCATGTTGGCCTCGGGCCCGCACGGCTCGCCGGCGTCGAAGAGCGCCGCCGCCTTGTCACGCATGAGGGCGGCGGCCTCGACGGCGGTGTGAGCCTTGGCGATCGGGAATTGCACGCCCTGGTTGGAGCCGATCGGCTTGCCGAAGATCACGCGCTGGCTCGAGTAGGCGACGGCCTTGTCCGTGAACCACCGCCCGTCACCGATCGACTCCGACGCCACCAGGATGCGCTCGGCGTTCATGCCCGAGAGGATGTAGGAGAAGCCCTTGCCTTCCTCGCCCACGAGGCTGTCGGCCGGGATCTCCATGTCGTCGAAGAACAGCGCATTGGTCGAGTGGTTCATCATCATGCGCAGCGGCCGGATCTCCAGGCCCTTGAGGCCGCGGATGTCGATGAGGAACACGCTGAGGCCATCGGTGCGCCGCTTCACCTGCTCGGCCGGCGTCGTGCGCGCCAGCAGCAGCATGAGGTCCGACTGGAGCGCGCGCGAGATGAACATCTTGCGGCCGTTGACGACGTAGCGGTCGCCCCGGCGGATCGCCGTCGTCTTGAGCTGGGTCGTGTCCGAGCCGGCGTCGGGCTCGGTCACGCCGAAGGCCTGCAGGCGCAGCTCGCCGCTGGCGATCTTGGGCAGGTACCGCTGCTTCTGCGCCGCGCTGCCGTGCCGCAGCACGGTGCCCATGATGTACATCTGCGCGTGCACGGCGGAGGCGCTGCCGCCGTTGGCGTGGATGGTCTCGAGGATCAGCGCGCCGTCGGCGATGGCCAGCCCGGCCCCGCCGTACTCCTGCGGGATGAGCGCGCCGAGGTAGCCGGCCTGGGTCAGCTCGTTGACGAACTTCTCGGGGTACTCGCGCCGCGCGTCGAGGTCGCGCCAGTACTCGCCGGGGTAGCGCCGGCAGATCTCGGTGACGCCGGCCTTCAGCGCCCGCTGCTCGTCGGTGAGGGACAGGTGGATGGACGCCATGACGGTTCCCCCGTTAGTGGTCGCTCAGCGGCCCTTGAACTGCGGCCGGCGCTTCTCGTTGAAGGCGCGGACGCCCTCCAGGCGGTCCTCGGTGACGACCGTCGCGTTGTAGGCCTCGATGGCCAGGATCATCGCGGTCTCGAGGTCGGTCTCGCTGCCGTACGCGATCGCCTTCTTGGCCTGGCGCACGGCGATGGGCCCGTTGCGCGCGATGGTCGTGGCGATCTCCGTCGCCCTGGGCTTCGCCTGGCCGGCGGGCACCAGGTGGTTGACGAGGCCGGCAGCCTTGGCTTCCTCCGCCTTCATGCGCCGGCCGGTGAAGATCAGCTCCTTGGCGAGCGGCGCGCCGACGATGCGCGGCAGCAGCTGCGTACCACCGATGCCCGGGAAGATGCCCAGCGTCGTCTCCGGCACGCCGAACACGGCCGTCTCGCCGGCGACGACGAAGTCCGACAGGATCGCCAGCTCGCAGCCGCCCGCGAGCGCGAAGCCCTCGACGGCCGCGATCACGGGGATGGGGCAGCGCAGCAGCCGCATCGCGCCCTGCTCGAAGATCACGTGCTGGGCGCGCCATTGCTCGTCGCTCATCTCGTTGCGCTCCTTGAGATCGCCGCCGGCGCAGAACGCCTTCTCGCCGCTGCCGGTGAAGACGACCGCGCGCGCGTCGGGATCGGCGGCGAGCGCCGTGAAGCACGCCAGCAGGTCCTCGCCCATCGCCGTGTTCATCGCGTTCATCTGCTCGGGACGATTGAGCGTCACGGTGACGACGTGCCGGTCGTCGGAGCGCGTCACCAGCACGTGCCGATAGGTCATTGTAACGAGGGGCGCTCGGCCGGCTCGAATCGCAGGCGGCCTGAGCGAGATGGGCGGGGCTTCATTGAATGAGTCCCTGTTTTTTCATATTGCGGACGTCGTCGAGCGTGTAGCCGAGCCAGGTGAGGACGTCGGCGCTGTGCTCGCCGAGCAGCGGCGGGACGCGGCGCACCTCGGGACGGCGGCCGTCCCACTGCAGCGGCAGGCCGACGGAGCGGTAGTCGGGCAGGCGCGGATGCGCGGCGCCGACGAGCATGCCACTGGCTTGCGTCTGCGGCTCCTGCACCACCTGGTCCACCGTGAGGATGGGCGCGCTCGGCACGCCGGCGGCGCGCAGCCGCGCGACGAGGTCGGCGGTCTTCTGCTCGCGCGTGTACGCGGCGACGGCCTCGACCACCGCGTCGCGGTGGCGCACGCGCGCCGGGTTGTCGGCGAAGCGCGGATCGCGCGCGAGCTCGGGCGCGTCCAGCGCCTCCGCGAGCCGCCGGAAGAGCGCGTCGGAGGCGGCGCCGATCATGGCGTAGCCGTCGGCGGTGGGAAACGCCTGGTAGGGCGCGATCATCGCGGTGCCGGAGCCCTGCGGCTGCGGCACCTCGCCGCTGCCGAGATAGCTCATGAGGTGGTAGGAGATCCACATGAGCGCGGTCTCGAACAGCGCGGAGGTCACCTCCACCGCGCGGCCGGTGGCGTCACGCTGGCGCAGGCCGGCCATGATCCCGAGCGCCGCCCACATGCCGGTGCCCATGTCCACGATCGAGGTGCCCACGCGCGCCGGCTCCTGGCCCGGGTGGCCGTTGACCGACATCAGCCCGCCGTAGGCCTGCATGAGCGGATCGTAGCCCGGCAGCGAGGCCAGCGGCCCGCGCGTCCCGAACGCGGTGATGGAGCAGTAGACGAGCCGCGGGTTGAGCGCGATCGCGCGCGGATAGTCGAGACCGAGCTCGGCGATGGCGCCCGCGCGCAGGCTCTGCACCAGCACGTCGGCGCGCGCCACCAGGCGGCGCAGCACCTCGAGGCCGCCGTCACGCTTGAGGTCGAGGCAGAGGCTGCGCTTGTTGCGGTTGAACGCCATGAAGGTGGCGCTCTCCTCGCCCCAGAACGGCGGCGCCCACGCCCGAGCGTCGTCGCCGCGGCCCGGCCGCTCCACCTTCACGACCTCGGCGCCCATGTCGCCGAGGATCTGCGTGCAGAACGGCCCGGCGACGTTCTGCGTGAGATCGACGACGACGAGGCCTTCGCATGCCAGCGCCACGAGGGTGGAGTCTACCACCGGGCTCGGCGCTCTTGACGCGACCCCCGGGAATCGGTGAGTCTCGCACCACGACCATGACAAGCCTGCTGGAGCTGGCGTGGACGGCGAGCACGGCGGTGCGCCGCGCCGACGTCCTCGAAGCGCTGGCCGAGGCGGCGGCGGGCCTCGTGCCGGACGGCTTCGTGCTGATCTGGCTGATGGCGGGCGAGCGGCTGATCCTGCGCGGCGCCGCCGGCCACCTCCTGCAGGCCCACGCCGGCCTGCGGATCGAGTACGCGCCGGGCGAGGGCCTCGTGGGCGCGGCCGCGCTGGCCCGCGACGTTTCGGTCGTCGACGACCCCGCGGGTGACACGCGCTCGCACGAAGCCGCCTTCCTGCGCGCCGAGGGCGTGCGCCGGTTCGTCGGCGTGCCGCTGGGCGCGCGCTACGCGCTGGAGGGCGTCCTCGGCGTGTTCAGCCGCCGTGCCGACTGGCCCGACGCGGCCACCCTCGCGACGCTCGGCGTGCACGGCAGTCACGCTGCGCTGGCCCTGGAGAGCGTCCGCCTCTTCGCCGACGGCGAGCGCCGGCGGCGGGCGGCGGAGGCGCTGGCCGCGGTCGGCCAGGCCCTCGCCCACTCGCTCGATCCCCGCGCGGTGGGCCACCTCATCGCCGACAGCGTGCTGGCCCTGCTCGAGGCCCGCGACGTGGTGGTCTACCGCCTGGATCCGGCCACCGGCCATCTCTCGTCGGTGGCCTTCGCGGGGGAGGGCGCGGCGGGCTTCACGCACCCGGTCATCCTGCCGCCGGGCACCGGCATCTCCGGACGGGCGGTGCTCGAGCGGCGGCCGATCACGACGCCCGACCTCCTGCGCGACCCGCGCTTCGTGCACCAGCCCGAGCACCGCGAGCGGCTGGCGCGCGCGGACTACCGGGCGGCCATGGCCGTGCCCTTGCTCGTGGACGGCGAGCCCATCGGCGCCCTCGGCGCCGCGGCCGGACACGGGCGCGTGTTCGACGACGAGTCGCGCACGCTGCTGGAGGCGTTCGCCGACCAGGCGGCCGTGGCGCTGAACACCGCGCGGCTGTTCGCGGGCGAGCGGTCGGCGCGCGCCGAGGCGCAGGCGCTCGAGCGCCGCTTCCACGACCTCGTGAACGGCGTGGACGCGATCCTCACCGAGATCGAGCTGCCGGGCCGTCGAGTGCTCTTCATCAACGGCCGCGTCGAGCCGCTGCTGGGCTACACCGTCGAGCAGTTGATGACCGAGCCCGACTTCTGGCGCTCGCGCATCCACCCCGACGATCGCGAGCGCGCAGTGGCGTTCGCCGACCAGGAGCTCGCCGCCGGCCGCGACTTCGTGCACGAGTACCGCATGCTGGCCAGCGACGGCCGCGTGGTGTGGATGCGCGACAGCGTCACCATCAGCGCCGGCCGCGTGCACAGCCTCAAGGTCGACGTCACCGCGCGCAAGCGGACGGAGGCGCTGCTGGCCGGCGAGTCGCGCGTGCTGACGCTGATCGCCGGCAGCGAGCCGCTGCCGACGGTGCTGGATGCCCTCTGCCGCGTGATCGAGGAGCAGGACGCGGACATGCTGTGCTCGGTGCTCCTGGTCGAGGACGGCCGGATGCGCAGCGTGGCGGGGCCGCGGTTGCCCGAGGCGTACGTGCAGGCCGTCGACCCGCTCGGCACCGGTCCGGCCGGCGGCGTCCCGGGCGTCTGCGCGTTCCGGCGCCAGCCGGTGATCGTGGAGGACCTGGCCACCGATGCGCTGGGCGAGCCGCTGCGCGCCGCCGCGCAGGCGCACGGGCTGCGCGCGTGCTGGGCGCTGCCCGTGCTCGACGTCGCCGGCCTGCCGATGGCCGTCTTCGCCGTGTACGCGCGCACGGCGCGCCGCCCGACCGAGGCCGAGCGGCAGCTCATCTCGCGGGCCGCGCGGCTGGCCGGCATCGCCATCGAGCGCGGCCGCGCGGAGCTGGCGCTGCGCGCGAGCGAGCAGCGCTACCGCATGCTGATCACCAACATCCCCGACGTCGTGTGGCTCACCGACCGCCAGGGCAACACGGTGTTCGTGAGTCCCCACGTCGAGCGCCTCGGCGGCTACACGGCCGAGGAGATCTACCGCGCGGGCCCGGCCGGCTGGTTCGGCCGGGTGCATCCCGACGACCTGCCCATCGTGCAGCGGCACTTCGCCGCGCTGTTCGTCGCGCCCGGCCGCACCTTCGACCTCGAGTACCGCATCCAGCACAAGGACGGGCGCTGGATCTGGCTGCGCGACCGCGCGGTGACGACGTACGAGGAGCACGGCACCACCTACGCGTACGGGATCTACACCGACATCACCGACCGCAAGCGCGCCGAGGACATCCGCGCGCTGCTGCTCAACCAGGTCATCACCGTGCAGGAGGAGGAGCGCCGGCGCATCTCGCGCGAGCTCCACGACGAGACGGCCCAGTCGCTGGCGTCGCTCTTGCTCGGCCTGAGCGCGCTGGCCGAGGCGCGCAGCCTCAAGGGCGCCCGCGCGCAGGCCCGCGAGCTCCACCAGGTGGTCACGCGCGCGCTGGCCGAGGTGCGGCGCCTCGCCTCGGGCCTGCGGCCCAGCGTCCTGGACGACCTCGGGTTGCCGACGGCGATCCAGCGCTACGCGAGCGACTTCGGGCAGACGCGCGGCATCGCGGTGGAGGTGGACACGAGCGGGCTCGGGGAGGCACGGATGTCGGCGCCCGTGGAGACCGCGCTCTACCGGATCATGCAGGAGGCGCTGTCCAACGTCGCCCGCCACGCGGGGGCCCGGCGCGTCCGCGTGCAGCTCGACCGCTTCGGCGCCATGGTCTCGATGGTGATCAGCGACGACGGCGCCGGCTTCGATCCCGGCCGGCCGCCGGCTCCCGCCACCGCGGCGCACGGCCTCGGCATCCACACGATGCGCGAGCGTGCGCTCGTCCTGAACGGCTCGCTGGCGATCGACTCGGCGGCGGGCCGCGGCACGCGGGTCAGCGTGGAGATCCCGCTGGCGGCGGAGCGCGCATGAAGAAGATCCGCGTCCTGCTGGCCGACGACCACGCGATCCTGCGAGCCGGCCTGCGCATGCTCCTCGAGGCCCAGCCCGACATGGCGGTGGTGGCGGAGGCCGCCGATGGGCGCGAGGCGATCGTGCGCGCCGGGGACAGCCAGCCCGACGTGGCGGTCGTGGATCTCACGATGCCGGGGCTGAGCGGCGTCGAGACGCTGGAGGGCCTGCGCCGCGAGGTGCCCGCGACGCGGCTGCTCGTGCTGACGATGCACGACGATCCGGGCTACGCGCGGCTGGCGCTGGCGGCCGGCGCGTCCGGCCACGTGATCAAGGACGCGGAGAGCTCCGAGCTGCTGGCCGCGATCCGGGCCGTGCATCGCGGCCGCACGTTCGTGCAGGTGGGCTCCGATCCCGGCCCCGCCCTCGCGCCGGCGCGCCCGCCGGTGCCGACGCTCAGCCCGCGCGAGCGTCAGGTGCTCGAGCTGCTCGCGCACGGCCACACCAACCGCGAAGTGGCCGACCGCCTCTCCCTCAGCGTGAAGACCGTGGAGACCCACCGCGCTCGCCTCAGCGACAAGCTCGGCCTCCACAGCCGCGCCGACCTCGTCCGCCTCGCCATCGAGCTCGGCCTCCTCGGCCGCTGACGGTCGGGCTCGAGGCCGCGACCGCGATGAGGGTGCCCGAGGCGCGTCACGCCTTGGGCGGGACGCGCCGAGCCTTTGGGGGTTTGGGGGCCATGTCGGGGCCCCCAATACGTGGATTCGCCAGCTCCAGGCTCCCGATCACGTCGGCCACGACACGGCGGACCTGCTTGATGTCGAAGGGCTTGGTGAGGTGGGCCACGCGCGTGCGCTCGAGGAAGGCGGCGGTGTCGCGGCCGAGGACGTCGCCGGTGACGAAGACGAGCCGGTCGAGCAGCGTGGGATGACGCTCCTGCAGCTCGCGGTAGAGCCCGGGGCCGTCGAGCCTCGGCATGCGCACGTCGCTCAGGATCACGTCGAACTCCGTGCGCTCCAGCACCTCCAGCGCCTCCAGGCCGTTGGCGGTGATCTCGACCTCGTGCCCCTCGGCGCGCAGCGCGGCCGCCAGCACGCCGGCCAGCTCGACGTCGTCGTCCACGAGCAGGACGCGGCCGTGATGCTCGGGCCGCGACGCCGCCGCGAGCGGCGTGCTCGCCGCCTCCTCGGGACGGTCGAGCGGCAGCTCCACCACGAACAGCGCGCCGCCGCCCGGCGCGCTGTCCACGCGGATGCCGCCGCCGTGAGCGGCGACGATGTCGTGGCAGAGCGCGAGGCCGAGCCCGGTGCCTTCCTCCGGCGACTTGGTCGTGAAGAACGGGCGGAAGACGTGGCTGCGCAGCTCGGGCGCCACGCCGGGCCCGGAGTCGGCGACCTCCAGCACCACGCGCCGCGCTTCGGCCTCGTGGCGCACGGCGATCGACAGCCGGCGCGGGGGCGGCGTGGCGCGCAGCGCGTGGCGCGCGTTGGTGACGAGGTTCAGCAGCACCTGGTGGAGCTGGTGCGGATCGGCCCACACGGGCGGCACGTCGCGGGGCAGCGCGACGTCCACGCTGATCTCGTCCACCTCGAGCTGGTAGGCCACCAGCGCCAGCGTCTCCTTCACGATGCGCTCGAGCGCGACGTCCTCGCGCGTGGCCGGGTACTGGCGCACCAGCGCCAGGAAGTTGCGGATCGTCAGCGCGCACCGCTCGGCCGCCTGCTCGAGCAGCTCGGCGCGCCGGCGCACGCCCTCGTCGCGGGTGGCGTCGCGCAGCAGCGTGGCGCCCGCGATGATGACGGTCAGCGGGTTGTTCAGCTCGTGGGCCACGTCGGCGAGCAGCGTGGCCATCGAGGCGAGCTTGTCGCGCTGGTGGAGGGTGTCGCGCTGCCGCTGGCGATCCTGCTCGGCGCGCTTGCGCAGCGTGATGTCCTTCAGCGTGACCACCGCACCGGCCGCGCGGCCGCCGTCGCGCTTGGGCGTGCACGTGTACTCCACCGGCAGCGACGTGCGATCGGGCCGGGCGAGCACGCCGTCGCTGCTCTGCTGCACCGTCCCCCCGTCGAGCGCCGCGCACAGCGCGCAGGCGCCGGTGGCGGCCGTGGCCTCGCGGAGGGCGCCGTGCAGCCGGCGGCCGACGAGCCCGATGGCGGGAATGCCCAGCAGCGTCGCCGCGACGGGGTTGACGAACGTCACGCGCTCGTCGCCGTCCACGCCCACGATGGCCTCGTCGACGGCCTCCAGGATGATCTGCGTGCGGCGCGTGAGCCGCTCGATGGCCGCCGCCATGTCGTCGAAGGCGTGCGCGACCTGGCCCAGCTCGCTGCGCTCGTCGCTCCAGCCGGTGCGCGCCGAGAAGTCGCCGGCGGCCAGCGCGCGAGTCGTGGCCACCAGGCGCTCGATGCGGCGGCGCAGCAGCATCTCGCTGCCGACGACGACGGCGAGCAGGCCGAGGACGGCGATGAGCGCGATCCACGCGGCGCCGTCGGCGAGCGTGCGGCCGGCCGCCACCATGGACGGCCTCGGCACGCCCACGACGAGCAAGGCCTCGCCGCCGGCGCGCGTGACGCCGAGCAGCCGCGGCTGTCCGTCGAGCGCCGCCGTCTCGACGATGGTGGTCTTCGCCGCGCTCAGCGCCTGCAAGAGCTGGCTGTCGATTCGGCCGCCCTCAGTGGCCGTCGGTGGATGGCGCGCGAGGACGGAGCCATCGCGATCGATCAGCGCCACCACCGTGCCCTCGGGGAGCTGGGCGACGCCGGCCAGCTCCCGCAGCCACGTGAGATCGAGGGACGCGAACACGACGGCGGGAAGGCGGCCGCGGAGATCGAGGACGGGCGCGGCGACGGTGACGACGGCGCGGCCGGTCGCGCGATCGACGCGATACTCGCCGACGCCGAGCTGCCGCCACTCGCCGGCGGTGCGGAACCACGCCCGGTCGGCGACGCTGCCGCGCGCGGCCGCGCCCGTCGGCGCGCTGCAGATCACCGTGCCGTCCGGGCTGGCGACACCGAGGTCGACGTAGCGCGGCAGGCGCTGGCGGAGCTCGGCCAGCAGCGCGCCGCAGCCCTCGCCGCTGCGCACCTGCGGGAAGCGCGCGAGCAGCTCGAGCGTCTGCTGCGTCTCGGCCAGCGCGCGCTCGTGCGCATTGGCGGCCAGGCGCGCGAGCTGGAAGGCGTCCTGGCCGGCCGTGGCGGTGAGCTGGCGGCGCTGCTGGGCGGTAAGGTCGAGCACGAGGACCAGGGCGGCCAGCACTGCCAGGCTGACGACGGTGAGGAAGTACCCGCGGACACTGACGACGCGCCACGACATGATTCGCGCGCGAACCGCAAGAAGCGTACCCGGGTTGGCCCGGCCGGCCGGCGCGGCGCAAGCGCCCGTGGCCGTTGGCGGCCCCGTCCCGGCCATGACAGCGTGACGTCGAAGCGATGACGCCGTGTCAGCCGAGGCCGACAGCGTGACAGCAGTTACTGGGGTGGGGTCAGCGGCAGCACGAACGAGAAGACCGACCCCCCGCCCTCGCGGCGCTCCACCCAGATGCGCCCCTTGTGGAGATCGACGAACTGGCGGCTGATGGCCAGGCCGAGCCCGGTGCCGCCGACGTCGTTCGTGCCGGCGGTGTGCGCGCGGTGAAACGGCTCGAACAGGCGCTTCACCTCGGCGGCCGGGATGCCGGGGCCGGTGTCGCTGACCACGAAGCGCATGCCCTCGTCGTCGGCGCTGACGCGCACGGTGACGCGGCCCGCCGGCGTGAAGCGCACGGCGTTGGAGAGCAGGTTGAGCAGCACCTGCTTGACCTTCACGCGGTCGGCGACGAGCCGCGGCAGATCGGACGGCACCTCGGCCGAGAGCGTCACGTCCTTGCCGCTCGCCAGCGAGCGCGCCGAGTCCACACAGTCCTCGACGACGGCGGCGGTGTCGATCTCGTCCAGCGACAGCTCCTGCTTGCCGGCCTCGATGCGCGAGAGGTCGAGCACGTTGTTGATGAGCGTGAGCAGGTGCGTGCTGCTGTTGAGCACCGAGCGCACGTAGGCCTCCTGGCGCGCGGTGAGGCTGTCGTCCAGCCGGCGCAGCAGCAGCTTGGTGAAGCCGATGATCGAGTTGAGCGGCGTGCGCAGCTCGTGGCTCATGTTGGCCAGGAAGTTCGACTTGGCGCGGCTGGTCTCCTCGGCCAGCTCCTTGGCGCGCTCCAGCGCCTCCTGGGTCTGCTTGCGCCGGCGGATGTCGCGGTAGATGGCGACCATGCCCACGGGCGTGCCGTCGCGGTCGCGGATGACCGCGCTGCGCACCTCGAACGTCAGCGGCTCGCCGCTCTTGGCCACGCCCACCACCTCGGTCGGGGCGGAGGCGCCGGCCACCGCGGGCGTGGTCAGCGTGGAGTGGTGACGGCCGATCAGCTCCTCGCGCGCGTAGCCCACGGCCAGCTCGAAGGCACGGTTGACGCCCGTGATGCGGCCGTCGAGCGTGGAGGTCATGATCGGATCGTCGACGGTCTCGAACACGCCGCGGTACCACTCCTCGTTCTGGCGCAGGTCGGCCACGGCGGCGTCGCGCCCGGCCAGGTACTCGCGCGCCACGCGAATGGCTTCCACCAGCTTGCCGCGGCGCAGCTCGGCCGTGCGCGCGGGCACGAGGAAGTACAGGTTGACGGCGTAGATGATGACGAGCTTGGCGATCTCGGCGCGCAGCGCGATGGGGCGGTGCTCGACGCCGATCAGCCACGCCAGCATGGCCGCGTAGCACACGACCGAGAGATGGCCGGCCAGGAGCACGGGCCGCGCGCCGCTCAGCTGCAGGTCCGCCGCGCGCATGAACATCAGGAAGAACAGCCAGCTCCGGTCGCCCCCGGAGTAGTAGACGACGAACGTCCACGCCACGATGTCGGCGACGAGGAAGACCCGGCCGAGATTCAGATACCGGAACCGCTGGTAGCCGACCCGCAGGACGATCCAGGCCAGCACGGAGTAGAGCATGAGCCCGACCGCGAAGCGCGTGAACGCGACGGGGTCCAGCTCGCCCAGGATGAAGCGATTGTGGAGCGCGACGCAGACGACGAGCAGGCCGTGACCGATGATGCGCGCGCGGGGCACGGCGCCGACGTGAAGCCGGTATTCGCGGTCGGCCTTGGCCTGGGCGGCCGCCGCCGGATCGAGCTCGATCGTGGGCGCGCGTCGGCTCAGTGCGGCCTCGCCGCCAGCAGCTCGCGAAGGAACGTGCGCGCGGCGGGGCTCGCCCACTTGCGGGGGCCGGCGGCGCGGCCCACGAGGCGGCCCTCGCGGTCGACGAGATACACCGTCGGCGGACCCCACACGCCGTAGAGACGGCCGGCGACGTCGCCGCTGGCGTCGAGCAGCACCGGCGCCACGTAGCCCCGCTCGCGGGCCACGCGGCGCACCTCGCCCGCCGACTCGCGAAAGGCGATCAGCAGCACCTCGAGGCCTTGATCCTTGAACTCACGGTAGAGCGCGTTGACGGAAGGCAACTCCTCCCGGCAATCCGGTCACCAGGTGGCCCAGTAGAAGAGGAGGACGACCTTGCCCTGGAGATCGGCCAGGCGGACGGGGCGGCCCTCGAGGTCGGGCAGGCTGAAGCCGGGCGCCGGCTTGGGCGGATCGTAGCGCTGGAGGTCGAGCGCGGCGAAGTCCGGCGCCGCCGCCACCGCCAGGGGCAGCAGCAGCGCCAGGACGAGGCTCGCCGCGAGGGCGGGTCGCCTCACTTCGCGCCGGACTCCTTCAAGGCCTTGAGGACCTCTTGCGGGTCGAGCAGGTCGAGCGGGTTGGTCTGGATCTTCTGGTAGCGCACCACCCCGTCGCGGTCGATCACGAAGTACGCGCGCCTGGCATAGCGGTAGATCGGGCTGGCTTCGTTCGTCTCGAGCGCGCCGTAGGCCGGAAGCATCTGCCGGCGGAAGTCGGAGAGGAGCACATGGTGGAGATTCTGCTGCTTGCTGAACGCCTCCAGCGTGGCGGCGTGATCGGCGCTGACGCCCACGACCTGGGCGCCCGCGGCTTCGAACTGCGGCAGGGCCGCATCGAAGCCGAGGATCTCCTTGGTTCAGGTGCCGGTGAACGCCTGGATGAGGGTATAGAGGACGACCGGGCCCTTGGCGGTCAGCTCGGCCAGCTTCACGGGCTTGTTGCCGGGACCCGGCAGCGTGAAGTCGGGTGCCTTCTGGCCGACCTCGAGCGCCGGCGCCACGGCCGGCAACGCCGCGGCGAGCGCGACAGCGAGAGCAACCACGCGGAATACGCGCATTGGAGGGACTCCTTCCTCGGATTGGGTTTGACGCTAGTACGGCGGCGACGGGAACGCAACCGTCCAGCGGCGCCGCCGGTTCCCTAGACTTTGCCCGACAGCTCCTTGCGCACCAGGGCGGCGCCGGCGGCCAGCCCGTGCAGCTTCTGGTTGCACATGTAGCGGGGCGACCAGCCGAAGCCACAATCGGGATTGAGCGTCAGCTTCTCGACCGGGCACACCTGCAGCACCTTGCGGATGCGCCGGGCCACGCTCTCGGCCGTCTCCTCCTGGAAGCCCTTGACGTCCACCACGCCGGCCCCGAGCTCGCGACCGCTGCCGTACTTCTGCCAGAGGTCGAGCTCGCTCAGCTCGCGGCTGGCGAACTCCAGCACGAGCTGGTCCGCGCGCGCCTGCAGGGCGCCGGGGAAGTACGGCTCGTACGTGCGCGGGAAGCGCGAGCGGCCGAAGCGGTTGCCGAAGCAGATGTGGAAGCCCAGGCGCGTCTTCACGCCGTCGGTGGCCAGGTTGAAGAGCCGGGCCATCTCCTCGCCGGAGACATTGCCGCGCGCGGGCTCGTCGAGCTGGATCCACGTGGCGCCGGCCGCGACGAGGGCCTTCAGCTCGGCGTTGATCACCTCGGCGAAGCGCTCGGCCACGTCGACCACGCCCTTGTACTGCTTGCCCGGGTGGATGCGCGAGCCGAAGGTCAGCGGCCCCGCGCACGTGGCCTTCGTCGCGCGCGTCGTGTGGACCTTGAGGTACTCGAACTCCTTGACGATGCCCAGGCCGCCGGGCGGCGTCTCGATGCGGCCCACCGCCTCGTAGCGCGTCTGCTGGTCGTAGCCCCAGGGCCCGACCTTGCGGCGCACCGCCAGCGGCTGGATGCCCTTGATGATGGCGTAGTAGGAGTCGACGTAGCCGTCGAGGCGGCGCACCTCGCCGTCGGTGATGACGTCGATGCCGGCGCGCTCCATGTCGCGGATGGCCGTGTCGGCGGCGTCGTCGAACATCTCCTCCAGGTCGCCGGGCCCGGCCTCGCCGGCCTCGTGGGCCTTCACGAGCGTGAACCACCAGGCGGGCTTGCCGTGGGAGCCGACGACGGACGTGGGCAGCAGGGGCACCGTGCTCATGACGCTCTTCCTCCGATGACGCGCAGGACGGCGCGATCGCGGTGCGCCTCGTCGAGCGTGCCGGCGAAGATGATCTCGCCGCGCTCGATGACGTACAAGCGTCGCGTCCAGGCCGGGACGTGATGGATGTTGGACTCGGCGATCACGATGGTACGCCCGAGCCGGGTGATGGCGGAGATCGATTCCCCGATGAGCGGGATGATGGCCGGCGACAATCCCTCGAACGGCTCATCGAGGACCAGCAGGTCGGGATCGAGGGCCAGCGCGCGGGCGATGGAGAGCATCTTGCGCTCGCCGCCGGAGAGCTGCGCGCCGCCCCGGGCCGCGTAGCCACGCAGCCGCGGGAAGATCTCGTAGGCCAGCGCGAGACGCTCGGCGGCCGGCCGCCCGCCCGGCCGCGTCCACGTGGCGATCTCGATGTTCTCGGCCACCGAGAGATCGGCGAAGACGCCGCTGTCCTCCGGCGCGAAGCCGATCCCGCGGGCGGCGATGGCGTGGGTGGGCAGGCCGCCGATCGCCTCGCCCTTGAAAGTGATCGTGCCGGCGGCGGGACGGCGATAGCCCATGATCGTGCGCAGCGTCGTCGTCTTGCCCGCGCCGTTGCGGCCCACGAGGCAGATGGCCTCGCTCTCGCCCGCGCTCAGCGTGACCTTGCGGAGGATCTGGCTGGCGTCGATGAAGACGTCCACGTCGCGCAGCTCAAGCATGCGCGCGCCCCACCACCGTCGCCATGACGGCGTCATTGGCCTGCAGCTCGGCGGGGCGGCCGTCGGCGAGCACGCGGCCCTGGTGCAGGGCCACGATGCGGTCGGAATAGCCGAAGACGATGTCCATGTCGTGCTCGACCTGGATGATGGAGTGGATGCCGAGGCGGGCGGCGGCCTGGACGAGCACCTCCATGATCGCGTGCTTGTCGGCGGTGCTCACGCCGCTGGTCGGCTCGTCGAGCAGGATGACCTCCGGGTGGAGGGCGAACGCGCTGGCCACGTCGAGCAGCTTCTTGTCGCCCTGGGGCAGCGTGCGCGCGGGCCGCGCGAGCGTGTCGCCGAGGCCGAACAGCTCGGCCACCGAGCGCACCTCGTCCCACACGCGGCGCTCGCCGGCGAGCGCGGCGAAGAGCCGGGCGCCGCGGCCGAGCCGCGCGAGCACGGCGACGGCGATCGTCTCGCCCACCGTGAGAGCGGGGAAGACGTTGACGAGCTGGAAGGCGCGCGCCATGCCGAGCCGGGCCAGCCGCACGGGCCCCACGCCGCCGACGTCCTCGCCCTTGAAGCGCACGGTGCCGCTCGTGGGCGCCAGCAGGCCCGTGAGGACGTTGACGAGCGTCGTCTTGCCGGCGCCGTTGGGGCCGATGATCGACACGAACTCGCCGCGCCCGATCCTCAGCGTGACGCCGTCGAGGGCGCAGACGCTGCCGTAGAACATCCGTATGTCGACCGCCTCCAGCAGCGTCACGCCGGCCGCTCGCGCGCCAGCAGGCCGAGCAGCCCGCCCGGGAAGAAGATGACGACGACGGCCAGCAGCGCGCCGAAGACGAAGCGCCAGTACGCCGTGAGCGACATCACCGCGTCCTGCAGGAAGATGAAGACGACGGCGCCCACGACGGGCCCCAGGAAGTGGTGGAAGCCGCCCAGCAGCAGCATGAAGACGAGATTGCCCGAGTGCGTCCAGTACGCGAGCTGCGGATCGGCGAGGCCGGTCGGCACCGCCAGCAGCGCGCCGCCGACCGCCCCGAACACCGCGGCGATCATGAAAGCGTAGAAGCGGTAGCGCCGCACGCTCACGCCGACGAAGGCCGCCTTGTCGGGGTTCTCGCGGATGGCGCGCAGGCTGAGGCCGAAGGGCGAGCGCACGATCCGCCGCATGACGAGCGCGGCGAGGACGAGCAACGCCAACGCGTAATAGTAGAAGGGGCCGGTGAGGAAGCCCACCTTGTCGAGGCCGGCGAAGGTCTGGCCCAGCAGCCTCGGGCGCAGGACGCGGATGCCCTCGTCGCCCCCGGTGACCAGGTAGAACTTGTAGAGGAACGAGTAGAAGAGCATGCCGAAGGCCAGCGTCAGCATGCCGAAGGAGATCTTGACGTAGCGCACGCAGAGCAGACCCACGGGCAGGGCGATGACCGCCGCCAGCGCCGCCGCCGCCAGCACGATGGCCTCCAGCGCGAGCACGCCGGCGCGCGTGGTGAGCCACGCCGCCGTGTAGGCGCCCAGCGCCACGAACAGGGCATGGCCGAAGGACAGCAGGCCCGTGGTGCCGAAGAGCAGGTTCAGGCCGAGCAGCGCGATGGCGTACGCGAAGGCCGGCAGCAGCAGCGTGAGCTGGTAGGGCGAGGCCAGGACGGGCGCGAGCAGCAGCGCCAGCATCGCGGCGGCGCCCGCCACGCGGGCGATCACGGCGTGGCGCCGGCGAAGAGGCCGGCCGGGCGCAGGACGAGCACGCCGATCACGACGACGTAGATCGCCAGCATCTCCACCTCCGGCCACGTCGCGATGGCTCCGGCCTTCAGCACGCCGACGATCAGCGCGCCCGCGAAGGCGCCGCGCATGCTGCCGAGGCCGCCGATGACCACCACAGCGAAGGCGTCCACGATGACCTCGATGGCCATCTCGCTGACGGCGGCGGTGGCCGGGATGACGAGGGCGCCGCCCACGGTGCCGAGCGCGACGCCCAGCGTGAAGACCCGCCGGTAGACGCGCCGCATGTCCACGCCGAGGGCGGCCGCCACCTCGCGGTTCTCGGCGGTGGCGCGCACGATGCGGCCGAAGCGCGTGCGCGTGAGCAGCAGGCCCATGCCGAGCGCGATGACACCGCCGGCCGCGATGACGAAGAGGTTGTAGACGGGCACCGTCGAGCCCGCCACGGTCACCTGGCCGTAGACGAGGTAGGCGCCGCGGAGCTGCACGGGCGCCGGGCCCCACACGAAGCGGATCACGTCCTCGAGCATGAGCACGAGCGCGAAAGTGAGCAGGAGCTGGAAGCTCTCGTCGCGGCCGTCGATCGTGCGCAGCAGCCGCTCGAGCGGCGGGCCGATCACCGCCAGCGCGAGGCCGCCGGCCAGCAGCGCCACCACGAAGAGCGGCGCCGGCAGCCCGTGGCCCAGCGCCCACGTCACCGCCGAGACGCCCGCGTAGGCGCCCAGCGCGTAGAAGGAGCCGCAGGCGAGGTTGAGGATCTTCTGCACGCCGAAGACGAGCTGCAGCCCGGCCGCGACCAGGAAGAGCACGGCGGCGTGGAAGGCGCCGCCGAGCAGGATGCTGAAGCCCTGCTGGATCAGGGGCGCCCGCTCACACCTTCCAGCCGTTGATCCAGTCGTAGAGGCCGACGCCCGACGGCTTCTGGATCTGCCGGGTCGTCATCGTCTCCACGGGATCGATCGTCACGAAGTCGTAAGCCTTGTTCCTGTGCGTCGTGATGCCCTGGAAGAACGTGGCCTCCATGATGTGGTCCTCGCGGTAGCGCCGCGGGCCCGACAGCGACTCGGCCTCCACGCCTTCCAGCGCCTGGATGATCGCGTCCTGGCTCGGCCACTTGCTGCCGGCCGCCCTCGCCGCCCGCTCGACGGCGGTCTTGTAGGCCACGATCGTGAAGTAGCCGTGGTCGGATTCGTAGTTGGGCCACTCCTTGAACTTCTCCTGGTGCCAGCGCACGAATTCCCGGGCGAGCGCGCTGGCCCGGGCGTGCTCGAAGTAGAAGGTGTTGTAGCCGAGGATGGCGCCCTCCGGCGTGAACTCCTTCTTGAGCGACTCGTGCACGCCGCCGCCGGTGGTCAGCACGAACTTCGTGGACTTCGTGAGCCCCGCCCCGTGCGCCTGCTTCATGAAGATCGGCGTGTCGCCGGCCCAGTGGCACGAGAAGATCAGGTCCGGCTTGGCCTGGGCCAGCGCGGCCACGTGCGCGGTGAAGTCGGTGGCCCCCAGCTTGGGCCATAGCTCGCTGACGACCTGCACGTCCATCCCGTACTTCTTCATGATGGCCAGGAACGCCGCCCAGTTGTCGCGGCCGTAGGAATAATCCGGATTGATCCCGGCCACCGTCTTGAACTTGCCCTTCCAGTGCCGCCCCGTGAGGATCGAGGCCATCACCGCCTCACACTCGTTGTCGGTGGAGCGGAACGAGTACTTCGGCTTCGGCATCGTCTCCTCGACGCCCTTCTGCGTGGTGGCGTCCCAGGAGAGCCAGATCGTCTTCATCTCCTCGGCGACGGGCCCCAGCGCCAGCCCGACGCCGGTGGAGATGGCGCCGGAGACGGCGTCGACCTTGTCGTGCAGCGCGAGCTTGCGGAAGCGCTCGACGGTGTCCTTGGGGCTCGACTCTTCCTCGATCACCAGCTCGAGCTTCCGGCCGAGGATGCCGCCCGCGGCGTTGATGCGCTCGGCGGCCCACTGCACGCCGCGCAGTCCGGACTCGCCGACGGGCGCCAGCACGCCGGCCTTGGCGGCCAGGATCCCGAGCTTCACGGGCGCGGCCTGCGCGAGCGCGGGCGCGACGTCGAGGCGCAGCGAGGCGGCCGCGAGCGCGCCGCCGGTGAGCGTGAAGAACTGTCGGCGCGTGGTCCGCATGCGCGACCTCCCTTGTCGAGGGAACCCTCGCAGGGTTCCCGTCCGAAAGCGGCATATTCTACCCTTGTTGGGTGCAGGGGCCGGAATGCTAGAATTCCCGGGCCTCACTGCGAGTGGCAGACAAAGGGAGTGCCTCCTTGTACGTCAGATTCTGGGGGACCCGGGGATCAATAGCCGCCCCCGGTGACCGGACGGCCCGCTACGGTGGCAACACGTCGTGCGTGGAGGTGCGCGCGAGCGACGGCACCGTCATCGTGCTCGACTGCGGCACCGGCGCGCGCGAGCTGGGCCTCCACCTGATCCGGGCGATGCCCTCGCCGATGCGCCTGCATCTCTTCATCGGCCACACCCACTGGGATCACATCCAGGGCTTTCCCTTCTTCGTGCCCGCCTTCCTGCCCGGCGCCGAGCTCAACGTGTACGCGCCGCTCGGATTCCAGCAGAGCCTGGAAGAGGCGATGTCGGGCCAGATGGAGTACTCGTACTTTCCGGTGAAGCTGCGCGACCTGCGCAGCCGCATCCACTTCACCGAGCTGGAGGAAGGCTTCTTCCGCGTCGGCGACGTGCTGGTGGAGACGCAGTACCTGAACCACACCGCGCCCACCATCGCGTACCGCATGACCAACGGCGGCGCCAGCCTCGCCTACGTGACCGATCACGAGCAGTTCTGGCATGCCGAGGACGGCGCGCACCACCATCCGGGCGACCAGCGTCACATCGCGTTCATGCGCGGCGCCGACCTCGTCATCCACGACGCGCAGTACACGGAGGAGGAGTACGGCCAGCGCATCGGCTGGGGTCACTCCACGATGGAGTACGCCACCGACGTGGCGCGCGCGGCGGGCGTCAAGCGCTTGGCGCTCTTCCACCACGATCCGACGCACGACGACCCGTTCATGGAGCGCTTCGAGGGCGCGGCGCGCGCGCGGGCGGCCGCGCTCGGCGGCGGCCTCGACGTGTTCGCGGCGCGCGAGGGCATGGAGCTGGAGCTGGCCGGTAGTAGCCGGCCCACGCCGGTGCCCGAGATCTCCGCGCTGCGGCGGCGGCTCATCGCCGGCGCGCGCGTGCTGGTGGTGACGCCCGACGACACGCAGGTGGCGTCGATCGAGGAGGCGCTGGCCGAGGACGGGATGGTGGCGCTGCCGGTGCCCGACATGCACGCCGCGCTCACGCGCGGCACCGAGCACCTGCCCGACCTGGCCATCGTCGACACCGGCCTGCCGGCCGGCGACGGCGCCGACCTCGTGCCCGCCTTCCGCAGCCGCATGGGCCGCGCGAACTTTCCGGTGATCCTGCTCGCCGATCACCCGCAGGCGACCGCGCTGCACCGCCCGGAGATCGGCGCCACGGACTACCTGGCCAAGCCCTACAGCCCGCCGATGCTGCGCGCGCGTGTGCGCGCGTGGCTGGCCCGCACGGTGGTCGCCTACACGGAGGCGGCCTCGCCCGGCGCGCTCGACGAGGCCGTCATCCTCGAGGACGCGCGCGACGACAAGGGCACGACGCAGACGCTGCTCGCCAGCATGCTGGCCGGCGTGCCGATGTTCCGCTCGCTCAGCGCCGCGCAGCTCAACGCGCTGGTGACGCAGGCGAGCGAGCAGGTCTACCCGGCCGGCCACGTCATCGCCCGCCAGGGCGAGCCGCCGCGGCATCTGTGGGTGCTGCTCTCGGGCCGCGTGCGCGTGGTCGAGGCCACCACCGACGGCCAGGCCGAGATGCTGCTCGGCGAGATCGGCAAGTCGGAAGTGTTCGGCGAGCTCGGCATCCTGCGCGATCAGCCGCGCTCGGCCACCGTGATCGCCGTCGAGCGCACGCACTGCCTGGTGCTGCGCCAGTCCGACTTCGTCGCCGCGCTCGGCGCGTCGGTGGATCTCGCCAACGGGCTGCTGCGCATCATCGCCTCGCGACTGTACGACGCCGACCGCAAGCTGGCCCGCTACGCGCCCGATCCGCTCACCGGCCTCAACAGCCGGCGTGCCTTCAACGAGCAGTATCGCCGCCTCGCCGCCGGCGCCCGCCGCCGCAAGACCGGGCTCCTGCTGCTGGCCCTCGACGTCCTCCACCTCAAGGCCGTCAACGACAGCTTCGGCTACACGCTGGGCGACGAGGTGCTGCGCACGGTGGCCGACGCGCTGAACGAGGCGACGCGCACGACCGACATCGTGGCGCGCTACGGCGGCGACGAGTTCGCCGTGCTGCTGCTCGACGCCCTCCCCAAGGACGTCGACGTCATCCTCGGCCGCGTGCGCGACAAGCTCGCCGCGCTGTCGGCGCAGCGGCGCCTGCCGGTCACCATCGAGTGCTCGCCCGGCATCGCGTGGAGCCAGACTCCGCCCGACACCGCGGAGGATTTCCTGCGCGACGCGGATCGGGACATGCACGAGAAGAAAGCCCGGCGGAAGCGCGAGACATCCTAGGCGCGTCCGCCCTCAGTCGATCGAGGCCGACCACTCCCCGAAGCGCCGCTGGTAATCGCCGAGCATCTCGGACTGCCCCGTCCGCTTCCAGTAGAGCAGCCCGGACAGCAGCTCCAGTCCCAGGCTCACGTGGTGGCGCCGGCGCCCTTCCGTCGTCGTCCACGGATTCGTGCCGTAACCGGCGCAGAACTCGGATTCGGAGCCGGGGACGACGTCGAACACCCACATCCTGAGCTTCACGAAGTCGGACAGCGCGTCCGCGGAGCGCGCGTGCTCGAAATCGAGGAGCGCCCGGAAGCGCCCGGCCGTGACCAGCGTGTTGGGAAGATAGAGATCGCGGTGGACGAGGGCTGGCCGCACCGCGGCAGACACGGCTCGCGCCAGCGACCGGATCGTCGTCGCCGCCACCTTCAGGTCGTCAGGCGGCAGCAGCGCGGCATGCCGATGCTCGACGGCCAGTCGCGCCAGACGGGACTCCACGGCCGACGCCCACGTCGTCTCGCGGCTCGCCCAGGTCGAGTCGTCCGAAAAATAGCCGACGTCGACGGCGTGCAGCCGGGCCACCGCAGCGCCGAAGTCGCGGAAGAACGCCGCGCGCTGCGGCGCCGACATCCCGGCCAGCGCCTCCTCGCCGTCGTCTCCCGCCAGGTACTCCTGGATCAGCCACGGTCGTCCCTCGAAGGAGGCGGTGCCCTCGGAGACGTGGAGCAGCCGTGGGACCGGAACGCGGTGCCGCGCGGCCAGGTCCAGCACGCGACCGAGCGACTTCATCTTGGCCGCCTGGTCCATGCGCAGGGCGATCTTCAGCAGGACGGTGGCGCGGGAGCCGGTCTCGAGTACGAAGGATTGATGCCCGTGTCCCTTGAGCAAGGGGCGCACCTGCGTGATGCCACCGTGCGCCGGAAGCGCGCGCCGAACCTCCTCCTCGATGTCCGCGCGGGGAACCTCGCGCGCCACGACCCCGCTCAGGTGGGGCGCTGGCGCCGGGAGAAGGCTTCGATGCGCGCGCGGGCGGCGGGGCTGGTCTTGAGCGCGGCGCCGTAGGACCTGGGCTCGGTGCCCGGGCCGCCGGCGCGGATGGCGGCGACGATCTGCTTGGTCGAGGCCAGGCCCTCGCGCGGCGAGGCCGCGATCTCGACAGCCCACTTGAGCGCGCTCGCCTCCAGCGTGGGCGGCGCCACGACGCGATTGACCAGGCCCATGCGCAGGGCCTCGCTCGCGTGGATCGTGCGGCCCGTCAACAGGAGATCGCGGCCGTGGGCGCCGCCGGCGACGTCGAGCAGGCGGGCGATGCCGTAGGCGGGATTGAACCCGAGCGTCACCTCGGGCAGGCCGAAGCGCGCGCGGTCGGAGGCGATGCGCAGGTCCTGCGCGACGGCGAGCATGAGGCCGCCGCCGAGCGCGTGGCCGTCGATGGCCGCCAGCGTCACCTGCGGCAGCGCCGCGAACCGCTCCATGAGCGCGGCGTGGCGCGCGGCCAGCGTCTCGGCGTCCTCGCCCGTGAAGGTCGTCATCTCCTTGATGTCGTTGCCCGCGCAGAACGCGCGGCCGCCCCCGGCCACGATCAGCACGCGCACGTCGCTCATGGCCGCCACGCGGTCGAGCGCCTGCTCCAGCGCGCTCGTCAGCTCGCGGTTGAGCGCGTTGAGCGCGTCGGGCCGGTTGAGGGTGAGACGGCAGACGCCGTCGGCAACGGCGTCGAGGATCGCGAGGTTTTTTGTCGCGAGTGGCGCCTGCACGGCTAGAGCCGTGGGTGGCCTGGCTTGGAAGGTGGCCGGCTCCGACTCCGCAGCCATGCCGCCAGTCCGGCTCCCGCTGCGGCCACGACGGCCGTGGTGATGCCGGCGCCACGCCAGAAGTTGGTGCGGAGGAACGGAACCTGGAAGAACGGCGAGTGGCGATCGGAGGGCTTGAGGTGGCCGTCGAGCAGGCCCTCCACGATCGTCATGGCCTCGCGCATGAGCACTTCGGTCGTCGCCTTGGCGAACGCCGGATCGCCGAGCGCGGGATGGCCCACGTAGCCCCGGCCACCGTTCTTCAGCGGATAGTTCGGCACGACGCGCTGGGGCAGCGAGTAGCGCGCCGGCGGCAGCGTGCGATACGTCTCGTCCACGAGATCGGGGCGCAGCAGCAGCATGAGCGACGTCTCCCACCAGCCGCCGTGGGCGTCCTCGGCGAACGCCTGCCGCTCCTCGGCCGTGAGTGAGCGTCCCAGCTCGGCCTCGATGGCGTCCGTGTAGCGGCCGCGCAGGAACTCCCAGGCGAGATGGCCGGTAAACGAGGCCATCGTCACCCCGTGACGGCGCGAGACGATCGCCGCCGCCTCGTCGAGCGCGTTCAGGTGACCGGGCCCCGCGTGGCCGTTGGCCACGAGGATGAAGCGGAAACCGCTCTTGGCGAGCGCGTGACCGTAGTCGACCAGGGCGTCGCGCACGACGCGCTGGCGGACGGCGACGGTGCCGGTGGTCTCGAAGGTGAACGAGCCGAGGTGCAGCGTGGGCGCCAGCACGACCGACCAGCCCGGGCGCGCGGCCACCACGCGCTCGGCGATGGTCTCGGCGAAGTGGCGCGCGGCGAACGCGTCCACGCCCACGGGCAGGTGCGGCCCGTGCTCTTCCAGCGGGCTGACGGTGAGCACCATCACCGTGCGCGCGCGGTCGAGCGCGTCGAGGGCGACAGTGGACATCTCTTCCAGGCGATGGACGCTCAAAAGCTGCTCCCCTTGGTGGCGGCGAGGTAGTCCTGCTTGGCGCGCTCGAGCTCGGCCACGATCGCCTCGCGCTCGGTGACGAGCCGCCGAGCCGCCTGGCTCTGCGTGGCCGCCAGCGCCGCGAAGCGCAGGCGCACGCGCAGCCAGCCGGCGCCGATCAGGTAACGATAGGCGATCGTGCCGGACAGCGGCAGCGCCCCTCGCCACACGAGCCACGTCTCCAGCCCCCAGAAGAGCGGGAAGGCGACGATGCTGGCCAGCAAGCGGATGGTCGCGTAGTCGGTTTCCTTGCGGGCCATGCGGTGGGCCAGCCAGCGGGGGACGAAGTACGGCAGCCCGTTGACGACGGCGCCGTAGCCGAAGAACGGGAAGCCCGCGACGGCGTCCCAGGAATAGACGACGCGCGTGCGCGCCGGCAGCTTCTCGCGGCGGGCGCGGACGGCCTCGTCGCGCAGGTGATACTGCGCGAGCAGCGCGCGGTAGGCCTGGATGCGCTGCCAGAGCGCCTCGATGCGCAGCGGATCGAGGGCCTTGAAGTACTGCACGGCGCCGGCGATCGAGCGCGAGAGCCGCACGGGATCGACGTCGCGGCGGGCGAGGCCGCGCGACTCCATCACCTGGGCGGCCAGCTCGTCGCGATAGAGCTCCTCGATGGCGTGCACGAGCTGCTGGTCGTCGATGCGCTCGACGTTGACGACCTGGCCTTCCATCGCCCACTGCAGATCGCGCGTGAGCGCGTCCACCGCCTTCACCGGATCCTCGTGCCAGGCGGTCAGGTAGGCGGCGGGCTGGATCGGCTCGCCGAAGGCGACCAGCACGCGGCTGCGGAACGACTTGCGCGCCTCGAACGAGAGCCCCACCGGGATCATCGTCAGCTCGCCGGGGTGCTCGCCCTCGTAGGTGAGCGCGATGCGGGCGGCGCCCGTCTTGATCCGCTGCACGCGCGCCTCGGCGTGCGTGGTGCCCTCCGGGTAGATCGCCACCACGCGCCCGCGGCCGAACGCCGCGTAGCAGGCGGCGAACGTGTCGGTGTTGCGGTCCATCTTGTCGGGATCGTCCTGCTTGCGATAGACGGGGATGGCGCCCGCCGCCAGCAGGAAGCGCGCCATCGGCCGGTTACGGAACATCGCGGCGGTCGCCAGGTAGTGCACCTTGCGCCGCAGGACCGAGCCGACCACGAGCGAGTCGATCAGGTTGTTGGGATGGTTCACGCAGAGCAGCAAGGGCCCGCGGTCGGGCACGCGCTCGGGATGGCGGGCGTCCACCGACTTGAAGAGGAACCAGAGCCAGAAGCGCGCGACCCCGCGGACCGCGCGATAGAAGCGGTCCATGCGGTCGCGCTCGAACGTGCGGCTCATGCGCGACGGCCGGCGCGCATCACCCGCCGTGACGCTTCAGCAGCGCCTCGAAGTCCTCGGCCGGCAGCGCGCGCGCCCACTCGGCGCCTTCCGAGTCCTTGCCGTAGGTGTGCTCCATCCAGGCGACGGCGGCCGCCTTCGTGCGAAACAGTCGCCAGAGGTGGCCGGAGCCGCCGCCCGGACGGCGGAGATGAAAGACGGGCTCGTCGAGGCTCTTCGGCTCGTGCGAGGCGCGCTCGCCCATGGGGTTCAGCGTGACCCACGCGACGGCCACGCCGTGCGACGACAGCACGCGCGCGCGCAGCGACTCCTCGCGCGGCAGCGACTCGAGGTCGCAGAGCTGGGGGCCGTAGAAGATCGGCACGGTGTCGGCGGGCAGGGACAGCTTGGCAGCCATGGGCGACGGGCCGACCGCGTCGAGCAGCGTCTTGGACTCGTCGCCGACCCAGAAGGTGCCGCCGCCGACGGTCATGTCGGGCCACGCCTCTACCACCGAGCCCTTCGCCACCTGGGCGCGCCGACGCACCATCTCGCCGCCGTCGGTCATGAAGTGCAGAGCGCTCACTGACCGAAGTGGGGGGCCCCGATATGGCCCCCCACACCTCCCAACGCTCGGAGCGCCCCGGGGAACCCGTGTCGCTCCTCGACATTGCGCTTGGTCACGGGACGCGGACGAAGCCTTCCATCAGCCGGCGCGCCGTGCGGTAGACGGTGACGCGCTCGGCCCAGGGCGCGCCGTCCTTCAGCGAGACGGCCGCGTCGAGCGGCAGCACGCCGGAGGGATGCGCGAGCCTGACGTCTTTCGAGCTGGGGGCCCCGAGATGGCCCCCAGACCCCCCACGCTCGGGTCGCCCCGGCGTAGCCGTGGCGCCCCTCGTCACGCACTCGTGGACGAGGGTGCCGTCGATGCGGGCGGCGACGGCGAGGCACATGGCGACGGTGAGGGGGAAGGCGCGGTGACAGTTGCCCATGGAGATGGCGCGGCCGACGACGTCGGCGGCGTCGGCCGGATAGCGCGCGCCGTCGAGCGCGATCGTGTCGATCGGCGGCGCCACGAAGGCGATCTTGGGCACGGCGGCGCTCTCCGCCATGCCCATGCGCGCCGCCGCCTCCACGCGCAGCTTCTCCAGGCGCGCGGCCAGGTCGTGATCGGCGTCGATGGCCTGCGGCGTCTCCGTGCCGGTGAGGCCGAGGTCGCGGGCGCGCACGAACACGACGGGATTGGTGGCATCCACGCAGGAGACCTCCACGCCGGCGACGACGTCACGCGGGCGGCCGGTCGGCAGCAGGCGGCCGGTGCCGGCGCCGCCCGGCTCCACGAAGTCCAGCGCGATGCGGGCGCCCCGCCCGGCCACGCCGGCCAGCTGGAAGTCGCCGCTCACCGCCGCCTCGCCGTCCTTCACGGGCACGTGGGCGACGATCAGCTTCTTCGTGTTCGTGTTGTGGATGCGCACGATCGTCTCGCCGTCACGGCCGCTGCGCACGAGCCCTTCGTCGATCGCGAACGGGCCCACCGACGACGAGCAGTTGCCGCAGTTGCCGGCGTAGTCGACCGACGCCTTCCTGACCTCGACCTGCGCGAACGTGTAATCCACGTCGGCGCCGGGCAGCGTGGGCGGGCCGATGATGCACGCCTTGGACAGCGACGAGATGCCGCCGCCGAGGCCGTCGAGCTGGCGCCCGTAGGGATCGGGGCTGCCGAGGGCGGAGAGCAGGAGCGCGTCGCGCTCGCGTCCGGGCCCCGGCAGATCCTCGGCGTGGAAGACCAGGCAGCGGCTCGTGCCGCCTCGCATGTACACCGCGCGGACCTTCTTCTGTTTCATGTCTTCGCCGCCTTCGTATGGGCGAGAATCCCGCCGGCCAGGAGGATGTCGCGCTCGCGCGGGGTGAGCACGCACGAGACGGTGAAGCGCGCTCCGGTGCGCGCGTTCACGACCGCCACGCGCGTGCCGGCCACCAGCGACGAGCGCAGGGTCTCGAAGACCAGGCGATCGTCGCGCTCGATCCCGTCCCACGCCGTCGGATCGTCGAAGACCAGCGGGACGATGCCCCAGTTGATCAGGTTCGAGCGGTGGATGCGCGCGAACGACTTCGCGAGCACGGCGCGCACGCCGAGGAACATCGGCGCGATGGCCGCCACCTCGCGGGACGACCCCTGGCCGTATGTCTCGCCGGCCACCAGTACGCCGCGGCCCGCCGCCCTGGCGCGCGCCACGAACTCGGCGTCAATGTACTTGAAGGAGTGCTCGGCGATGGCCGGCACGTTCGAGCGGAACACCAGCACGGCGGCGCCGGCCGGCGAGATGTCGTCGGTCGAGACTTTATCGCCGAGCTTCAGCAGCACCGGCGCCTCCAGCCGCTCGGCCACCGGCTCGCCCAGCGGCACCGGCTTGATGTTGGGGCCTCGCACGATCTCGCCGGCGCCGTCGGGCTCGACGATGCCCACGGTCGACGCGGCGAACTTGGCCGGCAGCCCCACCGGCTGCGGCGCGCCCAGCGTGCGCGGATCGGTGATGACGCCGGTGAGCGCCGAGGCCGCCGCCACCAGCGAGGAGCACAGGTACACGGCGTCGCCCT
Source organism: Candidatus Rokuibacteriota bacterium (assembly GCA_003220265.1). GTDB lineage: Bacteria > Methylomirabilota > Methylomirabilia > Rokubacteriales > CSP1-6 > AR5. The sequence continues at coordinate 94,290 of QHRW01000110.1, read as the reverse complement.
TCACGCCGCTGCGCCCCGAGAAATTGCGGTTGAAGGCGCGCAGGCTCTTGCCTCCGCTGGCCGGCACGTGGCCGATGCCCGCGCACGAGCCGCAGCTGGGCTCGGAGACGAGCGCGCCGGCCGCCAGCAGGTCGGCCAGCAATCCCTCGCGCGCCATCGTCTCGAGGATGCGATGGCTGCCGGGGAACAGGACGAAGGAGACGGAGCCGTGCACGCGCTGGCCGCGCAGCACGCCGGCCACCGAGGCCATGTCGTGCCACGAGCCGTTGGTGCACGAGCCCACCATCACCTGCTCGACCGCGGTGCCCGCCACCTCGTTCACGGGCACCACGCGATCCGGCGAGCCCGGCAGCGCCACGAGGGGGACGATCGCGCCCAGGTCCAGCTCGAGCTGGTCGTCGTACGTCGCGTCCTCGTCGGGCGCGGCCGGCCGCCACTGCTCGCCGCGCCCCAGCCGCGTCAGGAACGAGCGCGTGACGTCGTCGCTCGGGAAGACGCTGGTGGTGAGGCCGAGCTCGGCGCCCATGTTGGCGATCGTCATGCGCTGCGCGGCCAGCAGCGATTTCAGGCCCGGGCCGCCGTACTCGAAGATCTTGCCGGTGCCGCCGCGCACGCTGAGCCGGCGCAGCAAATCGAGGATGACGTCCTTGGCCGTCACCCACGGCTGGAGCTGGCCGGTGAGCCAGACGCGCGTGACCGAGGGCATCGTGAAGAAGTACGGCGCGCCGCCCATGGCCACCGCCACGTCGAGGCCGCCGGCGCCGATGGCCAGCATGCCGGCAGCGCCGCAGAGCGGCGTGTGGCTGTCGGTGCCGAGCAGGGTCTGGCCGGGAATGGAGAACGACTCCATGTGGACCTGGTGGCAGATTCCGTTGCCCGGCTTGGAGAACAGGCTGCCGTACTTCCGCGCGACGGACTGCAGGTAGCGATGATCGTCCGTGTTGCGCGAGTCCACCTGGTAGACGTTGTGGTCGATATAGGTCACGGCGCGCGCCGGCATCACGCGCTGGAAGCCGAGCGCCTCGAACTGCAGCCACGACTGGATGCCGTTGGTGTCGGTCAGCAGCACCTGGTCGATGGCCAGGCCGATCTCCTCGCCCGCCACCGCCTTGCCGGCGGCCAGGTGCGCGTCGATCAGCTTGTGCGTGAGGCTCCGGCCCATGGGGCTAGCGCTTGTCGCGCGGCACGAACTCGCGGCGCTTGGGGCCCACGTAATCCGCGCGCGGGCGGATCAGCCGGTTGTCGTCGTGCTGCTCGATGATATTGGCGCACCAGCCGGCGATCCGCCCGGCCGCGATCACGGGCGTGAACAGATCGACCGGGATGCCGAGCGAGTAGAAGAGCGGCGCCGAGTAGAAGTCCACGTTGGGGATCAATCCCTTCTCCTTGGCGATGCGCTCGTGGAGCTTGACGGCCATCTCGTACCACTTGAACTGGCCCGACTGCTTGCACGCCTCCTCGGCCATGCCGCGCAGGATCGCCGCGCGCGGATCCCCGGCCTTGTACACGCGGTGGCCCATGCCCATGAAGCGGCGCTTGGCGGCCAGCGAGCGCTCCGTGAAGGCGTCCACGTTGGCGACCTCGCCGATCTCCATCAGCGTGCGCATCACGGCCTCGCCGGCGCCCCCGTGCAGCGTGCCCTTGAGCGCGCCCACGCCGCCGGCCACCGCCGAGTGCATGTCCGACAGCGTGGAGGTGATCACGCGCGTGGTGAAGGTGGAGGCGTTCAGCTCGTGCTCGGCATAGAGCGTGAGGCTCGCGTCGAACGCCTTGACCGCGGCGGGGCCCGGCCGCTCGCCGGTGAGCATGTAGAGGAAGTTGGCGGCGTGCGAGAGCTGGTGCGCGCAGATCGCGACGGCAAACTGGCTGGTCAGCCGTACGGACTTGCGCACGTTGGCGGCGTGCGAGTTGTCGGTGGCCTCGGGATCCGACATGCCGAGCATCGCCACGGTGGCCTGCAGCACGCGCATGGGATCGGTGCCCTTCGGCGCCAGGCGAAACACCTGCAGCATCTCGCGCGGGATCTCGCGGGCCGCGGTGAGGCCCACCACGAGTGTGTCGAGCTGGGCCGCCTTCGGCAGCTCGCCGTTGAGCAGCAGGTAGGTGACCTCCTCGAACGTCGCCTTGCGGGCCAGGTCGGCGATGTCGTAGCCGCGATAGGCGAGACGGCCGTTGAGGCCGTCCAGATCGCAGAGCTGGGTCTCGGCGGCGACGACGCCCTCGAGCCCGCGGATGAGTCCGGAGCCTTCGCTCATGGCCATGCCCTCACGCTGTGGAGTTGCAGGGAGAGTCTAGCCCCGGAAGCGCACGGAGACCAACCGGCCGGGCGCACCCGGCCTACTTGCGCTTGCCCTGCTGCTCCTTGCAGTCGGCCTGCGGGTTGAAGGTGTCCGGGCCATAGCAGGTGCCGCTGGCGGGCAGGCGCTGGCAGTCCTTGCGGGCGGAGTCGAGCGCGGCGCCCTTGAGCTTGCCCTCCACCTGGGCCAGGCACTGCTGCTGCGGGTTGCAGGTGCGGGCCTTCTGGGCGGAGCTCGGCAGCGCGCCGCAGTCGTTCGGCTGGGCCACGGCGGGCAGGGCGGTGAGGGCGATCGAGGCGAGCAGGAGCGGCACCACGCGCTTCATCCACTGATCTCCTACACGTCTGACGGTCATCCGGGCGGCTCTATTCGGGCCGCCGCGCGCCGAACACCGGCATGACCTCGCCGGCGAAGGCCTGCAGGGCGTCCCAGTCGTACGGGCCCTCGCGGAAGGCGATGTTCACGCGCGTGCAGCCGGCGTCGCGGAAGCGGCTCAGCATCTCGAGGTTCTGCTTGGGCGTCCCGCGCAGCCAGCCGGTGCGCTCGTCGCCCTGCGGCCCCCAGTGCTCGCGGAAGATCTTCTCGCCGCGCTCGACGCCCCGCGCGTCGGCGCCGGCGTAGAAGCCCAGGTTGACGGTGCGCAAGATGGACTTCGGGTCGCGGCCTTCCTTCTCGCACCACTCCGTCAGCACGTTGCTCTTGTGGATCCACTCCTCGGGGCCGATGTAGGGCGCGTTCCAGCCGTCGGCGTACTTCGCCGCCGCGCGCAGCGTGCGCTTCTCGCCGCGGCCGCCGATCCAGATCGGCACGCGCGGCTGCAGGGGCTTGGGATTGTTGGGCGCGTTCTCCATCCGGTAGTGCTTGCCGGCGAACGTCGTGCGGCGCTGCTCGCGGTCGAAGAGCATGCGCATGATCTGCGCGTATTCCTCCAGCATGTCCTCGCGCACGCCGATGCGCGGGAACTCGTAACCAAAGGCCTTGGCCTCCACCTCGTGCCAGCCGGCGCCGATGCCGCAGTCCACCCGGCCGCCGGAGAGGTGGTCGATAGTGGTGAGCGACTTGGCGTGCAGCCCCGGGTTGCGATAGACCACGCAGTAGACGAGGGCGCCCAGCCGCACGCGCCGCGTCTCCATGGCGGCGGCGGTGAGGGTGGCGATCGCCTCGTAGCAGTCGATGTCGCCACCGCGCGGGGGCGACTCCTGGAAGTGGTCGGAGACCGAGAACCAGTCGAAGCCCATCGTGTCGGCGAACTTCCACAGCTTGCGCATCTCGTCGAGCGGGCCGCCCATGTGCCCGATGTGGATCCCGAAGGTCATCGCCATCGATTCAGGTCCTCGCGCTCTGGATGTAGAACGTCCCGGTGGCGAGCGCTACCAGCCGGTCGCCGTCGCCGAACACCCTGGCCTCCGTCACGCCGATGCGCTTCGTGCGACTGGCCACCGCGGCCTCGACGGCGAGGGCGCCGCCGGTGACGACGGCCAGGTACTGCATCTTGATCTCCAGCGTCACGCACATCTCGCCGGGGCCGAGCTGTGCGAACAGCGCGGCGCCCATCGCCGAATCGGCCAGGCTGTACGCCACGCCGCCGTGCAGCGTGCCGTCGGGGTTCAGATGCCTGGGCTCGACGGCCAGCTCGAAGCGCGCGCGGCCGTCCCCGACGGACTTCGCGCGCATGCCGAGCAGCTCGGCGAACGGCCAGGGCGATCGCGGCCCGGTCACTATTTGAAGTGCGGGTCGATGCGGACGTCGATCAGGTACGGCCCGCCGCTCGCCAGCGCGCGGCCCATCGCGCCGCTCACCTCACCGGCCTTCTCCACGCGCTCGCCCGGCACGCCCAGCGACTTGGCGAGCCCGACGTAGTCCACGTACGGACGCTCGATGTCCATGCCGACGTAGACGTCGTCCTCGGCCGAGAAGCCCTTCAGCCCCAGGGTGCGCTGCTTGAGGATGCGATACGACGCGTTGTTGAAGATGACGTAGACGACGGCGATCGAGTCGTGCGCGGCCGTCCACAGCGCCTGGCACGTGTACATGGCGCTGCCGTCGCCGACCAGCGCGATCACCGGACGCTGGGGCAGCGCCAGCTTGATGCCGAGCGCGGCCGGCAAGCCCCAGCCGATGCCGCCGCCCCGCAGGCCGAAGAAGCTCTTGCTGTCCTCGCACTTGAAGAAGTGCCGGATGCCTGCGGACGACGAGATCGCCTCGTCCACGATGGTGGCGCCGGCCGGCGTCGCCTGCGCGACCGCGTGCACGAGCGCCAGGGAGCCCATCGGGCTCGTGTTCGCGGCGTCGCGCGCCTTCTGCTCCATCTCCTTGCGCTCGGCCGCGAACGCCGCCGCCACCGCCTCGCGCCGCCTGGCCGCCTGCGGATGACCGCTCTTGCTCGTGTGGCGCCGCACCGCTTCGCTCAGCTCGGGCAGCGTGGCCTTGGGATCGCCCTGGATCCCGACGACCGCGGCGTAGTTCTTGCCGATCTCCCACGGGTCGGTGTCGATGTGGATCACGTCGAGGCCGTGCGGCATCGGCTCCACGTCGGAGGGCAGCGAGAGGGTGAAGAGATCGCCGCCGACGGAGCAGAGCAGGTCGTACTGCATGAGGAAGGCGCGGATCGGCGGCGCCAGCCGCGGGAACGAGCCGATGTAGAGCGGGTGCGTGAAGGGGAAGCTGCACGTCGAGGCCACGCCCTCGGTCACGACGGGCGCCCCCAGCAGCTCGGCCAGCTCGATCAGCTCGGGGATCGCGCCGGAATGCGCGACGGCGTCGCCGGCCACGAGCAGCGGCTTGTCGGCCCGGGCGAGACGCCGGGCCGCCTCGTCGATCGCCGTGCGATCGCCGACGATGCGCGGGGCCACGCGCGTGGAGGCGCCGAGGTCGATGTCGCGCTCGGCGTTGAGCACGTCCACGGGCAGCGAGAGGAATACCGGACCGGTGGGGTGAGCGAGCGCGGTCTTCACCGCGCGGCGCACGATGCGCGGCAGGTCCTCCAGGCGATGCGCCTCCGTCGACCACTTCGTGTACGGCCGCGCCACCGGCGGCAGATCCGACCAGAGGATCGGCTCCGTCACCGTGAAGCACTGGTCGTGCTGGCCCGCGGTGAGCAGCATCGGCGCGCCCGACTTGTAGGCGTCGTAGAGCATGCCCATCGCGTTGCCGAGGCCGGGGGAGACGTGGACGTTCACGGCGGCGAGCCCGCCGCTGGCCTGCGCGTAGCCGTCGGCCATCGAGATGGCCACGGCCTCCTGCAGGGCGAGCACGTAGCGGATGCCGGGCTCGCGGGCCAGGCCGTCCATGAGCGGCAGCTCGGTGGTGCCCGGGTTGCCGAACATGACGGAGACGCCTTCCTGCTTCAGGATCTGGAGGAACGCTTGTTTCCCGGAGATGAATGGCATAGTGGCGGCGATGATAAACCGCAACCATGCTTGATTCCAGCGGAGCGGAATGAGACGCTTTTCCGCGTGCCAGACGCCGATTCGCCCCTGCTGCTGAGGGCCGCGCGTCGCCAGCCGACGCCGGTCACGCCGGTGTGGCTGATGCGACAGGCGGGGCGCTACCTGCCCGAGTACCGCGCCATGCGCGAGCGTCATTCCTTCCTCGATCTTTGCCGCAACGCGGAGGCCGCCGCCGAGGTCACGCTGCAGCCGGTGCGGCGCTTCCCGCTGGATGCGGCCATCCTCTTCGCCGACATCCTGTTGATCCTGGAGCCGCTCGGCGTGGGACTGGAGTTCGCGCGCGGCGAGGGCCCGGTGATCCACCGGCCCGTGCGCGGCGAGGCCGACGTGGCGCGGCTCAAGCCGATCGACGTGGCCTCCAGCGTGGGCTTCGTGTTCGAGACGGTGCGCGTGGTGCGTCGCGCGCTGCCGGCCAAGGTCGCGCTCATCGGCTTCGCCGGCGCGCCGTTCACCGTGGCCTCCTACGTCGTCGAGGGCGGCGCCTCGCGTGACTACCTGCACACGAAGCGCCTGATGTACGAGGCGCCGGGCTCCTGGCATCGCCTGCTGGAGATCCTCGCGGAGGCCACCGCGACGTATCTCAACGGGCAGATCGACGCGGGCGCCCAGGCCGTGCAGCTCTTCGACTCCTGGATCGGCACGCTCGCCCCCGACGACTACCGGACGTATGTGCTGCCGCACACGCGCACCGTGATCCGCGCGCTGCGGCCCGGCGTGCCCGTGATCCACTTCGGCACCGGCACCGCCACGCTGCTGCCGCTGATGCGCGAGGCGGGCGGCGACGTGATCGGCCTCGACTGGCGCGTGCCGCTGGACGCGGGCTGGAGCGCGGTCGGCCACGACGTCGGCGTGCAGGGCAACCTCGATCCCGCCGCGCTGCTGGCCAGGCCCGCGGTGTTCCGCGAGCGGGTGAAGGCGATCCTGGCGCGCGCCGGCGGGCGGCCGGGCCACATCTTCAACCTGGGCCACGGCGTGCATCAGCAGACGCCGGTCGAGCACGTGCAGGCGCTGGTGGAGATGGTCCACGAGCTGAGCGCTCGATGAGCGCCATCGACAGCGTCCTGCTGGTCGCCTTCGGCGGGCCCACGCGACCCTCGGAGATCCGGCCGTTCCTCGAGATCGTCGCGCGCGGGCGCCGCATTCCGCCCGAGCGTCTGGAGGAGGTCGCCCACCACTACGAGCGGATGCCGGGCGGCCGCTCGCCCCTCAACGAGCTGACGGAGGCCCAGGCCGAGGGGCTCCGCCGTGCGCTCGGCACCGGCGGCCGTGCGCTCCCGGTGTTCGTGGGCATGCGCAACTGGCATCCGTTCCTGCACGAGACCCTGGCCGCGATGGCGGCGCGCGGCCACCGTCGAACGCTGGCCATCATCCTCTCGACGTTCCGCACGGAGGCCTCGTGGGAGCGCTACGTCGGCGACGTCAGCGCCGCGCGCGAGCGCACGGCCGGCGCGCCGGCGATCGTGCTCGCGGCACCGTGGTTCGAGCACCCGCGCTTCGTCGCCGCCTCCGCCGAGGGCGTCACGCGCGCCCTCGGGGCCCTGCCACCCGCGGAGCGCCAGGAGACGCCGCTGGTCTTCACCGCGCACAGCGTGCCGGTGGCGATGGCGGAGGCCTCGCCGTACGTGGCGGACTTCACCGCGACCGCCCGTGCGGTGGCGGCGAAGGCCGGTCACGCGCGCTGGTCGCTCGCCTATCAGAGCCGCAGTGGCAGTCCGCGCGATCGGTGGCTGGAGCCCGACGTGGGCGACGTGATCAAGGCGGCGGCGAAAGAAGGCGCGCGTCACGTGGTGGTCTCGCCCATCGGCTTCGTCTGCGATCACGTGGAGGTGCTCTACGATCTCGACGTCGAGGCGCGCTCCATCGCCGACGCCCACGGCATCGCGCTCCACCGCGCGCCGGCGGTCAACGCCCATCCCGAGTTCGTCGCCATGCTGGCCGAGATCGTGCGGAGCCACGCGTGAAGCTCGTCGTCGTCGGCGGCGGCATCACGGGGCTGGCGGCGGCGCACCGCGCGGTGGAGGTGGCGCGCGAGCGGCAGACGCCGCTCGAGCTCACGCTGATCGAGGCGCGCGAGCGGCTCGGCGGCACCATCGTCAGCGAGCGCGTGGACGGCTTTCTCGTCGAGGCGGGGCCCGACTCCTTCCTGTCGGAGAAGCCGTGGGCGCTCGCGCTGTGCCGCCGCCTCGGCGTCGAGCACCGGCTGGTGCGCACCGACGATCGTTTCCGCAAGGTCTTCGTCTGGCACGGCGGCCGGCTGCATCCGCTGCCCGACGGCTTCCAGCTCCTGGCGCCGACGGCGATGCGCCCGTTCGCGACGTCGTCGCTGTTCACGCTGCGGGGCAAGCTGCGGATGGCCCTCGACCTCGTGCTGCCGCGGGGGATCTCTTCCACGTCTCGCGGGAGCGGGGACGACGAGAGCCTCGGTGCCTTCGTGCGCCGCCGCCTCGGCGCCGAGGCGCTCGAGCGCGTGGCCCAGCCGCTGGTGGCCGGCATCTATACGGCCGATCCCGACGACCTCAGCCTGGCCGCGACGATGCCGCGCTTCCTCGACGTGGAGAAGCGCGACCGCTCGATCATCCTCGGCCTGCGCCGGGCGCTGGCCGCGGCACCGCTGCCGGGCACCAGCGGCGCGCGGTGGTCGCTGTTCGTCACCTTCGCCGACGGCATGGAGGAGCTGGTCTCCACGCTGGCCGCGCGACTGCCGGCCGGCGCCGCCGTGCTCAAGCAGCGCGCGAGCGCGCTGGAGCGCACGGGCGCGCGCTGGCAGGTGAGGACGGCCGAGGGCGCGAGCTTCGACGCCGACCGCGTGATCCTGGCGACCGAGGCGCACGCGACGGCGCGGCTCGCGCGCTATCTCGATCCGGGTCTGGCGAACCTCGTGGCGGAGATCCCGTACTCGTCGGCGGCGACCGTGTCGCTCGGCTACCGCCGGGCCGACGTGCCGCATCCGCTGGACGGCTTCGGCTTCGTGGTGCCGCGCACCGAGAGGAAGGCGCTGCTGGCCGGCACGTTCTCCAGCGTGAAGTATTCCGGCCGCGCGCCCGAGGGCCATGTGCTGATCCGGGGCTTCCTGGGCGGCACGCTGAACGCCGAGATCTTGAGCGAGGAGGACGGCGCGCTCGTCGCCCGCGCGCGGGCCGAGCTGCGGGAGGCGCTCGGCATCACGGCCGAGCCGGTGCTGACACGCCTGCATCGCTGGCCCGCCTCGATGCCGCAGTACCGCGTGGGCCACCTGGCCCGCGTCGACGCCATCGAGCGCGCGGTGCAGGCGTTGCCGGGCCTGGCGCTGGCGGGTGCGGCCTATCGCGGCGTCGGCATCGCCGACTGCGTGCATTCGGGCGAGGCCGCTGCCGAGCGCGCCTTCACGTAGAGGCCAGCGCGGCGCCCGTGTCCTTGCCGGCCACGACCGGCACGATCTCGAACTCCATCAGATCCGACCACTCGGCCACCCAGCGCTGGAAGAGCGTGACGTCGTCACACTCCATGAGCTGAAAGCAGCGAGAGACGTCGGCCGAGACCGAGGAGCTGACGAACTTCAGCCCGTCCGGCATCATCCGGCCCTGGTCGCGCAGCCGGCGATAGATCGATCTGGCGTCCTGGTTGCGGAAGCGCTCGACCACCATGAACAGCATTCCGGAGCCTCCTGAGTGGGGGCCCGAAATGGCCCCCACACCCCCAACGTTCGGAGCGCCGCGGCGAAGCCGCGGCACTCCTCGTCAACCCGCGACGCTGATCGCGCCGGCCCTGGCGAGCTCGTCGATGCGCGCCGCCGAGTAGCCGAGCAGCCCGCCCAGCACGTGGCGCGTGTGCTCGCCGATGCGATAGGGCGCGCCGGCCGTGGGTGGAGTCGGCGCGCCGTCCACGTGGAAGGGAATCGCGGTGACGCGCACCTTGCCGCGCGTGGGGTGCGGCACCTCGGGGAACGCGCGGCGCGCCTCGAGGTGCGGATGCGCGGCGACCTCCGCCGGCGACAGCACCGGCGCGGTCGGCAGGCGGGCGGCGCGCAGCGCGTCCATGGCGCGCTCGCGCGTGCCGAAGGTGTCGAGCCACTCGCTGATGATCGGCAGCAGCGCCGGCCAGTTCTGGCGCCGGGCCAGCGGCGTGGCGAAGCGCGGGTCGTGCTCGAGGTCGGGCCGCTTCATGGCCTGCAGCAGCCTGGGCCAGAGCTGCGGCCCGCCGACGGTCTGCATCGCGAAGTCCCCGCCCGGGAGCGTGTGGACCACCATGCCGGCGCGCGGCCCGGGATAGGCGTCGCCGCCGTTGATAATGGCGCCGTAGGTGATGTCCTCGGCGGCGATCATCGTCTCCAGCATCGACACGTCCAGGTGCGCCCCGCGGCCGGTGCGCCCGTGGCGGAACAGCGCGGCCAGGATGGCGCCGAAGGCGTGCGTGCCGGCCAGCACGTCGGCCGCCTGCAGGTAGCTCACCGGCGCCGTCGGGCTCGTCTGCTTCTCCATGTGCATGATGCCGGACACCGCGTTGATGATGTGGTGGAACGCGGGCGAATCGCGCAGCGGGCCGGTCTGGCCGAAGCCGGAGATCGAGCAGTAGACGATGTCGGGCTTCACGCGCGCGAGCGCGGCGTGATCGATGCCCAGCCGCGCGGCCACGCCGGGCACGAAGTTCTCGATCGCCACGTCGGCCTTGCGCGCGAGGTCCAGCGCCACCTCGCGCCCGCGCGGGTGGCCGAGATCGAGCCCGACGCTCTCCTTGCCCACGTTGATGCGCACGAAGTACGTGGCCTGGTCGAGCCGACCCTCCTCGAGCTGGACGTACCCCCGGCGCGTTTCGTCCCCTTCGCCGGGCCGCTCGATCTTGAGCACGCGCGCGCCGAGGTCGGCCAGCAGGCGTGTGCAGTAGGGCCCTGCCAGCACGCGGGTGAAGTCGAGGACGGTGAGACCGTCGAGCAGCCGGGACGAGTCAGTCACGGGCGCGATCCTCCTGAGCGGGTTGAGCCGCCCAGGAGGATACGCGATTTTCTCAGGGGACGATCGTGACTCCCGGGGCCGTCCCGATGTCGATCGCGCCGGCGGTGGCCGTTGCCGTCGTCAGCGAGAAGCTGCCAGTCGTCCCGGAGGTCGCGGGATTCTGGACTCCGTCCAGGGTGAGGGAGGCGCTTCCCCCGAACGGCAAGTCGCCGCCGCCGATTCGCGTCAGGGTCACGGTCTGGCCGGAAACGGCGAGGGAGAACGTCCCGATCGGACCGAACGAGGTGCCAACGAACGAGGCGCTCGAGACGTCGAAGCCGGCGGGGAAGTCGATCCGAAGCGTGCCGTCAGGGGGCCAGATGTGCGTGGTGGTGAAGTTGACGGTGACGTTGCCGACCGCACCCGCCACGAGCGAGGCCGGCGTCACGCCGGCGCTCGTGATCGCGCCGGGCTCGAGCGTGACGGATGGGGCCGTTCCGGAGTCGATGAGGAAGCGCTCCGAGTCGACGACGATGCCCTCCGCCGTGGTCGTCCTGAGCAGGAAGGTTCCGGTGGGACCGAAGGCGACGGGATTGAGGATTCCCCCAAAACTTCCGTCGAACGTGAACGACGCGTTTCCGCTGAACGTGGTGCCGTCGCCGAGCCGCAGAAGCGTCAGCGTCTGGCCGGACGTGGAGGTGAAGAACGAACCGTCGGGACCGGTGGCGCTGAAGACGTCGGAGCCGCCGACGAGGCCGAAGCCGGCGGGGAACGTGATCCTCAGAAGGCCGTCAGCCGGCCACGGCGTGCTCGTGCCGAAGGTGACCGTCACGCTGCTGCGCTCGTCGACCGTGAGCGAGGCCGGCACGACGCTGGGGTTCGTCAGCGATCCGGTCCCGTCAGTGACCAGGGCGGTCACGGCGCAGCTGCCGATGCCGGCCGTGGACCTCCCCGTGAACTCGAGCGACAGAGAGCCCGCCGAGCGTGAAGCATCGACGCCCGCGCTTCCCGTGAAGGTGCCGCCCGCGCTGCCGCCGCCGCCGCCCACGCGGCTGAGGGTGAACGTGCCGCTGACGGTCCCGGCCGGGGTGATCGTGCCGCTGAAGTTGATGGTGTCCGAGCCGCCCTCGGCGTCGTGGAACGTGATCTTGCCGCCGCTGAAGGAGCCGCCGGTCTGGGTCGTGATCGTCTCGATCGCCTGGCCGCCGCCGGTGGACCCCACCAGGCAGGTCGGCGAGTCCGGCGTGATCTTGAACGTGGCGTTCGCGAGGACGTTCGTCCGCACCAGGTCGGGCACGACGGCGACCGGCTTCACCGTCACGTTGTTGCTCTCGTCGGCCTCGACCACCAGGTTGGTGTGGTCCGCGAACGCCTTGAGGAAGAAGTTCCCCGGCGTGGACGGCACGGTGATCGTGACCGGCACCGAGGAGGTGCCGCCGCCGGCCAGGCCGGTCACCGGGCGGTTGCCCACCAGCGTGTCGCCCGTCGTATTCGTTGTGCTGGTGCTGGAGAAGTACAAGCCGACGCCGAAGGCGCCGGCCGTGGCGGCCGCCGCCCCGTTGTTCTTCACGGTGTTCGCGATGCCGACGCCCGTGCGTCCGGCGATGAGCGCGGGCACGGTCAGCGGCGAGATGACGAGATCGGGTCCGACGGTGACGGCCGCGCTGGTCCCGACGTTGTTGAGGTTGCTGGTCTCCACGACGATGTTGGTCGCGTCGGCCGCTACCAGGATGCGATAGACGCCGGGCGGCGTGCCGACCGGGATGGTCAGCGGGGTGGAGGCGGTGTTCAGCGCGTTGGGCCCGAGCGACGCGACCGTCCGCGTGGCACCGAGCGGGATGTCTCCGCCATCGAAGGTCGTGTCGGTCGACAGGAAGAACGCCACGCTGAACGGCCCGGGGGCCAGCACGCCGCTGTTGTTCTTGACGGTGTTGGTGACGGCGAACGGCGTGCCCGCGGCGACGGCAGCCGGCGCGGTGACGGTGGTGACGATCAGATCCGGGAGCACCACCGTGATCGGCACCGTCGCGAGCACGTTGTTGGCTTCGTTGCCTTCGGTGACCGTGTTACCGACGTCCGCCACGACCAGGATGCGATAGCTGCCGGGCACGGTGCCTGGCGGAATCGTCAGCGGGCTCGTGCCGGCGCTGCTGAGGCCGGCGCCCAGTGGCACGACGGTCCGGCTGGGGCCGAGGGGGACATCGGCGACGTCCAGGACCGCATCAGTCGACAGGAAGAAGCCGACGAGCGACGACGCGGTGGCCGCCGTGACGCCCTGGTTCTTGATGGTGTTCGCGACGGAAATCCTGCCGCCGGGCGCCACGGTGGTCGGCGTCACGGTGGCCGCGGTGACGACGAGATCGGGGCCGAGGACGACCGGCCCGCTGACTCCGGTGTTGTTGTTCTCGTCCAGCTCCACGACCTGGTTGAGCGGGTCGGCGACGACGAGGATCCGATAGACGCCGATCGGCGTGCCGGGCGGGATCGTCACCATGTTCGTGGCCGTGCTGACGCCGTTGGCGGCCAGCGTGGTGACGGTGCGGCTGACACTGATCGGGATATCGGCGCCGTCGAAGAGCGTGTCGGTCGACAGATAGAACGCCACCTTGAAGGGGCCGGCCGCGACGCTGCTGTTGTTCTTGACGGTGTTGGTGACCGCGAACGGCGTGCCGGGGGCGGCGGCCACGGGCGCGGTGACGGTCGGCACGATCAGGTCCGGCCGCGTGACCGTCACGACCGACGTCGTGAGGCGCTGGTTGTTCGTCTCGTCCGCCTCGTTGACGGCGTTGCCGGAATCGACGATCACACGGATCCGGTACTGGCCGAGGCCGACGCTCGTGGGGATCACGACGTTCGCGGGGGTCGAGCTCGATGCGCCGGCGCCCAGGCCCGCCACCGTGCGCGTGACGGCGAGCGGGATGTCGGAGGCGCCACTGAGATCGGTCGTCGGGACCAGCGCGAACGAGACGCCGAAGCTCGTCGGGGCGGCGATGCCCTGGTTCTTCACCGTGCTGGCGACGGCCACGGTGCTGCCCGGTGTCACGAAGGCCGGCGTGGCGGTGGCCGCCGTCACCAGCAAGTCGGGACCGACCAGCAGCCGCGTCGCACTGGCCGCGACGTTGTTGGCCTCGCCCGCCTCCGTGATGGCGCCCGCGTCGTCGGCCCTGACGACGACGAAGAACGCGCCCGGCGGCCCCGCCGGGATCGTGAACGTCTTGGTCTGCGTGCTGGAGGCGCCCACGGCGAGCGCCGGAATGTTCACGGTGCCGAGCTGCGCCACCGCCGAGGCCAGCGTCGTGTCGGTCGAGAGGTAGACGCCGGAGACGGACGGCGGCGCGGTGCCCGCTGTCGGCCCCGCCGCCACGTTGCGGACGGTGTGCGTCACGCTGATCGCCGTCGCGCTGCCGGTCGCCGCCGGCGTGAACGTCACCGCCTGCGGCGCCAGGTCGGCCCGGCCGATCGTGAGGGTGTTGCTCGCCAGGGCGTTGTTGCTCTCGTTGCTCTCGACGATCGCGTTCTCGGGATCGACGATCACGAAGATGCGGTACGTCCCGGGCGTGGTGCCGTCGGGAATCGTGACGGGGGTCGTCGCGGCATTCGTCGCGTTCGCGCCGAGTGTCGTCACCGTGCGGGTGACGTCCAGCGGGATCTCGGCGCCCGCCAGCGTGGTGCCGGTGCCGGGCGACAGCAGGAAGGTGACGCTGAACGGCTTGGGCGCCGGCGTCGCGCTCAGATTCTTCACGGTGTTGGCGACCGACACCCGAAGGCCGGTGCCCACCACGACCGGCGTGGCCGAGGCCGCCGTCACGGTGAGATCGACCCGCGTGACCGTGAACGTGTTCGTCAGCCGCTCGTTGTTGACGACGCTCGGATCCTCGACCACCTGGCCGAGGACGTCGGCGCGCACGCGGATCTTGTAGGGACCGACCGCGACGGTGTCGGGGAGGCCGACGGCCGTGGTGGACTGGCTGCTGCCCTGGGCGCTGAGCACGCCGACGGCGCGGGTCACGCTCAGCGGGATGTCGCTGCCCAGGCTGCCGTCGCCGTTCACGGGCACGAGCGCGTAGCCCACCACGAAGCCCGCGGTGGCCGTCGCGTCGCCGACGTTCTTGACAGTGTCGGTGACCATCACGGAGCCGCCCGCCGCCACGATGGCGCCGGCGGGAACACTGGCCTGCGTCGCGGCGATGTCGGCCATCGACGGCGGCAGCGCCACGCGGAAGACGCCGCGGCCGTGGGTGAACGCGAACACGTGATCCACGCTGCCCACCTGGCCGACGGCCAGCGCCTCGGTGATGACGTTGGCGAAGCCCGTGTTCTCCACCGACCAGTTGTCGCCGCCGTCGTCGGACGAGAACACGCCGAGGTCGGTGCCCACGTAGAGGATGTTGGGGTTGCCGGGGGCCACCACGATCGTGTGGGTCGGCACGTCGGGCAGCACGCTGCCGCTGCCGTCGATGTTGCTGAACGTCAGGCCGCCGTCGATCGAGCGATAGACGTGGCCGACGCCGAACTGCGAGTGCGTCACGTAGACGTTGCTGGCATTGGTGGGATCGAAGGCGATCGAGGAGACGTAGCCGTCGCCGGCGGACAGAATCGGTGTCCAGCTGGTCGTGGCGGTGCCGGTGAGCGCGGTGGCGGTGCGGAACACGCAGCCGCCGCTGGTACCGGCCAGGACCACCTGATCGAGGCGGCTGTCCTCGAGCGTGCCCGCGCGGGGCGCGACGGCGATGGCGCTCACCGAGCCGCAGTCGAAACTGCTGCCGGCCGCCGTCCAGCTCGCGGCGCCGTTCGTGGTGCGCCACATGCGGTCGCCACCCGTCCACAGGATCTGCGGGTTGTTCGGCGACATGACGAACGGGGTGATGAACAGGAAGCCCTGGTCGAGGATGCCGGCGATGGCGTCGACAAAGTGCGCGCCGCCGTCGACCGACTTCGTGATCGACAGCCCGGTGGTCTCCGCGTAGAGGACGTTCGTGTTGGTGGGGTTGACCGCCACGTAGCCGCCGTCGCCGCCCTGGATCTGGCGCCAGCCGTCGATGCCGAGGCCGACCGAGCCGCGAATCGTGCCGTTGTCCTGCGTGCCGCCGAAGAAGGTGTCGCCGCCGCTCGGACCGGGGTAGGGCAGGCCGTGATAGAACTGCGTGACCCCGTAGTTGTTGTTCAGCTCCGTCCACACGATGCCGACGCCGGCCGGATTGCAGACGTTGCTCGTGGTGGCGCCGGTGGCCCCGTTGAGCGTCCGGAAGATACCGCCGTCATTGCCCACGTACATCTTGCCGCTCGTGGCGAAGTCCGGCGCGAAGACGATCGCGTGCTGGTCGGCATGGGCGAAGGGCCCCGGGCTCGAGCCCGTCCACCAGAACGACGCCAGCGCCCAGGTGGTACCGCCGTCGTTGGAGCGGAACAAATCGATGCCGCCGGCCCACACGCGGTTGGGATTCGTGGGATCGACGGCGATGACGTTGTCGTACCAGCCCTGGTTGAAGATGGAGTCAGATGGGCCGAAGCCGCATTCGGCGTAGTTCGCGTACACCGGGTTCGTGAGCAGCAGCGTGTTCAGCTTGTTGGCACTGGTGTTGGTGACGGTGGGTGTCCACTCAATACCACCGTCGATCGACTTGTAGACGGCGCTGAGGCCGAGGTTGTACGTGCCGCCTTCGATGCTCGAGGCGAGCGCATAGACGATGTTCTCGTCCGACGGTGCGATGGCGAGCGACGTGCGGCCGCCGGCGGGTGGCGTGAATGCTGTGGCGAAACTGGCGCCGCCGTCGGTGCTGCGGGAGACGATCGCCTGGGCGAACGTGCCACACGAGGCGAGCACGTAGGTGTTGCCCAGCGCGATGTCGAAGCAGCCGTTGATGCTGGAAGCGTCGATGACCTGCGTCCACGTGCCGCCGCTGTCCATCGAGCGCCACAGGCCCGTCCGCGTGGCCGCGAGGACCGAGGTGCCAGTCGACAGCACCTTGAGCTTGTTCACGAAGTTGAAGTCGGCATTGGCGGTCGTGGCGAGCTGATTCCAGGTCACCCCGCCGTCGGTGGTCTTGAAGATGCCGGCGCCCCGGACCGCGTCGCCGTTGAACACGCCCTCGCCCGTGCCGGCGTACAGGATGTTGGAGCTCGTGGGATCGATGTCGAGCGAGGCCACGGCCAGGTTGGGCAGGAGCGTGTCGGTCAGCGCCACCCACGCGCCGCCGCCGTTGGTCGTCTTCCACACGCCGCCGGCCACGCCACCCGCATAGAGCGTGTTGGGATTCGCGGGATCGACCACGAGCGCGCGCGTGCGGCCGCCGATGTTGCCGGGGCCCAGCGGCGTCCACGGCCCGAGGAACGCGGCGGCGGTGTCGAAATTGATCCCGAGCTCGGCGGCCGAGGGATGGCGAACGGCGCCGCCCGCCGTCGAGTGGAGCGGCATGCGCTTCATCTGCTCGCGTGCCTGCAGGTAGCGCTCGACGGGAATCCGGCTCTCTCCCGGCGGGACACGCTTCAGCGCGAAGAACTCCTGGCGCTCGCTGGGCTGGTCCTGGCGCTTGAGCTTGGCGACCTTGCGCGTGAGGCGCGCCTGCAAGTAGTCCGAGGCCTGGGCCACCGGCTCGACGCGCTGCACGCCGCCGCGCGCCGCGATCGTCTCCGCCACCTGCAGCGTTGTCAGCGGATCGGTGACGTGCTCGCGCGTGACCGTGCCGTCCTCGGCCACCACCGCGACCTCCTCGGTCAGCAGCCGGCGACTGCGGGCGTTGCGCGTCTCGCCGGAGGCATAGAGCACGAGCCGCGTCTCCCACCGCGGATTCGCCTCCCGCAGCGCGCGCGCCCGCGTCACCAGGTCGGCGACCGTCGTCACGCCCGTGAGCCGGATCGCCGCGGCCTCGCGGCCGGCCCGGAGGACGGAGGTGCCGTCCACCAGCGTCGGCGGCGTATTCGTCCCGCGCGGCTCGCCGGTCCACAGCATCGCGACCTCGTCGAGGGCCACCTCCATCGTCGGTGTCCAGGTCTCGGTCCCGTGCACGCGGACGGTCGTCGGTGTCGCGGCGATCGCCGGCGTCGCGGCGAGCATCGCGAGGGCCACGAGGGCGAGGAGCCTGGATCTCCTCGTGCCGGTCATCGGTCGGGGAGGGGCCGTATCTCGGAAATCAGCCACCGGCTCGCCAGCGTGTCGCCGACGATCGAAATGACGGCCTCGATGCGCCGGCCGGCCAGCGCAGGGTCGAGCAGGCCGCGCGACACGGCTTCGATGGTGCCCACCGCCGGGCCGATGGCCACGTCGGGGCGTGCCTGGCGGGCCTCGAGGATCTCGAGCGTGAGCGTGTCGCCGCTGACCTTCTGCACGGTCGCAATCACACGGGTGGCGTTCGGCGGAAAGACGCCGCGCGCCGGGCCAGGGCCGGGCTGCGCGCCGCGGGGCGGCAACGGCTGACTGGCAGTGCGCCCCGGCGAAGGGAAGGATGGGCCGCATGCGCCAGCGGCGAGGACGGCGACCATCACGGCTCGCGACATTCGGGAATCCACGGCATCTGCTTTGGCCTAGGACCACGCCAGGCTCGTGTGCCGCACTGGGTAATCGATTTCACAGTGCGACGTAACTTCTGCACTATACGAAATCGGCCCGTTCGGACAGAAATGGTTTCGTGGTCCCGCAGGGCGGGGACGATGATCTTTTCGGCGCGAAGTTTCCGGCAGTTAGCGAAATCGTGGGGGAAGGCGCAAGGGGCGCCGCGAACTGAACGCCGTCCGCGCGCCGCATGAGCACGCGCGCGAGGCCGCACGACGGCGGCCCGCGCTGTAGCACGTGGTCGTGCAGGCGCGAGCGCGCCCACGCGCAGCGCGGCCCAGCCGTTCATGCGCGGTGAGGTCTTTGATCCGTCGCGGCCACGATGACGCCAGCGTGTCCACGAGGAACGCGTCGCGCTCGTGGCCGCCGTCGTGACGGACTGTGTGACCGAGCAGACACGACGACGCGCCGAGGCGGATCTTTTCGGGTTCCCGGCGCATGGGCCGGGGTAGTGTTACGCCATGCCGACCGTCGACCCCGCCACGCTGGAGCGCCTCACCCAGGACATCTTCGTCGCGCGCGGCGTCCCCTCGGAAGACGCCGCCTGGATCGCCTCGATGCTGGTGCGCGCGAACCTGCGTGGACACGACTCGCACGGCGTGATCCGCGTGCCCCAGTACGTCGCCAACCTCAAGGCCGGCACGCTCAACCCGCGACCGACGCTGCGTCTGGTGGTCGACACGCCGACCATCGCGGTGCTGGAGGGAGACGGCGGCTTCGGCCAGGTCGTCGCGCGGCGGGGCATCGCACTGGCGATCGAGCGGGCGCGGGTGCACGGGCTGGCGGCGGTGGCGCTGCGCGGGGCCAACCACGTCGGGAGGCTGGCCGACTACTCGGAGACGGCGGCGCGCGAGGGATTGATCGGGCTCGTGTGGGCCAACGCCCGCGGCGGCCTCAACGTGGCGCCGTGGGGCGGCGCCGCCCGGCGGCTCGGCACCAACCCGCACGCCGTCGCGATTCCGGGGCCGCGCGGCAGCGTGGCGATGTCGCACGACTTCGCCACCAGCGTGTGGGCCGAGGGCAAGCTCCGCGTGAAGTTCAACCGCGGCGAGCCCGCGCCGCCCGGCATCATGCTCAACGGCCGCGGCGAGCCGTCGACCGATCCGCGCGAGTACTACACCGATCCCGTCGGCTCGCTGCTGACCGCCGGCGGGCACAAGGGTTACGGGCTGTCGCTGGCCGTCGAGATCCTGGCGGGGATCCTCTCCGGCGCCGGCGCGGCCAGCGGTGAGCCGTCCGTCTTCCGCAACGGCACGCTCATCGTGTGCCTCGATCCGGCGCGCTTCGTCGAGCCCGCGGCGTTCCACGCACAGGTGGCGTCGCTCGTCGAGTGGGTGCGCTCGGCGCCACTCGCCGCCGGCGCCAAGGAGATCCTGGTGCCGGGCGAGCCGGAGGCGCGCATGGAGCGCGAGCGGACCGCCAACGGGATTCCCATCGACGACGCGACGTGGAAGCAGATCCGCGAGGTGGCGCAGGAGGTGGGCCTGCATGCTTGAGGTCGTGACCATGAAGGAGATCGACGCCATCTTCGCGGTGACCGACGCGCTCAACATCCACCGCGAGATGCTGGTGATCCCGCTGGGGCCGGCCACGCCCGGCAAGGTGCGCAAGCTGCCCAGCGGCAAGCTGGAGATCACCGTCGATGCCGGGCGCCCGATCGACGAGTGGGTCAAGGAGTTGCCCGCGCTGATCGCCGCCGTCCAGCGGTGAAGCGCGAGCTGGGGATCCTCCCGCTCGCGGCGATCGTCTTCTTCAATGTCAGCGGCGGCCCGTATGGGCTCGAGGACGTCGTGGCGTCCTTTGGTCCCGGGCTCGCCTTGGTCCTGCTCGCCGTCACGCCGCTCGTGTGGAGCCTGCCCGTGGCGCTGGCCATGGCCGAGCTGGCGGCGGCGATGCCGGACGAGGGCGGCTACGTCACCTGGGTGCGCCGCGCGTTCGGTCGCTTCTGGTCGTTCCAGGTCGGCTGGTGGTCGTGGATCGACAGCTTCGTGGACGTCGCCGTCTATCCCGCGCTCTTCGTCGAGTACCTGAAATTCTGGTATCCGGGCATGACGTCGCTCGAGCGCTGGCTGCTGGCGGTCGCCTTCATCGTCGTCCTCACCGCGCTGAACGTCGTGGGCGTGCGGCCCACCGGCCGCGCAGCCGTCGCGCTGGCGGTGATCGCCCTGGCGCCGGTGGCCGCGCTCGTCGTGGTCGGCCTGGCCGGCATGAACCAGGTGCCGTGGCGTCCGTTCGTCGGGCCGCAGCAATCACTCGGCGCCGGGCTCGGCCTGGGGCTGGCCGTGGTGATGTGGAACTACTCGGGCTGGGACACACCCTCGACGTGCCTCGGCGAAGCCAAGACGCCGGAGCACGGCTTCCGGCGTGCGCTGTTCGTGGCGCTGCCCGTCATCACGGCGGCGTACCTCTTGCCGGTCGGCGCCGTGCTGGCCAGCGGGAGCGCCGACTGGACGACGTGGCAGACCGGCGCGCTGCCCGCGCTGGCGCGCGCGATGGGCGGGCCGCGCCTCGGCGACGCGGTGGCGCTGGGCGCCGTACTGAGCGCGGCGGGACTCTTCCTGACGCTGCTGCTGACGAACTCGCGGCTGCCCTACGTGCTCGCGCGCGATGGCCTCATGCCCGCGGGGCTGGCCGCCGTGCACCCGCGCTTCGGCACGCCGTGGACGGCGGTGGTGGTGTCGGCGACGCTCTACGCGGCGTTCGCCGCCTTCTCGTTCAAGGAGCTGATCGTCCTCAACGTGTGGCTCTACTCGCTGAGCCTGCTCGTGGAGCTGGCCGCGTTCGTGTGGCTGCGCCTGCGCGAGCCGTCGCTGGCGCGGCCGTGGCGCGTGCCGGGCGGGCTCGGCGCGGCCGTCACGGTCGCCGTCGTGCCGGCGGCGCTGTCGCTGGTGGCGATGGCGACCGCCGGCTGGCTCAACACGCTGGCCGGCGTGGTGGCCGCGCTCACCGGCCCCGCCGCCTACGTCGTGTTTTCGCGCGGGGCGCGTCCAGGTTCTCGTCGATGACCGTGGCCAGGCAGTCGAGGGTCGCCAGCGAGTAGACGTACGTCTTCCAGCCGACGGCCACGTGATCGGGCCGTCCGTCGGGCGGCGGCTCCGGATAGATCGTCACGTCCACGTTGGGTCCCTCGGCGCCGCAGCCGCCCGCGCAGCCCTCGCGGAACTGCACGTGCCCGCCGAGCCCGCGCCTGGCCGCCACGCGCTCGAGCTCGGCGAGCACGGCGGCCGCGTCGAGGCGGCGCGCGCGGCCGCCGCGCTCCACCGGCAGCAGGACCACGCCGGGCTCGCGCAGGCAGACGGTGACCACGAGACGCCGCACGCTCAGCGGCCTCCCCGCGGCGCGCGTCGCGCGGCCAGCCGCGCCGCCGCCAGCGCCGCGTCGGCGGCGGGCGCCGTCCACCGGCAGGCGATGCGACGCGCGAGCGCGCGCTGCACGCCGGCGCGATACCACGCGTGGCCCAGCAGGCCGCCGCTCCACGAGACGCGCACCGGCGCGCGCAGGCCCAGGCGCCGGATGACGTCGACGGCGAGCGCGGCGAGCTCGGCCTGTCCGGCCGCGACGATGGCGCGCGCGCGACGATCGCCGCGCCGCGCGCGCGCGAGCACGCGCGGCGCGAGCGCGGCGACGCGCGCGACGGCGTCGGGATGCCGCGCCAGCGCGCGTGCCCGCGCGGTCGTGGCCGTCACGCGCAGCCATTCGCGGCCGAGCCAGAACGCCGAGCCCTCGTCGCCGAGCAGCGGACCGAGCCCACCGGCGCGCGCGAGCCGTCCGCCCGCGTCGCGTCCGAGCACGATCGAGCCGGTGCCGGCCAGCACGAGCACGCCGGGCTGCGCATCGAGCGCGCCCAGCAGCGCCGCCTCCGCGTCGGAGATCACCTCCACGCGCGCGGCCGCGCCGCGCAGCCGCCGCCGCGCGGCGCGGCGCTCGGCGGGCGTCCACACGCCGCGCGAGGCCACCACCAGCGAGGCGATCCGGCCCCCCCCTGAACGGGTGGGTAAAAACTTGGAGAGTTTCGACAGTGGAATCGCCCGGTGCGCACCGCGGACCACGTGCCCGTCGCGCAGGGCCACGAGGCGGAGCCAGGTGCCGCCGAGGTCGATCCCGACGGCGAGCGGCGCAGGCCGCTGTCCGGTGTGAGACATGGCTGACAGTGTTGTCATTATGCGGGCGCAAGGGCCAGCGGCCGAGGTGGGAAATCGCCGCCTTAGAAGAGAGCCGGGGGTGGCACAGGGCATGCTTCTCCTTGTCATCCGGGAGAGCGTGCACATGGGAAAGGCTCTCGTGGCCTGGCTGCTGGTGGCGGGTGCCGTGAGCGGATCGGCGGTGGGCCCGCGCGACGTCGTCCAGTCCGCCGTGTCCCGCGTGATCCTCGCCCTCCAGAAGGCCGACGTCGACACGCCCGAGCCCAACCGGCGCCTCGTCGCCGAACAGCGCCGGATCGAGATCCGCCGCGTGGCGACCGACCTCTTCGACTTCGACGAGATCTCCCGCCGCGCGCTCTCGCGGCAGTGGACGAGCCGGACGCCGGAAGAGCAGGCCGAGTTCACCCGCCTGTTCACGGACCTGCTCGAGCGCAGCTATATCGGCCGCATCGAGGCCTACTCCGGGGAGAAGATCGTCTACCTGGGCGAGATCGTCGATGGGCCCTTCGCCACGGTGCGCTCCAAGGTCATCACCCGGCGCAACACGGAGACGCCGCTCGACTATCGCCTGCAGCTCAAGGACGGCCGCTGGAAGGTCTACGACATCCTGATCGACAACGTGAGCTTCGTCTCCACCTACCGCAGCGAGTTCTCGCGCATCCTGCAGCGCGAGTCGTACGCCGCGCTGGTGGAGCGCCTGCGCAAGCAGACCTCGGAGGGCGCCGCCCTCATCCGCACGCCGCGTTACTGAGTCCAGGACGCGCCCTGTAATAAGATGGGGCGTGCCCGTCACGTCCTCGTCGCTCACCTGGCCCGATTATGCCGTCCTTGCCGTCGCCCTCGGGGTCCTCCTGGCCATCGGCTTCGCCCTCAGCCGCGAGCAGCACGACACCGTCGACTTCTTCCTGGCGCGCCGCCGCGTGCCCTGGTGGGCGGCCTGCCTCAGCTTCCTGGCCACCGAGATCAGCGCGGTCACGATCATCTCGGTGCCGGCCACCGCCTACAGCGAGAACTGGGAGTACGCGCAGTTCTTCGTCGGCTCCAGCCTGGCCAAGTTCGCGGTGGCCTTCCTGTTCATCCCGGCCTTCTACCGTCACGACGTCACGACCATCTACGAGTTCCTGGCGCATCGCTTCGGCCGCGCCACGCAGGTCACGGCGTCGATCTTCTTCTTCATCACCCGTCTGGCCGGCTCGGGGGTACGGCTCATGGCGGCTGCGCTGGCCGTGGCGATCCTGATGGGCTGGCCGCTGGTGCCGACGCTGGTCGTGTTCAGCGTGGTGTCGATCCTCTACATCGTCACCGGCGGCGTGAAGGCGGTGGTGTGGACCAACGTGTTCCAGGCGCTGACGTTCCTGCTGGCTGGCGGCATCACGCTGGCCTACCTCCTGTCGCACATCGAGGGCGGCGCTGCCGCCATCGTCCAGCTGGCGGGCGAGGCGGGCCGGCTCAACGTCATCAACTGGGGTCCGTCGCCGAGCGAGCCGGACTTCTGGCGGCGCGTGCTCACCGAGCCGAACATCGTGTGGGTGGCGGTGCTCAACGGCCTCGTCGGGTCCATGGCCGCCTTCGGGACCGACCACGACCTCATGCAGCGGTTGCTGACGGTGGAGACACGCCAGGAAAGTCAGCGGACACTGGCCCTGACGCCGATCGGCACGCTGCTGACGCTGGCCATCTACCTGGGCCTCGGCGCCGCGCTCTTCACCTTCTACACGCAGCATCCCGAGCTGCCGGTATCACGGCCCGACGAGATCCTGCCGCACTACGTGCAGCAGATGATGCCCGCGGTGCTGCGCGGTCTCATGCTGAGCGCCATCGTGCTGGCCTCGATCGACTCGCCGCTCGGCTCGCTGGCCGCGTCGTTCGTCACCGACATCTACCGGCCGCTGCTGGCGCGCAACCGCTCCGAGCGGCACTATCTGCTGATCTCGCGGATCAGCGTGGTGGCCTTCGGCGTCCTGCTGGGCGTGATCGCCTACGCGTTCTCGTTCTTCGACAAGATCCTGTGGCTGGCCTTCAAGATTGCGGGCGTGACGTTCGGCTCGCTGCTCGGCGTGTTCCTGCTCGGCCTGCTCACACGCCGCCCGGTGGCCGACAGCGCCAACGTGCTGGCCATGATCGCCATGGCCCTCGTGAATCTCGTGCTGCTGGTGCTGTCGGAGACCGGTGTGCTGCCCTTCGCGTGGTCGTGGCTGGTGATCGTGGGCACGGTGGGGACGATCGCGATCGCCCTCGCCGCCAGCCGGCTCAGGGGTGCGTCAGCCTCGCCACGACTGCGTCGAGCTGGCACTTCCGAAACCCGTAAGCCGTGAGCCCGCGCACGCCGGGCGCCAGCAGCGCGGCGTCGTAGGGGTCGCGCAGCAGCACCACGGCCAGCCGGCGCGCCTGCGCCTGCACGGCCTCCAGCAGCGCGCGGTTCGACGCGTAGAGGTGCGCGTCGAAGAGGAACAGCACGGTGGCGTCCGCCGCCGCCGCGCGCTTGGCGGCCGCGGCAATCTCGTCCGCGGTCGGCTCGATGCCCACCACCAGCGTCTCCGGCGTGATGCCGGCGCTGCCGAAGGCGCCCGCGACCCAGCCGCGCTCGTCGGCGATCTCCGGCTCGATGGTGATCCGCGGCGCCAGGTCGGAGAACCGCGGGAAGACGACGGCCACGCGGCCGTTGAGCGCGCGGCGTAAATCGACGGCGCCGTGGCCGACCTCGGTGACGGCGCGCGTGGCGATGGCCTGCGCGAGCGGCCGGGCGTCGGGCTCGGGGGCGGGCGGGCCGCCTTCGCGGCGCGCCGCGCGCAGCAGCCGCAGGCGGCGCACCCGCTCGGCCGCGGCCTCGCCCTCGGCCAGCGGAAGTCGCCCGCTGCGATACGCCTCCACGAGCGCCACGGCCGCGGCGCGCTGCGCGGGCGCGGTGTGGCAGACCAGGAGCAGGTCGTGGCCGGCGGCGGCCGTGCGGACGGCGGCCTCGCCGATGGGACACGTCTCGCTCACCGCGCCCATCTCGAGGTCGTCGGACGCGATGACGCCGGCGAAATTCAGCTCGCCGCGCAGCCAGTCCCCCACCAGCCGCCGCGAGAACGTGGCCGGCACGCCGCTCGGGTCGAGCTTGGGATAGACCGGGTGCGAGGTCATGACGGCGGCCACGCCGGCGGCCATCGCCTCGAGGAACGGCGGCAGGTGCGTGGCGCGCATCTCCTCCGGCGTGGAGTCGATCGTGGGCAGCTTGAGATGCGCGTCGAGCGGCGAGTGCCCCTTGCCGGGGAAATGCTTGGCGCACGCCGAGAGGCCGCCGCGCGCCATGCCGCGGATGCGCGCCACGCCGTAACGCGACACGATGCGCGGGTCCTTGCCGTACGAGCGGATGCCGATGTTGGGGCTGTAGCGCTCGGTCAGCACGTCCAGGCACGGCCCCAGGTTGAGATCGATCCCGAGCCGCCGCAGCTCGCGCGCCTCGAACTGTCCCTGGCGAAACGCGAAGGCCTCCTCGCCCGCGGTCCCCATTGCGAGGTTGTCCGGAAAGATCGTCGTGCCCGCGCCGAGCATGACGATGCGCCCGCCCTCGTGATCGGTGGCGACGAGCAGCCGCCGACCGAGCGCGGACTCCAGCGCGTCGAGGAGCGTGGCCAGCGCAGCCGGCCCCTCGTAGTTGCGCCGATAGAGGATGAGGCCGGCCGCGCGGGTGTCCTGGAACACGCGCACGTCGGCATCGGAGAGCGTGGCGCCGCTGAGGCCGATCATGAGCCGTTCGCCGACGAGGTCCTCGATGGTCACGCGCTCGATTCTAGCGGCACCACCCCCGCAGCGTCGCGGACCCAGGACGGAATCCGGCCATGGGTGACAGATTGGCGTGCTAGAAGGGCGCGCCGTGCTGACTCGAGCGGCTCCCTCCCCCTCTGAACAAGCCCGTAACTACCTTCCGTAGCAGGCTTTCGGGTAATTCGCCCGGGTATGGCATGACCACTGCGTATGGGACCCCCCGGGGAGCCATGACATGGTGCGTCGCATTCGAGGCATCGCGTTGATCGTGGCGGCAGCGCTGGCCGGCCAGGGCTGCGCCGCGATGGGCTTTCCTTTGACCGTCAACGGCACGGGCAAGGCGCCCGCCCAGAGCGTGAACTTCACGCTCGACGGCATCGCGTATCGCACGTTCAGCGCACCCGTCGAGCACCTGCGCCGCGCCACGCTGACGACCTTCAAGCGCATGGAGATCACGCTCAAGAGCGACAAGATCAAGGAAGACGGCTGCCGGGCGATGGTGGCCGCCGCCGGCGACCGGATGGTTTACGTGGAACTCGAACAGATCACCGAGCGCACGACGCGCATGCGGATCACCGCGAAGCACGCCTGGGCATGGCGGGATCGGGCGACGGCGGGCGAGATCATCGTCCAGACCGAGCGCACGCTCGACGGCATGCCCGCGATGTCGCGCCGCGCCAAATAGGGGGAATCGCGACCATGGGCAACGCATCCGCACTCGCAGGTCTCCTGCTGCTCTTCGGCGCGGTGTCCGCGTCGCCGGCCGGCGCCCAGGCCACGGTCGACGGCGCCTACGCGAAGCTGTCGCCCGGCAACGCCAAGGTCGCCCGCGCGCTGTTCGAGGCACAGCTGACCACCGCGATGCCGATGACGAAGACCGGCGGCGCCACGACGGCCGCCGCGCCCAAGGCGCTCACGATCGATCAGATCGCGGCCATGAAGCAGAACGGTCAGAGCTGGGGCAAGGTCTTCCAGACGATGAAGTCCCAGGGCCTGCTGGCCGAAAAGAACCTCGGCCAGGTGGTCAGCCGCTACCAGCAGCAGCAGGAGCGCAGCTCGAGCGGCGCCGTCACCACGGCCGCCACGCGCACGACCAAGTAACCGTCGCGCGCGAGTCACGACAGGCAGGAACGACGCGATGTGGATCTTCGTCGCCGTGCTCATCCTGACCGCGCTCTGGATCGTGGTCGGCACCGTGCACGGCAATCGCGAGGTGCCGCGCGATACCGTCGCCGGCGACGTGTGGTGGTGGGAATCCTCGACTCGCTCCACCGGCCTCCCCAGTCACGACCTGCCGCCGTCCCACCCGCTGGCTCGTCTGCGTCCGCCCTCCGACCGGATGTCGTGATCTTCGGCAGCACGCGGTAGCATTGAAGACAGGCCCGCGGCGGGCCGGGAGGTCACCCATGAAGCGCATCGTCCTCGCACTCAGCCTCGTGGCGTTGCTGGCGCCGACGGCGCCGGCCGGCGCGGCCGACGATTCCAAGGTCAAGTCGGCGACCGGGCAGGTCGAGTCCGGCGCCAAGAAGATCGGTCAGGGCAAGGTCGGCGACGGCATCGAAGAGACGGCCAAGGGCATCGGCAAGACCGTCGTCGAGGGCGGCAAGTACACCGGCGAGAAGCTCAAGGAGTCGGGCAAGGCCGCCGAGCCGGAGGCCAAGAGCACGTGGCAGAACCTGAAGGAGACCGCGAACTCCTTCGGCGCCAGCGTGAAGAACTTCTTCACCAGATTGTTTAATTAAGTAGGGGGCCTCGAAGGGCCCCCTCGCCCCCAGTCGCTCGTCGCGCCCCGCCGGAGCCGGGGCGCTCCTCGGCCGATCATTGGTATTCCAGAAACGGACGTCGGCGGCGCTTCCAGGCGGCGAGGTCGCGCTGCCAGCTTCGCTCGATCGCGCGTAGCGTGGCGCCCCGTGTGAGCGCACGGCGGATGGTGTCGGTCCCGAGCAGGATGTCGATGGGCAGCTTTCGCCGTTCGAACTCGTAAGGCGGCCGACGCCAGCGGAACGCGCGCGGTGCCTGGCGGCGCGCGACGGCGATCACGGCGAGGCCGGCGAGAAACGGCTTGAAGCGCGCGCGGTCGGTCACGTGGATCTGTACGCCGCCGCAGAGACGCCCGGCGTGCTTCTGGAACGTGGGCCGGAAGCGCGCGGGACGGAAGGCGACGCCGGGCAGGCCCTCCGCCTCCAGCGCCGCCGCGTACGCGTGGGCGTCGAGCCACGGTGCGCCCACCCACTCGAACGGCCGCGTGGTGCCGCGTCCCTCGGAAAGATTCGTCCCCTCGATCAAGCAGCCTCCCGGATAGACGCGCGCGGTGTCCGGGGTCGGCATGTTCGGCGACGGTGGCACCCAGCCGAGCCCCGTGTCCTCCCAGAGCATGCGGCGGCGCCAGCCGCGCATGGTCACCACGTCGAGGTCCGCGCCGAGACCGTGGCGCACGTTCACGTAGCGGGCGGCCTCGCCGATCGTCAGCCCGGGGCGCGCGGGCAGCGGGTAGAGCCCCACGAACGAGGCGAAGGCCGGATCGGGGACGTTGCCCTCGACGAGCTCGCCGCCGAGCGGATTGGGGCGATCGAGCACGAGCACGCGCACGCCGGCGCGCGCGCACGCGCGCATCGCCAGCGCCATCGTCCACTGGTAGGTGTAGTAGCGCGCGCCGACATCCTGCAGGTCGATCACCAGCACGTCGAGGCCGCGCAGCATCGCCGCCGTCGGCTCGCGCCGCTCGCCGTAGAGGCTCGTCACGCGCAGCCTGGTGACGGGATCGCGCTCGTTGCCGACGAAGATCAGGTCCTGGGGCGCGCCCCACACGCCGTGCTCGGGCGCGAAGAGCGCCGCGAGCCGGGCGCCGCGCACGGCCGACAGGAGCGCGACGGCGTGCTCGAGCCGCGCATCGACGGACGCCTGATGAGCAAGGATGCCGAAGCGGCGGCCGCGCAGGAGTCCGAGGCGGTGATGGAGGAGGACGTCGAGGCCGGACTGGACGCGCGGGACGCTCGACACTGGCGCCGAGTGTAACGCAAGCGGGGTGTTACCATGCGCGCGATGCCGTCGCGCGTGCGCTACGAGCGCCTCGCCACCGAGCGTGTCAATCCCCGCAGCCGCAGCCTCGATCGCCTCGGCCCACGCGCGATCGCCACGCTGATGAACCGCGAGGATCGCCGCGCGGTGGCTGCGGTGGGGCGCGTGGCCCCGGCCATCGCGGCCGGCGTCGAGCGCATCGTCGCCTCGCTCGCCAACGGCGGGCGCCTCTTCTTCGTCGGCGCCGGCACCAGCGGCCGCCTCGGCGTGCTGGAAGCCGCCGAGTGCCCGCCGACCTTCGGCACGCCGCGCACCCTCGTGCAGGCCATCATGGCGGGCGGCCGCGCGTCCGTCTTCCGCTCGCGCGAGGGCGCGGAGGACGACGCGCGCGCGGCCCGCCGCGCGGTGCGCGCGCGTGTCCGCCGCGGTGACGTCGTGGTGGGCGTCTCGGCCAGCGGCGTGACGCCGTTCGTGCGCGCGGCGCTGGCGGCGGCCTCCGTCCGGGGGGCCGCCACGATCCTGGTGGCGTGCAACGCCGCTCGTGCCGAGGGCCGCGCCTTGCTGATCGCGCCCGCGCCCGGTCCCGAAGTCCTCGCCGGCTCCACCCGTCTCAAGGCCGGCACCGCCACCAAGCTGGTGCTCAACACGCTGACGACGGCGAGCATGACGCGCCTGGGAAAGGTTTACGGCAACCGGATGGTAGATCTGCAACCGCGCTCGGCGAAGCTGCGCGCGCGCGCCGAGCGGCTGGTGGCCGAGATCGCGGGCGTCGGGAGCGCACGCGCGCGCCGAGTGCTGCGTGGCGCGCGCGGCAACGTGCGCGTGGCGATCGTGATGGCGCGCAGGAACCTGCCAGCCGATGCCGCTGCCCGCGCCTTGCGGGCGGCCGACGGGTCCCTGCGCTCGGTCCTAGAACGGCCGTCCGCCCGCTGACGTTCCCGCACGCCCGCCACCTGCGGCATGGGGTTTGCTCTATCGAGGATCGTGCTTATTTCACGTTGTGCATGGCATCGCCGGTATCACGGCTACACCAAGATCCTCGGGATCGGCAGCTGGCAGGGTCTGAATGTCAGCGTCACGGACGGAATCTGCAGCAAGTGTGCAGCGCGGGTGCGGGCCGATCACCTGCGGGCCCGGTTCGACCGCGGGGCGTCCGCCGACCGTCGCGGGGCGGCGTGGGTGCCCGGGCTCGCGGTCGCCTCGCTGGCCACCATGGTCGCCCTGGTACTCATCGCCCGGCCGACGCACGAGCTTCCCCCGGTCCCGGCGGCCGTCGCGGTCTTACCACCGGCCGCCGAGGAGTCCGCCAGCATCGCGGAGGCTCCGCCGGCCTCGCCGGACGCGGCGCCGCGTGTCGTTCATCCGCGGCCCACTCCGCCCGAGGTAACGCGTCCGCTCGTCGTGGCCGAGACGGCCTCCGTCAACTGGTCCCGCTCTTCGACGCTGACTCACGTCGCGGTGCCCGTCTCGACCCGCTACGTCGCTCGTCGCGTCCCCACTCGGCGCGTCCCCGTCCTCCGCGACAGCGTCCAGTCGCCCTGATCGCCCTCGAGTGATCGAGGAGCGCCACGGCTTGGCCGGCCGCGCGACGCGCGTTGGGGGTTTGGGGGCCATTTCGGGGCCCCCATTTCAACTATGCGACGGGCCGGCAGTGTCCTCGTGGCGAACGGGGGTACGGCCGCGGAGGAAGTCGAAGTCGCAGCCCTCATCGGCCTGCAGCACGTGGTCGAGGAAGAGGCTGCCGTAGCCGCGTGTGAAGTGCGGCGGGCGCGGCGTCCACGCGGCCCGCCGGCGCGCGAGCTCGCCCTCCGGCACATTCAACGTCAGCGTTCGTGCAGGCACGTTCAGCTCGATCTCGTCCCCGTCGCGCACCAGCGCCAGCGGCCCGCCCACCGCCGACTCCGGCGCCACGTGCAGCACCACGGTGCCGTATGACGTTCCGCTCATGCGTGCATCGGAGATCCGTACCATGTCTTTCACACCCTGCTTCAGCAGGCGGGCCGGCACCGGCGCGGCGCCCCACTCCGGCATGCCCGGCGCGCCCTTGGGCCCGACGTGCTTGAGCACCAGCACGGAGGAGGCGTCGATCGGCAGGTCGGGATCGTCGATGCGGCGGTGCAGGTCCGCGTGGTCCTCGAACACGACGGCGCGACCACGGTGCATGAGCAGATGACCGGACGCCGCCGACACCTTGATGACGGCGCCGCCCAGACAGAGATTGCCGTGCAGGATGGCCAGGCCGCCTTCCGCGGCCAGCGGGACCTCGAGCGGGCGGATGACGTCGTCGTTCCAGCAGCTCGCGTCGCGCACGTTGTCGGCCAGCAGCAGTGGCAGCAGCGCCTTGAGGACGACCGGCAGCCCGCCCGCGTAGAAGAAGTCCTCCATCAGGTACTTGCCGGACGGGCGCACGTTGAGCAGGAAGGGTGTCGTGCGCGACAGCTCGTCGAAGCGCGACAGCGCCAGTGGAAGACCGGCTCGCGGGCGATGGCCACGAGGTGGATGACCGCGTTTGTGGACCCGCCGATCGCCATCAGCGCGCGGATCGCGTTGTCGAACGCCTCTAGTCGAAGTCAGACGTCAGGCACACCCCCCAGGTCGCCGGTCGGAACCTACCGTGAGGGACGGAGGCGCGTGACCGGCTGCACCTCCCCGCACCGCGCGCAGAGGTCTTGCTTGGCGAGCGCGAGACCGTTCGAGATCAGGTTCTTCGTCGCTTTCAACGACTCCTCAGGACTGCACTCCAGCGCGTCGGCGACGCACTTGGTGCAGAGTCCGCCATCCAAAGGATTGAGCAATCCCAGAAGGAGTCGTCCGTGCTCCGACACCGTCACCACGCCGTGGAGCACCTCGCGGATGATCCGACTTAGTTCGCGAGTGCTGACCGGCTTCAGCAGTTTGCGGATGAAGGGAGCCGCGCGAAGCTGCGAGTGCTGGCTTTCATGATAGCCGCTCAGGACGATGACCGGCACCGGCCGCGACAGGCCGTTGATCTCGTTCAGAAGCCAGATCCCGTCGTTGTTCGGCATGGCGAGATCCGTCACGACGACTTCCGCACCGGTGACGTCGCGCAAGGCGTCCTTGGCCGTGGCGGCCACGATGACCGTGGCGCCCTCGTCGGCCAGGGAATGCTCTAGAAAGTAGCGACTGTCATCGTCATCCTCGACGACCAGGATACGAACGCCCGTGAGCGACTTCGTCATTACCGCGACCTCTTCCGGGCGTCCGGGCCACCCGCGGCAGTTTAACATCAGGCTCGCGCGCCGTCACGACCCCGAGGGCGGACTACTCTTTCTGCTGTAGTTGCTTGACGCTCGGCAGCGGCCACGCCGCGTCACCGCGTGATGCCTGCGCCAGCTTCGGCGCCAGCCACACCGACCCCATCAGCATGGCCGGCGTGGTCTTGTCGCAGCCGGAGAGGAGCACGACGGCGTCGAGCGGATAGGCGCGGATGCACTCCTCGACGTCCATCGCCATCAGGTTGCGGAACATCATGGTCGTCGGCTTCATCAGGACTTCGCCGAGCGAGATCGTCGGGAACTCCAGCGGAAAGCCGCCGGCCGACCACACGCCGCGCTTGACGGCGTCGGCCACCTGGCGCAGGTGCGCGTTGCAGTTCGTGAGCTCGGACCACGAGTTGGCGATGCCGATCACGGGGCGGCCGTCGAAGACGTGATCGCTGAAGCCCTCGCTCTTCAGCCACGAGCGATGCACGAAGCCGTCGAGGTCCTGACGGCCGAACCAGTTGCGGCTCCTGAGCGGGTGTGATGTCATGGGGACCCTCCGGAAGCATCCGATTATAGAGGAAGGAGATCCCATGCGGCTTGCCGGCAAGGTTGCCGTCGTCACGGGCGGAGGCAGCGGCATCGGGCGCGGCATCGTGCTGGCGCTCGCGCGCGAGGGCGCCGACATCGCGATCCCCGACATCCAGGTGCTGAACGCGGAGAAGGTCGCCGACGAGGTGAAGGGGCTCGGGCGCAAGGTCCTCGCGATGAAGACCGACGTCACCAGCTCCGCCGACGTCAAGGTCATGGTGGATCGCACGCGCGACGCGCTGGGCAAGATCGACATCCTCGTGAACAACGCCGGCATGGCGGCGCCGCCCGGCATGCCGTTCACGAACAATACGGAAGAAGACTGGGATCGCGCCTTCGCCGTGAACACCAAGTCCGTGTTCCTGACGTGCAAAACCGTGGCGCCCTACTTCATCGAGCGCAAGGCCGGCCGCATCATCAACATCGCCTCCATCGCGGGGCCGCTGAGCGCGCCCACCATGCCGGCCTACAGCGTGGCCAAGCAGGGCGTCATCACGTTCACCCGCGTGGTGGCCAAAGAGCTGGCCGCGCACAAGATCACCGTGAACGCGATCTGCCCCGGCGTGCTCTACACGGACTTCTGGCAGAAGCTGGCCGCGCACATCGCCGAAACCAACCCCGCCTTCAAGGGCATGACGCCGCGCCAGGTGTTCGACAAGCGGGTGAATGACATCGTGCCCATGAAGTGCGAGCAGGAGCCGGCGGACATCGGCAACGCCGCCGTGTTCCTCGCGTCGGATGAAGCGCGGTACATCACCGGCCAGGCGCTGATGGTGGATGGTGGATGCGTGATGTACTGAGCTCGGCGACGGGCGGCGATAAGGGCCCGTCTGGACCCTTCTCGTCGCCCGTGCGAGCGCTTGCTGCTCGTGGGTCACCCATGAGGTAGAGGGATGAATTTCGAGTTCACAGAGAGCGAAGAGGCGTTTCGGAAGGAAGTCAGGGCGTGGCTGGAGCGCAATCTGCCGGAGGATTTGAAGGGGAGGGCGTTTGCGGCGTCGCGGGCGGATGTGGAGGAGGTGCGGCGGCTGCGGGCGTGGCAGAAGACGATGGCCGAGGCGGGGTACGTCGGGATGGACTGGCCCCGCGAGTTCGGCGGGCGCGGGGCGCCGATCACCGAGATGGTGATCCTGTACCAGGAGATGGCGCGGGCCGAGTCGCCGCAGATCGTCAATCGCGGCGGCGTGTCGATGCTGGGCCCCACGCTCATGAAGCACGGCACGCCGGCCCAGCAGACGCGCCACCTGCAGAAGATTTTGACCGCGGAAGAGCTTTGGTGTCAGGGATTCTCAGAACCGAATGCAGGATCGGACCTGGCGAACTTGCAGACGAGAGCGGTGCTGGACGGCGAGGCCTTCATAGTCAACGGCCAGAAGGTGTGGACCAGCATGGGCCACGTGGCCGACTGGTGCTTCCTCCTCGTGCGCACCGATCCCAGCGCGGCCAAGCACAAGGGCATCTCGTTCCTGCTCGTCGACATGAAGACGCCCGGCATCACGGTGCGGCCGCTGCGCCAGATCACCGGCGAGGCCGAGTTCAACGAGACGTTCTTCGACAACGTGCGGGTGCCGAAGGAGAACCTGGTCGGCAGGCTCAACGAGGGCTGGGGTGTCGCCATCACCACGCTCGCCTACGAGCGCGACCTGCTCACCTTCATCCGCTCGATCTCGCTGCGTAACGCGCTCCAGCGCCTGGTCAAGCTGACGCAGAGCCGCGGGCGCAACACCGACCCCGTCGTCCGCCAGAAGATCGCCGAGCTGTGGATCGGCGAGCAGGCGCTGCAGCTCAACGGCTACCGCAGCCTCACCAAGATCTTGAAAGGCGGCGCGCCGGGACCGGAGGGCTCGACGTCCAAGCTCTTCTGGAGCCATCTCGACCAGGAGCTGGCGCTGACGGCCACGCAGGTGATCGGGCCGTACTCGCAGGTCGCGGGCGGGCCGTGGGCGCCCGACGAGGGCCAGTGGCAGTTCTACGAGCTGCTCGCGCGCGCGAGCGGCATCCGTGCCGGCACGACGGAGATTCTCAAGAACATCCTCGGCGAGCGCGTGCTCGGCCTGCCGAAAGACTGACGAGGACCCCATGGCTGACCTGCTCTACGAGGTGAAGGACAAGATCGCGACCATCACGCTGAACCGCCCCGACAAGCTCAACGCGTTCACGGGCGACATGATCGACGCCTGGCAAAAGTCGCTGGCCGAGGCCCAGCGCGACGACAATGTCAACGTCGTGATCGTCACCGGCGCCGGGCGCGCCTTCTGCTCCGGCGGCGACGTGGGCCGCATGCGCTCGGGGGAGCCGACGGCGCTCGACGGCAAGAACTCGCTATGGGAGGGCGTGCACCGCGTGCCCAAGCAGCTCGAGCAGATGGACAAGCCGGTGATCGCCATGGTCAACGGCCTCGCCGTCGGAGCCGGCATGGGCATGTGCGTGATGTGCGACATGCGTATCGCCGCCGAGAGCGCGCGCTTCTCCACGGGCTACGTGCGCGTCGGCCTCGTGCCCGGCGACGGCGACACCTTCTTCCTGCCTCGCCTGGTCGGCCCGGCCAAGGCGCTCGAGCTCTTGTGGACGGCGGACTTCATCGAGGCGCCGGAGGCGCACCGGCTCGGCATCGTGCAGCGCGTGGTGCCGGACGCCAAGCTCCAGGACGAGACGTACGCGCTGGCCCGCCAGATCGCCGACGGCCCGCAGGTCCCCATCCGCATGATCAAGCGGCTCGTCTACCAGAGCCTCAAGCTCGACCTGCGCACGCATCTGGACCTCGTGAGCTCGCACATGTCGATCGTGCGTCAGACCGCCGATCACGCCGAGGGCGTGGCGGCGTTCAAGGAGAAGCGGCCCGCGAAATTCCGCGGCGCCTGAGGCGCTACCCGATCAGGGCGATGCCGGCCTTGTGACGCTGCGCCAGGGCCTGGTACGCCTCCGGGTTCACCTGCACCCAGCGCTCGGCCGGCGTGCCCGCGAGCGGCCCGCGCACCTTCGCGGGCGCGCCCATGGCCAGCATGCCGTCGGGCACCTCCGTGCCCGGCGTCACCAGCGCGCCGCCCGCCACCATCGCGCGCACGCCGATGCGGGCGCCGTCGAGCACGGTGGAGCCGTTCCCGACAAGGCATTCCTCGCCCAGCCACGCCGCGTGCACCGTGCAGTTGTGGCCGATGGTGGCGCCCGGCCCCACCTCGACGCCCTGGGCGCCGTTGACGTGCACGACCGCGCAGTCCTGCACGTTGGCGCCGCGCCGCACGACGATCGGCTGGAAGTCCGCGCGCACGACGGCGTTGTACCAGACGGAGGCGCGCTCCTCGATCGTCACGTCGCCGACGACGACGGCCGTCGGCGCGATGAACGCGGAGGGGTGCACGCGCGGATGTTTGCCCTCGAAGCTGAACAGTGGCATGGGTGGGACCCTCGCAGTATCCTCGAAGTGCGCTCATCTTACGCGAAGCCGACCAAGGAGACCTGATGGAGCTGCCCCGGATCGCGGCCGTCGCGACCGCCACGCCCGCCCAGCGCTTCACGCAGTCGGAGCTGCTGCGGATGGCCGGCTACGACGACACGCGCCGGCGGGGCTTCTTCGAGGCCAGCGACATCGCGGGCCGGCATCTGTTCATCGACCGCGAAACGTTTCATCCGGACGAGTCCGTCGACGAGCTGAGCGCGCGCTTCCGGCGCGGGGCCCTCGAGCTGGGCGAGCGGGCCGCGCGCGCGGCGCTGGCCCGCGCGGGCTGGGACGTGGACGCCGTCGATTTCCTCGCCACCACCACGTGCACGGGCCGCATGACGCCGAGCCTGGATGCCCATCTCATCGCGCGCCTCGGCTGCCGGCCCGACGTGCAGCGCGTGCACGTGGGCGACACCGGGTGCGCCTCGGCCGTCGTCGCGCTGCAACAGGCGTGGAACCACGTGCGCGCGTTTCCCGGCCACCGCGCGCTGGTGGTGGCCGTGGAGATCTGCTCGGCCGCGTACTTCCTCGACGACCGGCTGGAGAGCGCGGTCGCTCACGCGATCTTCGCCGACGGCGCCGGCGCGCTCGCGCTGGCGGGCGACGGCCACGGGCCGGCCATTCTCGAGCACCGCACGCGCTTCCGGTCCGAGCACCTCGACGCCATGGGCTTCGAGTACCCGGGCGGCCGTCCGCGCGTGACCCTGTCCAAGGACGTCCGCCGTATCGGTGCCGGCATGATGGCCGAGATGGCGCGCGCGCTCATGGACGCGCAGGGGCTCAAGCGCGAGGACATCCGCTACTTCGTCTTGCACTCCGCCGGCCGCCGCGTGCTCGATCGAGCGCGCGTGCTGCTGGGCGTGGACGAGTCCGCGCTGACCCACGCGCGCGCCGTGCTCAAGGAGTTCGGCAACATGTCGTCCGCCACCATCCTGTTCGTGCTCGAGCACATGCTCCAGCACGAAACGCCCGTGCCCGGCGAGTGGGGCCTGCTCGTCGGCCTCGGCCCCGGCTTCGCGGCCGAGGGGGCGCTGCTGAGATGGTAGTGCGAGCCGCAGCCGCAGGCGAGGCGAGTCTGCGAAGAGTCGTGCGAGCCGCAGCCGCAGGCGAGGCGAGCCTGAGATGGTGATTCAGCGCGATGCGGACGCGCGGGAGCGGATGGACGGGCCGCTGGCGCCGGCCGAGCTGGACGCCACGCTCGACGATCTCGACTTCCTCAACGCGTGGTTCGGCGGCTACGCCCTCACGCTGCGGCGGCTGCGCCGCGTCGCGGCCGCGCTGCCGCGCGGGGCGCGCCTGCGTGTGGTGGACGTCGGCGGCGGGCGCGGCGATTTCGCCGTCAACGTCGTGCGCTGGGCGCGGCGGGCCGGGCGGCCCGTGCGCGTCGTCGTCGTCGACAGCGACGCCGCCACGCTCGCGGTGGCCCGCCGCCGCACGTCGGCCTATCCCGAGATCGTCCTCGTGCAGGCCGACGCCGCCGCGCTGCCGCTGCGCGAGTGCAGCGCGGAGGTGGCCGTGAGCGCGCTGACGCTGCACCACCTCGACCGCGACGCCGTGGTGGCGTGCCTGGCGCAGATGGCGGCGGCCGCCCCGCTCGTGCTGGTGAACGACCTGCTGCGCACGCCGCTGACGCTCGCGCTCGTGTGGCTGGCCACGCGCGTCCTGCGTTTGCACCCCGTGTCGCGCCACGACGGTCCCGTGTCCGTCCGTCGCGCCTGGTCGCCCGGCGAGCTGGCCGTGCTCGCCGAGAAGGCCGGCCGCCGTGCCGTCATCACGCGCTACCCGGGGCTCGGCCGCCTGGTGGCGGAGATCCGATGAGCGGCCGGGTGACCGAGGAGCGCCACGGGTTCCCCGGGGCGCTCCGAGCATTGGGGGGTCCGGGGGGCCATGTCGGGGCCCCCCGTCATGCGGACGTGGTCGTCGTCGGCGCCGGGCCCGCCGGCGCTGCGATCGCGATCCTGCTCGCAGAGCACGGGCTCGACGTGGTCGTCCTCGACCGCGCCGCGCTGCCGCGCGAAAAGATCTGCGGCGAGTACCTGAGCCCCGAGGCCGCGCGCGTGCTCGACCGGCTCGGCGTGCTCAAGGCGCTGGACGCGGCCGGGGCGGCGGCGCTGGCCGGCATGCGTATCACCGCGCCCGACGGCACCAGCGTGGTCGGCCGCTACCGGCCGTTCGGCGAGTTCCGTCCGTACCGCCAGCACGCGATGGGCGTGGCGCGCGAGACGCTCGACGGCGCGCTGGTGGATCGCGTGCGCAGCCTGCCGCTGGACCTGCGCGAGGAGACGCGCGTGACGGACGTCCTCGTCGAGGGCGGCCAGGTGGTGGGCGTGCGCGCCGAGGACCGCGAGCAGCGCCCGCTGGAGGTCCGCGCGCCGGTCGTGGTCGGCGCCGATGGCCGCCACTCGATCGTGGCGCAGCGACTGGGCTGCCGCAGCCCGCACGCGCTCCAGCGCCTGGCGCTGGCCACGTACGTGCGCGGCGTGCCCGAGTGCCGCGAGCTCGGCGAGATCTTCGTGGACCCGCCGGACTACGCGATCCTGAACCCGCTCGGCCCCGAGCGCGTGAACCTCTCGGTGGTGGTGCCGCTCGCCCACGCGGCGCCGTGGAGCCGGCGGCTCGAGGATTTCATGACCGCGCGCGTGCGCCAGCTTCCGCACCTCGCGCGCCGCCTGGCGGGCGCCGAGCGCGTGGCGCCGGTGCGCGCGCTGGGCCCGCTGGCCCACCGCGTGACGCCGCCGCGGGCCGGCGGCGTGCTGCTGGTGGGCGACGCGGCCGGCTTCTACGATCCGTTCACGGGCGAGGGGGTGTTCACCGCGCTGCGGTCGGCCGAGCTGGCGGCGGAGACCGTCGTACGCGCGCTGCGCGCGGGCGACGTGTCGGCGGCGGCGCTGGCCGCCTACGAGCGGGCGCGCCGCGCCGCCTTCGCCGGCAAGCAGCGGGTGACGCGCGCGCTGCAAACGGTGATCGCCCACCGCCGGCTGGCGAACTGGACGTGCCGCGCGCTCGCGCGCCGGCCGGGCGCGCTCGACGCGCTGCTCGGCGTCTTCGGCGACTACGTGCCGCCGCGCGCGCTGGCGAGCGCCGTCAGCGGCGCTGGGTTCCGAACACCTCGCTGAGCGGCGCGCTCTTGTAGCCCGTCGGCGGCGTGAACTCCGCTTCGGAGATGTTGCGCTGCTCGACCTTCGTGACCGTGGTGCCGGCGGGGCCCCCGCCGGTCTCGCCGTGATAGATGACCTTGAGCGGCCAGCCCTCGGCGTAGAGCTTGCGAAACTCGTCGCTCGCCTCGGGCCGCGGCCCGCCGGCCATGGCCGCCATGCAGCCTGACATCCGGCCGAACGTGTCGGGGGCCTTCGTCATCTCCAGCTCGCGCAGGAGCGCCGGGTCCGTCGTCAGCCACATCTCCTCGTAGAGCTTGCCGTTGCTGAGCACGCGGAACTTGCGCGCCGTGAGGCCGGCGATCTTCTCCGTCTCGCCGGTCTTCTCGATCGTGACGGCCGGCGGCGGCCCTGCCGGCGCGCCGCCGCCGCGCATGTTCTTCATCATCTGCTGCATCTGCTCGCGCTGGGCCGGCGGCATGTCCTTCATCGACTCGGCCATCTGCTTTTCCATGTCGGCCATGGCGCCGGCCATGGTGGTGCGCATCGCCTGGCAATACTCCTCGACGGTGCCCTCCCAGTAGGTGCGGCGCCCGGCGTCGGCCACCCACATGCGCGCGCGGCCGATGTCGAGCACCATCGACACGCCCTGCGCTTCCTTGGGCGACATCTTCATTCGTCCGCGCGAGAGCGAGGTCTGATGACCGCCCTCGTCGACGATGATCCAGCCGGCCTCGACCGCCGGCGTCACGAGCAGCAGCAGCGCGAGCACACAGGTGGAGCAGAGATTTCGCATGAGCCGACCGTAACAGCGCCGGGCGGTCAGGGTCAACGCTCGGCCGCGCGGCGGTGACCCACGGCGGCGGCGCGATAGAGGCCGAGGTAGATCGGGAGCGAGGCGGTGTAGAACCCCTCGGCGAAGCCGGCGCCGCGCGCCGTGAAGAGCGAGCGGTACGTGTTCAGCGCCACCATCGCGCGCTGGTACTCGTACTCGCTCTGGCTGGCGAACTCCCGCATGGCGCGCTCCTTCCGGTCGAACACGTCGGTGACGTCGACGACGACATTGGCCGGCGCCGGGATCCAGACCTCGTAGCCCCAGCACGTGATGTCGGAGCGCAGCGCGGCGGCCGCCGCCGCTTCCGCGAACACCACGTTGGTCAGCCAGTGATCGTGGTGGATGTCGGTCAGGAACGGCAGGAA
The DNA here is from genome assembly GCA_003220265.1 of Candidatus Rokuibacteriota bacterium. Classification (GTDB taxonomy): domain Bacteria; phylum Methylomirabilota; class Methylomirabilia; order Rokubacteriales; family CSP1-6; genus AR5. The sequence continues at coordinate 53,632 of QHRW01000110.1, read as the reverse complement.
GATCGCGTCGGGTTGCAGGGTCCGTAGCGCGCTGGCGAGACGGCCGACGGCGCCGGGCGTGCAGGCGAGCGCGCCGTCGGGCAGATCCAGGTACAGGGCGTCGCGATAGCCGAGGAACTTGGCCGCGCGGCGAGACTCCTCCTTGCGGGTTTCACTCAACCGGGCTTCCCAGGCCTCGATCTCGGCGCCGGAGCGGCCGCGCACGGCATCGGCGGCGTAGCCCTTGCGGCCGTCCGTCATGAAGATCACGGTGACGTCGCCACCGGCCGCCGCCGTCTTCGCCAGGGTGCCGCCGCAGCCGAAGACCTCGTCGTCCATGTGCGGGGCCAGGACGACGATGCGTCCGGTGGGCGGGGCCGTGCGGATCGGCTCGCGGTCGCGCTGCACGAGCACGAGATTCAGGCGGAGCGCGTTGCGGACGGGCTCCGGCACGTACCGCCCGTAGGCGAGGCGCAGCAGCCGTGACAGCAGGCTCACGCCGCGCGCCGGGAGGAGGGCCGCACCAGGCCGGCGGCGGCGCGCAGCAAGAGCCCGGAGCTCGGCAGCGCCAGTCCCCAGCGCAAGCAGGCGGCGGCCGCCGCCCCCCGGCGGCCCGCGTCGAGGTGGTGCCACGACAGGTGTCGCGCACGGTTGAAGATTCCCCGGCGCGCTGCCGCGCGAACCTCTCGGTCGCCGGCGGCCCGGCGGTAGGCTGCAAGGAGTTGCAGCATGAGCCGGTCGCCGCGCGCCTGCTCGACGCGGTGGAGCGAATCGGGCGAGACGCGGATGACCGCCAGGGGGCGATCGATGTAGCCGAACGGCGTCGCCTGGGCCAGCCGGAGCAGGAGCTCCCAGTCTTCGGAGCTGCGCCAGCGCACGTCGAATCCGCCCACCGACTCGAGCAGCCGGCGGCGCACCGTGAGCGCCGGCGTCTTGACGATGGCCTCCTGGAGCAGCCAGAGGTACATCTCTCGGGCGCCCAGCACCATCTCGGCCGGCCCGCCCTCGCGCAGCCGCGGCGAGAAGACCTCCGTCGTCCGCATGAAGGACGGTGCGAAGCGGGGGCCGTCGTGCTTTTCGAGGTCGCTGAAGACCGCCCCGACTCCCGGGTGGCGGGCCAGGAAGTCCGCCTCGCGCTCGAGCTTGTCCGGCTTCCAGAGGTCGTCGGAGTCGAGAAACGACACCAGCGCCCCGGAGCTGGCGGCGATCCCGGCGTTGCGCGCCGCCGCCACGCCGCGGTGCGGCAGACCCAGGCGGCGCAGCCGGCGGTCGTGGATCCGCCTCAGGCGCTCCCCGGTGTCGTCGATCGAGCCGTCGTCCACCACGATGAGCTCGAAGTCGCCGGCCCGCTGGGCCAGCACGCTCTCGATCGCCTCCATCAGGACGCGGCCCCGGTTATAGGTGGGCACGATGACCGAGAAGCGTGGCGAGGCGGGGCCGGCGGGCTCGCCTTGGATGGGACCGATAGTTCTGGCGGCCCGCAGGGGCCAGTCGGTCGGCGGATCGTCGGCGCGCCGTCGCCAGAGCAAGCCCGCCCCCGCGGCGCAGAGGACGGCGAGCACCAGCGATCCGATTGACATCCACGTTTCCCCGAGAGGTCGGTCAAGCCGCTGGGGAGCAAGACGCATACCGCCGAATTCCGAAAGGGCGGCGGCCCTCGTCATCGGGGGGGGCCTTGTCGCGGCCGTGACCGCCGGTGTAGGTGTTAGGGCGCGGTCACCTCAGACCCAAGGGGGCGTAATGGCCACGCGATCCGACAACCTTCCGCGGCGCTTCGCCCGTATTTATACTGCTGCGATCACCGACGTGATGGACGAAATGGGGCTCCTGCGCCAGACGCTGCCCCACGCCATCCAGCCGCTGACGCCGGAGATGCGGCTGGCCGGCTACGCCTTCACCGCGCGCGGCCGCCCGCATCGGGGCAAGCCGCGCGAGCGCGACGCCACGCTGCGGCGCTTCCTCGGCATGCTGGGCGCAGTGCCGGCGGACTCCGTGCTGGTGCTGGCGGCCAACGACAACGAGGCCGCGCATTTCGGCGAGCTGTCGGCCGAATGCTTTCGCGCCCGCCGCGTCCGCGGCGCTGTGATCGACGGCAGCACGCGCGACGCCGCCTCCATCGCCCGCGTGAAGTTCCCCACGTTCGTGCGCTACCGCACGCCGCAGGACTCGGTGCCCCGCTGGCGGGTGAGCGACTGGGGCCAGCCCCTGACGATCGGCGGCGTGCGGGTGAGCCTGGGCGACATCGTGGTGGGCGACCTCGACGGCGTCGTGGTGGTCCCGCGGCGCGCGGCCGCCGAGGTCCTGCAGCGCTGCGAGCGGTTGCTCGGCACCGAGAACAAGGTGCGCACGGCCGTCAAGCGCGGGATGACGCCGCTGGAGGCCTACCAGAAGTTCGGCGCGTTCTGAACGGCCTCCGATTCCGATCGGCGGCGGAACTAGCGGCGGCGGCGGGTGGGACGCGGAGCGGCGGCCGGGCGCGCGACGGGCTCGTCCGGCACTTCGCCGACGCCGGCGATCTCGGGCAGGCCCGCCTCCTTCAGCGGCTTGTTGACGCGGTCGCGGATCCACTTGCCGTCCCACCACTCGACGGGGGTCACCGACACGCCGGAGACGAGCACTTCGAAGTGCACGTGGTCGCCGACGGCGAGCCCGGTGGTGCCGCTGCGGCCGAGCACGTGGCCCTTCTCGACGGTGTCGCCGGGCTTGACGTCGATGGACGACAGGTGCGCGTAGAGCGTCTGCAGGCCGAGGCCGTGATCGACGATGACCGTGTTGCCGTAGATCGTCAGCGCGCCCGTGAAGGCGACCTGCCCGCTGTTGGCGGCCGGCACCGGTGAGTGCTTGGTGGAGGCGAGATCGAAGCCGACGTGGACCTGCGTGTCCACCGTCTGGCCCTCGTAGACGTAGGTGCGCGCCTCGGCGAAGTTGGAGAACACCTTCGTGTTGCGCGGCTGCACGAACGGCCCGCTCCACAGCGGCTTGTCGGCCGTCTTCGCGCCGATCTTGATCTTCTCCTCCTCGGCCTGCTTGCGCTGGTCACGGTTGATGACCAGGAAGCCCTCGATCAGCGACTGGGTGGGCGGCCGCTGCGGCAGGAGCTCCGGCACCTTGGCCTGCAGGAACGCCTCGCTGAGCTTGATGGTGTCGTGCGGAAAGGCGCGCGGCTTGAGCTCGGTGGGCACGCTGCGGCTGGCCGTGTTGCCTGCCTCGTCCCGCGCGGTCACGCCGAGCGGCGTGCCGGAGGTGTAATCGTAGGGCAGCGCGATCAGCGCCACGCGGGCGCCGCGATCGGCGGGGCCGTACGCGAAGCTGGGGAACGCGCGCCGTCCCACGGTGACGTCCACGTGGCTGGCGTCGCCGGCCTTGAAGGCGACGAGGACCGCGCCGCCCGGCGAGACGTAGCGGGTGGAGGCGAGGACCTCCAGCCGCGGCGGCGTGAGGTCGACGGTGACGGGGTGGCTGACGATCGCGCGGTCGTGCGGCCGCAGCGGCCGCCAGAAATCGTCGCTACCCCACAGCTCCAGCGTGGCGGCGCCTTCCTTCAGACCGAGCGCCGTGCTCTCGATGGTGACCGGAAGCTGCACGCGCGCGCCCAGCGGGGTCTCGGCCCGGGCCACCGTGACCGAACGACCGGCCTGCACCACGCGCACCTCGGCGCGCTTCACGTTGCCGCGCGCCGCCTCGAATGCCACCGGCAGCGACGTGGTGTGGCCGAGGAAGCGCGGCGCCTGCAGCGTGGCGCGCACGGGCGGCACCGACTGGCGCCAGCCGAGATAGGAGACGCCGCCGACGACGACGAAGAGGAGCAGCAGCACGAGGAGCAGCCACGATTTCGTCCGGGACCGCTGAGGCACGACGGCGATCATAGCAGACGCATGCGCGAAGCCGAGAGCGTTGCTTGACACCCCCTGGACCGGCGACTAGATTGACGCGGTGTCCACCGTCTGGCTGATTCCAGCCTTCCCCCTCGCCGGCGCCCTCACCAACATCTTCTTCGGCCGCTCGACCGGCCATCGGGCTCACTGGATCGCCGTGCCGGCGCTGGGCGCCTCGTTCCTGTTCGCGTGCGCCGTGGCCGCGCGCGTGTGGTCGGGCGCGCCGTTCACCACGACGCTGGGCGCGTGGATCGTGGCCGGCGACTTCGAGACCGGCATCACCGCCTACGTGGACAACCTCAGCGCGGTCATGCTGCTGGTCGTCACCGGCGTCGGGTTCCTCATCCACCTCTACTCCGTCGGCTACATGCACGGCGACCCGGGCTACGCGCGCTTCTTCGCGTACCTCAATCTCTTCGTGTTCTCGATGACGATGCTGGTGCTGGCCGGCAACTTCCTCCTCCTCTACGTGTTCTGGGAAGCCGTCGGCCTCTGCTCCTACCTCTTGATCGGGTTCTGGTACACGCGTGACTCGGCGGCCAACGCGGGCAAGAAGGCGTTCATCGTCAACCGCGTGGGCGACTTCGGTTTCGGGCTGGGCGTCATGTGGCTGTGGACGGAGCTCGGCACGCTCGACTACGCCGCCGTGTTCAAGGGCGCGGCGACGCTGTCGCCGGCCACGGCCACGGGGATCGCGCTGCTGCTGTTCATGGGCGCCTGCGGCAAGTCGGCGCAGCTCCCTCTCCACACCTGGCTGCCCGACGCGATGGAAGGCCCCACGCCGGTCTCCGCGCTGATTCACGCCGCCACCATGGTGACGGCGGGCGTCTACATGGTCGCGCGCAGCCACGCGCTGTTCGAGCGCTCCGGCTCGGCGCTGGAGGTGGTGGCCTGGGTCGGCACCGCCACCGCGGTGTTCGCGGCCACCATCGGCCTCGTGCAGACCGACATCAAGCGCGTGCTGGCCTACTCCACCATCAGCCAGCTCGGCTACATGTTCGCCGCCGTCGGCGTGGGCGCCTACGTGGCGGGCATCTTCCACCTGGTGACGCACGCCTTCTTCAAGGCGCTGCTCTTCCTCGGCGCCGGCAGCGTCATCCACGGCCTGCACGGCGAGCAGGACTTGCGCAAGATGGGCGGCCTCGCCTCCAAGATGCCGATCACGGCCACGACGATGTGGATCGGCGGCCTCGGGCTGGCCGGCGCGCCGCTGCTGGCGGGCTTCTTCTCCAAGGACGAGATCCTGGGCGCGGCGCTCGGCACCGAGCACCTGGGGATCTTCACGCTGTTGCTGGCCGGCGCCTTCATGACGGCCTTTTACACCTTCCGCCTGCTGTTCCTGGCCTTCAGCGGGGCGCCGCGCATGCCCCGGGACGTCCTGCAGCAGGCGCACGAGTCGCCGTGGGTGATGACGGGGCCGTTGCTGATGCTCTCGGTGCTGACGGTGGTGGCGGGCTTCGCGCTCGGGTTGCCGCTGGACGGCAGCCGCTTCGCGCACCTGCTGGCCTCCGTGTTCCATCCGCACGAGGGCGAGCACGCGAGCGTGGTGGTGCTGCTCTCGCTCGTCGTCTTCGGCGCCGGCGGTCTGCTGGCCTTCTACATGTACCGGCAGAGCGCGGTGAAGCCCGAGGCGATCGGGCAGCCGCGCACCTGGGTGCACGCCCTCCTGCTCAACGCCTGGTACGTCGACTGGATCTACGACCGCCTCATCGTGCAGCCGATCTACGTGCTGTCGGTGGCGCTGGCCCAGGTGTTCGACGTCGGCGTGATCGACGGCATCGTCAACGGGCTGGGGCGGGCCGTGAGCGCGTGGGGGGCGGGCCTGCGCCGGCTGCAGACCGGCTACGTCGTCAACTACGCGCTGACGATGCTGGCGGGGGCCGTGGTCGTGGTCGCGTTCTTCCTGGCCCGATGAGCATCGGGCTCCTCACCGCAGTCACGTTCCTGCCGGCGCTCGGCGCGCTCGCGCTGACAGCGGTGCCGCGCCGCCTGGTCGAGGCCCACCGCGCGGCCGGCCTGGGTGTCACGCTGCTCACGCTGGCCGTCTCGCTGCCGCTGTGGTTCCGCTTCGACGGCGACAGCGCCGACATGCAGTTCGAGGAGCTGCACCGCTGGCTGCCCTCGCTGGGCGCCGGCTATCACGTGGGCATCGACGGCATCAGCCTCCTGCTGGTCCTGCTGACGACCTTCCTCACGCCGCTCGCGCTCGCCTCCGCGTGGCACGCCATCGAGGACCGCACGAAGGAGTTCGTCATCACGATGCTGCTGCTGGAGACGGGGATGCTCGGGGTCTTCGTGAGCCTCGACCTCTTCCTCTTCTTCGTCTTCTGGGAGGCGATGCTGATCCCGATGTACCTGGTCATCGGCGTGTGGGGCGGGGGCAACCGCATCTACGCCGCGGTCAAGTTCGTGCTGTACACGATGGTGGGCTCGGCCCTGATGCTGGTGGCCATCCTCGCCCTCTACTATCAGCACGGCGCGGCCACCGGCATCTACACGTTCGACCTCACCACCCTGGTGCGCTGGGTGATGCCGCCCGGCGCGGGCCAGAGCCTGATGTTCCTGGCCTTCGCGCTGGCCTTCGCCATCAAGGTGCCGCTGTTTCCGTTCCACACCTGGCTGCCCGACGCGCACGTGGAGGCGCCCACCGCGGGCTCGGTGATCCTGGCCGGCGTGCTGCTGAAGATGGGGACGTACGGCTTCCTGCGCTTCTGCCTGCCGCTGTTCCCCGACGCCAGCGTGGCGTTCGCGCCGCTCGTCTTCGCGCTGGCCGTGATCGGCATCGTCTACGGCGCCTTCGTCTCGACGGTGCAGCCCGACCTCAAGAAGCTGGTGGCCTACTCGAGCGTGAGCCACCTGGGCTTCGTCATGCTCGGCCTCTTCACGCTGAACCAGCAGGGCGTGGTGGGCGGGGTGATCCAGATGATCAACCACGGGCTGTCCACGGGCGCGCTGTTCCTCATGGTCGGCATGATCTACGAGCGCCGCCACACGCGGCTCATCGCCGATTTCGGTGGCCTGTGGAAGGTGGTCCCGGCCTTCTCCGCGATGTTCCTGGTGGTGACCCTGTCCTCGGTGGGCCTGCCCGGGCTCAACGGGTTCGTCGGCGAGTTCCTGGTGCTGGTGGGCGCCTTCCAGGTGAGCGGCGTGCTGGCGGCCGTCGCCACCACCGGCATCATCTTCGCCGCCGTCTATCTCCTCTGGATGTACCAGCGCGTCGCCTTCGGCGAGATCGCGCACGAGGAGAACCGCCGCCTCAGCGATCTCACCCCGCGCGAGTGGGCGGTGCTGGTGCCCGTGCTCGTCTTCATCGTGTGGATCGGCGTGTACCCGAGCGTGTTCACGGGCAAGACCGAAGCCACGATCGCCGCGCTCCTCGCCCAGGTGGAGAGCAAGGCCGCCGTGGCCCTGGTCAGGTGATGAGCCCCGTGGTGCCGCCGCCGGCCGTCGCCCTCGGCGTGCTGCTGCCCGTGCTCGTCGTGCTGGCGGCCGCTGCCGTCGTGCTCGTGCTCGACGTGCTGCCGCCGCGGGACAGCAAGGCCCACCTGGGCGGCGTGGCGTTGGCCGGCATCATCGGCGCCCTGCTGGCGATCGTGATGCGCTGGGGGACCGACGCCCGCGCGTTCCGTGACATGGTCCTGCTCGACACCTACGCGCTCTACTTCGACCTGGTGATCTGCTACGCGGCGGCGCTCATCGTGATGTTCTCGATGGACTACCTCGGGCGCACCGGCAGCGAGTCCGGCGAGTACTACAGCCTGCTGCTCTTCTCCACGGCCGGCATGATGCTGATGGCCTCGGCCGGCGACCTCATCGTCGTGTTCCTCGCGCTCGAGCTCATGTCGCTGTCGCTCTACGTGCTGGCCGGCTTCTTCAAGCAGCGGCTCACCTCGGGCGAGGCGTCGATGAAGTACTTCCTGCTGGGTGCCTTCGCCTCGTCGTTCCTGCTCTATGGCATCGCGCTGATCTACGGCGCCACCGGCTCCACCAACCTCGACCGGATCGCCGCCGCCGCGGCCACCCGCAACGCCGAGCCGATGGTGCTGATCGGCCTCGCCATGATGCTGGTCGGCTTCGGCTTCAAGATCTCCTCGGTGCCGTTCCACATGTGGGCGCCCGACGTCTACGAGGGCGCGCCCACCTCGGTGACCGCGTTCATCGCCACCGGCTCCAAGGCCGCCGCCTTCGCCGCCATGATCCGCGTGCTGGTGGTGGCCCTGCGCGGAGCCCAGCCCGACTGGAGCGCGCTCCTGTGGGCGCTGGCCGCCCTTACCATGACGGTCGGCAACGTCGTCGCGCTGGCCCAGTCGAACCTCAAGCGCTTGCTCGCGTACTCGTCGATCGCCCACGTCGGCTACATGCTGATGGGGTTGGTGGCGGGCGGCGGGCCGGGCCCCGGCGCCGTCCTCTTCTATCTGCTCGCCTACACGTTCACGACGGTGGGCGCCTTCGGCGCCATCGCGCTGTGCGCGCGAGCAGGCGAGGAAGCCGTCGAGGTCAGCGACTACGCGGGTCTGGCGCGGCGGCATCCCGTGCTGGCGGCGACGCTGGCGCTGTTCTTCCTCTCGCTGATCGGCATCCCGCCGCTGGCCGGCTTCGTCGCCAAGTTCTACCTCTTCGGCGCCGCCGTGCGCGCCGGCTACATCTGGCTGACGGTGATCGCCGTGCTCAACTCCGCGGTGGCCGCGTACTACTACCTGCGCGTCATCGTCTACATGTACATGCGCGAGCCCGACGGCGAGCCCGTGGCCGTCGCCCCCTCGCTGGCCGGTGGCCTCGCGCTGACGCTGGCGGTCGCCGGCATCGTGATCCTGGGCCTCATGCCCGCGCCCTTCGCCGACCTCGCCCAGGTCGCCGTCGCCCCGCTCCTGCGCTGAGGGGCGCCGAGGCGGCCGCGGCGTGAGCGCCATCAGGCTCCCGCAGCGCGGCTGGCTCTTCGATCTCGACGGCACCGTCTATCTCGGGGAGGCGCTCATTCCCGGCGCCGCGGACACGATCGCCGCCCTGCGCGCCGCCGGCCGCCGCGTGGCGTTCCTGTCCAACAAGCCGCTCTACACGCGCGAGGACTACGCCGACAAGCTCACGCGGCTCGGCGTGCCCACGCGGCCCGACGAGGTCGTGAACTCCTCGATCGTGCTCGCCCGGCACCTGCGGCGGCTTGATGCCGGCGCGCCGGTGTTCGTCATCGGCGAGCCGCCGCTGATCGGCGAGCTGCGCGCGCACGGCTTCGAGGTACGCGCCGACGCCGACGTGCGCTGGGTGGTCATCGCGTTCGACCGCACGTTCGACTACGCCAAGCTCAACACGGCGCTGCAGGCGGTGCGGCGCCACGACGCCCGGCTGATTGCCACCAATCCCGACCGCACGTGCCCGACGGCGGAAGGCGAGATCCCGGACTGCGCCGGTATGATGGCGGCGGTGGAGGCGGTGACCGGCAAGACCGTCGAGGTCGTGGTCGGCAAGCCCTCGCCGATCATCCTGGAGGTCGCCCTGCAGACGCTGGGCGTCGAGGCCCGCGACTGCGTGATGGTGGGCGATCGCATCGAGACGGACATCGTCATGGGCAAGCGGCTGGGGCTGGCCACGGTGCTGGTGCTGAGCGGGATCACGCGCGCGGACGATCCGCGCATCGCCGAGCTCCGCCCCGACCTCGTGGTGGACTCGATCCGGGCGCTGGTGTCGTGACGCGCGCCGCCTGGCTGGGCCTGCTCGTCGTGGCCTCGACCGTCGCCTGCACGCCGCCGCCGCGCGCGGTCGCCATGGCGCCCCGGCTCGCGCTCTCGCCGTGCGAGATTCCGAAGTCCAGCGTCGAGGCCCGCTGCGGCGCGCTCGAGGTCTTCGAGGATCGCGCCGCCCGCTCGGGCCGCGTCATCCCCATCAAGGTTCTCGTGCTGCCGGCGCTCGGCGAGGAGCGGGCGCGCGATCCCATCTTCGTTCTCGCCGGTGGCCCCGGCCTCGGCGCCGCGAGCGCTATGCGTGACGCCGACGCCGGGTTCTTCGAGGGCATGCGGGCCCGGCGTGACGTCGTGTTCATCGACCAGCGCGGCACGGGCGGCTCGCATCGGCTGTCGTGCCGGCTCACCACGGGCTCGGGCGCCCAGGCAACCTTCGGCGACCTGCTGCCGCCCGATCGCATCCGCGCGTGCCGGGAGACGCTGGAGAAGATCGCCGACCTCAGGCTCTACACCACGCCGATCGCCATGGACGACGTCGACGACGTCCGCGCCGCGCTGGGCTACGCCACCATCAATCTCTACGGCGTGTCCTATGCCTCGCTGGCCGCCGCCCGCCGTTCGTCACGAACTAGTCCGGGATTGGCTCTTGGCAACCCCGGCGGCCAGAGACTATGGTGAATGACATGAAGACGCTGACGCCCGAGTGGACGCAGGAGATCGACCGCCGTCGCGAGAGCCTGGTGACGCTGCGCCGCGACTTCCATCGCCACCCCGAGCTGTCGTTCGAGGAGCAGCGCACCGCCGGCATCATCGCCGACCGCTTGCACGCGGCCAAGCTGGACGTGCGCACGGGCGTGGGGCGCACCGGCGTGGTGGGCGTCCTGCGCGGCGACCGGCCGGGGCGCACGATCGCCTGGCGCGCCGACATCGACGCGCTGCCGCTGATCGAGGCGCTGGACGCGCCCTTCACCTCCGGCACGCGCGGCGTGATGCACGCCTGCGGCCACGACGGCCACACGGCCGTCGCGCTCACGCTGGCCGAGATCCTGTCGGCGCGGCGCGCGCAGATGGCGGGCACCGCGGTCTTCATCTTCCAGCCCGCCGAGGAAGTCTTCGGCGGCGCCGAGCCGATGATCGCGGCCGGCGTGCTCGACAACCCGCGCGTGGAGGAGATCTACGGTCTCCACCTCACCACGCAGACGGCCGTCGGCAAGGTGGACGTCAAGGCGGGGCCGTCGATGGCCTCCGCGGACTTCTTCGACGTCGAGGTCAAGGGGCAGGGCGGCCACGGCGCCTACCCGCACCTCTCGATGGATCCGATCACGGCGGCCGCGAACATCCTGCTCGGCATGCAGAACCTGGTCTCGCGCGAGATCTCCGCGCACGCGCCGGCCGTGCTCACCGTCGGCCAGTTCGTGGGCGGCACCAAGCACAACATCATCCCGGCCAGCGCCGTGCTGCGCGGCTCGCTGCGGACCTTCGACGAGAAGGTGCGGGCGCAGATCAAGCAGCGGCTGCGCGACTACGCGGCCCACATGGCCCGCGCCTATCGCACCGAGGCCGCCCTGAGCTTCCAGGCCGACGGCTGTCCGGTGGTGATCAACACCGACAAGGAGTCGGCCTTCGTCCACGCGTGCGCCGCCGGCGAGCTGGGCGCGGCGGCGCTGGCCGACAGCCCGCCGGTGATGGCCAGCGACGACATGAGCCTCTTCCTCAGGGCGCGGCCCGGCTGCTACTTCCGCGTCGGCATCGCACCGGGGGACGACCGCCCGCATCCGCACCACGCCCCCGAGTTCGAGATGCACGAGGGCGGCCTGCCGGTCGGCCTGCGTCTGGGGCTCACCGTCATGCTCAACGCGCTTGGGGCCTGAGATCGCCGGGCGGCCGTGGCCGCTGACCGACGGCGACTACGACGTCGTCGTCGTCGGCGGCGGGATGGCGGGCGCCGGGGTCGTGCGTGACCTCGCGCTGCGGGGGCTGGCGGTCGCGCTCGTGGACAAGGGCGACTTCGCCTCGGCCACCACTGCGCGCTCCTCCAAGCTGATCCACGGCGGGCTGCGCTATCTCGAGCTCTTCGACGTCGGCCTCGTGCGCGAGTCGCTGAGCGAGCGCGAGCGGCTGGGACGGCTGGCCCCGCACCTGGTGCGGCCGCTGCCGTTCCTGGTGCCCATCTACCGCGCCTCCTCGCGCAGCCTCATCAAGGTGCGCATCGGCCTCAAGCTCTACGACTGGCTCACGCCGGGTCGCGACCGCGAGCGTTACCGCGTGCTGCCCGCGGTGGACGCGCTCAGCCTGGAGCCGGCCATCCGTCCCGACGACCTGCGCGGCGCCGGCTACTACTTCGACGACCTGCTGCTCTACCCCGAGCGGTTGTGCCTGGAGAACGTGCTCTCGGCCTGCCGTCACGGCGCCCGCGCGTTCAACTACGCGCAGGTGGAGTCGGTGCAGCGCGACGCCGCCGGCGCGCTCGCCGGCGTGAGCGTGCGCGATCTCCTCACGGGCGGCGTGGCCACGCTGCGCGCGCGCGTGCTGGTGAACGCGACGGGGCCGTGGGTGGACGACTTCCGGGCGCTCGCCTCCGTGCAGGAGCGCGGCAAGCACATCCTGCGCCGCACGAAGGGCATCCACTGCCTGCTGCCGCGCATGACGGACCGCGCGATCTATCACTCGACGCGCGACGACCGGATGATCTTCGTGATCCCGTGGCGCGACTTCTCGCTGGTGGGCACGACCGACACGGACTTCGACGGCGATCTCGATCGCGTGTACGCCACGGGCGACGAGGTGCGCTATCTCCTGGGCGAGGTGCGCCAGGCCGTGCCCGACCCGCGCGTGGCCTTCGACGAGGTGCTCTACACCTACGCGGGCGTGCGGCCGCTGTCCTTCGAGGACGGGAACCGCGCCTCCGACGTGTCGCGCGCGCACAAGATCGTGGAGGAGGCCGACGGTCGGCTGCTCTCGATCACCGGCACCAAGCTCACGTGCTTTCGCAGCCTCGCCGAGCAGCTCGGCGACCGCGTCACGCGCGCGCTCGGCCGCCGCGCCCACGGGCGCACGGCGGCGCTCACGCTGGACGGCGCCGACGAGGAGACGGGGCGGCTGGAGGCGCATACGTGGCTCGACGTCTCCGACGACGTCGCCGCCAGCGGGCTCGCGCGCGAGACGCTGGAGACGCTGGTCGTGCTCTACGGGCGCAACTACCGGCACGTCGTCGAGCTGGCCGGCAAGGTGCCGGGCGGCAGCGAGCGGCTGTGCCCGTCGAATCCCGACATCGTCGCCCAGCTCCATCACGCCGTGCAGGACGAGCTCACCGTGTCGCTGCAGGATTTCCTGCTGCGCCGCACGGGCATCGGCACCAGCCGCTGCCAGGGGCGCGACTGCAGCGAGGCGATCGCGCGCCGCATGGCCCCGCTGGCGGGCTGGAGCGCCCGCCGCGCCGAGGCGGAGCTGGAGGCCTACCAGGCGCAGGTGGCGCGCTCGCACCGCTTCCGCGCGTGAGCCGCCGGCTCCTGCCCGCCCTGGCGCTGCTCCTCCTCGGCGCCGGCGTGCCCGCCGCCGAGGAGATCAAGACGATCCCCACGCGGACCGGCGTGACGCAGTCGTACCTGCTCCTGCGCCGCACCGAGACACCGGTGGCCACGGTGATCCTCTTCTCCGGCGGCAACGGCGCCCTCGACCTGGCTTCCGGCCGGCTGGCCGGCCTCGGCGGCAACTTCCTGGTGCGCAACCGCGGGCGCTTTGCCGAGCACGGCTTCATGGTGGCGGTGCCCGACGCGCCGTCCGATCACGCGGACGGGCTCAGCCGCTTCCGCGCCAGCGCCGAGCACGCGGCGGACATCGGGGCCCTCATCGCGACGCTGCGGCAGGCGGCGCCGGCCCCGGTGTGGCTCATCGGGACCAGCATGGGCACGGTGTCCGCCGCGAGCGCCGCCGCGCGCCTGCGAGGGGAGAGCGGCCCGGACGGCGTCGTGCTGACCTCCACGATCACCCGCTGGAACCGGGGCGAGGGCGAGTCGGTGGGCGACGTTCGGCTCGGCGACATCCGGGTGCCGACGCTCGTCGTCCACCATCGCGAGGACGCGTGCCCGTTCACGCCGTACGCCGACGTCCCCGGCCTCCTGCGCGACCTCTCCAGGACGCCGCGGCGCGAGCTGCTGACCTTCGAGGGCGGCGCCCCGGCGCAGTCCAAGCCCTGCGAGGCGCGCGCGGCCCACGGCTATCTCGGCCTCGACGCCGCCGTCGTGAAAGCCATCGCCGACTGGATCGTCGCCACGCCGCGCCCGTAACCGGGCCGTCGCGAGCCCTGTGTTATAGTCCCGCTCGAATCGCCCCGACTGCGTTCCTCGACACCAGGAGGACACCGATGAAGGTGTTCATGTCGCTCTGCGCCGCGCTCGTCCTTGCGTGGCCCGGCGCCGCGCTCGCCAGGACGGAGATCCACTTCTGGCACGCCATGACGGGCGCGCTGGGCGACGCGCTGGAGACGCAGGTGAAGCAGTTCAACGAGAGCCAGGGCGAGTACGAGGTGAAGCCGCTCCGCAAGGGCACCTACCCGGAGACGCTCACCGCCGCCATCGCGGCCTACCGGCAGAAGAACCCGCCGCACCTGGTGCAGGTGTTCGAGGTCGGCACGCAGACGATGATGCTGTCGGGCGCGGTCTATCCCGTGTACGAGCTGATGCAGCACAACGAGATCAAGATCGACTGGAACGACTTCATCAAGCCCGTGGTCGGCTACTACACGAAGGACGGCAAGCTCTACTCGATGCCGTACAACTCGTCGACGCCGATCTTCTACTACAACAAGGACGCCTTCAAGAAGGCCGGGCTCGATCCCGAGAAGCCGCCCCGGACCTGGCCAGAGGTGGAGGCCTACGCGAAGAAGATCATCGCGGCGGGTGGCGCCAAGTGCGGCTTCTCGACGGGCTGGCCGTCGTGGACGATGGTCGAGAACATGCACGCCACGCACGACCAGCCGTTTGCCAGCAAGCACAACGGCTTCGACGCGGTCGAGGGCGTGGAGCTGCTGATCAACCGCGAGTTCGGCCTCAAGCACGTCGGCGCCCTCAACGGCTGGCAGAAGGACAACGTCTACTCCTACGGCGGACGCCAGGGCACGGCGGACCCCAAGTTCGTCAACGGCGACTGCGCGATGTACATCCAGTCCTCCGCGCTCATCTCCGGCTTCAGCAAGTCGATCAAGTTCGACTGGGGCACGGGCGAGCTGCCGCACTGGGGCGGCCGTTACCCGAAGGCCACCTCGATCATCGGCGGCGCCACGCTGTGGGTGCTCAAGGGCAAGCCGCAGGCGGAGTACCGCGGCGCCGCGAAGTTCCTGGAGTACCTGGCCAAGCCCGAGCAGCAGATGTGGTGGCACGTCAACACGGGCTACCTGGCGATCTCCAACACCGCCGTGCGCAACCTCGAGCAGGGCTACCACTTCGTGAAGAACCCCAAGCAGTACACCGCGTTCGCCCAGCTCACCGGCCTGCCGCCCACGGCGCCGGCGGCGCTGAAGGACGCGAAGAAGGCGGCGCCGCCCAAGCCCGAGCGAGTGGCCACGCCGAACAGCTCGGGGCTGCGGCTGGGCAACTTCGTCCAGATCCGCGACGTCATCGAGAGCGAGCTGGAGAACGTCTTCAACGGCAAGAAGCCCGTGAAGCAGGGGCTCGACGACGCCGTGGCGAAATCGAACGCGCTGCTGAAGGAGTTCGCGGCGACCTACAAGCAGTAGGCCGCCGGCCGGAGGGCTTCGCTTGAAGCGGACGGTCTTCCCGAATCGGTGGCTGCCCTACCTGCTGGTGCTGCCGCAGCTGGCGGTGACGATCGTCTTCTTCTTCTGGCCGGCCGCGAAGTCCCTCTACCTGTCGGTCTTCAAGTCGCCGCCCTTCGGCGGCCGCGACGTGTTCGTGGGGCTCGACAACTTCACGGCGCTCCTGCGCGATCGCGAGTACTACGAGAGCGTGCTGAACTCCTTCGTCTTCGCGCTCGGCGTCACCGGGCTCAGCGTGGTCGGCGGGCTGGTGATCGCAGTGCTGGCCAACCAGAAGATCCGCGGCCTCGCCTTCTACCGCACCGCGCTGCTGTGGCCGTACGGCATCGCGCCGGCGGTGGCCGGCATCATCTTCCTGTTCATCTTCCACCCGGCTTACGGGATCCTGCCGTACTTCCTGTCGTTCGTGACGGCCTACGAGTTCAACTGGCTGCTCAAGGGCTGGGTGGCCATGACGCTGGTCATCCTGGCCACCTCGTGGACGCACCTGGGGTACAACATCGCCTTCTTCCTGGCCGGCCTGCAGGCCATCCCGGCCTCCGTGATGGAGGCGGCCAGCGTCGACGGCGCCCCGCCGCTCAAGAAGTTCACGGCCATCACGGTGCCGCTGATCTCGCCGGTGACGTTCTACCTGGTCGTGGTCAACATGGTCTTCGCGTTCTTCTCGTCGTTCGGCGTGATCCACGCCGTCACCCACGGCGGCCCCGGCAACGCCACCGAGATCATGGTGTTCAAGCTGTGGAAGGACGGCTTCATCGGCCTCAACCTGGGGTCCTCGGCCGCCCAGTCGGTGATCCTGATGGCGGTGGTGATCGGGCTCACCATGCTGCAGTTCCGCGTCGCCGAGAAGAGGGTCACGTATTGAGCGACGCGCGCACGACGACCACGACGGTCATCGACGGCGGCGCCGTCGCCGTGCGGCCGCGGCCGACGGTGACCGTGCTCCAAGCCGAGACGGAGCGCCCGCGCCGGCGCGTGGACTGGAACACGATCCTCGTCCACGCCGCGCTCATCGTGGCGGTGGCGCTGGTGGCGTTCCCGCTCTACTACGCCTTCGTGATCTCCACCCAGGCCCTCGACGAGGTGATCCAGAAGCCGCCCCGGCTGCTGCCCTCCGCGTACGCGCTGGAGAATTACGTGGAGGCGTGGCGGCGCTCGGGAATGGCGCGGCTGCTGCTGAACTCCGCGGTCGTCGCCGTCGGCGTGGCTGTCGGCAAGATCGCCATCTCGATGCTGTCGGCGTTCGCGATCGTCTACTTCCGCTTCCGCGGCGCCTCCGTCGTCTTCTGGCTGATCTTCCTCACGCTGATGCTGCCGATCCCGGTGCGCATCCTGCCGACCTACGAGGTCGTCGGCAACATCGGCTGGCTCGACACCTACGCCGGGCTCACGGTGCCGCTGATGGCCTCGGCCACCGCCACCTTCCTGTTTCGCCAGTTCTACATGACGGTTCCCAACGAGCTGGCCGAGGCGGCCCAGATGGACGGCGCCGGCCCGCTGCGCTTCCTGTGGTCGTTCCTGCTGCCGCTGTCCTGGGCCAACATCGCCGCGCTCTTCGTCGTCCTCTTCATCTACGGCTGGAACGAGTACTTCTGGCCGCTGCTGATCACCAACACGGAGGAGATGCGCACGGTCGTGATCGGGCTCGAGCGCCTCATCCCGCGCTCGGGGACCGAGCTGCCCACGTGGAACCTCATCATGGCCGGCGCCATGATGGCGCTGGTGCCGCCGGTGGCCGTGATCCTGTTCATGCAGCGCTGGTTCGTGAAGGGGCTCATCGAGAGCGAGAAGTAAGCGTGCCCAGCCGCTACGTCGCCCACCGCGGCGGCGCCGCGCAATGGCCGGAGAACAGCCTCACCGCGTTCCGCAACGCCATCGCCGGCGGCGCCCAGATCCTCGAGTGCGACGTCCACCTCACGGCCGACGGCGAGGTGGCCGTCATGCACGATCCCACGCTGGATCGCACCAGCAGCGGCACGGGGCCGCTCGCCCGCTGCACGCTCGCCGATCTCCGGCGCGCGCGCCTCCGTGGTCCCGGCGGTGCGCTGACGGAGGACTGCGTGCCCACGCTGGGCGAGGTGCTGGCGCTGGCGGCGCCGGCGGTCCTCGCGCTCCTCGTCGAGATAAAGACGCCGGGTCCGGCGGTGCGTTACGAACGCCGCGGCGACCGGTTCGTGCCCGTGCCCGGCGCCCGCTACGAGGGCCTGGAGCGCAAGATCCTCGAGCTTCTTCGCGAGGCGGGCATCGCCGAGCGCACGTTCCTCCTCGCGTTCAACCCGGCCGTGCTGGCCGAAGTGCGCGCGCTGTCGCCCAAGCAGCCGCTGGCGCTGCTGGTGGACCGTCACCACGTCGAGGAGGCCGGCGCGCCGGCGGTCGAGACGGTGACCTGGGCGCGCGAGGCCGGCGCCAACTTCCTCGGTGTGCACTACACGCTCTGCGACGCGGCTGTCGCCGAGGCGGCCCACGCCGCCGGGATCGCGCTCGGCGTCTTCACCGTGAACGACGAGGCCACGATGCGCCGCCTGGCCGGCTGGGGCGTGGACGTCATCATCAGCGACCGCGCGGACCTCGTGGCGCGCCTGCAGGCGGAAGCATGAGTCGAGCGCGCATCGATCCCCGTGAATTTCGCGAGCGTTCGCTTCGCGTGCACGCCGTGCTGCACGACGTGCCGTTGGAGGACGTGTGGGCGATCCGCCTCCGTGGCGGCGGCGCCGGCCGCACGATCCAGGACGTGCGGGCCGCATTCGTTGCGGGGGTCGGAGCGGCGCCCCCGCTGATCAAGGCACTGTTCCGCGTGCGCGGCCTGATTGGAGCCTGGCTCGGGTGGGATCGCGAACGCCCGGAGTGGAAAACAGAATCGTACGCGGATCGTCTCAGCGCCGCCGACCGTGCCCGGTCACTGGCCGTGCCGGGGACACCCGACGGACGGCTCAGCCTCCTCTACCGGTTCGAGGACGAGCAGCTGAGCGAGCGCCGTAACGGGACGGTGCATGCCTTCTCGTCGCTCTCGATGCGGCCGACGCCGGGCGGGTACCTGGTCTACCTGGCGGTCTACGTGCGGCCCGTGCACCGTGGCACCGGGTTGTACATGATGGCCATCGCGCCGTTCCGGCGCCTCTTCGTCTATCCGGCCATCATCCGGAACGTGCAGCGTGCGTGGGCCGAGCGCTATGGGCGCGACCCGTGATGCCGCATGCGATCCGCGCCCACGACGCTGTAAGCTACCGGGCCAAGCTCTATGGCGCGAGCCGTGGCCGGCTGGTTCGTCTGGCGGGAGCGCTCGTCTGCGCCCTTCTTGCGGTGGTTGGCATGAGCGCCGCGGGCCCGGACGTCCGGGTCGCCGCGCACCGCGGAGGCGCGCAGCTGTGGGCCGAGAATGGGCTGACGGCGTTCCGCAACGCGCTGGCGCTCGGCGCCGACTACCTCGAGCTCGACACGCACCTCACGGCCGACGGCGAGGTCGTGGTGATCCACGACCCCACGCTCGAGCGCACGACGACGGGGCACGGAGCGATCTCGGCGGCGCGCCGCGCGGATCTCGCCGCCGCGCGGCTGAAGGCGCGCGACGGCCGTGTCACCGACGACGTCGTGCCCACGCTGGCCCAGGTGCTCGACACCCTCGCGCCGTCCACCGCCCAGCTCCTGCTGGAGATCAAGGTGGACACCGCGAGGAAGGCGTACCCGGACATCGAGCGCAAGGCGCTGGCGCTGGTGGAGGCGCGCGGCCTGCGTGATCGGGTCATCGTGATGGCCTTCGAGGCGCCGACGCTCAAGCGTGTGCGCGCGCTCGATCCGAAGATCCGCATGGCGCTGCTGGTGAGCAAGACGCGGGTGAGCCGCGAGCGGGCGGTCGCGGGCGACCTGGTGGCGTGGGCGCGCGACGCCGGCGCGACGCATCTCGGCGTCGAGCATCCCGTCGTGGACGCCGCGCTGCTGGCCGCCGCCCGCGGCGCCGGACTCCAGGTGGCCGCGTGGACGGCCAACGGGGAGGCGGACATCAAGCGCCTCGTCGAGCTCGGGGTGGACGTCGTCATCTCGGATCGGCCCGACCTCGCGCTGCGGCTGGCCGGCCGGCCGCCGCGAACTCCGTGAGGTATGTCCTCGCCCTCGACCAGGGCACGTCCGGCTCGACCGCGCTCGTGGTGGACGCCGAGGGCGCCGTCCGCGCGCGCGGCTATGCCGAGCTGACGCAGCACTATCCGCAGCCGGGCTGGGTCGAGCACGATCCCGAGGAGATCTGGCTCACGATGGGACGCGCCGCCTCGCAGGCGCTCGCCTCGGCCGGCGTCGCGCCGACCGAGATCGCCGCCGTGGGCATCACGAACCAGCGTGAGACGACGCTCGTGTGGGACCGCGCCAGCGGCGCGCCGATCCAGCGCGCGATCGTCTGGCAGTGCCGGCGCACCGCCGCGCACTGCGACGAGCTGCGGGCGCGCGGCGCCGAGCCGCTCGTGCGGGCGCGCACCGGCCTCGTGCTCGACGCCTACTTCTCCGGCACCAAGATCCGCTGGCTGCTCGATCACGTGCCCGGCGCGCGGGCGCGCGCCGCCCGCGGCGAGCTGGCCTTCGGCACCGTCGACACCTGGCTCGTCTGGAAGCTCACGGGCGGCCGCGTGCACGCCACCGACGTCACCAACGCCTCGCGCACGCTCTGCCTGGATCTGAAGTCCGTGGACTGGGACGCGGAGATGCTGGCGCTGCTCGACGTGCCGTACGAGGTGCTGCCGGCGATCGTCGACTCGTCCGGCGTCTGCGCGGAGACGAGCGACGTCGGCTGGCTGCCGGCCGGCGTGCCGATCGCCGGCATCGCGGGCGACCAGCAGGCCGCGCTCTTCGGGCAGGCGTGCTACGAGGCCGGCAGCGCCAAGAACACGTACGGCACCGGCTGCTTCGCGCTGCTCAACACCGGCGCGACCCCCGTCGTCTCCGGCCACGGCCTGCTGACGACGCTGGCCTGGCGCATCGGCGGCCGCACGACGTACGCGCTCGAGGGCAGCGTGTTCATCGCCGGCGCCGCCGTGCAGTGGCTCCGCGACGGGCTCGGCCTCGTGCGCCAGGCCGCGGAGACCCAGGCGCTGGCGGAGTCGGTGGACGACACGGGCGGCGTCTACTTCGTGCCCGCGTTCGTCGGGCTCGGCGCGCCGTACTGGGACCCCTACGCGCGTGGCACGATCGTCGGCGTCACGCGCGGGACCACGCGCGCGCACCTCGTGCGGGCCACGCTCGAGGCCATCGCCTGGCAGAGCCGCGACGTGCTGGAAGCCATGGCGGCCGACGCCAAGCTGCGGCTGCCGGCGCTCAAGGTTGACGGCGGCGCCGTCGCCAACGACTTCCTCTGTCAGTTCCAGGCCGACGTGCTCGACACCGCCGTCATGCGCCCGAAGGTGATCGAGACGACCGCCCTCGGCGCAGCCTATCTCGCGGGCCTGGGCAGCGGCGTGTGGCGCTCCCTCGACGCGCTGGCCGCGCGCCATCCCGTCGAGCGCACCTTCACGCCCACGATGGACCCGACCCGGCGTGCCCGCGGCTACGAGAGCTGGCGCCGCGCGGTCGAGCGGGCCCGCCGCTGGGAACCCCCCGAAAAGGAGACCTCCGCATGAGACGACTCGTCGCCGTCGCGCTGTTCCCGGCGCTCCTCGCCGCCCTGGCCGGGGGCGCGCTGGCCCAGGCGCCGATCGAGAGCGAGCTGACGCTGATCACGCCGGTGTCGAAGTTCATCCACGACGCCGCGCTGAAGGCGTTCGCGGAGTACGCGAAGGAGAAGTGGAACGTCACGGTGAAGACCAACGCGATCCCGGCCGGCACGCCGGTCGCGTACGGCCGCATCGTGGAGTGGAAGGGCAAGCCGGACGCCGACATCTTCTGGGGCGGCGAATCCGCACTGTTCGAGAAGCTGGCCGAGCAGAAGCTCCTGCAGAAGGTGGAGATCAGCAAGGAGGTCTGGGACTCGATCCCCGCCTCGATCGGCAAGCCCAAGCCCATCCCGCTCAAGGACAAGGACGGCTACTGGATCGGCACCGCGCTGGAGCCGTACGGGCTTGTCTATCACCCCGTCAAGATCAAGCGGCTGGGGATCGCCGAGCCGAAGGACTGGGAGGACCTGCTCAACCCCAAGCTCAGGGGCGAGGTCGCCCAGTGCGCGCCCACGCGCTCGTCGTCGTCCAACGCGACGTACGAGGTGATGCTGTCGATGCACGGCGAGGACAAGGGCTGGCAGTGGCTCAAGAAGCTGGCCGACAACACCGGTCACTTCACCGCGCGCAGCCGTGACGTGCCGACCGTCGTGGCCAAGGGCGAGTACGCCGCCGGCTTCGCGGTGCCGTCCTACATGGCCTTCGAGGAGAAGCTGGCCGGCTTCGATATCAAGTTCGTGGCGCCGAAGAACGCCTTCGTCACGCCGGAGCCGATGGCCATCCTGGCCGGCTCGCGCAGCCCCAGGGCCGCGCGGGCCTTCGTCGAGTTCCTGCTGAGCGAGCGCGGCCAGAAGGTCTTCATGGAGCGCGGCCTCTTCCCGATCACGCCGAAGTACAAGGTGCAGGGCGCGCCCGGCTCCACGGCCGAGCTGGCCGTGCAGTTCACCGGCGGCGTGCGCTCGTACTTCGACGGCGAGATCGCCAACATCTACGACGAGGGCGTGGCGGCCAGGCGCTCGGAGGCGCTCAAGACCCGGTTCCGCTCCGACATCGAGTCCGTGTGGAAGAAGCCGAACTAGGGTGGAGATCGTCCTGCGCGGCGTCGTCAAGCGCTTCGGCGGCGTCATCGCCGTGGACGACACCACGCTGGAGGTGGCCGACGGCGAGCTGTTCACGTTGCTGGGGCCGTCGGGCTGCGGCAAGACGACGCTGCTGCGGCTGATCGCCGGCTTCTACCGGCCGCCCGACGCGGGCGAGATCCACTTCGGCACCCGTCGGGTGGACACGCTGCCGTCCTACGCGCGCAACATCGGCATGGTGTTCCAGAACTACGCGCTGTGGCCGCACATGACCGTGCGCGCGAACATCACGTACGGCCTGCGCCTGCGCAAGCTGCCCGCCGCCGAGATCGCGCAGCGCCTGGCGCGCGGGTTGGCGCAGGTCAATCTCACCGGTCTCGAGGATCGCTATCCCGGCCAGCTCTCGGGCGGCCAGCAGCAGCGGGTGGCATTGGCCCGCGCGCTCGTCCTCAATCCCGACATCCTGCTGCTCGACGAGCCCTTGTCCAACCTGGATGCCAAGATCCGCGTCCAGGTGCGGGCCGAGATCCGCAAGCTTCAGCAGTCTCTGGGTATCACGACGATCTACGTCACCCACGATCAGGAGGAAGCGCTCTCGCTCTCCGACCGCGTGGCGGTGATGCGCGACGGCCGCGTCCAGCAGGTGGCGGAGCCGAAAACGCTCTACGAGCGCCCGGTCAACCGGTTCGTGGCCGACTTCGTGGGGACCAACAACTTCATCCCCGGCCGCTGCACGGAGCGCGCGGGGGACCGCGCGCTGGTGGAGACCGCGCTCGGCCTCGTGCGAGCGCGCCCGGCCGCCGGCGTGGCGCCCGGCGCGCGCTGCGTGCTGGCCGTGCGCCCGGAGAACGTGGCGCTCGGCGGCGGCGACAACGTCTTCGCGGGCCGCGTGACGCTGGCGTCCTACCTCGGCAACACGCTGCGCTACGACGTGGAGACGGCCGCCGGGCTGGTCCTCAAGGTGGACGTGGGCGATCCCTGGCATCACCAGCCGCTCCCCGTCGGTGCGCCCGTGCGCGTCGGCTTCCCGGCCTCCGTCGCGCTCACGCTGCCGGACGAGTGAGGCGCCTCGGCTACGGCGCGATCTGGCTCTTCCTGCTGGTCTTCCTCGTCTATCCGCTGCTGCGCATCTTCTACGACGCGTTCACCGACGAGGCCGGGGGATTCACCGTCGCGAACTTCGTCGAGTTCGGCCGTGACGCCTACTACGTGCGCTCGCTCTGGAACTCGATCCTGCTCGGCCTGGGCACGGTCGCCGCCACCTCCGTGCTCGGCTTCGCGGTGGCGTTCCTCCTCGTGCGCTTCGACTTCCGCGGCCGCGACCTCTTCGGCTACCTGACGCTGATCCCGATCATCTCGCCGCCGCTCGTCGGCGTGCTCGGCGTCACGTTCATCCTCGGGCGGGCCGGCACCGTCAACGTGCTGCTGCACGACTGGCTCGACGTCGCCAGGCCGATCAACTTCGTCTACGGGATCCACGGCGTGCTGCTCGTGGAGACGCTCCACCTGTTCCCGATGATCACGCTCAACGTCGTCGATGCGCTGGCCAAGATCGACCCCGCGCTCGAGGAGGCGGCCGAGAGCGTGGGCGCCCGCGGCTGGCGCAAGCTGCGCACGATCACGCTGCCGCTCGCCACGCCCGGCTACGTGGCGGGCGCCCTGCTGGTGTTCATCTGGACCTTCTCGGACTTCGCGACCCCCCTCGTGCTCGGGGTGCACGATCTGCTGGCGGCCCAGGCCTACCTCAACATCGTGCAGTTCGTCGATCGGCGGCTCTTCCGCATGGGCATCGTGATCTCGGCCCTGATGGTCGTGCTGGCGCTGGTGTTCCTGGTGGCGGCGCGCCGCTACGTCGCCATCAAGGATTACTCGTCGCTCGCCTACTCGCGCGTGGCGCGGCGCCGGTTGTCTCCGTCCTGGCAGGCCGCCGCCGTCGCCTTCCTCTCGCTCGTGATGCTCGCCTCGTTCATTCCCTACCTGGGCGTGGCGCTCGCCTCCGTCGGCAAGGGCTGGTCGCTGACGCCGTTCCCCGTGCAGTACACGCTGCAGTACTACGAGCGCGTGATCGTGGAGACGCCGAAGTACGTCGTGAACTCGTTCCTTTCCTCGGGGCTGGCCGTGCTCGGCTGCGTGGCCCTCGGCGTGCCGATCGCCTGGATCCTGGCTCGCACGCGCCTGGCCGGCCGCGACGTCCTCGACGGGCTGAACACGCTCATCCTCGCCATTCCCGGCACCGCCATCGGCATCGCGTACATCCGCGCGTTCCACTTCGAGGTGCCCGGCGTGGGCTTCAAGCTCACCAGCCTCTGGATCGTGATTCCGCTGGTGCTCTGCATCCGGCGGCTGCCGTACACGGTGCGCGGCGCGTATGCGTCGCTCCTGCTGGTGCACCGCTCGATGGAGGAGGCGGCGGCCAGCGTGGGCGCGCCGGGGCTGCGCAGCTTTCGCGACGTCACTCTGCCGCTGATCTGGCGCGGCGTGCTGGTGGGCGCGCTGTTCTCGTTCATGACCTCGCTGCAAGAGGCCTCGGCCGTTCTCTTCCTGTCCCTCGGAGGGTGGGAGACGATTCCCGTCGGCATCTTCTCCTTCTACATCGCGGGCAGCGCCAACGAGGCGGCCGCGCTCGGCATGATCCTGATCGCGGTGGCCGCGCTCACGGTGGTGGTGATCAACCGCGTGGCGGGCACGCGGATGGGCGGAATGTTCGGCTAGCGGTTGTACGTTGCCGTCGCCGCCGTCCCGCCGCGATTAATTCGACAAATCAGCGGCTTTCGCTGGCTTGTCGGTGTCGGGGGCCTGTGCTAGTGTTTCGCTTCACATGGCGCCGGGCGATGAGCAGAGCGCCTGGAAAGCACTCGGTGAACTGTCGACGATCGGCATGACGCTGGTGCTGGCGACGGTGATCGGGCTCGCCGGTGGCTACTACCTGGACAAGTGGCTGGGCACCTCGCCGTGGCTGACGCTGATCGGCCTCGGCTTCGGCATCGCGGCGGGATTCGTGAACCTCTTTCGAACGGTGAATCGAGCGGGACGGGACGTCGATGACGGCAAGTGAGCTGACGGCGCGCGTGACCGTGACGACGGCGCTCGCCGTGCTGCCGCTGGCCCTCGCGGGCGGGTGGTTGGCAGGGACGCCAGTCGCGGCCGGCGTGGTGGCTGGCGGCGCGCTCGCGCTGTTCAGCTTCCGGCTGCTGGCGGCGCGCGCGGCGGCCGCCACCCCGCCCGCCGCGTGGATCGTCACCGCGGGGCTGCGCTTCGCCGCGGTGAGCGCCGTCGCCGCCGTGCTGTTCGTCCACGGCTGGGCCCATCCGCTGGCCGTGCTGGCGGGCTACAGCCTTCTGCCCGTGATCGTCGTCATCGAGGGCCTGCGCCTGACCCGCGAGAGCCCCCCGTGGAAGTGATCGAGCACGCGCCGATCTTCCGGCTGCCCGGCATCGCCTGCCAGTGGTCGCCCTTCGAGTGCCACCGCGCGGGCTTCGTGCCCGATCACGTGACCTACACGTGGCTGGTGATGCTCGTGCTGGCCGGCCTCGCCTTCGTGGCTTCCCGCGATGTTCAACTGGTGCCGCGGGGACTGCAGAACTTCTTCGAGGTCGTCCTCGAGCAGTTCCAGCAGCTCATCGACGACGTCCTCGGCCCGCAGGGCCGGCCCTTCTTGCCGCTCATCGGCACCCTGGGCCTCTTCATCCTCACCAGCAATCTGGTGTCGCTGGTGCCGGGCTTCAGCGGGCCGACCACCAACCTCAACACCACCGCGGCCTGCGCGCTGATCGTCTTCTTCTCCTATCACTGGATCGGCGCACGCAAGCAGGGCGCGCTCACCTACCTCGCCCACTTCGCGGGGCCGGTGCCGCTCGCACTCAAGCCGCTGATGTTCGTCATCGAGATCATCAGCCACCTGGCGCGGCCGCTGTCGCTCACGCTGCGGCTGTTCGGCAACATGGTAGGCGGCCACATCCTGCTGGCCATCATCTTCTTCCTGATGGGCCTTCAAGGCCTCATCGGCTGGGCGCTGTCCGGCGGCGCGCTGGGAGCCGTCGTCGGCGGCCTCGGTGGAATCGTGATGATCGCCTTCACCGTCGGGTTCCTGTATCCGCTGAAGATCCTGGTGTCGTTTCTCCAGGCGTTCATTTTCGTGATGCTGACGATGCTCTACATCTCGGGGGCGATCGAGGAAGCCGAGCACCATGGCGGCGAATCCCATCCGGCTCATCATTGACGGACCCACAATCCACAAGAGGAGGTCGAGCGTGCGTTCATTGATTGCGACAGGCATAGCAGTGCTGGCGTTTCCCGGTCTGGCGCTGGCCGCGGAGCCCGGAGCCGGCGGCGAATGGATCGGCCCGTTCGCCGTCATCGCGGCCGGGGTGGGGATGGCGATCGCCTCCGGCCTGTGTGGCCTGGGACAGGGCCGGGCGGTCGCGGCCGCCGTCGAGGCCATGGGCCGGCAGCCAGGGGCGGCCGCTCGCATCCAGACCGCGCTGATCATCGGCCTCGCGCTGATCGAGTCGCTGGCCATCTACGTCCTGGTCGTCGCCATGATCCTGTTGTTCGTGCAGCCCATTAAGTAGCGACGCACTCGGAGTCCGGCGGCGCGGACCGCGGTCCGCGCCGTCCGCCACGCATCATGGCGCGCGCCAACCATCGTCTGACGAAGATTCCCGAGATGGCGATCCGTCGTCTGTCGGTGTACACGCGCTGCCTCCAGCAGCTCGAGGAGGATGGCGTCAAGACCATCTCGTCCCAGGAGCTGGCCGAGCGCTTCAGCCTCAACTCGGCCCAGGTGCGCAAGGACCTGGCCTACTTCGGCGAGTTCGGCGTGCGCGGCATCGGCTACTACGTGGCCGGGCTCAAGGCCGAGCTGCAGCGGATCCTCGGCCTCGACCGCGAGTGGTCGGTGGCCCTGGTCGGGCTCGGCAACCTCGGCTCCGCCCTCTTCCACTACAAGGGCTTCGCCCGCCAGGGCTTCCGCATTGCGGTCGTCATCGACGACGACCCGGCCAAGATCGGCCGCGAGATCGAGTCGGTGCCGATCGTGGGCAGCCGCGACATGGCCCGCGAGATCAAGGCCCGGGCCGTGCAGATCGCCATCGTGGCGGTGCCGCCCGAGGCGGCCCAGACCGTCACCGAGCAGCTGGTGGCGGCCGGCATCAAGGCCGTCCTCAACTTCGCGCCCACCCGGCTGCGGGTGGGTCGCGAGGTGCGCCTCAAGAACGTCGACCTCTCGATCGAGCTGGAGACGCTCTCCTTCTACCTGGCCAAGGGGGCGCGGTAACCCAAATCGACCATTATGGTTAAAATGGGTTAAAGTCGGTCAGGAGGACCAGCGCCATGGCCCGGCCCGCGCGCGTTGCCCACCGTACGAAGCCTACGATCCGGCATGCGCGCGGCACGGCCCGCGCCGTCACGCCCGCCGCGGACAGCCCCGCGTCCTTCACGGCGACGGTCGCCAAGAAGGAGTTCGGGCGGCTCCTCGACATCGTCCTCGGAGGCGGCCGCGTCGTCATCACCAAGCACGACGCGCCCAAGGCCGTGGTGCTCTCCATGGCGGACTTCAACGCGCTCACGCAGGCCACCGAGCGCACGCTGGAGGCGCTCGGCGGCCACTTCGACGCGCTCCTCGCCGGGATGCAGACGCCGAAGGCGCGGGCCGGCATGAAGGCCGCCTTCGACGCGACGCCGCGGGAGCTCGGGCGCGCCGCCGTCGCGGCCGCGCGCAAGCGTGGCTGAGGCGGCCGCGACCCCGTGCATCTACGTCCTCGCGGGCACCAACGGCGCCGGTAAGAGCAGCATCGCCGGCGCCACCTTCCGGCGGCAGGGCGTCGAGGCCTTCGACCCCGATGCCGCCGCACGGCTGATCCTCGCGCGGCTGCCCGGACTGAGCCAGGTCGAGGCCAACAGCGCGGCATGGCACCAGGGCAAGCGGCTGCTCGAGCACGCCATCGCCGAGCGCGCCAGCTTCGCCTTCGAGACCACGCTCGGCGGCGCCACCATCACGGCACTTCTGGAGCGCGCCCTGGCGTCCGGGCTCGACGTCCGTGTCTGGTACGTGGGCCTCGGCAGCGTCGAGCTGCATCTGGCCCGCGTGCGCGCGCGAGTGGCCGCGGGCGGCCACGACATCCCGGAGGCGACGGTGCGCCGCCGCTTTCACGACAGCCGTCTGAACCTGATCCGGCTGCTGCCTCGGCTCACCGAGCTGCGCGTCTATGACAACAGCGCCGAGGCCGATCCGCGGGCCGGGGTCGCGCCGGAGCCGCGGCTGCTCCTCCACGTGGCGCGCGGCCGGATCGTGGCCGCGGGCCCGCTGGGCGACACCCCGGCGTGGGCCAAGCCGATCCTCGCGGCCGCCATGAATATTTCGAGCGCGTGATACCGTGAAGAGGCTCTGATGCTGAAGGACTGGGAGGCGTTTCAGGGGCTGGCGAAAGCGTTCGCCGAGGGAGACGCCTGCCTGCCGGTCGCCGGTCTCGCCGGGGCCGCCCGCGCGCTCGTCGTCGCCGATCTCCTGCACGCCCATCCGCGTGCCGCCGTCGTGGTCGTGCGCTCGATGGCCGACGCCCACCGCATGACGCAGGACCTGAAATTCTTCGGCGCATCCGCGCTGGAGTTCCCCGAGCGCGAGCCGCGCCTCTGGCGCGGCGGGCACCACCGCGAGGCCGACGCCGAGCGCGCCGTCATCGCGCGCCGGCTGGCCGCGGGCGAGCCGGTGATCGTCGTGGCCACGCCGGCCGGCCTCGACACGCCGCTGCCGGCGCCGCGCGAGTTCGCCGACCGCTCGCTGCGCATCACCGCGGGCGACCGGCTGGAGCGCGAGCTGCTGCTGGAGGCCTTCGAGACGGCCGGCTACGAGCGCGTGGACACCGTGGTGGAGGTCGGCCAGTGGAGCGTGCGCGGCGGTATCGTGGACGTCTTCGTCCCCAGCCACGCGCGCCCCGTGCGGCTGGAATTCTTCGGCGACGACGTGGAGTCGATCCGCCTCTTCGATCCCAGCACCCAGCGCTCCACCGACCCGCTCGACGAGCTGCTCGTGCTGCCGCTGGGTACCCCGGCCGACGACGCGGCCGGTGTCGCCCACGTGCTCGACTTCGCGCCGCCCGGCGCGCCGGCGATCCTCGACGCGCCGGCGCTGCTGGACGAGACCTCGGAGGAGGCGCCGGGCCGCCGCCCGCTGCGCGAGGTGCTCGGCGACCGCCCGCGCGTGGAGCTCGAGCTGGTGGCGGGCACGGCGGCCGAGCACGTGCTCGACACGCAGGAGGTCCCGCGCTTCAGCGGGCGCTTCGCCGATCTCACCGCGGCGCTGGCCCGCTGGCGCGTCGAGGGCTTCACGGTCCGGCTCGTCGTGGCCGACGAGCTGCAGGCCGAGCACCTGCGGCAGATCCTGCGCGATCACGACGTCGAGGCCCTCGTCGCGCCCGGCATCGACGCGCCGGAGCCGCTGGCCATCGTCGTCGGCGAGCTGTCGGCCGGGCTGGCCATCGCCGCCGTCGGCCTGGTCTTGCTCACCGAGACGGAGATCTTCGGCGCCCGCCGCCGCACGCTGCGGCGCCCCAAGTACCAGCGCGGCGCCGCGCTCACGGCGTTCACCGACCTGGAGATCGGCGACCTGGTCGTGCACGAGGACCACGGCATCGGGCGCTACGTCGGGCTGCGCACGATGTCGGTCGGCGACCGCGACGGCGACTTCCTCGAGCTGGAGTACACGGAGGGCGGCCGCCTCTACGTGCCCGTCGAGCGCCTGGACCTCGTCTCCAAGTACCTGGGCGGCGACGCCGGCACCGCCAAGCTCGACCGGCTGGGCGGCGCCTCCTGGCAGCGCGTGAAGGAGTCGGTGCGTGCGGCGCTGCGCGAGATGGCCGAGGAGCTGCTGAAGCTCTACGCCAAGCGCGCGGTGGCCGAGGGCCACGCCTTCGCTCCCGACACGCCGTGGCAGCGCGAGTTCGAGGCGGCGTTCCGCTTCGAGGAGACGCGCGATCAGCTCCGCGCGATCGAGGACGTCAAGCGCGACCTGGAGGGCTCGCGCCCGATGGACCGCCTGGTCGCCGGCGACGTGGGCTACGGCAAGACGGAGGTCGCGCTGCGCGCCGCCTTCAAGGCCGTCGGCGAGGGCCACCAGGTCGCCGTGCTGGTGCCCACCACCGTGCTGGCCCAGCAGCACTGGTCCACCTTCAGCGATCGCTTCGGCCCCTTCCCCGCCAAGGTCGAGCTGCTCTCGCGCTTCCGCTCGCCCAAGGAGCAGAAGGCCGTCGTCGAGGGCTTGCGCCAGGGCACGGTGGACGTCGTCATCGGCACCCACCGGCTGCTCTCCAAGGACGTCGCGTTCAAGCGGCTCGGCCTGCTGGTCGTCGACGAGGAGCACCGCTTCGGCGTCGCCCACAAGGAGCGGGTGAAGCAGCTCCGCGAGTCGGTGGACGTGCTGGCGCTGACGGCGACGCCGATCCCGCGCACGCTCTACATGGCGCTCTCGGGCGTGCGCGACATGTCGGTCATCGAGACGGCGCCGCTCGATCGGCTGCCGGTCGAGACCGTCGTGCGGCGCTTCAACAAGGCCGTCATCAAGGAGGCGCTGGAGCGCGAGCTGGAGCGTGGGGGCCAGGTCTTCTTCGTCCACAACCGCGTGCAGTCGCTGGTGTCGATGGCGCGCTTCATCCAGGAGCTGGTGCCCGAGGCCCGCGTGATCATGGGCCACGGCCAGATGAAGGAGCGCGAGCTCGAGGCCACGATGGTGCGGTTCGTCAGCGGCCAGGCCGACGTGCTCGTGTCGACGGCCATCGTGGAGTCCGGCCTCGACATCCCGGCCTCGAACACGATCATCATCAACCGGGCCGATCGCTTCGGCCTCGCCCAGCTCTACCAGCTCCGCGGGCGGGTGGGGCGCGAGCGGCAGCAGGCGTACTGCTACCTGCTGGTGCCCGCCGACGGCCGGGTGGACGAGCAGGCCCAGCGCCGGCTGCGCGCCCTGCAGGAGTTGACGGAACTGGGCTCAGGCTTCAAGCTGGCGCTCCGGGATCTGGAGATCCGGGGGGCGGGCAACCTGCTCGGGGCCCAGCAGCACGGCCACATCGCCGCCGTCGGCTACGATCTTTACAGCAAGCTTCTCGCGGAAGCTGTGCAAGAATTGAAAGGCGATCGGACCGGAGTCGCCGTCGAGCCGGTCATCAACGTGTCCGTCGAAGGGTTCTTGCCCGAGGACTATGTCCCAGAGGTCAATCAGCGACTGGCGTTCTACAAGCGGCTGGCCGGGGCGGCCGGCGACGACGAGCTCGCCGACCTGCGTGCCGAGCTGGCCGATCGCTTCGGGCCGTTGCCCGAGCCCGCCGAGCAGCTCATCGACATCGTCCGCATCCGCATCGCGGCGCGCGCCCTCGGCATCGAGCGGGTCGAGTCCGGCGAGGGCAAGGCGGTGATCACCTTCGCGCCTTCCACGCGCGTGGAGCCGGCGGCGCTGGTGAAGGCCATCCACGCCAGCCGCGGCCGCCTCAAGATGCGCCGCGAGTTCACCGTGGAGGCCGCCGTGGCCCGCGACAGCTGGCCCGCCGTGCGCGACTCGCTGCTGGGCGTGCTGCGAGGCTTCGCGGCATGAGGCTCCGGCCGGCCGGCGCGCTGGCGGCGCTCGTGCTCCTGCTGAGCGGGTGCGGGATCGGCATGCCGGGCTGGGTGCCATGGCTGGGCAAGCAGGACGCGCCGTCGGCGGTCGCCACGCCGGCGCCGCACAATCCCAACCTCCTCGACACGCCGAAGCCGGGCGACATCCGCCAGCGGCCCACCGAGGACAACGAGGAGCTCTCGGACCGCATCATCGCCGTCGTCAACAACGACGCCATCACGCTCGAGCAGCTCATCGACATCGTCCGCATCCGCATCGCGGCGCGCGCCCTCGGCATCGAGCGGGTCGAGTCCGGCGAGGGCAAGGCGGTGATCACCTTCGCGCCTTCCACGCGCGTGGAGCCGGCGGCGCTGGTGAAGGCCATCCACGCCAGCCGCGGCCGCCTCAAGATGCGCCGCGAGTTCACGGTGGAGGCCGCCGTGGCCCGCGACAGCTGGCCCGCCGTGCGCGACTCGCTGCTGGGCGTGCTGCGAGGCTTCGCGGCATGAGGCTCCGGCCGGCCGGCGTGCTGGCGGCGCTCGTGCTCCTGCTGAGCGGGTGCGGGATCGGCATGCCGGGCTGGGTGCCATGGCTGGGCAAGCAGGACGCGCCGTCGGCGGTCGCCACGCCGGCGCCGCACAATCCCAACCTCCTCGACACGCCGAAGCCGGGCGACATCCGCCAGCGGCCCACCGAGGACAACGAGGAGCTCTCGGACCGCATCATCGCCGTCGTCAACAACGACGCCATCACGCTGAACGAGCTCATCGAGTCGATCGCGGTCTACCGTGCGGAGAACCGGCAGCAGGCCGGCGGCCCCACCGACGAGGAGCTGCGCAGGGAATCGCTGGCCCGGCTGATCGACAGCCGCCTGCAGCTGCAGGAGGCCGACCGCGAGAAGATCCAGGTCGAGGACACCGAGCTGAACGAGGAGTTCCTCGAGCGGATCAAGCGGTACGGCGTCTCGACCGAAGAGGAGTTCGACACGCTCATCCGGGCGCAGGGCGTCACGCTCGATTCGATCAAGAAGCGGCTGCGGGACGGCATCAAGGTGTCCAAGCTGCTGCGGCGCAAGGTGGCGCTGCGGGTCTCGGTCACCGAGGACGAGATCTCCCAGTACCTGGAGGAGAACCGCGGCAAGCTGGAGACCGGGCTCTCCTACCACGCCCGCCACATCCTGATTCCGCCGGAGGACGACAGCGACACGGGCTGGGAGGCCGCGCGGATCAAGGCCGGAATCCTACGGTCCCAGCTCACCGACGGCGCCGATTTCACCGAGCTGGCCCGGCAGCACTCGCGGGACGCCAGCGCCAAGGACGGCGGCGATCTCGGCACGCTCAAGCGGGGGGAGCTGGCCCAGGACGTCGAAGGGGCCATCCTGGGCCTGAAGCCCGGGCAGCTCTCGCAGCCGTTCCGGTCGCCGCTCGGCTACCACGTCTTCCGGCTGGAGTCGAAGGAGGGGCTGGAAGGGGAGGGCCTGGTCCGCATCCGCCAGCAGATTCGCGACATCTTATTCCGTCAGAAGTACGAGACCCGCCAGGAGGCCTGGCTGAAAGAGATCAAGCAGCGGGCCATCATCGAGGTCCGGATGTGAAAAAGCGTTGACAAAACCCGGGGCCCAATGGGAGGATGTCTCTAATTCCGCCGCCCCAACCTCGTAGAAAACCTACGCAAACGGCAACAACAAACCTGAAGCGGCGACACGTCGCCGCGCCCGGAGCCCCCGAATGAGTTCCCGCCGAGAACGAGGACAAGGACAGCCCAACGCCACCGAGAACGCGCCCTCCATACCCGCCAACGGCATGAACCTTTCCGAGCTCAAGGAAAAGGCCATCGCCGATCTCAACGGGATCGCGCGGGACCTCAACGTCCAGAACTACGGCGGGCTCCGCAAGCAGGAGCTGATCTTCAAGATCCTCCAGGCCCAGGCCGAGAAGGACGGGCTGATCTACGCGGAAGGCGTGCTGGAGGTCCTGCCCGACGGCTTCGGCTTCCTCCGGGCTCCGGACTACAACTACCTGCCGGGGCCCGACGACATCTACGTCTCGCCCTCGCAGATCCGCCGCTTCGACCTGCGCACCGGCGATACCATCTCCGGCCAGGTCCGGCCGCCCAAGGACACCGAGCGCTACTTCGCGCTGCTGAAGGTCGAGGCGATCAACTTCGAGACGCCCGACCAGGCGCGCGAGAAGATCTTCTTCGACAACCTCACGCCGCTCTACCCGATGGAGCGGCTGAAGCTGGAGTGGAACACCGAGGACCTCACGACGCGCGTGATGGACCTGCTGTGTCCCATCGGCAAGGGCCAGCGCGGGATGATCGTGGCGGCGCCGCGCACCGGCAAGACGATGATGCTGCAGTCCATCGCCCACGCCATCGCGACGAACCACCCGGAGGTCTACCTCATCGTGCTGCTCATCGACGAGCGGCCGGAAGAGGTGACCGACATGCAGCGCTCGGTGAAGGGCGAGGTGGTGTCCTCCACGTTCGACGAGCCGCCGCAGCGCCACATCCAGGTGGCCGACATGGTCATCGAGAAGGCCAAGCGGCTGGTCGAGCACAAGCGCGACGTGGTCATCCTGCTGGACTCGCTCACGCGCTTCGCGCGCGCCCACAACGCGGTCATCCCGTCCTCCGGCAAGGTGCTCTCGGGCGGTCTGGACGCCAATGCCCTGCAGCGCCCGCGGCGCTTCTTCGCGACGGCGCGCAACATCGAGGAGGGCGGCTCGCTGACCATCATGGCCACGGCCATCGTGGACACCGGCAGCCGGATGGACGACGTGATCTTCGAGGAGTTCAAGGGCACCGGCAACATGGAAGTCCACCTCGACCGGCGCCTGATGGACAAGCGCATCTTCCCCACGATCAACATCGAGCAGTCCGGCACCCGGAAAGAGGAGCTGCTGCTCGAGAAGGACGAGCTCCAGAAGGTCTGGCTGCTTCGCAAGGCCCTCTCGCAGCTCAACCCGGTCGAGGCCATGGAGCTCCTGCTCGACAAGCTCAAGCAGACCAAGTCCAACAAGGAGTTCCTGGCCGCCATGCACAGCATGGGATGAGGCCCGGAGGGGGCTTTGCCCCCCTTCCGGCGGTTGCCGCGCGCCTGACGGCGCGCGCTCCTCCCTGCCTCGTCGAATCCTCGGACTGTCGTAAAGCATCACCAAACAGCGGACGTTTTTGCGTTTCTGGGCGGTCGCGGGTAGACTTGGGGCTTCCAAGGAGGAACTGGCGCCGTGAAGGTGGGCATTCATCCGGAATACGTGGACACGACGATCACCTGCGCGTGCGGGGAGATCATCAAGACGCGCTCGACCAAGCCGGACATCCGGGTGGAAGTCTGCTCGAAGTGCCATCCGTTCTTCACGGGCAAGCAGAAGCTCATGGACACGGCCGGTCGCGTGGAGCGCTTCCAGCGGAAGTACAAGCGGCAGCCGGCACCGCAGCAGTAAGCGGCCCGGGGCGGGCGCTTTCGCCCGGGAGGCGCTGATCCGCCATGCTGTTTGACAAGCTCCGTCAGATCGAAGAGCGGTCGCACGAGATCGCCCGGCGGCTGTCGGACCCCTCGATCTTCTCCCAGCAGGCGGAGTACGCGCGCCTGCGCAAGGAGCACGCGGACAGCCAGGAGATCGTCGAGCGCTTCGGCGAGTATCGCGACGTCCTCCGCAAGCTCAGCGAGGCGCAGCACATCCTGGCCGAGGGCGGCGACCGCGAGCTGGCCGAGCTGGCGCAGGCGGAGATCGACGAGCTGAGCGGCCGGCAGACGACGCTCGAGGCCGACCTCAAGCGGCTGCTCCTGCCCCGCGATCCCAACGACGACAAGAACGTCTTCGTGGAGATCCGCGCCGGCGCCGGCGGCGACGAGGCGGCGCTGTTCGCCGCCGACCTGGCCCGCATGTACACGAAGTACGCGGAGCGCCAGCGCTGGAAGGTCGAGGTGATGGACTCCAGCGTCACCGGCGTGGGTGGCCTCAAGGACGTCATCTTCTTCATCCAGGGCCGTGGGGCCTGGAGCCGGCTCAAGTTCGAGCGCGGCGTGCACCGCGTGCAGCGCGTGCCGGTGACCGAGTCGGCGGGCCGCATCCACACCTCGACGGTCACGGTGGCCGTGTTGCCGGAAGCCGAGGACGTGGACGTGCAGGTGGCAGAGAAGGACATCCGCGTGGACGTCTATCGCTCGTCGGGCCCCGGCGGTCAGGGCGTCAACACCACCGACTCGGCCGTGCGCATCACCCACGTCCCCACCGGCCTCGTCGTGACCTGCCAGGACGAGCGCTCGCAGATCAAGAACCGCGCGAAGGCGATGCGCGTGCTCAAGGCCCGCCTGCTCGAGCGCGCCCAGGAAGAGCAGCAGGCGGCCATCGCGGCCGACCGCCGCTCGCAGGTGGGCACCGGCGAGCGCAGCGAGCGCATCCGCACCTACAACTTTGCCCAGAACCGTGTGACCGACCACCGCATCGGCCTCACGCTGCACCGGCTGCCCGAGGTCCTGGAGGGCGACATCGACGAGCTGATCGAGGCCCTGGCCGCCGCCGAGCAGGCCGAGCGCCTGCAGAAGGTGGCGAGCTGATGGGCACGACGCTGGCGAGCGCCGCCGACCCCGACGCGCTCATCGGCGCCGCCATGCCGGTGCGGACCGCCCTGCGCATCGGCACGGCGGCGCTGCAGTCGGCCGGCGTGGAGAGCCCTGCGGCCGACGCCGAATGGTTGCTGGCCGGCGTGCTCGGCCTGTCGCGCTCCGCGCTCGCCCTCGATCCACACCGGGCGGTCGGCGCCCCGCACGACGCCCGCTACGCCCTCGCCCTGCGGCGGCGGATGGACCGCGAGCCGCTCCAGCACATCCTCGGCACGCAGGCCTTCCGCGGCCTCACGGTGCGGGTCGGTCCGGAGGCGATGGTGCCGCGGCCGGAGACCGAGCTGCTCGTGGAGTGGGCGCTCGAGCTCCTGCCGCGCGCGCCCGCGCCGCTCGTCCTCGACCTCGGCGCCGGCACCGGCTGCATCGCGTGCGCGATCGCCGTCGAGCGTGACGACGCCACGGTCCTCGCGCTGGAGCTGTCGCCGGCCGCCGCCGCGCTCGCGCGCGCCAACGTCGGCGCGCTGGGACTGGACGCGCGGGTCACCGTCGTCGAGTCCGACCTGTTCGCCGCGCTCGGCGGCGTGCGCGCCGACCTCATCGTCGCCAATCCGCCCTACCTGCCGAGCGTGGTCATCCCGACGCTGGCCCCCGAGGTGAGCCGCTTCGATCCGCAGCTCGCGCTCGACGGCGGCGACGACGGACTCGACGTCATCCGGCGCATCGTGGCCGAGGCGCCGGCGCGACTGAAGCAGGGCGGCATGCTCCTGCTGGAGACGGCCGGCGGGAGCCAGATGGGCACTGTCGGCGCGCTGCTGGAAGCTGCGGGCTTCACGCGCGTCACGGCGCGTCGCGACCTCGCCGGCGTGGAGCGCTTCGTCGCGGGAGGGCTCGACTGATGCCCGCGCGACTGCTCATCGAGGGGGGCGTGCCGCTCAAGGGTGAGGTCGCGGTGAGCGCGGCGAAGAACGCGGCGCTGCCGGCGATGGCCGCCTCGCTGCTCACCGCGCGGCCGCTCACGCTCGGCAACGTGCCCGAGCTCGGCGACGTCCGCACCATGCTGAAGCTGCTCCAGACGCTGGGCGCGCGCGTCGAGCGCCAGGGCCGCGGCACCACGCTGACCGTCGAGCGCGTCACCAGCGACGTGGCGCCGTACGATCTCGTCTCCACCATGCGCGCCTCCGTGCTCGTCCTGGGCCCGCTGGTGGCGCGCCACGGCTCGGCGCGCGTGGCGCTGCCGGGCGGCTGCGCCATCGGCGTGCGGCCCATCGATCAGCACCTCAAGGGGCTCGCCAGGCTGGGCGCCGAGATCGCCATCGAGAACGGCTACGTGGTGGCGCGGGCCAGCCGTCTCAAGGGCGCGCGCATCGCGACCGACATGGTGACGGTGACCGGCACCGAGAACCTGATGATGGCCGCCGCGCTCGCGGAGGGCGTCACCGTGATCGAGAACGCGGCGCGCGAGCCCGAGGTCGGCGACCTCGCGGCGTTGCTCACCACGATGGGCGCGCGGATCGGCGGCATCGGCACGGGGCGCATCGAGATCGAGGGCGTCCCCGAGCTCGGCGGCGCGCTGCATCGCATCGTGCCCGATCGCATCGAGGCCGGCACGCTGCTGGTGGCCGGCGCCATCACCCGTGGCGACGTGCGTGTGACCGACGTCGTGCCGGGCCACCTCGCCGCCGTCCTCGCCAAGCTCGAGGAGTGCGGGGTGATGGTGGAGACGGGCGCCACGTGGGTGCGCGCGCGGGCCGAGGGGCGGCCGCGACCGGCCGACGTGATGACGAGCCCCTTCCCGGGCTTTCCGACCGACATGCAGGCGCAGCTCATGACCCTGCTGGGCCTCGCCGACGGCCAGTCGACCGTGACCGAGACGATCTTCGAGAATCGGTTCATGCACGCCGCCGAGCTGGCGCGCATGGGTGCCTCCATCGCGACCGACGGCGCCATCGCCATCGTGCGCGGCGTCGAGGCGTACCAGGGCGCGCCGGTCATGGCTTCCGACCTGCGGGCCTCCGCCGCGCTCGTGCTGGCCGGGCTGGCCGCGCGCGGACGCACGGAGGTCTCGCGCATCTACCACCTCGACCGGGGCTACGAGAAGCTGGAGCGCAAGCTGGGCGCGCTCGGCGCGCGCGTGGAGCGGCGGCCGTGAGCGAGCCCCTCACGCTGGCGCTGCCCAAGGGCCGTCTGCTCGAGCCCGCGCTGGACCTCCTGCGCGAGATCGGCGTGGACGGCGTCGACCAGGCCTCGCGGCGGTTGATCTTCGACGACGCGCACTACGGCCTGCGCCTGCTCTTCCTGAAGCCGGCCGACGTGCCGGCCTACGTGACCTACGGCGCCGCCCACCTCGGCATCGTCGGCAAGGACATCCTGCTCGAGCAGGAGCCCGACGTGTACGAGCCGCTCGACCTCGGCTTCGGCTTCTGCCGCCTGGTGGTGGCGGAGCCGCGCGAGCTGTGGGAGCGTGACGATCCGAGCAAGTGGTCGTGGGTGCGGGTGGCGACCAAGTATCCGCGGCTGACCGAGCAGTACTTCTCCGCGCGCGGCGTCCAGGTGGAGATCGTCCGGCTCGACGGCTCCATCGAGCTGGCCCCGCTCGTCGGCCTCGCCGAACGCATCGTGGACCTCGTGCAGTCCGGCGAGACGCTGCGCGTGAACGGGCTTGTCGAGGTGGCGGAGATCACGCACTCGACCGCACGCCTCATCGTGAACCGAGCGGCCATGAAGACGGAGTACGTGGCCATCAACCGCCTGATCGCCGAGCTGCGACGGTGCCACGCCGCTTCTAAAACAGGCCACTCACGCGGCGAGCCGGCCTCGCGGCACCCGCTCCCATGAAGATCCTGGATGCGCGCACGCTGGGCCTCGAGGGCATCGCGAGGGCGGTGGACCGCCCGCCGTCGGAGGTGCCGGTCGACGTCGTGCGCGCCGTCGAGTCGATCGTCGCCGACGTGCGGGCGCGCGGCGATGCGGCACTCGTCGAGTACACCGCGCGCTTCGACGGCTATCGCGCGCCAGCCGCCTCGGCGCTCGCGCTGAGCGCCGCCGACTTCGAGGCCGGGGAGCGGGCCGTCGAGCCGGACGTGGCGAACGCGCTCGCGTACGCGGCCGAGCGGATCGAGCGCTATCATGCCGCCGCGCTGCCGAAGTCGTGGCGGCTCACCGACGAGCACGGCTCGGTGCTGGGCCAGGACGTGCGGCCGCTCGACCGCGTCGGCATCTACATTCCGGGCGGCCGCGCGGCCTATCCGTCCACGGTGCTGATGACGGCCGTGCCCGCCCGGGTGGCAGGCGTGCGCGAGATCGTGCTGGTGACGCCGCCCGGCCCCGACGGCGCCGTGCCGCCGGCCGTCCTCGCGGCAGCGCGCGTGGCCGGCGTGACGGAGGGCTGGCGGCTGGGCGGCGCCCAGGCGGTGGCCGCGCTGGCCTACGGCACGGCGAGCCTCCGCCGCGTGGACAAGATCGTGGGCCCCGGCAACGTGTACGTGGCGCTGGCCAAGACCCGCGTGTTCGGCGACGTCGGCATCGACATGGTGGCGGGCCCGAGCGAGGTCGTGGTCATCGCCGACCGCGGGGCCGACCCGGCGTGGATCGCCGCCGACCTGCTCGCGCAGGCCGAGCACGATCCGATGGCGCGCGCGCTGCTGATCACCGATGCGCCCGACCTGCTGCCGCGCGTGGAGGCCGCGCTCACCGCCCAGCTCGAGCGGCTGCCCCGCCGCACGATCGCCGCCGAGTCGCTCGCCGCCAACGGCGCGTTCATCCTCGTCGCCGACCTGGAGGCGGCGGTGGACGTCGCCAATCGCCTCGCGCCCGAGCACCTCGAGCTGATGGTGGCGGTGCCGGCGTCGCTGCTGCCGCGCGTACGGCACGCGGGCGCCGTGTTCCTCGGCGCCCACACGCCCGAGGTCGTGGGCGACTACGTGGCCGGGCCCAATCACGTGCTGCCGACCGCGGGCACGGCGCGCTTCGCCTCGCCGCTGGGCACCGAGGACTTCGTGACGCGCTCCAGCGTGATCGAATACTCGCCGTCGGGGCTGGCCGCCGCGCTACCACACCTGGGCGCCCTTGCGCGCGTGGAAGGACTCGCCGGTCACGGCCGGGCCGCCGAGCTTCGGGCCAAAGGGACCGGAGGGGAAGAGGGGAACCCTCCGAGGGTGCCCCTACCAAGAAGGGGAGGCGGGGATGAGTGGCAATGACCGGCAGGCACGCATCGAGCGCAAGACGAAGGAGACCGAGGTTGCCGTGCAGCTCAACCTCGACGGCACCGGCGCCTCGAAGGTGCAGACGCCGATCCCGTTCTTCAGCCACATGCTGGAGGCGTGGAGCAAGCACGGGCTGATGGACCTCGCCGTCGAGGCGACCGGCGACGTCGAGGTGGACATCCACCACACCGTGGAGGACGTCGGCATCGTGCTCGGCCAGGCCCTCAAGCAGGCGCTGGGCGACAAGAAGGGGATCGTCCGCTACGGCACCTCGTTCGTGCCGATGGACGAGGCGCTCGTGCAGGCCTCGGTGGATCTCTCGGGGCGGCCGTTCCTCGTCTTCAGCGTGCCGGTGGCGCGCACGCGGGTGTCGAACTTCGACCTGGACATGCTGCAGGAGTTCTTCCGCGCCTTCGCGTTCAACGCCGAGATCACGCTGCACGTGACGATGCACTACGGCCACAACCTGCACCACATCGCCGAGGCGGTGTTCAAGTCCGTGGGCCGCTGCCTGGCGGAGGCGACGCGCCTGAACCCGCGCATCGCCGGCGTCCTGCCGTCCACGAAAGGGACGCTCTAGGTGATTGCCGTCGTCGATTACGGGCGCGGCAACCTCGGCTCGGTCGAGCGCGTCTTCGCGCGCGTCGGCGTGCCGGCGGTCGTCACGCAGGAGCCGCGCGTCATCGACGAGGCGGATGCCGTGGTCTTCCCGGGCGACGGGGCCTTTCACGATTCGATGGCGAGCCTGGCCGCGCTCGGGCTGCTGGCCCCGGTGCGGCGCGCACTCGATGGCCGCCGGCCGTTCCTCGGCATCTGCATCGGCTACCAGCTGCTGTTCTCGACCAGCGACGAGTTCGGCGAGGGCCAGGGGCTGGACGTCATTCCGGGCGTCGTGCGGCGCTTTCCGGGCGGCCTCGACGTTCCCCACATGGGCTGGAACCGCGTGTGGCACGGCGGCGAGCTGCGGCTGTTCGAGGGGATCCCCGACGGCGCGCACTTCTATTTCGTGCACTCCTATTTTCCTGTTGTAGCGGCGGGCGCGAGAACGGGTAGCACCGAAGGTGGCCTGGCCGGCGGAGCGCGTGGCTCCGACACGCCCGGCCATAGGGTGCGGCAGGCCTGGTGCGAGTACGGCGTGCGCTTTGCCGCGGCCATCGAGACGGGGTCGATCTATGCCACGCAGTTCCATCCCGAGAAGAGCGGGCGGGGGGCGGGCATCCGGCTCCTCGAGAATTTCGCCGCCATCGTCAAGGCAAGCGGCGCGCGGAGCGTGCGGTGATCCTCATCCCGGCCGTCGATTTGCGCGAGGGCCGCTGCGTGCGGCTCCTCGAGGGGCGTGACGACGCCCGCACCGTGTTCTCCGACGATCCGGTGGCGATGGCCGAGCGCTGGGCGGCGGCCGGCGCGGAGCGATTGCACGTCGTCGATCTCGACGGGGCCTTCGCCGGCACCCCACGTCAGACCGCGCTGATCGCCAAGATCGTGGACGCCGTTCGCCCGGTGCCCATCGAGGCCGGCGGCGGCCTGCGCGACGTTGCCGCGGTCGAGGCGGTGCTGGAGGCCGGAGTGGCCTGGGTCGTCATCGGCACCCGCGCCGCAGTCGACGCCGCATTCCTGACCGACGTGTGCCGCCGCTTCCCCGAGCGTGTGATCGTCGCCGCCGATGCCCGTGGCGACCGCGTCGCCATCCGCGGCTGGACGGCCAGCAGTGAGCTGACCGTGGTCGAGCTCGGCGGCCGCGCGCGCGACGCCGGCGCCAGCGCGCTGCTCTATACCGACGTCAGCCGCGACGGCACCGAGCGCGGTCCCAACGTGGAGGCGACTGCCGCGCTGGCCCAGGCCGCGAGGCTCCCCGTGCTGGCCTCGGGTGGCGTGGGCTGCATCGAGGACCTCACGCGGCTGGCCCGGGTGCCCGGCGTGCTCGGCACCGTGGTCGGCCGCGCGCTCTACACCGGGGCTATCGACCTCGCCGCCGCCCTGGCGGCGCTCCGGGCGGCCTGATGCTCAGCAAGCGCATCATCCCCTGCCTCGACGTCAAGGAAGGCCGCGTGGTCAAGGGCGTGAAGTTCGTCGACCTCCGCGACGCGGGCGATCCCGTGGAGGCCGCGCTGGCCTACGACGCGCAGGGCGCCGACGAGCTGGTGTTCCTCGACATCACCGCCTCGCACGAGGACCGCTCGATCATGCTGGACGTCGTCCGGCGGACGGCAGAGGTCCTCTACATCCCGCTGACCGTGGGCGGCGGACTCCGCACGGTCGAAGACGTCCGCGTCCTGCTGCGGGCGGGCGCCGAGAAGGTGTCGTTCAACACCGCGGCGCTCCAGCGGCCGGACGTCATCCGCGAGGCGGCGGAACGCTTCGGCAGCCAGTGCATCGTGGTGGCGATCGACGCCCGAGCCACGCAGCCGGCAACGTCCTCGAACAAGCCACCCACGAATCGAGCCGGGCTGGCGGCACCCGCTCCAACCTGGGCGGTATTCACCCATGGCGGCCGGCGGCCGACCGGGCGCGACGCGGTGGCGTGGGCGCAGGAGGCGGTCGCGCTGGGCGCCGGCGAGATCTTGCTGACCAGCATGGATCGCGACGGCACCAAGGACGGCTACGACCTCGAGCTCACGCGGGCCATCGCCGATGCCGTGACGGTGCCGGTGATCGCCTCCGGCGGCGCCGGCACGCTGGAGCACTTCCGCGAGGCGTTCACCGACGCCGCCGCCAGCGCGGCCCTGGCCGCCTCCCTGTTCCATTTCGGTACCTACACGATCGCCGAGGTGAAGGACTATCTCGCCGAGCGCGGCGTGGAAGTGCGGCGATGACGCCCGAGGGCCTCACCTACGACGAGCGCGGCCTCATCCCGGCCGTCGTGCAGGAAGCGGAGACCGGCGAGGTGCTGATGGTGGCCTGGATGGATCGCGCGGCGGTAAGCCGCACGCTCGAGACCGGGCTCACGCACTTCTGGTCGCGCTCGCGGCAGGCGCCGTGGCGCAAGGGCGAGACGTCCGGGCACAGCCAGCACGTGCAGGGCGTCTATGCCGACTGCGACGCCGACGCGCTGCTCGTGCAGGTGCACCAGGACGGCGTGGCCTGCCACACCGGCAGCCGCTCGTGCTT
Source organism: Candidatus Rokuibacteriota bacterium (assembly GCA_003220265.1). GTDB lineage: Bacteria > Methylomirabilota > Methylomirabilia > Rokubacteriales > CSP1-6 > AR5. The sequence goes on along the minus strand of QHRW01000110.1, from coordinate 10,155 downwards.
CTACACGGCGCTGCAGGGGCCCGGCCCTGCCGGCAACATGCTGGACCGCATCGAGCGCATCGTGGCGGACCGCAAGTCGTCGCCACCGGCGGGCTCGTACGTGGCGGGCCTGCTCGCCAAGGGCGAGGCGGCCGTGTGCCGGAAGATCGGCGAGGAAGCGGTGGAGGTGGTCACCGCCGCGCTCGGCGGCGAGGGGGACCGGCGCGTGGTCGAAGAGGTGGCCGACCTCTGGTTTCACACCATGGTGCTGCTCGGCGAGCGGTCGATCCCGCTGCGCGACGTCTTCGAGGAGCTCGCGCGCCGGCACACCGCCCGCCCGGCGTCGGGCGGCTAGCCGCGCCGTGGGCGCTGCCCTCCGCCGCGCGGCGGCGCTCGCCGCGGCGACGCTGGCGCTCGGGGCCTGCGCGGGCAAGCGGATCGTGCACGGCGTCTTCCACGCGCCGAGCGGCTACCGGGTGGCGCTGCCGCCCGACGGCGCCTGGCGGATCGTGGACGACAGCCGGGCCGATCTCGAATTGCGGCATCGCTGGGCGCCTGCAGGCATGCTGGTCAATGGAGTCTGCGATCCGGCGGTGGCGCGGCGCGGCGCAGGCATCCTGGCCCGGCACCTGCTGCTGGGCATGCGCGACCGGGTGGAGATCGAGCGCGGCGACGTACCGGTGAACGGCCGGGTGGCCTCCCACCGGCTGCTGGAAGGACGAATGCGGCAGAGCGAGGACCGCGTGCGCGTCGAGAGCTACACGCTCAAGGACGACCGCTGCGTGTACGACCTGCTGTTCGTCGCCGCCCCCGAGGCCTTCGAGGCGGAGCGCGGCGATTTCCGGCAGTTCGTCGAGAGCTTCGCCGGCGAATAAGGCGAGGACGGCATGGACACCTACCTGCGCAGCACGGCCATGTGGTACGGGGGCCTCGGCCTGCTCACCGCCCAAGTGTTCCGGAGCCTGGCCCTGCCGCCCAAGTACTTCAAGCTCATCGTGCTGGAGATCGAGACGATGGGGGTGCGCTCGCTGGCGGTGGCGCTGACGGCGTCCATCTTCACCGGCATGGTGTTCGCGCTGCAGAGCGCGGTCAACATGGCGCGCTTCGGCGCCGAGAACTACGTGGGCCCGATCTCCGCGCTGGCGATCCTGCGCGAGCTGGGTCCCGTGCTGACGGCCATCCTGGTGGGCGGCAAGGTCGCCTCCGGCATCACCGCCGAGCTGGGCTCGATGAAGGTCACCGAGCAGATCGACGCGCTCCGGACGCTCGGGGTCAACTTCATCAAGCGCCTCATCGTCCCCCGCGTGCTGGCCGCGCTGCTGGTCTTCCCGCTGCTGACCATCATGGCCGACTGCCTGGGCGTCCTGGGCGGCATGGTCATCATGTACCTGGAGCGCGGCTCCGACATGTTCGCGTACTGGAACACGACGGCCTACTGGGTGGTGCCGCGCGACTTCCTGACCGGCGTCGGCAAGTCCGTCTTCTTCGGCGGGATCGTGACGCTGATCGGCTGCTACAACGGGCTCAGCACGACGGGGGGCACGGAAGGCCTGGGGCGGGCGACCACGGCGACGGTCGTGCACTGCACCATGGGCGTGATCATCTCCGATTTCTTCCTCACCAAGCTCATGCTCATGCTCTTCTGGTGATGCGGGTCACGATGGGCGCGCGGGAGCGGACGCGGCCGGCGCCGGCCACCGGGGAGCCGGTGGTCGACCTCGCCGAGATCCGCAAGCGGTTCGACGGCAACGAGGTGCTGCGCGGGGTCTCGCTCTCGGTCGAGCGGGGCGAGACGATGGTGATCATGGGAGGCAGCGGGTCCGGCAAGACGGTGACGCTGCGGCTCATCGCCGGGCTGATCCGGCCCAGCGCGGGGACCGTGCACGTGTTCGGGGAGCGCATCGACAGCCTGAGCGAGGAGGAGCTGTTGCCGATCCGCCGGCGGATGGGCTACGTCTTCCAGGGGGCGGCGCTGTTCGACTCCCTGAGCGTGCACGAGAACGTCGCCTACCCCCTGCGCGAGCACACGAGCCTGGGCGAGCCGGACATCCGCGAGCGGGTCCTCCATTTCCTGTCCGTGGTCGGGCTTGGCGCCGACGTGCTGGACCTGCTGCCGTCCGAGCTGTCGGGCGGGATGCGCAAGCGGGTCGGCATCGCGCGCGCGCTGGCCCAGGAGCCGCAGATGCTGCTGTTCGACGAGCCCACCGCCGGGCTCGACCCCACCAACGCCAGGATGGTGGCCGAGCTGATCGTGCAGCTCCGCGGCGGCGTGTGCGACACCGCGATCGTGGTGACCCACGATCTCGAGCTGACCAAGACGGTGGCGGATCGCGTGGCGATTCTCATCGAGGGCCGCTTCGCGGCGCTGGGCCCGCGCGACGAGGTGCTGGCCTCCAGTGAGCCGGCGGTGCAGGCCTTCCTGGCCGGCGAGGCGAGAGTGACGAAATGAACGAAGAGGGGAGCGAGCGGGGACGCAAGCTGCGGGTCGGCATCTTCGTGCTGGTCGGCGTGGCGGCCTTCCTGGGCATGGTCTACGCCCTGGGCGCGCGCGCCCGCCTGTTCGAGCCGCGCTTCACCATCCACGCCGACTTCACCGAGGTCGGCGGCCTGGTGGAGGGCGCCACCGTGCGGCTGGCCGGCGTGCAGATCGGGCGCGTGAGCGGCGTGAACCATGACGATCGCCAAGCGCTACGGCGATCGCATCCGCCACGACTCGGTGGCGCGCATCGAGACGCAAGGGCTGCTCGGCGACCGCATCGTGGAGATCACCGTGGGCACGGCGCAGGCGCGGCCGGTGAAGGCGAGCGACGTCATCGCCTCGCGCGACCCCTTCGACATCACCAAGGTGATGAGTGAGAGCGCGGGGGTGGTGAAGAGCGCGAGCGCGCTGGCCGACAGCCTGAAGCAGACCGCCGACCAGCTCAACAAGTCGCACCTGATCGAGGAAGCCGCCGCCACCGTGGCCTCCGCGCGCAAGATCACCGACCAGGTGGGCCGCGTCGTCACCGAGGTGGAGCGCGGCAAGGGCTGGGCGCACGTGCTCGTCTACGAGGAGCCGGTGGCGCTGCGGCGGCTCAACGACCTCGTCGCCTCGACCCAGACGCTGGTGGAGCGCGTGCAGCGCGGCGAGGGCGCGGCCGGCGTGCTCACCTCCGAGCAGTCCACGGCGGCCGCCAAGCGGTTCGTGGCCGCGATGGACAAGCTGAGCCGCGTGGTCGAGCAGCCGTCGCCCGAGGACGGCGTGCTGCCCGCGCTACTCTTCGATCCCAAGTACCGCGCGATGCTGGACGACGCGCGCGTGGTCGCCCACAACCTCCGCGAGGTCTCCGACCGGCTGGCCGGCGGCCGCGGCACCCTCGGCGCGCTCGTCAAGGACGAGCCGGCCGACGCCAGCATCCGCCAGACGTCGCGCGACCTGCAGGCCGCCATGGCGAACCTCAAGGAGATCACCGAGAAGATCAACACGGGCGAGGGCACGGTGGGCGCGCTGATCGCCGACCCGACCGTGTACGAGCGGCTGGTGAACATCCTCGACGGCGCCTCGCGCAGCTTCCTGCTGCGCGGGCTGCTGCGCGGCCTCGGCGGCGGGTCCAAGGACGCCGAGAAGGACGCCGGCAAGGACCGCGCGAAGGAGCGAGGGACGCAGGACCCGTCGGCGAAGAGCAAGGACTGATGCCGCGGCCGACCAGCGTCTATCGCTGCCAGCAGTGCGGCTTCGCGACTCCGAAGCCGGGCACGTGCCCGGACTGCAGGCGCACGACGGGCGAGCTGGTGCCGCTGGTGGAGGAGCGCGCGGCCCCGGCGCCGAGCGGCCGCCGCGGCGCCATCGCGGCGGGCACGCGGCCGATGCCGCTCACCGACGTCGTGATGGAGCGCGGCGACCGCACGCTGACCGGCATCGGCGAGCTCGACCGCGTGCTCGGCGGCGGCCTCGTGCGCGGCTCGCTCATCCTGATCGGCGGCGATCCGGGCATCGGCAAATCTACGCTCGTGCTGGACGCCGCGCGCAGGCTCGCGCAGATGACGCCGCCGGTGCTGTACGTGACCGCCGAGGAGTCGGCCGCGCAGGTCAAGATGCGGGCCGACCGGCTCGGCATCCGCGGCGACGGGCTGCTGCTGTGGGCCGAGAGCGATCTGTCCGCGGTGCAGGCGGAGCTCGATGCCGTCAAGCCGCGCGTGCTCATCGTCGACTCGATCCAGACGGTGTTCCTGCCGGCGCTGGAGTCGGCGCCGGGCAGCGTGGCGCAGGTGCGGGAATGCGGCGCGCGCTTGATGACGCTGGCCAAGGGCCGGAGCATCGCGACGTTCCTGGTCGGCCACGTCACCAAGGACGGTGCGCTGGCGGGGCCACGCGTCCTCGAGCATCTCGTCGACACGGTGCTCTACTTCGAGGGCGAGCAGCACCACGCCTATCGCGTGCTGCGCGCGGTGAAGAACCGCTTCGGCTCCACGAACGAGATCGGCGTGTTCGAGATGGCCACGAGCGGCCTCGTCGAGGTGCCGAACCCCTCGGGCTTCTTCCTGGCGGAGCGGCCGGCCGACGCGCCGGGCTCGGTGGTCGTGTCCGCGCTCGAGGGGACCCGGCCGCTGCTGCTCGAGCTGCAGGCGCTGGTGACGCGGGCATCGTTCGGCACGCCACGGCGGACGGTGCTGGGCGCCGACTACAACCGCGTGTGCCTGCTGCTGGCCGTGCTGGAGAAGCGCGCCGGCCTTCCGATCGGCAGCCAGGACGTCTTCGTCAACGTGGCGGGTGGCGGCAAGGTCGTGGAGCCGGCCGCCGATCTGGGGATCATCATTGCGGCAGCGTCGAGCTATCTCGAGCGGCCGGTGGCTCCGGACGTGCTGGTGCTCGGCGAGGTGGGCCTCACCGGCGAGGTGCGCGCGGTCAACGGCGTCGACGTGCGGTTGCGCGCGGCCGCCCAGCTCGGCTTCAAGTCGGCGATCGTGCCGAGGAGCAACGTGGAGGGAGCGCTGCCGCTGTCCGTCAAGGGCGTGGCCACGGTGAGCGACGCGCTGGCGGCGCTGCTCGGCTGATGACCCTCACGCTCCTGCGAGGGGCCGTCGTCGTGCTCTTCGCGCTGCTCGGCGCCGCGACCGCGTCCACGACCGACCTCGGCGTCGCGGCCGGCGCCGGCCTCGGCGCGTTCGCGGCGCTTGTGGCCGTGGCGCTCGAGGCCGCGGCCGGCCGCGTGCCGCTGCCGCGGCTCGTGTGGGGCACGGCCGGCGCGCTCGTCGGGCTCGTGGGCGGCCACGCGCTCAACACGCTGCTGGCGCCGTTCTCCGGCGGCCCGGGCCCGCTGCTGTACCTGTACGCCGCGATCCCGCTGCTGGGCGCGTGGATCGGCGGCGCCGTCGGCGTTCGGCGGGCCGACGAGCTTCCGGGCGGGCGCTCACGCGCGCCGCGCGCTGCGGAGCGCCTCCTCGACACCTCGGTGATCATCGACGGCCGCATCGCCGAGGTCGCCGAGGCGGGCTTTCTCGACGGCACGCTGGTGGTGCCGCAGTTCGTCGTGCGCGAGCTGCAGCGACTGGCCGATTCGGGCGACGCCGTGCGCCGCAACCGCGGCCGCCGCGGCTTCGACGTCCTCGAGCGGCTGCGGAAGAGCGCCGCGGCCCAGCTCACGATCGTCGACGTGGACGTGGCCGGTGCCGCCGAGGTCGACGCCAAGCTGGTAGCCCTCGCGCGCGAGCGCGGCGCCCGGCTGCTCACCAACGACGCCGCGCTCGGGCGCACGGCCTCGCTGGCGGGCGTGGTGGTCGGCAACCTGCACGAGCTGGCCCTGGCGCTCAAGCCGGCCGCCTTGCCGGGCGAGACGATGCAGGTGCAGGTGCTGCGCGAGGGCAAGGAGGCCGGCCAGGGCGTGGCCTACCTGGACGACGGCACGATGGTCGTCGTCGAGGGCGGCAAGCGCTTCGTCGGCCAGACGCTTGACGTGGTGGTGACGAGCGCATTGCAGACGGCCGCCGGGCGCATGATCTTCGCGCGGCCACGCGGGGAGGAGCCGGCGCGCGATGCCTAGGCCGCGCGTCGCCGTGCTCATTCCCGCCGGCGGCATCGGCACCCGCATCGGCCGGCGAACGCCCAAGCAGTTCCTGCGGCTCGGCCGCGAGACCATCCTGGCGCTCACGCTGCGCCACTTCACCGGCCATCCCGACGTCGCCGCCGTCGTGGTGGCGGCGCCGGCCGAGCACGTGGCGCGCACGCGCGCGCTGGTCGCCGGCCGGCGGCGGACGGCGGTGGACGTCGTGGCCGGCGGCGCCACGCGCCAGGAATCCGTGTGGTGCGCGCTGCAGGCGGCGCCGGCCGAGGCGGAGATCGTGCTCGTGCACGACGCCGTGCGGCCGTTCATCGATCGCGCCCTGATCGACGCGGTGGTGGCCGCGGCCGCCGCGTCCGGCGCCGCCATCTGCGCGCTGCCCATCGCGGAGACGGTCAAGCGCGTGCGCGACGACATCGTGGAGGCGACGCTCGAGCGTGCCGGCCTGTGGGCCGTGCAGACGCCGCAGGGCTTCCGCGCCGCGCTGCTGCGCGAGGCGCACGAGAAGGCCCGGCGCGACTCCGTCGTCGGCACCGACGACGCGATGCTGGTCGAGCGGCTCGGTCAGCCGGTGCGGGTGGTGCCGGGCCTGGCGGGGAACGTCAAGATCACGACGCCGGAGGATCTCCGGCGCGCGCGGCGGCGGCGATGACCCGCAGCGGCTTCGGCTTCGACCTCCATCCCCTGGTGGCCGGCCGGCCCCTCGTCCTGGGCGGCGTGACCGTGCCCTCGGAGGTCGGTCTCGACGGTCACTCGGACGCCGACGTCCTGTCCCACGCCGTCGCCGAGGCCCTGCTCGGCGCGCTCGCCCTCGGCGATCTCGGCCGCCACTTTCCCGACACCGACCCGCGCTGGCGCGGGATCTCGAGCCTCCTGCTCCTCGGCCACGTCGTGGAGCTGGTGCGCGGCCGGGGTGGAAGCCTCGTCAACGTGGACGCGACCGTGCTGGCCCAGGCCCCCAGGCTGGCGCCCCACCTCCCCGAGATGGCCAAGCGGCTATCGGACGTGCTCGGCATCCCCGTGGAGCGCGTGAGCGTCAAAGCAAAGAGTCCCGAAGGCCTCGGCCTGGTTGGGCGGCGCGAAGGCATGGCGGCCATGGCCGTCGTCAGCGTGGAGGTGCGCGAGTGATCAGGCCGCGTTCGAGCGCCGGCTTTGCCGGCGCAATCCTGTTCTCGGGGGAGGTTCGGAAGGGGGGCGAAGCCCCCCTCCGAGCCTAAGCCCCCCTCCGAGCGAAATGAAGATCTACAACACGATGACCCGCAGCAAGGAGGAGCTGGTCCCGCTCGTCCCGGGAGAGGTCCGGATGTACTCCTGCGGGGTGACGGTCTACGACCTCTCCCACGTCGGCCACGCGCGGATGCTGATCGTGTTCGACATGATCGCGCGCTACCTGCGCTTCGCGGGCTACCGGGTGACGTTCGTGCGGAACTTCACCGACATCGACGACAAGATCATCCGCCGCGCCAACCAGGAAGGCGTGCCCGCCCGCGAGATCTCCGAGCGGTACATCGCCGCGTTCCGGGAGGACGTGCTGGCGCTGGGCGCGCTGCCGCCCGAGGCGGAGCCCAAGGCCACCGATCACGTGCCCGAGATGATCGGCCACATCGAGCGTCTCATCGCCGCCCGCCACGCCTACGTGGTGGATGGCGACGTCTACTTCGAGGTCCGCTCCTTTCCGCCCTACGGCAAGCTCTCCGGCAAGAACCTGGAGGAGTTGCTGGTCGGCGCCCGCGTGGAGGTGGACGAGCGCAAGCGCGACCCCCGCGACTTCGCGCTGTGGAAGTCCGCCAAGCCGGGCGAGCCCTCGTGGCCGAGCCCGTGGGGGCCCGGCCGCCCGGGCTGGCACATCGAGTGCTCCGCGATGGCGATGCGCTATCTCGGCGAGTCGTTCGACATCCACGGCGGCGGCGAGGACCTGATCTTCCCGCACCACGAGTGCGAGATCGCCCAGACGGAAGCCCTGACGCGGAAGCCGTTCGCACGGCTGTGGGTGCACAACGGCTTCATCAACATGGGCAAGGAGAAGATGTCGAAGTCGCTCGGCAACACGCTGGCGATCCGCGAGGTCGTCAAGCGCCACGGCGCCGAGGCGCTCCGCCTGTGGATCCTCGGCACGCACTACCGCCATCTGCTCGAGTGGTCGGACGAGCGGGTGGAGGAGGCGGGCCGTGCGCTGAGCCGTCTCACGCGGCTGCTGGACGACGCCGCAGCCCTCGGCGCGGCGCCGGGGACGCTGCCCGACGCGTTCGCCGGCTTCGCCGGCCGGTTCACCGCGGCGATGAACGACGACTTCAACACGCCGCAAGCGCTCGGCGTCCTGTTCGATTTCTCGCGCGCGCTGTCCGAGCACCGCGACCGCGGCCTCACGACGCCTGCGGCGCGCGCGGGGTTCACGGCCGGGGTGGCCGAGCTGGTCCGCCTGGCCGGCGCCATCGGGTTGCTCCAGCGCGGCATCGAGGCGGGCGCGCCGCCGGCCGAGGTCGAGCGGCTGGTGGCGGAGCGCACGGCCGCCCGGGGGCGGCGCGACTGGAAGCGCTCGGACGAGCTGCGTGCGGCGATCCAGCAGCTCGGCTGGGCGGTGGAGGACACGGCGAATGGTCCGCGCCTGACGCGCGCCGGCGGGTGATGGGCGACGACCGGGTCTGGGGGCGCAATCCCGTGAAGGCGCTGCTGAAGAGCGGCGGCCGGCGGGCCGACGAGATCGCGGTGCTGGCCGGTGGGCGGGGCCCGTTGGGGGAGATCGTCGCCCTCGCGCGGCGCGCCGGCGTGAAGGTCTCCTATCGCACGCGCGATCAGCTCACGGCGATGGCCGGCACGGACGATCACCAGGGGGTGGTGGCCCGGGTGGCCGCCGCCGAGTATGCCGAGCTCGAGGACCTGCTGGAGATTCCCGGGCGCCGGCGTGAGCCTCCGTTCTTCCTGGCGCTGGACCAGGTCCAGGACCCTCGCAACTTCGGCGCGTTGCTCCGCACCGCCGACGCCTTCGGCGTCCACGGCGTCGTCGTCCCCAAGCACCACGCCGTCGGCCTCACCGAGGCGGCCGCGCGGACGGCGATGGGGGCCGTCGAGTACGTCCCCGTCGCCCGGGAGACCAACCTGGTAGCCGCGCTCGAAAAACTCAAGGAATCGGGCGTTTGGATCTTCGGCGCGGCAGCCGACAAGGGCGTCGCGCCGTGGGCCGCCGATCTCAAGGGCCCGCTGTGCCTCGTGCTCGGCAGCGAGGGCGAGGGGCTCCGGCCGCTCGTCGCCCGGGCCTGCGACCTCCTCGTGACGGTGCCGATGCGGGGAGGGGTCGGATCGCTCAACGTAGCGGCCGCCGGAGCCGCCCTCTGCTACGAAGTCGCCCGCCAGAGGGCTCAAGGGCCGAAAACGGCTTGACTAAAGGGTGACCCACGCCTAAATTGGAACGTTGCCTGTGCTGGCGTAGCTCAGGGGAAGAGCAACTGCCTTGTAAGCAGTGGGTCGGGGGTTCGATTCCTCCCGCCAGCGCCAGTTGTTGAACGACACCCTAGCTTCTCGAGAGGTCTCTCAGCGCGTGCCAGCAGGTTCGGGGAGGTACCCAAGTGGCCAAAGGGGGCAGACTGTAAATCTGCTGGCGTACGCCTTCGGGGGTTCAAATCCTCCCCTCCCCACCAATTTTGCTGCGGATGACTGCGGGAATAGCTCAGCGGTAGAGCGCCAGCCTTCCAAGCTGGGGGTCGCGGGTTCGAATCCCGTTTCCCGCTCCACCATTGACACGGGTTATCGAGGAGCCCACGGCTTTGCCGGGGGCGACGAGCGTTGGGGGTTTGGGGGCCATGTCGGGGCCTCCATGAATATCGGATTTGCCCATGTAGCTCAGTCGGCAGAGCGCGTCCTTGGTAAGGACGAGGTCTCCGGTTCAAACCCGGACATGGGCTCCAGAATCAAGACGGCAGTGATTGCCGTGCGTGAACGGAGGTAGAGGGGGAATGGCCAAGGCCAAGTACGAGCGGACGAAGCCGCACGTGAACGTGGGGACGATCGGGCACATCGACCACGGCAAGACGACGCTGACGGCGGCGATCACGAAGGTGCTGCACACGAAGAACAAGCAGATCGCGGTGCGGGAATACGGCTCGATCGACAACGCGCCGGAAGAGCGGGAGCGGGGGATCAC
>QHRW01000075.1 GCA_003220265.1 Candidatus Rokuibacteriota bacterium | reverse complement strand
CGTTCGGCCGAGCCAGGGGTGGGGAAGCTTGGGAAAAACGGGAACTCGGCAACGATATCCAACTGACCCGAGGTCTCGCCGGACTGATCGATTATCTCCCGCAGTAAGGTTTCACGCTCACCCCCTTTCGAGGCTGAGGGAAGCAGGCGCCCGGCTGCGTGATGCGCCATCAGAATCTCACGAATACCCTCTAGACGTCCCACGAGTTGCTCTGAATGCGGGGACTGTGACATAGACACTTAGTGTCGTGGGCGCGACAAGTGGACTGAGAGACAGTGACCTCGCTCTGCGAGGCACGATGCGCGACCGAATATCTGGTCGAGAGGGCGTCGCAGTGCCATCATTGTCAGTCGAACGTCAGCACGGTGCGCGCGACCTCGCCGGCCTTCATCGCGCGGAAGGCTTCGTTGATGTCCTCCAGCGGGCCCCGGCGCGACACCATCTCGTCGAGGAGCAGGCGGCCCTGGCGGTAGAACTCGAGATAGCGCGGGATGTCGATGCGAAAGCGGTTGGAGCCCATGCGCGAGGTCTGTACCTTGCACTCGGGGCGGATGGCCATCCAGGGGAATTCGATCATCGCGTCGGGTGGCAGCACGCCGACGATGGTGGCGGTGCCGCGGATGGCGAGGCTCTCGATGGCCTGGCGGACGAGCGTGGCGTTGCCGACGGCCTCGAAGGCGTGATCGACGCCGGCGGTGCGCGTGAGCGCGCGGATCGCCTTGACGGGATCGTCCTTGGCGCTGTTGACCGTGTGCGTCGCGCCGAGACGTTTGGCCATCTCCAGCTTGCCGTCGAACTGATCGACGCCGATGATCTGGCTGGCGCCGCCGATGCGCGCGCCCTGCACGATGGCCAGCCCCACGCCGCCGCAGCCGAACACCGCCACCGTCTGGCCGGCCTCGAGCCCCGAGGTGCGCAACGCGGCCCCGACCCCGGTGAGCACGCCGCAGCCCACCAGCGCGGCGCGATCGAGTGGCAGGTCGGCGTCGATCTTCACCACGGAGTTCTCGTGCAGCAGCATGCGCTCGGCGTAGCTGGAGATGCCGATGAACTGCCGTAGCGGCGCGCCCTGCTGCGAGAGCCGCGGCGCGGCCGAGTCCGGGCGCGTCACGGCGCCGCCGGTGCACAGGTTGGGATGGCCGCTGAGGCACTGCGGACAGCTCCCGCAGAATCCCGACAGGCACGCGACCACGTGATCGCCGGGGCGCAGCGTCGTCACGTCGGGGCCGACGGCCTCGACGACGCCCGCGCCCTCGTGGCCCAGCACGATGGGGCGATCGAGAGGCCAGCGCCCCTGGCCATCGACGACGTGGAGGTCGCTGTGGCAGACGCCGGTGGCCGCGGTGCGCACGAGGACCTCGCGGCCCCAGGGCTTGTCGATCTCGATCGGCTCCACTGTGAGCGGCTCGTGGGGCTTGCGAAAGACCGCGGCCTTGATCTCCATTGGGTAGGGGCACCCTAGGAGGGTTCCCCTCTTCCCCTCCTTGTCACGTGGTAGGCCGGCATCACTTCCGTCGCGAACAGCTCGATCGAGCGCATGGCTTGCTCGTGGCTCAGATCGCCCCACTGGAACGAGCAGACGAAGTAGTTGGCGCCGGTGGCGAGGTACTCGTCCATGTACTCGCGCATGGCGGCCGGCGTGCCGGCCAGCGCCACGCCGCCGAGGCGATTGGGATGCGAGCCCTGCTTGACCTGGTCGAAGCGCTCGAGCTCGGCGTCGATGTCGCGGCGCAGCTCGCGCGTGGGCAGCCCGGTGGGCCGATCGCCGACGAAGCCGAACGAGCCGTCCTTGGTGGACATGAACTGGGTGAGGTTGCGCTTCTCGGCCTCGAGCCGCCGTGGCGCCGCGAGGTTCCAGCGGTACTTCTCCCACGCGGGCCGCGCGGCCGCCAGCGCCTCCTTGTCGGTGTCGGCCACCACCATGTGCACGACGAGGCCGATCATCGGCTCCTGGCCCTGCACGGTACGCGTGCCCGCGCCCTGGTGCTCCTCCCACGCCGCGCGATAGCGCGGCACTGCCACCGCGAGGCCGTCGATGGAGCCGACGATGATCGTGTGCATGCCCTCCATCGCGGCCGTCACCGGATTGCGCATGTACCAGAGCGGCGGGTAGGGCTGCTGGAGCGGACGCAGGTACATCGGCAGCTTCTCGAAGCTGTGGAAGCGCCCGGCGTACGTCAGCTCCTCGTGGCCAAGGCCCTCGCGGATGATCGCCAGCGTCTCGAGGTAGCGCGCGTAGTTCGTCTCGGAGTCGGCCTCCTGGCCCCAGAAGTACGCCTCCATCACGCCGCCGCGGCCCACGCCGATCTCGAGGCGTCCGTCGCTGAGATGATCGAGCATGCTGATCTCTTCGATCAGCCGCAGCGGATGATGCAGCGGCAGCACGTACACGCACGGGCCGAAGCGCATGCGCCTCGTGCGCTGCGCCACCGCGCCCAGGAACACGTTCTGCGACGGCGCCAGGCTGTGGATGGCCGGCGTGTGGTGCTCGGCCAGGTGATAGGCGTAGAAGCCGGCCCGGTCGAGGCGCTCGATCTGGAGCAGGCGCTCGCGATAGATCTGGTCGAGGCGCAGACCGGGAACGGGCTCGATGTGGTCGAAGACGCCGAATCGGAGCGTCATGCCGCCTCCTTGGCGCGCGGGCGGAGGATCCGGCGCAGTATACGCCCGGGCTGACAATCTTTGTGCCTCGCGATGCCGTCGCGGCACGGCCCCGGCACCACGAAGATCAGAGGCACGCAAGAACACGGGGTTGCCCCGCACTTCGGCTTGGCCGGGAAATTGAACTATGCCCGGCCCCATGGGCCTTGGAAAACTCTCGATCTCGATGCGGTTCGCGCTCGTCTTCCTGGTCGCGCTGGGGCTGGTCGGCTCGGCCTTCTACCTCATCCTCGACCGGATCTACGTCAACCAGCTCAAGAGCCAGGCCGAGACCGTCGCCGACAACGTCGACGCCTTCGGGACCTGGGTGGCGCAGTACGGCCGCGTCTGGGTCAAGGAGGACGCCCGCAGCTTCCTGGGCCACATGCCGCTGCTGCAGCCGGAGGAAGGGGCGACCGCCATCACGGCGGCCACCGTGAAGCCCGTCAACTTCTACTCGAAGAACCCGGCGCTGGCGCAGCGGGAATTCTCCGAGGTCGTCGCTCGCTCGGGCACGCCGGCGCAGTTCCGCCTGACGTCCCACAACGTGATGAACCAGTCCAACGCGCCGGATCCCTTCGAGACGGCCGCGCTGGCGCGAATCCGTGAGGCTGGCCTGAAGGAATACTTCGAGCTGACGCCGGAAGGGTTCCGCTACGCGCGCACGCTCTATCACAAGGCGTCGTGCATCACCTGCCACGGTGACCCCGAGAAGGCGCCCAACGACGTGAAGGTCCGCTACGGCACCATCCATGGCTTCGGCTTCAAGGAGGGCGACGTCGCCGGCGTCATCAGCGTGCGCCTGCCCGCCAAGCCGTTCTGGAGTGTGGCCGTCAGCATCGTCGGCGGCGGGGCGCTCGCCATGATCGTCGGCGCCTTCCTGATCGCGATGCTCTTCGTGCGCTTCGCCATCGTCTCGCCCGTCAAGCGGCTGACGAAAGCTTCGCACCAGATCTCGCTCGCGCAGCCCGCCGACCTCGGCGTGGCCAACATCGGCCGCACCAGCCGCAACGAGCTGCACCAGCTCGCGCTCGCCATCGATCGTCTGCGCCGGAGCGTGCACATCGCCATGAGGAAGCTTGGCGACGACAAGCCGGGCGTGCCGGCGACCACGGCCACTCGTGAGCCCTGAGGGGTTCGTTGGTTACGACGAGCTGATCGGCGAGCTCAAGCGGCTCCACGCTGACCGTCGCACCGGGATCCTGTTCCTCGCCACCGGCGACAACGAGAGCGGGCAGGTCGGGCTGCGTGACGGCCTCATCGTCGCCGTTCGCTTCCGCCGCAAGACCGGGATGGATGCGGCGTACGACCTGCGCAAGGCGCGTTCGGTGCGCTTCACCTTCACGCGGGACCTTCCCGACACCCCCGATCCCCGCCTGTCCGCGTCGACGGTGTGGACCGCGCTCACGGACGCCACCGAGCCCGACCAGGCCGGGGCCGAGGCTACCGTGGTCCGCGACATCCTGGTCACCGCGCTCACGGAATATCTGGGCCCGATGGCCGCCGTCGTCGTTCGCGACCAGCTTCGCGACGCCGAGCGCACCGGCCGCGACGCCGTCGAGGTCGTCGAGGCGCTCGCGAAGGGTATCGACGACCCGGCCGCCGCCGTCGCCTTCAGGGAGAACGTCACGGCCGCCCTCGTCGCGCGCCGCCCCTCGTCGCCCGCCCACCTTCGCCGCTGACCTGTTACCCTCTCCCCCCAAAGGGAGAGTGGCCATGGCCGACCGGGCGCTGAGCGGGATCCGCGTTCTCGACCTCACCCAGTTCGAAGCCGGGACGTCCTGCACCCAGTTCCTCGGGTGGCTGGGCGCCGACATCCTCAAGATCGAGCCGCCGGGCGGCGAGCAGGCGCGCCGCAACCGTCCCGAGGTGCCGGGGCTCGACGCGATGTACTTCCTGCTGTTCAACAACAACAAGCGCAGCGTTGTGCTGGACCTGAAAAAGGCCGAGGGCCGTGCGCTCTTCCTGGACATGGTCGGCCACGCCGACGTCGTCATCGAGAACTTCGCGCCGGGGCTGATGGAGCGCCTGGGCCTGGACTACGAGACGCTGCGCGCTGCCAACTCGCGCATCATCTTCGCGCGCATCAAGGGCTTCGGGCTGTCGGGGCCGTACCACGAGTTCAAGAGCTTCGACATGATCGGCCAGGCCGTGGGCGGCGTGATGAGCGTGACGGGCTTCCCGGATCGGGAGCCGGTGCGCTGCGGCGCGGCCATCGCCGACAGCGGCAGCGGCGTGCACCGGCGTGGGCCAGGTGGTCGAGGTCTCCATGCAGGAGACCATCGCCAACCTCGGCCGCGGCAACTACGCGAGCCACTACCGCGAGGGCAAGCCGGCCGCGCGCCGGGGCAACACGGCGCCGCCCGGCGCGGTGCCCGACGGCCTCTATCCGTGCGCGCCCGGCGGCCCGAACGACCACGTGTACATCTACGTGCAGCCGGTCAACAACGACATGTGGTGCGACTTTGCGCGCGCCATCGGCCGCGACGACTTGCTGGCCGACCCTCGCTGCAAGGACGCGCCGACCCGCTGGGAGCATCGCGACTGGCTCAACGAGATCGCCCGCGCGTGGACGCGCGCGCGCACGAAGCACGACGTGATGGCCACGCTCGGCAAGGGCGGCGTGCCGTGCGGCGCCGTGCTCGACAGCGCCGAGCTGCTGGACGACCCGCACCTGAACGCGCGCGGCCAGATCGCGACGGTCGAGCACGCCACGCGCGGCCGCGTCCGCATGCCGGGCTCGCCGGTCCGGCTCTCGGCGTCCGAGGCGTCGACGACGCCGGCGCCGCTCCTGGGCGAGCACACGGCGGAGGTGCTGGCCGAAGTCCTCGGACTCTCGAAGGACGAGATCGCGGCGCTGCGCGCCAAGGGCGTGGTGCGCTAGCGCCGGTGAAGACGGACCTGCTGCTGATCCCGATGAGCGCGCGCTGGGCCGACATGCGCGCGGCCGCGCTCGCCGCCGAGGAATCGGGCTTCGACGGCCTGTGGACGTGGGATCACCTGCGCGATCCCGACGGCGACGACGGCACCGGGGTGCCGGAGGCGTGGACGACGCTGACGGCGCTGGCGGCCAGCACGCGCCGGCTCATGCTCGGCCCGCTCGTCCTCAACGTCGCCAATCGCCATCCCGGCGTGCTGGCCAGCATGGCCGCGACGTTCCAGGCCGTCTCCGGCGGCCGCCTCCTGCTCGGCCTCGGCGCCGGCGGCAGCCGCCGCACGCCGTACGCCGTCGAGCAGGACGCGATCGGTCAGAAGGTCGAGGGCGACGAGGCGCGCGCCAGGCGTGTCGTCGAGGCGATCACGCTCATGCGCCGGCTCTGGGCCGGCGAGGCCGGCTTCCTGCGGCCCACTCCGCCGCCA
The DNA here is from genome assembly GCA_003220265.1 of Candidatus Rokuibacteriota bacterium. Classification (GTDB taxonomy): domain Bacteria; phylum Methylomirabilota; class Methylomirabilia; order Rokubacteriales; family CSP1-6; genus AR5. Next base: position 9,398 of record QHRW01000075.1, on the reverse strand, counting down.
CCCATCATCGTGGGCGGCTTCGGCCCGCGGATGGCCGCGATCGCCGGCCGCCACGGCGACGGCTTCAACACCCAGGCCATGCACCCGCAGCTCGCCGACCTCGTGCGCCGCGCGCGCGACGAGCACGCCGCCAGCGGGCGCGATGCCGCGCGCTTCCTCGTGACGGTGTTCGCCGGCCTCGACGAGCGCTGGCTCGACGCCGACTCCCGCGCGCGCCAGGCGCTCGATCGCCTCGGCGTCGAGCGGCTGATCCTGCTCATCGGCCCGCCCTTCGATCTCGACGCGATCCGCCGCGCCGGCCGCCTGCTGCCCGCCGCTCGGTAGGCATTACTTCCGACGTCATTGCGCGCCGCCGCCGCGCGGCGCACGCTGGCGGCATGAGCGCCATCTCCACCATCGCGCTGCTGGTGAGCGTGTATGCCGCGGTCACGGGGCTGCGCCGCCTCAGGCGCGGCGTGCGAGAGGCGATCTCGCTCGAGGTCGTGCGCGGCATTCGCCGGCTGGTCACGGCCGTCGTGGCCGCGGTGGTCGCGATCGGCCTGCTCTCCGGCCGGCGCGGCCTGCTGGTCTTCGCCGCGGTCTTCCTCGCCGAGGAGCTCTACGAGACGGGTGTGCTGGCGCTCATCCTCCGGCGCTCGTCGGGCGATTCCGCCTGACGGCCTCCGGGTTCGTCGAGTCGGAGCCCATGTAGATGCCCTTGTCCCACGTGCGCTTGAGCGGATCGCGCACGCCCAGGCGCATGCGGCCGATGCCGTGGATCTCGAAGTCCACCGTCTCGCCGTCCTGCAGCGGGCCGAGCCCCTCGTGGTTGGTGCCGCACGCGACGACGTCGCCGGAGTTGAGGGTCATGATCTTCGTGGCGAACTCCACGAGCGTCGGCACCGGGTGCTCCATGTCGTCGGTGTTGTAGTTGTGGCGGAGCTGGCCGTCCACCCAGAACTGCACGTGGACGTCGTTAGGATTGGGAATCTCGTCCAGCGTCGCGATGCAGGGGCCGATGGGCGCGAAGGTGTCGAACGACTTGCCCAGCCATGAGCCGGTCTTCCACGTCCGGCGGCCTTCGCCGCGCGCGGACACGTCGATCATCCCGGTGTAGCCGAACACCGCGCGCTGCCAGTCCTTCGCCGCGACGTTCTTGGCCGGGCCCTTGATGACGAGGGCCAGCTCGGCCTCGTGCATGAAGATCCACGGCTCGGTGTGCTCCGGCAGCACGATGGTGTCGCCGGGGCCGATCACCGCGTCGGGATTCTTCAGGAACATGTTGAGCGGGCGCGCGTCCACGGCGCCGTGCTCCCAGTAGTTGGCGATGCAGGCCAGGATCTTGCCGGGCCGCGGCAGCGGCGGCCGCAGCCGCACCTGGTCGAGCGGCCGCGCCTCGCCCTCGCGGACCTTGCGCTCGAGCGCCGGCCGCAAGCCGTCGAAGTGCTCGATGAGGGCTTCCATCGTGGCTTGCGGCGTATGCGCCAGGGGCGCGACGTCCGCGATGCTGACGACGCCGCGCTCGGTGATGGCCCCCGGCAGGGCGGGCTGGCCTGGCCTCTCGAAGAGCACGAGTCTCACGGTGACCTCCCGGCGCGCGCGGCGATCAGGCCCGGCGCGCCCGCTCGATCTCGTCCGGCGTATAGCGGAACGCGCGGAATACCCAGTTGTTCAGTCCCGGCCGCCCCTTCTCCAGCGCGAAATGCGGGCTCACGTACTCCCACACGACCTCGCCGTCGGCGGTGACCTCGAAGATCCGCCCGTGGCAGCCCTCGCAGATCAGCGTGTTGCCGTTGCCGAGCCGCTGGGCGCCCGAGATGTAGGGGCTGAAGAAATCGAACAGCGACTGGTCGCGGTACTCCCACACGATGGCGCTGGTGCGCGGGTCCACCTCGATCACGCGCGAGTAGGGCGCGGGGTGATCGCGGCGGTGCGGCCCGTTGTCGAAGATCAGGAGGTTGCCGTTGGGCAGCGGCCGCGGGTCGTGCTGCTGGGCGAGGGGCGGGCTGCCGAGCGTCCACGTGATCGCGCCCGTGCGGCGGTCGATGACGACGACGGTGGAGATGTTGCGGAAGCTCACGACGAGGCTGCCGTCGGGCCGCTCGGCCACCGTGTTGGCGTGCGTCCACTCCGCGCGGTGATCCTGGAGCGTGATGACGGCCGTCTCGACGTCCAGGTGCTCCCAGCTCCGCCACTCCCAGACCACCTCGCCGCCCGTCGTCACCTCCAGCAGGTAGTCGGCGTAGATGGTGGAGCCGGCGGCCTCGCTGCCGGGGAGCCCGCCCTTGATGCGCGCGTTGAACGCGCCCGGCAGCGGGCGCAGGCAGAGGAGCAGGACGTTGCCGTTGCGCAGCTTGCGGGCGTCGTGGTGATGATCGGGGTGCTTCACCTCCCAGGCGATCTTGCCGTTCCAGTCCACCTCCAGCGCGGCGCCCCCCTTGAAGCGCGGCCACGCCTCGAAGCGTTCGAGGTCCTCCATGACCTTGCCGGAGTAGAACAGGTGGCCGTCGTCCAGCAGGTAGCCGTAGCAGCCGGGGCGGTAGGGCAGGCGCCACGTGTGGACGACGGTACCGTCCATGTCGATCAGGTAGACGGTACCGTCGCCGAGCATCGGCGCGAACAGCGTGTAGCCCTGCAGCGCCCGCGCCGGATCGTGGGCGACGAGGCCCGTGCGCGTCCGGCGCGAGCGCTGCTGGTCGACGCGCGACACTCAGCGCCTGGCGGCGGCGTCCGCCTTCGCGAAGTGCGTGTCGTCGAACCCATAGAGGTGCGCGCCGCCCATGAAGATCTGCGCGGCGATCTCGCGCTCCACGTTCTTCAGGAGGTTCTCGGCCACGTGCGGGAAGTTCGAGTCGAAGTGCGGATAGTCGGTCGAGATGCACATGCGGTCGGCACCGATGAGGCCGGCGGTGGCCTCGATCTCCGGCTCGCTGCCCTCCACGGCCGCCCAGCAGTTGCGCCGGAAATACTCGCGCGGCGTCATCGACAGGTAAGGTGCGTGGGTGTCGCGGTACTGTGGGTAGTCCCACTCGATGCGCGACAGCAGTCCGGGGACCCAGGAATTCTGGGCTTCGAGAAATCCCACCCGGAGCTTCGGGTGAAATTCAAACACGCCGCCGATGATCATGGCGATCAGCGCCTGCTGCATCTCGATCCAGTGGCTGGCCACGTGACGGTAGAAGCGGTTCTCGCCGTAGAGGACGTTGTGGTACGAGTAGTGCGCCCCGGTCCCCTCGTGGAAGCCCCACGTCACGTTCAGATCCTCGTGGACGGTGTACAGCGGGTCCCAGTAGTTCGAGTGCCAGTAGTGGCCATTCATCATGTTGGGCCGGATGAACGAGCCCACCGCGCCCAGCTCGCGTACGCCGCGCACCAGCTCGCGGCAGGCGACGTGCACGTCGTGCATCGGCAGCATCGCCACGAACTTCAGGCGGTCGGGGCTGTAGCGGCAGAACTCGCTGATCCAGTTGTTGTAGGCCTGGCAGATCGCCAGCGACAGCTCGGGGTCCATGTCGTTGCGGGCCAGCAGGGAGAGCCCGTTGGTGGGATAGAGGACGGCGATGTCGACGCCTTCCAGCTCCATGCCCATCACCTGGGCCTCGGGGTCGTAGCCGCGCTGGATGGCGAAGTCGAGGCGCCCGGTGTCGGCCAGCCGCGAGCCCGAGAGCGGCTGGGTGGACTGCGTGGCCCCGGCGCGGGCCCGCTTGCGGTGCTGCTGCATGTCGGCGTCACCGGTCCCGGCCAGCCCGTCGATGACGATCTGCGCGGACGTCGCCCGCTTCGGCTTGCCGTCGCCGCCGATCGGCACCCGCACGCGGTGCTTGAACTTCGGATCGAGATAGCGCTCGAAGAGGTCGGGCGGCTCCATGATGTGCATGTCGGAGTCGACGAAGCGCAGGCCGTCCTTCATGGCGGGCTCCTTTCAGACGCCTCAGACGTAGCGGTCGATATGGTACGGCATGTGCGCAAGCCCGGGACAGAAGCGTCCGACGACCGGCGCCAGCCGCTCGTAGAGCGCCTTGGCCGGCGCGTTCACCTCACTCAGCCGCCGGCGCGCGGCTTCCGCGTCGCGCCGCAGCGCCGCCAGATCCACCGTCGTCAGGCGGCGGTCCTTCACCACCATCCGGCCGCCGATCATCACGTCGCGCACGGCCCCGCCGTCCTCGGTGTGGACGAGCTGGTTGGTGGGATCGTTCAGCGGGATCCAGTTGGGATGGCCGAGGTCGAGGAACACGATGTCGGCCTTGTAGCCGGCCGCCAGTCGCCCCAGGCGACCCTCGAAGCCGAGCGCGCGCGCGCCGCCCTCGGTGACCGCGAGCGCAACCTGCTCGGTCGTCACCCAGCGCTCGATGTCGGGCGTGCGGCCCTTGGAGACCAGCGCGGCCAGCCGCAGCGCCTCGTAGACGTTCTGGTTGTCCGAGCAGTTGGCGCCGTCGGTGCCGATGCCGACGTTCACCCGCCGCGCCAGCATGTTCTGCATGTCGGCGAAGCCGTTGCCCAGGCGCATGTTGCTGCCCGGGTTGTGGGCGACCGACGAGCCGTGATCGCCCAGACGCCGCATGTCGTCGTCGTCGAGCCAGACGCCGTGGGCGACGGTGAAGTGCGGGCCGAGCACGCCGAGATCGTCGAGGTGCGCGGTGAGCGTCTTGCCGTAGCGCTGCAGGCCGACGATCGCCTGCACCTTGGATTCGGCGACGTGGCTGTGCAATCCCACGCCGTGCGCCGTGGCGAGATCGGCGCACGCGCGGATGAACGCGTCCGAGCAGTGGTGCGGGATCGTCGGCGCGATGCCGAGCCCCACCTGCTCGCGATCGAGCGTCCAGCCCTTCAGCGCGGCCTGCATGTTGGCGATGCTCGTCTCCCACGGCGCCAGCCGCAGTGCCTCGACGGCCTTCTGCAGCTCGGCCGGCAGCGCGTCGAGCAGTCCGGGGATCGCCTCGAAGAAGGAGCGGTCCGCCACCATCGGGGCGACCACGGCGCGCATGCCGACGTCCGCGTAGCCGCGGCCCACCGCCTCCAGGCCTGGCAGCGTGGGCGTCGGCCACTCGAGCGGCAGGTCGTAGGCGGCGGTGCAGCCCTTGAGCACCATCTCGATGGCGCCGAGCTTCGCGCTGAGATGACGCTCCTCCTGATTGCGATTGCCGCTGATCCACGGCCCGGCGGTGAGCAGCAGCTCCAGCGTCCAGAGATCGCCCATGCCCTTGGCCAGGTTGCCGTGCGCGTGGGTGTGGGCGTTGACGAGCCCGGGGTGCAGAAGCGTCCCGGCGGCGTCCACGACCGTCGCGCCGGCGGGCGCGGCCAGGCCGGGCGGGCCGATCTCGGTGATCGTGTCGCCGGTGATGAGGATGTCCGCCGCGTCTGCGCGGTGAGCGCGGATGTCGAGCACCCGGCCGCCGCGAACGATGGTCGCCGTCTGCATGGCCTACCCTCCACCCGTCCGAATGGGGTGATAGCATCGCATGGCTATGCACGATCCCGCTGGCCTCTTGGCGGCCGCCCGCGACGAGCTGGCCCGCGTCCCCGCGGCCCTCGAGCGCCTGCTGGCCGGCCTGGATGGGACCGGCTGGCGCGCGCGCCCGGCGCCAAAGGAATGGGCGCCCGTGGAGATCGTCTGCCATTTGCGCGACGAGGAGGTCGAAGACTTCGGCGCGCGTGTGCGCGTGATCATCGAGGGCGGCGCGGTGTTCGCGCCGATCGACCCCGAGCGCTGGGCGGTGGAGCGCGATTACCTGCAGGCGGACGGCCCCGCCACACTGGCGGAGCTCGCCCGGCGCCGCGCGGCCAGCGTGGCGTGGCTCACGACGATCGCGGCCGATCGGCTGACACGCGTCGTCGAGACTCCGCGCGCCGGCCGGCTCTCCGGCCTGGACCTCGTCGCCGCCTGGGTCGCCCACGATCGCCTGCACCTCGCGCAGCTCGCCTCCACGCTGGCCCGCAACTGGGCCACGCGCTGGGCGCCACTGCGCGCGGAGTACGCGGGACCGCTTCCCTTCGACAACGCCTGACGCGGGCGGCTCAGAACCCGACCGGTGACGCGGCGGAACGGTCTCGAGTTGCCGAGCACCACGTCCTCCGGCAGCGCGGCGATGATCGGCTCGGGCCGGCGCGCAACGGTTGTCAGCGCGCCAGCGAATAGGCCTCGTCGATCAGCCGCACGACACGCAGGAGATCGCCCACGCCCACCAGCGGCGCGTCGCCACGGCGCCAGCGCGTCAGGATGTCGCGCACACACGTGAGATAGAGCGGCTCGGGCGGGGTGGCCTTCAGCGTCTCCTCGCCGCGCGCGGTGATCGAGCGCAGCGTGTCGTCGTGGTAGAGGACGAGGATCGCGTCGCGCCCCGCCAGCTTGAGCTCGCTATCGGAGCCGTCGTACGGCACGGTGTTGCCGAGCTCGATCGTGCCCAGCACGCCCCCGGCCGAGCGGAGCTGGACGCTCGCGTAGTCTTCCACCGGCTGCCCGTGCACCCGCCGGCTGAGCTGAGCGCCCGTCACTCGCGCTTCCTCGCCGGTGAGCAGGAGAAACAGATCGAAGCAATGCGTGCCGAGATTGCGCAGGCAGCCGCCGCCGGCGAGCTCGGGGTCGAGCATCCAGGCGGAGTCCCAGGCCGGGTACCGTGCGGAGGTCGGGCGATTCAGCCGCAAGTAGACGTGCGAGAGCGGGCCGAAGGCGCTCTCGGCCAGCATCCGGCCCGCCCGCTCGACGAAGGGCGAATGGCGCTGGGGCAGGGGCACCGCGACGAACGCGCGCTTCGCGACGGCCTTCTCGGCCACGCCGCGCACCTCGTCGGCGTTGAGTCCCATCGGCTTTTCCATCAGGAAGGGAAGGCCGTGGTCGAGCAGGTAGTGCGCGGTCTCGGCCATGCGGCGATGCTGCCCGAGGGCGACGACGAAGTCGGGCCGCGTCTTGCCGAGCATCGCGCGGTAATCGGTGAAGGCCGGCGGGTTGCCGAGCGCAGCGGCGCGCTTGGCGGCCACCTCCGCGCTCGGATCCTGGACGCCCACGAGCTTCACGTCGGGCATGGCGGCCAGCATCCGGAGATAGGCCGCGTCCCACAGCGAGTGCCAGTGGCTGACCTCGATGGCCGCCACGCGGATGGGGCCGTCGTGCGTCACTGCCACTCGAAGCCGAAGCGCTGCTTCATCTCGGCCAGGTATTCCGAGTCCGGCATCGGCCGGGCGCCGGCGACGAACGCCTCGTCGCTCAGCCGCTGGCGGCCGGCGATCAGCAGCCGGGCGTCCTCGCCCACGAGCCAGCGCAGCCGCGGCTCCTTCGTCGTCACTGCCTCGTAGATGACGCGCGCAGCGTCGTCGGGTTGCGAGGCCATCTTCATCTGGGCCTGGTAGAAGAGCAGCAGGCGGCGGACGTGCTCGGCATAGGGCGACGACGGCTCGGCGAAGCGCTTCGCCTTCTGGAAGATCGGCGTCACCACGACGCCGGGCTCCACGATGGCCACGCGGATGCCGAAGCCCTGGACTTCCTGGGCGAGCGCCTCGCTGGCCGCCTCCAGCGCGTGCTTCACCGCCGAGTAGTGCCCGTGCCCCGCGATGGCCACGCGCCCCGCGATGGACGACACGTTCACGATGGCCCCCCGCCGCCGCTCCCGCATCGACGGCAGCGCGGCCCGGATGACCCGGATGACGCCGAAGTAGTTCGTCTCGAACATGGACTGCGCGAAGTCCACCGGCACTTCCTCGATGGGGCCGCCGCCCCCGATGCCGGCGTTGTTGACGAGCACGTCGATGGCACCGGCCTTGGCGACCACCTCGCCGACACCGCGCTGCACCGCCGCCTCGTCGTTGACGTCCAGCGCGAGCGGCCGCGCCGGCAGGCGCTCGCGCTCGATGGCGCCGCGCAGCTCCGTGGCGGTGGCGGCGTTGCGCACGCCGGCCCACACGTCGTAGCCCTGGCGCGCGAAGTGGAGCGCGGTGGCGAGACCGATGCCGCTGCTGCAGCCGGTGACGAGCGCGACGGGCATGAGGCGCCTCCTGGCGACCAATGCCCCGTAGCGTAACAAACGGGCCGCGTGCCCGTGCGTGAGAGCGCCGGCGACCGCGCGGTCGCCGGCGCTCCGAGCGGCATGTCAGGGCTGGAGCTGCAGCGTCGCCACCACCCCGGCGTGGTCGGACGGCCACAGGCCGTCCGGGGTGCGGTCCTCCTGCGCGCCGCCCACCGTCTGGATCTGACGCACGTGGGCGCGCCCGCGTACGAGCACCAGGTCGATGCGCTGGTCGAACAGGCTCACCGGATTGCGCAGGTCCTCGGCCTGGCAGCACGTCAGGCCGGGGTCGTGCCGCTCGCGCTCGAGCCACGCATCGGCAAAGCCGGCCGCCAGCGCGTCAGCGTACGTCGCCGTGCCGGTGCCGTCAGCCCGCGAGTTGCAGTCGCAGACGTAGACCACCGGCAGCGTCGTGTTCGCGGGGCCGGCCAGCACCTCGGCGCCCTGTGCTTCCTGCACTGCGTTGACCTCGGCGACCAGGCTCTCGGGCTCCAGATGCGTGGTCACGAAGCGGAACTGCGCGCCGCGTGCCTCGACGTCGACCGAAAGCCAGCCGCGCCGCTGGGTGTAGGTGGCGCCGGTCGGCAGGTCGAAGGAGACCTGGGCGACGAAGGTTCCGTCCTGGACGTTCGTCAGCACGAGCGGATCGTTGTGGGCGCGGTCGACGCGCGCCAGGATCACCTCACGGTCGGTGAAGCGGACGTCGCAGAATCCCCGGGTCGTGAACCCCGGCGCCTCCAGGTCGTTGGTCTCGTGCACCGCCACGACCTCGTACGCCGCGCCGCGGGCGGTAAGCGCGTCGAGCAGGCTCTGGAGGTAATCGAACTCGACGAAGACCGCGTTCGGCACCGGCGCGAAATCGGACGGGCACTGGCTGCGCCAGAGCACGACCTCCTGCACCCCGACCAGGTCCGGCCCCACCGCGGCGACCTCGGCGGCGATGGCCTCGGCTCGCGCCGGGATATTGCTGGCCTGGACCACGCCGAAGATGTGGCTCACGGCGCCGATGAGCTCCGGCACGGTCCGGGCCGTGATGGCCGGCGTGAGGTCGGCGCCGAAATAGAGGTTGCGCGTCATGACCGTCACCGCCCGGTCGTTGCGGCCATCGGGGCCGGCGAGGGCGGGCGTCGGAGCGAGGACGAGCAGGAGCAGCAGCGAGACGAGCCGTGCCTGTGCCATGGGTGGCCTCCTTTGCCGGTGAAGTGACGGCGGCAGGGTAGCAAACCTTACAGATGATACGATTGGTTGAATGACCGACGAGACCAGGCCCAGCAACTTCATCCGCGACATCATCCTGGAGCACAATCGCACCGGCCGCTTCGGCGGCAAGGTGATCACGCGGTTTCCGCCGGAGCCCAACGGCCACCTGCACATCGGCCACGCCAAGGCCATCGCCATCGACTTCGGCATGGCCAGGGAGTT
>QHRW01000038.1 GCA_003220265.1 Candidatus Rokuibacteriota bacterium | reverse complement strand
GCCGGCGGTAGCGCGCGACGAAGTCGCGGCCGGCCCGCGTGAGCCTGAGGCCACCGCGCGGGCCGCCGCCGGCCGGCTCGAGGAAGCGGATGCCGGAGGCGCGCTCCAGCTCGCGGAAATAGCCCCAGCCGTGGCGATAGGACATGCCGACGCGGGCGAGCGCGCCGCGCAGCGAGCCCAGCTCGTCCACCAGCTCGAGCAGGCGCGCGCGCCCGTCGCCGAACTTCACGTCGTCGTCGAAGACGACCCACACCTTCACGCGCGGCTTCACGGCGCCCTACTGTGCCACAGCGCGGGCGCCGGCGCGGGCCGGTCACGGTACACTCAGACCTTCGCCCGGCTGCGCGAGTGAACAACGGCGGCCACCTTCGTGATCGTCGCCCTGGTGGTCGCGACGCTACCGATCACGTACTTCCGCGACGAGGCGACGGCCGCCGGCGGGCGTCCCGCGTGGTGGCTGGCCGGGCGGATCGCCCGCAATGTCGCCGGGGTCGTGCTCATCGTCGTCGGGATCCTGCTCTCGATTCCAGGGGTCCCCGGCCAGGGCCTGCTCACGCTCCTGGCGGGCGTCGTGCTCGTCGATTTCCCAGGTCGCCACCGGGCCGCGCGCGCCATCGCACGCTGGCGCGGCGTGCTGCTGGGCATCAATCGCTTGCGCGCGCTCCTCGGCCGACCCCCGCTGGTTCCGCCGGACTGATAGCCGAGGCTGCAGGCCGCGGCCATCGGGGGCAGGATGTGGATATGAAGATCTACCTCCCGGTGTTCGTGAGCGTGTTTCTCGCCGAGCTCGGCGACAAGACCCAGCTGGCGACCGTGCTCTTCGCGGGTGACCAGGCGTTGAGCCGTTGGGGGGTGCTGGCAGCCGCCGCCAGCGCGCTCGTCCTCTCCACCGCGCTCGCGGTCCTCGTCGGCTCCGCGCTTGGCGCATGGCTGCCATCCCGCCCGCTCAAGGTCATCGCGGCCGCCGGGTTCATCGTGATCGGCGCCTGGATGCTGGTACGCGGATGAACGTGCTGGCGCTCAACTGCGGGTCCTCGACGGTGAAGTTCCGCCTCGTCGCCGTCGAGCCCGGCGAGCCGGCGGCCGCCGGCCGCGCGCTGGCGCACGGCACGCAGACCGTGCGCGGCGAGGACTACGCGAGCGCGATCGCCGCGGCGCTGGCGACGACGAAAGCGGCGGGGCCGATCGAGGCCGTCGGCCACCGCGTGGTGCACGGCGGCACGCGCTTCGTGGCGCCGACACCGATCGACGAGGCCGTGATCGCCGCGCTGACGGCGCTGGAGGCGCTGGCGCCCTTGCACAACCGGCCGAGCGTGGCCGGCATCCGCGCTTGCCGCGACGCGCTCGGCGCCGCGGTGCCGATGGCGGCGGTATTCGACACGGCCTTCCACGCCTCGCTGCCCGAGCGCGCCGCGACCTACGCCATCCCCGCCGAGCTCGCCGCGCGCCACGGCATCCGGCGCTTCGGCTTCCACGGCATCTCCTACGCCTGGGCAACCGCGCGCGCGGCCACACTGCTGGGCCGACCCGCCGCGCAGCTCCGCCTCGTCGCGCTGCATCTGGGCAGCGGCTGCTCGGCGGCCGCCATTCGCGGCGGGGCCTCCGTGGACACCTCCATGGGGCTGACGCCGCTCGAGGGTCTCGTGATGCGCACGCGCGCCGGCGACGTCGATCCCGCGCTGGTCGGCGTCCTCGCCCGCGCCGAGCACGCCACGCTCGAGGACGTCGAGCACTGGCTCAACGAGCGCTCGGGGCTGCGCGGGCTCGCCGGCGGCGACGGCGACGTCCGCGACCTGCTCGCGCGCGAGCGCGACGATGCGCGCGCCCGCCTGGCCCTCGACGTCTTCTGTCACCGGGCGCGCAAGTACCTGGGCGCGTATCTGGCCGTCCTCGAGGGCGCCGACGCCGTCGTCTTCACCGGCGGCGTGGGCGAGCATCAGCCCGAGCTTCGCCGGCGCATCGCCGGCAGCTTCGAGTGGTGCGGCCTCACGCTCGACTCACGACGCAACAGCACGACACTCGGGACCGACGGCCTGATCAGCGCCGACGGCTCGACGGTCCAGGCGCTCGTCGTCGCCGCCGACGAGGAGCGCCTGATCGCCGCCGAGACCGCGGCCTGCCTGGCGCGCGCCGTTCCCGCGAAAAGCAGGTAAGCGATGACGACTGACGCGCTCACTCACAATACCGACACCGCGAATGCCTGGGCGGCCGGCTACGGCCCCATCCGCCACACGCCGCTCACGCGCCGCCGCGTCGCCGACATGGTCGCCGCGATCGGCGAGCGCGGGGAGGCGGGCCAGGGACCGGCCGTGTGGGAGATCCTGCACGCGGCCGACCGCGTGGCCAGCGCCGCCATGTGGCTCGTCGTCCACGAGACGTACGCGCGCCGCGTCTACCTCGACGGCCGCGCGCTGGCCGCGGAGGACTTCAAGCCCACGCCCGAGGGCCACACGGGCGGCGTCCTCAACATGGTGCCCGGCTACGTCGGCTACATGGCGGTCAACGCGCTCACCGGCGTGACACGCGCCTGGCTGATGGGCCAGGGCCACTGCGTGGCCGCCGTGGACTCGGTCAATCTGCTGCTCGGCAACATGCGCCCCGCGCACGCCGCGCGCTACGACGTCAGCGATGCCGGGCTCACCCGGTACGTGAACGATTTCTATGCCTATCGCCTGGATTCGCGAGGCGAGCAGGACTCGCCGCTCGGTAGCCACGTCAACGCGAACACTGCCGGGGGCATCCTGGAGGGTGGCTATCTCGGCTTCGCCGAGCTGCAGTACGTGCACATGCCGCTGCCGGGCGAGCGGCTGGTCGCGTTCCTCTCCGACGGCGCCTTCGAGGAGCAGCGCGGCAGCGACTGGGCGCCGCGGTGGTGGCGCGCCGCCGACTCGGGGCTGGTGGCGCCCATCATGATCGCCAACGGACGGCGCATCGACCAGCGCACGACGATGTCGCAGCAGGGCGGCATCACGTGGTTCACGCGGCACCTGCGCCTCAACCACTTCGATCCGATCGTCTTCGACGGGCGCGACCCGGCCGCGTTCGCGTGGGCCGTGTGGGAGATGGAGCGCAGGCTCGACGCCGCCGCGCGCACCATCGCGGAGGGCCGGGCGCGCTACCCGGTGGCCCTGCCATACGGGATCGCGGTGGCGCCCAAGGGCGCGGGCTTTTACGGCGCGGGCACGAACCTCGCCCACAACCTGCCGCTCGGCGCCAACCCGCACACCGACCGCACGGCGGCGCGCCACTTTCACCGCTCGGCGCGGCGGCTATGGGTCCCGTCCGACGCGCTGCGCGCGGCGAGCGGCGTGCTGCAGCAGCACGCGCGCGCCGGCCGGCTGCGCGAGGGCGACACCGCGCTGGCGAATCGCCACGTGGACGTGCCGCAGATCCCGGAGCCTGCCTGGCGCGCGCTGTCGCCGGAGCGCCGGCGGCTGGAGACGCGCGCCAGTCCGATGACCGCGATCGACGACGGCTTCCTCGCGATCGTGCAGGCCAACCCCTCGCTGCGTCCACGCGTGGGCAATCCCGACGAGATGCGCTCGAACCGGATGCAGCGCACGCTGGACGCGCTGAAGTTCCGCGTGACGGCGCCGGAGGAAGGCATCCCCGAGGCCGTGGACGGCGCGGTCATCACGGCGCTCAACGAGGAAGCGGTCGTGTCCGCCGCGCTGGGCAACAAGGGCGGGCTCAATCTCACCGTCACCTACGAGGCGTTCGGCGCCAAGATGCACGGCGCCGTGCGACAGGAGATCCTCTTCGCCGAGCACGAGGGGCGCGCCGGCCGCGCGCCGGGCTGGCTGTCGATCCCACTCGTGCTGACCTCGCACACCTGGGAGAACGGCAAGAACGAGCAGTCCCACCAGGACCCGGCCATGGCCGAGGCGATGCTGGGCGAGCCCTCGCACGTCTCGCGCGTGGTGTTCCCGTTCGACTTCAACAGCGCGGCGGCCACGATCCGCGAGGTCTATCGCACGCACGGCCAGCTCTGGACGCTGGTGGTGCCGAAGTCCTCGGCGATCCCCGACGTCTTCGCCGCCGAGGAAGCCCAGGCGCTCGTTCGCGACGGCGCCGCCGCGCTGCCGTGGGCCGGCCATCAGCCGGAGCGCGCGCGCGTCGTGCTCACCGCCGTCGGCGCCTACCAGCTCGTCGAGGTGCTGCGCGCGTCCGAGCGGCTGGCCGCGCGTGAGGTCGCCCACGCCGTCGTGGCCATGCTCGAGCCCGGACGCTTCCGCGCGCCGCGCGGCGCCCGCGAGGCGGCGCACGCCGCGCCGGAGGCGCTGGTGCAACGGCTCTATCCCGACACCGTGCGCGCGCGCGTGTTCGTGACGCACACGCGTCCGGAGCCGTTGCTGGGAGCGCTCCGCCCGCTGCACACCGGCGCCGAGACGATCGGCCTTGGCTACCTCAACCACGGCGGCACGCTGTCGACGCCCGGCATGCTGTTCGTCAACCGCGCGTCGTGGGCGCACGTGGTGGAAGCAGCGGCCCGGCTGGTGGGCGTGGCGCCGACGGCCGTGCTCGACGACGCCGAGCTGGCCGCGCTGCAGGGCAAGGCCTCGCCGGAGGGCGTCCTCGTTCCCGCTACGGGGGCTGCGGCTTGATGACGAACGTCAGATCGATGACGCCGCGCTCGAAGGCGCGCCGCTGCACGTCGCCCAGGCGCGCGATGAGACCGAGCATCCGCCGGTTGTCCGCGAGCACCCAGGCGCGGAATCGTCGGATGCCGTTGGCCTCGGCGGCGGCGAGCAGCTCGCGGAAGAGCACGAGGCCGAGCCCGCGGGCCTGCCATGTGTCCTGCACCACCAGCGCGACCTCGACGGTGTCGGGCTCGCCGCCCGGCTCGTAGCGCGCCACCGCGATCAGCGTATCGGCATCGCCCGGCGGCTCCGCCACCAGCGCGAAGCGCCGCTGGTAGTCCACGTTGGCCAAGAAGTGAGCCCAGTCGGGCGGCAGCCGGCGCATCACGGAGAAGAACCGCTGGTAGCGCGTGTCCTGGCTCAGGTCATCGTAGAGCGCGACCAGGCGTGGCTCGTCATCGGGCCGAATCGGCCGCATCCGGACGCGGGTACCATCGCGCAGCGTGACCTCCCGATCGAAGCGCGCTGAGGCCGCGATGAGATCACTCACGAGGCGTTGGCCCGGCTAACGAGGCGCGCCACGGCTACGCCGGGGCGCTGCGAACGTTGGGGGGCTTGGGGGCCATGTCGGGGACCCCGGACGCGAACCACTCCAGAGAAGCGCCACGGCTCCGCCGGGGCGCTGCGAACGTGTGGGGGCTTGGGGGCCATCTCGGGGCCCCCGGACGCGAACCACTCCAGAGAAGCGCCACGGCTCCGCCGGGGCGCTGCGAACGTTGGGGGGCTTGGGGGCCATCTCGGGGCCCCCATTTCAAAAGGCCTCCCAGTCGGCGGTGAAGACGTCGAGGCCGCGCGGCGTGGTGGCGCCGCGGCTGCCGCAGAAGACCAGGCGCTTGCCGTCGCGGGTGAACATCGGGAAGGACGCGAAGCCGTCGGCCCAGGTGACGCGCTCGAGGCCGGAGCCATCGACGTTCACCAGGTAGAGCGCGAAGGAGCGGCCGGAGGCATCGTGCAGGTTGGACGAGAAGATGATCTGCCGGCCATTGGGATGCATGAACGGCGCGAAGTTCGCGCCGGCCAGCCGCGTGACCCGGGTGAGCGCGGTGCCGTCGGCCTTCATCATGTAGATGTCGAGGCGGCGCGGCCGCACGAGGCCCTGCTTGAGCAGGGCCCGGTAGTCGTCGAGCTCCTCGCGCGTCTCCGGGCGGGAGGCGCGAAAGACGATGAAGCGGCCGTCCCACGAGAAGAACGGGCCGCCGTCGTACCCCGGCTCGCTCGTCAGCCGTCGCACGTTCCTGCCGTCGGCGTCCATCAGGTAGAGGTCGAGGTCGCCGTCGCGCAGCGACGTGAAGACGATCGAGCGCCCGTCGGGCGAGATCGCGCACTCAGCGTCGTACGTGTCGTTGTCGGTCAGGCGCGTGACATTCTTGCCGTCGGCGTCGGCGGCCACGATGTCCCAGGTGGAGTAGAGCGGCCACACGTAGCCCTGGCTGCGATCGGGCGGCGGCGGACACGCGGGCGCGGCCAGGTGCGTGGTGGCGTAGATGACGCGGCGGCCGTCGGGAAAGAAGAAGCCGCACGTCGTGCGGCCGGTGCCGCTGGACAGCAGCCGCTGCTCGCCGCCGTCGGCGCGCATCGTGAACATCTGGTCGCAGTCGTGCGGCGGCCGCGTGGACTGGAAGATCAGCCGCGTGCCCCCGGCGTCCCAGTAGGCCTCGGCGTTCTGACCGCCGGCGGTGAGCTGGCGCAGATTGGCCAGGCGCTTCTCGCGCGGGTCGGGCGCGGGCGTGGCCGCGGCCGCCGCACCGGGGCGGCCGAGCGCGAGCGCCGCGGCCGCCGCCAGGGCGGCGCGCAGAAAGGCGCGGCGATTCATCGGCGCTCGCCGAGCACGGCGTGGAAGCGATGCTCGGCGCCGTCGCGCCGCACCGTCACGTCCACGCGATCGCCGGGGCGCCGGCTGCGCAGCGCGAACGAGAAGTCCTGCAGCGTCGTGACCGTCATGCCGGCGAACGTCACGATCACGTCGCCCGCCCGCACGCCCGCGCTCTCCGCCGGGCTGCCGGCGCGGACGTCGCCCACGCGCACGCCGCCGCTCTCGCGCTCGCCGAACTCCGGCACGACGCCGAAGAAGGGCCCGTAGCCGCCGCGCACCGACGACGGCGGCGCCGCGAGGCGCACGTACGCCGGCGGCGCGGCCGTCGAGGCCGCCGCATCCACGACACGCGCCGCGAACGCCGTGACCTCGGCCAGGCCGGCGCCGTTGATCCGGTCCCACGTGTCGCTCGGCCGGTGATAGTCCGCGTGGGCGCCCGTGAACAGGAAGAGCACTGGCCGACCGGCCGCGTAGAACGCCGTGTGATCGGACGGCCCGAACGGATCGCCGCGCAGCGCGAGATGCAGGCCGCCCGCCTGCGCGCTCACCAGCTCGCGCAGCCCGCTGCCGCCGTCCACGCCGCCGACGTAGAGCGTCCTGTCGCGCAGCCGTCCCACCATGTCGAGGTTCACCATCAGCACGGTACGGTCGAGCGGCCGGGCCGGGCGGCGGACGTACTGGGTCGAGCCGAGCAGCCCCATCTCCTCGCCGGCGAACGCCACGAACACGAGCGTGCGCGGCGCGCCGCCCGCGGCGCCGAACGCACGCGCCAGTCCGAGCAGGGCGGCGACGCCGGAGGCGTTGTCGTCGGCGCCATGATGCACGGCGCCGAGCGCGTCGGGCGCCAGCGAACCCTCGCCGCCGCGGCCGAGGTGATCGTAGTGGGCGCCGATCACGATCGTCTCGTCGCGCAGGCGCGCGTCGCGCCCGGGCAGGATACCGACCACGTTCATGGCGCGGCCGCGCTCGCGCACGAGCGCCACGCGCAGGGCCACCCGGACGCCGCTCACAACGAACGACTTCGGCGCGGGCGCCGTCTCCACGGCGGCGGCGGCCGCGGCCAGCGTGAGGCCGGCCGGGGCCAGCAGCGCGTCGGCGGCGGCGCGCGAGACGGCCAGCGCGAAGATCGACCACGGCTGGCCCAGCCCCGCGAGGGCGGGCAGCGCATCGCCCGCGCGGTCGGGATGCGCCACGAGCAGCACGCCGGCCGCGCCGTGCTCGCGCGCGTTGATCACCTTGTGGCTGCGCTCCCCGTAGTGATACGCGTCGGGCCGCCGGAAGGGCCCGGCCGCGTCGGCCCGCCGCGGCTCGCCCTCGATGACGAGCACGATGCGCCCACGCACGTCGAGCCCCGCGTAGTCGTCCCACCCGACGTCCGGCGCGGTGATGCCGAACCCCGCGAAGACGACGTCGCCTTCCCACCCGCCGTCCGCCGACACGGTCAGCGGCACGAACTCGCGTCCCAGCGCCAGCACGCGCGCCGCCGGCGTCACGATGCGGAGCGCGTTGCCCTCGCCGAGCTTGATCCCCGTCGCCACCGTGAACGCCTGCTGCCACGTGCCGCCGTCACCGCCCGGGGTGAGACCGGCCCGCTGGAGCTCGGCGCCGATGTGGAGCGCGGCCCGCTCGGCGCCCGCCGTACCGGAGGCGCGGCCCTCCATCTCCGGCGCGGCCAGCATCTTGACCTGCTCGACCAGCCATTCGGCCGCCGGCGTCGCCGGCGCGCCCGCGTGAGCCGGCAGCGTGACCAGGAGGGCGAGGAGGACCACGCCGAGGGATCGCGTCACGCCGGACATTCTACCGGGACGGCTACCCGGTTCCAGCCGGCAGGTGGATGACGAACCGCGCGCCGCCGGTGGCCGCGCGCTCGACGCTGAGCGTCCCGCGGTGGGCCACCACGATCGAGCGCGCGATGGCGAGCCCGAGGCCGCTGCCGCCCGTGGCGCGCGCGCGGGCCGCGTCGAGGCGCACGAACGGCTCGAAGATGCGCTCGGCGTCGGCGGCGTCGATGCCGGGCCCGGTGTCCTCCACGGCGATGGCGATGCCGTGACGCTCCTCCACCACCGAGATCTCCACCCGCCCGCCGGCGGGCGTGTACTTGACGCCGTTCTCCACGAGGTTGAGGACGGCGCGTCGGAGGGCGCCGGCGTCGCCCTGCACCGAGACGGGCGCCGTGGCGCCCACGCGCACGACGACGCCGCCGTCCTTGGCCAGGCGGGCGCCGACCGCGGCGACGTCGAGCACCAGCGATTCTAGATCGACGCGGGCCGCCGGCGACTCGGGCCCGGCGCTCGAGCGCGAGAGCAGCAGCAGGTCCTCGGAGAGCCGCACCAGGCGATCCACCTCTTCCAGCGCCGAGGCCAGCGCCTCGCGGTACTCCGGCCCCGAGCGGTCGGCGCGCAGCGCGACTTCCAGCGTGCCCTTGAGGGCGGTGAGCGGCGTGCGCAGCTCGTGGGCGGCGTCGGCGGAGAAGCGGCGCATCTCGGTGAACGTGCTCTCCAGCCGGGCCAGCATGCCGTTGAGCGTCTCGGCCAGGCGGTCGAGCTCGTCGCCGCTGCCGCGCACGGTGATGCGACGGGCCAGCGCGCCGGCGTCGATGCGCCGCGCCGCCTGCGACATCTCGTCCACCGGCTTGAGGGCGGCCCGCGCCATCAGGCGCCCGCCGGCGGCCGCCAGCGCCACGCTGAGCGGGACGAGGATGGCCAGCGCCTCGATCCATCGCTGGAGCGTGCGCTCGGTGGGCCGCAACGGCAGGCCCACCTGGACCACCTCCAGCAGGCGACCGTCGCGGCGCACGGGCAGAGTGACGACGCGCAGGCGCTGGCCGTGCATGGCGATCGTCTCGAAGCCCGGCCGCCCCTCGACGATCGAGCGGCGCGCGGTGGCCGACAGCGGCAGCTGGTCGCCGCGCAGGCCGCGGGAGCGCAGGCGCAGGCGGCCGGTGGGATCGAGGAGCTGGAAGAGCTGATGCTCGGGATCGAGCAGCTCGCGTAGCCACTGTTCGGCCACGTCGAGCGGCTCGTCGCGGGAGGCGTCCCGCACGAGCTCCGCCATCGTCAGCAGCGAGCGGTCGAGGTCCTGGGACAGGCTCCACGCCAGCAGCGAGTACGACAGCACGCTGATCACCACCAGGATCGTCAGCAGCGCGCCGGTGTACCAGAGCGTGAGCCGCGTGTGAACCGAGCGCGGCGTCACGCGGCCTCCGCCCGCAGCGCGTAGCCCGCGCCGCGCACGGTGTGCAGCAGCCGCGCCTCGCCGGGCCCGTCGATCTTGCGGCGCAGGTAGCCGACGTAGACGTCCACGATGTTGCTCTCGGGATCGAAGTCGAGGCCCCACACGTGCTCGGCCAGCATCGGCCGCGTCAGCACGCGGCCGGCGTTGCGCATGAAGTACTCGAGCAGCGCGTGCTCGCGGGTGGTGAGCGTGATGCGGCGGCGGCCCCGGCGGACCTCGCGCGTGGAGGGATCGAGCGTGAGGTCGGCCACGCGCAGCACGGGGCCGGCGGCGGCGCCGCGCCGCAGCAGCGCGCGCACGCGGGCCAGGAACTCGTCGAACGAGAACGGCTTGGTGAGGTAGTCGTCGGCGCCGAGGTCGAGTCCGCGCACCTTGTCGGCGACGCTGTCGCGCGCGGTGAGGACCAGGACCGGGGTCCGCAGGCGCCGGCCCCGCGCGGCCTGGAGGATGGCGAAGCCGTCCACCTTGGGCAGCATGAGGTCGAGCACGATGAGGTCGTACGGCGGACCCTCGAGCAGATCCAGCGCGGCGCCGCCGTCGCCCGCCACCTCGACGGTGTGCCCTTCTTCGACCAGCCCTTGCCGGATGAAGTTGGCGACCTTCCGCTCGTCTTCGACGACCAGGATGCGCACGTGAGGCCCTCCGGGGGGCGCCGCCCCCGCCCTCGTATCTTCGCCCTGGGCGGGGACGGCGTCCACGGGGACAGGCCGCGAGATCAGGCGGGACGACGGGCCGAGGCGCCGCCGTCCAGCCCCCGCAATCGGCCGCGGCGCGGGACGGCGATGCGGTACGGAATCATGAACAGCGCGCGCCCCCACGCCTGGCTGCGCTGAGCCCGAGGCCGGCCCAGCGCGCGCGCGAGGTCGAGACGCACGAGGTCGATCCAGGAACGCCACGTGGGCGTGTCGTCGCCGGTGATGAGCCGGATGAGCGCGCGCGCGAGCGCGCCGTCGGGCCCCAGGTCCTTGAGGGCGAGCCGGGGACCGCTGACCGGATCGCCGAGCGCGCACTCGGCGATCCACACGTGGGTCTGCAGCACGAGGCGACGGCGCTGCGCGGGCCGGATGGCGAGCCAGCACGGCGCCATCGTCTCGTACCACACTCGTAACGAGTCGAGGCCGGCGTCGTCGAGCGCGCGGCCGGCCGGCATGAGCATGCGAATCGACAGCGCGGCGGCGTCACGCTCGTCCAGCGTCACCGGCGTCGCCGCGCGAGCCTGAAGAAAGTGCTGATCGGCGACGGCGCGCTCCACCGTGGCGGTCAGCTGCGAGCGGCGCGCGGGATCGCCGTCCCAGCGCCGCACCCAGCGGGCCACGATGCGCGTGACGTCCTCCGCGGGCAGCCACTGCAGCACGACGATGCCACCCGTGAAGCGCGCCGCCCGAAAATCGACGACGATCCCGCGGACGATGGCCCGCGTCTCGGCCATCCAGTCCACACGCTCGACACTGAGCGGCGCCAGCGTTTGCCGGAGCAGCAGCCCCAGCCGCCCGTGGCGCGACTCGTAGACCGCGACCAGATCCGCATGGCGGCGGCACACCTCGAGCAGGCGGTCGTCCCACATGCCCGTGCGCCTCAGGCCGCGACGGTCAGGTAGAGGCTCTGTCCTTCGCGGTGGACCAGCACGAGCAGCGGCGTGCCGGCCGGGTGCCGCTTGAGAGCCTGCTGCAGGTCCGCCACGTCCGCGACGGGCTTGCGATCGACCTCGAGGATGACGTCGCCCGCGGTGATGCCGGCGGTCTGGGCACGGCCGCCGTCCTCGACCTGCTGCACGAGCACGCCGCGCGGCGTGTCCACGCCGAGCTCCTGGGCCAGCGCCGGCGTCAGCGAGCGGCCGGCGATCCCCAGGCGCGTGGCGGCGGGCTCGGCGCTCGCCACCTTGTCGCCCTGCTCCTCGAGCTTCGCCACCTTCACGCTCAGCGTCAGGCGCTTGCCCTCGCGCAGCACCTCGAGCGGCACCTCACGCCCCACCGGCGTCTCGGCCACCTCTCGCGGCAGATCGCTCCAGCGCGCCAGCGGACGACCGTCATACCGGGTGATCACGTCGCCCTGCTTGAGTCCGCTGCGCTGCGCGGGAGAGCCGTCGGCCACGCTGCTGACCAGGGCGCCGATCGTGTCGCCGACGCCGAACGTCTTGGCCAGATCGGGCGTGAGCGGCTGGATGGACACGCCGAGCCACCCGCGCACCACGTGCCCGCTCTCGGCGAGCTGGGTGACGATCGGCTTGACGAGATGGGCCGGGATCGCGAAGCCGATGCCGACCGAGCCGCCGGTGCCGCTGGCGATCGCGGTGTTCACGCCCACGACCTCGCCGCGGACGTTGACGAGCGGCCCACCGCTGTTGCCCGGATTGATCGAAGCGTCCGTCTGGACGAAGTCGTCGTAGGGCCCGGCGCCGATCGTGCGGCCGGTGGCGCTCACGATGCCCGTCGTCACCGTCTGCTCGAGGCCGAACGGGTTGCCGATCGCCATGACGGGCTCCCCCACTTCCAGCCGCGCGGAGTCACCGAGCGGGATCACGGGCAGGCCCTTGGCCTCCACCTTCAGCAGGGCCAGGTCGGTCTTCGGATCGCGGCCGATCACCTTGCCGGCCAGCTCGCGACCGTCGGCAAACTTCACCTTGATCTCGGAGGCGCCGTCCACGACGTGGTTGTTGGTGAGCACGTAGCCGTCGGCGTTGATGACGAAGCCCGAGCCGAGCCCGCGCAGCATGCGGCGCGGGGCGCGGTCGGCGCCGAACTCACGGAACAGCTCGTCGCCGTCACCGCGGGCGGCCTTCGCGGCGCCGCGCACGCTGACGTTGACGACCGCCGGCTTCACCGCGCGGGCAATCTCGATCCAGTTGGGCGCGGACACAGTGGCGATGGGCGCGGCGCCCGCCGCGCGCTCTTGCCACAGGTGCTGCGCCTCGCGGCCGTGGCCGGCCAGCGGCGAGAGCCCGACGAGCAGCAGCACTACTCCGACGGCAGGCCAGGTGAAGCGGGCGAGCCGCGTCGTGATCCTCATGAGCCATCCTCCTGTCGTGCGCCATGGTTGGTCGCCGCGCCGACAGGAGGACGATAGCGAGCGCGGATGAGACCCCGATGAACCCCGGATGAGAAGTTTCTTATTACATGGGGGCCCCGAGATGGCCCCCAAGCCCCCCAACGTTCGGAGCGCCCCGGCGAAGCCGTGGCGCTCCTCGTTAACCCTCGGCAGTTCTAGCCGCGTTAACCGCCGGCAGTTCTGGTCCCCCAACGTTCGGAGCGCCCCGGCGAAGCCGTGGCGCTCCTGGTTAAGCCCCGGCAGTTCTCGTCGCGTTAACCGCCGGCAGTTCTAGTTGCGCAATTCTCGTTGGGCGTCTCTAGCCCGCGTGCTTATGCGCGGGTGAGGATGCGGCCGGTGCCGCGGGCGTGCATGCGGCTGTCGTCGACGACGAGGGTGCCGTTGACGACGACGTAGGGAATGCCGGTGGGGTAGCGGTGGGGCTCGGGATATGTGGACTCGTCCTTCACCGTGGCGGGGTCGAAGACCGTGAGGTCGGCGAAGTAGCCGGGCTGCACGAGCCCGCGCTCGCGCAGGCCGATGCGGCCGGCGGCCATGCCGGTCATCTTGTGCACGGCGGTCTCCAGCGAGAAGATGCGCCGCTCGCGCGCGTACTCGCCGAGGACGCGCGGGAACGTCCCGTACGTCCGCGGGTGCGGCTTGCCCGGACGATCGCCCTCGCCCTCGTAGAGCGGGATGGAGTCGGAGCCGATCATCAGCGCGGGATGGGCGAGCACCTTGGCGACGTTCTCGATCGACTGCGAGAAGCTCACCATCCCGACGGTGCACTTCTCTTCCAGCAGCAGGTTCATCAGCACCTCGGCCGGCGCCAGTCCGGCCTGCCGGGCGATCTGCGCCAGGTGCAGGCCTTCGAGCTCACGGCGCCGGCAGGTGGCGATGAAGACCTGGTCGAAGCCGATGCCGCCCTGGGAGACCGTGCCCCAGCGCTCGCCGTCGATCAGGCACTCCTCGACGATCCGACGCCGCGTGGCGCGGTCGGCCAGCCGCTCGAGCAGCTTGGCGATGCCGCCGTCGTGCGCCCAGGCCGGCATCATGTTGTCGAGCTTGGTGCTGCCGGCGTTGTAGGGATAGACGTCGCCGAGCACGTCGACGCCGCGCGCCCGCGCCGTCTCGAACAGCCGGAGCGCCGCGTCGATCTTCGGCCAGTTCTCCTTGCCGGAGGCCTTCACGTGCGAGATCTGGACGCCGACGCCGCTCTCCTCGCCGATGCGAATGGCCTCGTTGATGGAGTCGAGGAGCATCGAGGACTCGCCGCGAATGTGCGAGAAGTAGTAGCCGCCGCGCGCGGCCATCGACTTGGCCAGCGCGATCAGCTCGTCCGTGTTCGAGTACGCGCTGGGCGCGTAGACGAGCCCCGTCGAGAAGCCGAAGGCCCCGGCGTCCATCGCCTCGCCGAGCAGCCGCTGCATGCCCTTGAGATCGTCGGCCAGCGCGGGGCGCGCCTCGAAGCCCATGGCCGCGATGCGGAGGGCGCCGTGGCCGACGAAGTGGGCCACGTTGACCGTCGGCTTCACGGCGCGGAGCGCGTCGAGGTACTGCGCGAACGTCTCCCAGCGCAGGTCGAGCGAGGCTCCGATGCCGCCCGCCCAGCCGCGGATGATCTCGCGCTGGTCGGCGCGCAGCGGCGCCTGCGAGAACGAGCACATGCCGACGACCTCCGTCGTCACGCCCTGGCGCACCTTCGACTCGGCCGAGGGGCAGGCGAAGTAGAAGAGGTCGGAGTGCGAGTGCATGTCGATGAAGCCGGGGGCCACCACCTTGCCCGTGGCGTCGATCACGCGATCGGCGGGGCCGCTGAGGCTCGGCGCCACCGCGGCGATGCGGTCGCGCTCGACGGCGACGTCGGCGCGCCGCGCGGGGGCGCCGCTGCCGTCCACGACCGAGCCGCCGCGCAGGAGGAGCGACCACGCCACCGGCTCAGGCCTCCTCGATGGCCACGGTCTTCATCTTGTCGCCCTGCTTGATGCGGTCCACGTGCTCCATCCCCGAGACGACCTTGCCGAACACGGTGTAGTTGCCGTCCAGATGCGGCGTGGCGCCGTAGGTGATGTAGAACTGGCTGCCGGCCGAGTCGGGATGCTGGCTGCGCGCCATCGCCACCGAGCCGCGCAGGTGCTTCTGCTTGTTGAACTCGGCCTTGATCTGGTAGCCCGGGCCGCCGGTGCCGTCGCCCTTGGGGCAGCCGCCCTGCACGACGAAGTCCGGCACCACGCGATGGAACGCGAGGCCGTTGTAGAAGCCCTTCTTGGCCAGCGTGACGAAGTTCTCGACGGTCTTGGGCGCGTCCTCGGGGAAGAACTCGATGCGGATCGCCTGGCCGTTGTCGAGCGTGATGACGGCGGACTGTTTCACGATGGGCTCCTACTTGGTGACGATCTTGATGGACTTGATGCGGTCGCCGACGCGGATCTGGTCGACGACGCCCATCCCGGTCACCACGCGGCCGAAGGCCGTGTACTTGCCGTTCAGGAAGGACGCCGGGCCCAGCATGATGTAGACCTGGCTGCCGGCCGAGTTGGGATCGTCGGTGCGCGCCATGCCGAGCACGCCGCGCTCGAACGGCCGCTTGTTGAACTCGGCCTTGATCGTGTAGCCGGGGCCGCCGCTGCCCATCCGCGGGTCGTCGAGGGGCAGCGTCTTGGACTGCGGGTCGCCGAACTGCACGACGAACTTCGGCTCCACGCGATGCACGCGCTGGCCGTCGTAGAACTTCTGGCTCACGAGCTTGACGAAGTTCTCGACGTGCTTGGGGGCGTCCTGCGGAAACAATTCCAGCACGATCTCGCCGCCCTTCTCCAGCGTGATGAGCGCGGTGGGCAACGCTTTCGCCTTGCCGGCGGGCGGCGCGGCCGGCTTCGGCGCCGGCGTCTGGGCACCCGCCGAGCCGGCGACGAGCGCGACGAGACCAACGAGCAGGAGCAGGATCCGTGTCATGACGAGAAGCCTCCGGGGCGAGACGTGGCGACCATTATACATAGCGGCAGCGGGCGGTTACTGGACGGGCGGGCCTCCGAGACGGCCCATCCACAGCAGGACCGCGAGGATCACGGCGATGCCGACGGCCGCCGCCAGCACGAGCTCCGGGCGCGGACGGCCCCCGTGCCGGCGCGACGTGCCCGTGGGGCGCAGGAAGCGGCCGAGATAGCGGCTGAGCCGGTCGCGGTCGGGCGTGGCGATCCGCACGAACTGCAGGCCCATGCCGGCGTCGCGGTGCGCGCTCACGACGGCGGAGTGCACCTCCACCTCGCCCGCTTGCCCGAGCTGGAGCCTCACCCTCACGGTCGAGCCCGGTGCGAAGGTCGCCTCCGTGCGGAGGGAACAGCCGTTGAGCGAGAGGTCGGTCGTCACGCCGTCCGCCTGCTCACCGCCGCCGAACAGGGTCAGCGGCACGCGCACCAGCAGCCGGTCGTACTCGCGGCGGTCCGGAGTGTGGCGCCCGTAGCTGTAGAAGTGGAACGCGCGGAAGCGGGTGGTGCAGAGCTGGCAGCGGAAGGGATAGACGTAGAAGTAGCTGACGAAGTGTTCCCACGCTCCCTCGCGCTGGCTCCGCCGCGCCGTCTCCTGGCCGCATCGGGGGCACTGAAGCATCGTTACCTACATGGTAGGATGGAGTGATGCGTCAACGCGAAACAATCCGTAACATCGCAATCATCGCCCACGTCGACCACGGCAAGACCACGCTGGTCGACGCCATGCTCTGGCAGTCGGGGCTCTTCCGCGAAAACCAGGCCGTCGCCGAGCGGATCATGGACTCGATGGACCTGGAGCGCGAGAAGGGCATCACGATCATGGCCAAGAACACGGCCATCAATTACAAGGACGTCCACATCAACATCGTGGACACCCCCGGCCACGCCGACTTCGGCTCGGAGGTCGAGCGCACCCTCACGCTGGTGGACGGCGTGCTGCTGCTGGTGGACGCGGCCGAGGGCCCCCTGCCCCAGACACGCTTCGTCCTCAAGAAGGCGCTGGAGGCGGGCCTGCCGCCGATCGTCGTCATCAACAAGATCGACCGCTCGGACGCCCGCCCGGTCGAGGTCCTCGACGAGGTGTACGACCTCTTCATCGACCTGGAGGCCACCGAGGACCAGCTGGAGTTCCCCGTCCTCTATACCAACGCCCGCACCGGGACGGCCACCACCGACCTGAAGGTGGAGGGCAGCACGCTCGAGCCGCTGTTCGAGACGATCGTCAAGACGGTGCCCCCGCCGAAGTTCGATCCGGCGGCCGGGCTGCAGTTTCGCGTCACGATGCTCGACTGGGACGACTACGTCGGCCGCCTCGTGATCGGCCGCGTCGTCAACGGCCACGTGAAGCAGGCCGACCGCATCGCGGTCATCCACCGCGACGGCGCCATCGAGCACGCCAAGGTGACCGTGCTCTACGGCTACGAGGGGCTCAAGCGCGTGGAGGTCCCGGAGGCGCAGGCTGGCGAGATCGTGGCCATGGCCGGCATCGAGACGATCGACATCGGCGAGACGGTGGCCGATCTCGAGAATCCCGTGGCGCTGCCGCTGATCCGCATCGACGAGCCGACCGTGTCGATGCTGTTCTCGTCCAACGTCTCGCCCTTCGCCGGCAAGGAGGGCCGCTTCGTCACCTCGCCCCAGCTCCGCGAGCGCCTGCTGAAGGAGCGCAAGCTCAACCCGGGCATCCGCGTGGAGGAGACGGACTCGCCCGACACCTTCCGGGTCTCGGGCCGTGGCGAGCTCCAGCTCGCCATCCTCATCGAGATCATGCGGCGCGAAGGGTTCGAGGTGGAGGTCGGCAAGCCGGAGATCATCACGCACAAGAGCGACGACGGCCGCACGCTGGAGCCGATGGAGCACCTGGTCATCGACATCCCGGAAGAGTTCATCGGCGCGGTCACGCAGAAGGTCGCCCCCCGCAAGGGGCTCATGACCAAGATGGTCAACCACGGGACGGGAAGAGTCCGGCTGGAATATCGGCTTCCTTCACGCGGACTGATCGGATATCGAACGGAATTCTTGACGGACACGAGGGGCACCGGTCTCCTGAACCATCTGTTCGACGGCTGGGACGCCTGGCAGGGCGATATTGCCCACCGGCAGAACGGCGCCCTGGTGGCGGACCGCACGGGCAAGACCACCGGCTATGCCATCGACAACCTCCAGGCGCGCGGCGTGATGTTCGTGGCGCCGGGCGAGGCGGTCTACGAGAGCCAGATCGTCGGCGAGAACTCGCGCGACAACGACCTCGACGTCAACATCACGAAGGAAAAGAAGCTCACCAACATGCGCGCCTCCACCTCCGACGAGGGCATCAAGCTGACGCCGCCGCGGATCATGAACCTCGAGCAGTGCCTCGAGTGGATCCGCGAGGACGAGCTGCTGGAGGTCACGCCGAAGTCCCTCCGCCTGCGCAAGCGCACGATGGGCGGGCGCAGACGGTTCTAGCCGTCCGCGCCGTCCTGGGCGAGAGCGAGCGCGATGGCACCCAGCACGCCTGAGCGTTCGCCGAGGGCGGGCGCCACCACATCGGCCGCGTTCACGTAGCCGGCGACCAGCTCCTTCAGATGCGCGCGCACGCGCTCCAGAAGGCCGGCGCGTGCCATCACGCCGCCGCCGAGCACGACGCGCTCGGGCGAGAGCGTCAGGATCACGTTGACGAGGCCCAGTGCGAGGTAGCGGGCCTCGTGCACCCATGCGGGATGATCGTCCGGCAGCCTCTCGGGCGCCTGGCCCCAGCGCGCGGCGATCGCCGGCGCCGAGGCCAGCCCTTCCCAGCAATCGCCGTGGTGCGGACAGGCGCCCGCGAACGGATCCGCCGTGCGGTCGTGCGGGATGCGCATGTGGCCCATCTCCGGATGCGCCAGTCCATGGAGCGGACGTCCGTTCACGACGGCGCCGCCGCCGATCCCCGTCCCCACGGTGACGTAGACGACGCTGCCGGCGTCCCGCGCGGCGCCCCAGCGCTGCTCGGCCAGCGCGGCGGCGTTGACGTCCGTGTCGAAGGCGATCGGCACGCCGAGCGCGCGACGCAGCGGTCCCACGACGTCGGTCCGTGCCCAGCCGGGCTTGGGTGTCGTCGTGATGAAGCCGAACGTCGGCGAGCGCGGATCCAGGTCGAGGGGGCCGAAGCTGGCGATGCCGAGCGCCGCGAGCGAGGGCTGGCACTGGAAGAACTCGACGGCGCGCGCGAGCGTCTCGGCGGGCGTCATCGTCGCGAACCTCGTCTCCGCCACGAGGTCGGGCCCGCGGCCCACGGCGCAGACAAACTTCGTTCCACCCGCTTCGAGGCCGCCGACGAGCCGCCCTGTCATCGCGCCACAGTATGAGGCTAGACTCGGCCTTACCAGGGAGGACGCCGTCATGAGCGAGACGCTGACGACCGGTCACCAGCCGATGGAGGCCGTGCACGAGAGCGACCGGCCGTGGGAGACACTTCGCTGGCCAGGCCAGTGGAGCAAGATGCTGTTTCATCCGCGCCCCGAGCGAGCCACCGAGCCCAACGCCGGGCTCGTGCGCTACGAGCCGGGCTCGCACCATCCGCTGCACAAGCACGACTTCGCGCAGGTCTGGTACATCCTCGAGGGCGAGTTCCAGATCGGCGAGCGCACGTACGGCCCGGGCACGATGCTCTTCTATCCCGACCCGCACTGGGAGGCGCCGCTGTCCACGGCGACGGGCGGCCTCATGCTGTTCGTGCAGTACCAGGGCCCGACGACGGGGGGACGGCCGATCTACGACGGCCGCTTCAACCTGGCCGAGCGCAAGCCGATCGCCGACGAGCAGCTCGACCGCTGAGCGTGCTGCGGCCGACACCGGTGACCTGGCTCGTGCTGGTTCTCCCGCTCGTCGCCTGGGGCGCGCTGGTGGCGATGGGCTGGGACGCGCCGGCGTTCCTGGCGCTGCTGCTGGCCGTCGAGCTGCCGTTCCGCCTCTGGGGCGCGCTCGGGGTGGCGGTGGGCCGTCGCACCGACTTCTATGGCTGGCCGAACCCGAGCGGGCTGGGCTGGACGCTGATCGTCCTCACCGATCTGGTCGTGTGGTACCTCGTGTCGATCGCCGCTGTGGCCGCGTGGCGTGCCGTGCGGCGCGCGCACGCCTGAGATGCTGCTCACCAACGGCCGGATCTACACGCTGGACGCCGCCGGCACGATCGCCGACACGCTCGTCGTCTGCGAGGGCCGCGTCGCATTCGCCGGGCGGCGGGCCGACGTCAACCCGGCGCCGGCCGAGACGGTCGTGGACCTGGGCGGCCGCGCGGCGCTGCCGGGCCTCGTCGATGCCCACGGCCATCTGATGCACCTGGCGCGCGTGCGCCTCACGCTGGACCTCCGCGGCGCCGAGTCCGAGGAGGCCGCCGCCCGGCGCGTGGCCGAGCGCGCCGCCCGCGCTCCGCGCGGCGACTGGATCAGCGGGCGCAACTGGGACCAGAACCTCTGGCCGGGCGCGCGATTTCCGTCCAGGACCACGCTCGACCGCGTCGCGCCGGAGCACCCCGTGGCGCTCGTTCGCATCGACGGCCACGCCACCTGGGCCAACTCGGCGGCGCTGCACGCGGCGGGCATCGAGCGGGCGACGCTCGATCCCGAGGGCGGTCTGATCGGGCGTGACGCGCGCGGCGAGCCGACGGGGCTGCTCCTCGACACGGCGCAGCGGCTGCTGCACGGCGTGGAGCCACGGCCGAGCGACGAGCAGTTCGACCGCGCGGTGCGCGAGTGCCTCGACGACTGCCTGGCCGCGGGCCTCACCGGCATCCACGAGATGGGCGCCGAGCTCTACGCGCTGGCGTCCTATCGGCGCCTGCTCGAGCGCGGCCAGTTCCCGTTCCGCAACTACGTGGCCGTGGCCGGGCGCTCGGCGTCCACGTGGGCACACTATCGCCAGCGCGGGCCGGAGCGGCTGGGCGACGGGCGTGTCACGATCGGCGCGCTCAAGCTGATGGCCGACGGCGCGCTGGGCTCGCGCGGCGCCGCGCTCCACGAGCCCTACTGCGACGATCCCGGCAACAGCGGCCTCGTGCTGATGGACGGCGCCGAAGTCGAGCGGCTGACGCTCGAGGCGGGCGCGCGCGGCTTCCAGGTGTGCGTGCACGCCATCGGCGATCGCGCCAACACGCTCGTGCTCGACGCCTTCGAGCGCGCACTGGCCCGCGCCCCGCGACCCGACCACCGCCTGCGCGTGGAGCACGCGCAGATCCTCACCGAGCGCGACGTGCCGCGCTTCGCGGCGCTCGGCGTGCTGCCGAGCATGCAGGCTACCCACTGCACCTCCGACATGGCGTGGGCGGCCGAGCGCCTCGGCCCCGAGCGCGTGCGCGGCGCCTACGCGTGGCGCTCGCTCCTGGCCACCGGCGTCGTCATCGCGGGCGGCTCGGATTTTCCCGTGGAGAGCCCGAACCCCTTCCACGGCATCCACGCGGCGGTCACCCGGCGGCCGCGCGATCCCGACGCCAAGGGCTGGCAGCCCGAGCAGCGCATGACGCGCGAGGAGGCCGTGCGCTCCTTCACGACGTGGAACGCCTACGCCTCGCGGCAGGAGGCCGAGCTGGGCTCGCTGGAGATCGGCAAGCGCGCCGACGTCGTCGTGCTCTCCGACGACGTCTTCACCTGCGACGAGGCCCGCCTCCCCGACATCCACCCGACGCTGACGCTGCTCGCCGGCGAGGTCGTCTACACAAGCGAAGGGAAATAAACGAGGGCCGGCACGGCTGCGCCGGGCCGGCCCGAGCGTTGGGGGTTTGGGGGCCATCTCGGGGCCCCCATCCCATCAGAAGGGAAGCGGGATAACGAGGGCCGGCACGGCTCCGCCGGGCCGGCTCGAGCGTTGGGGGGTTTGGGGGCCATCTCGGGGCCCCCATCCCATCAGAAGGGAAGCGGGATAACGAGGGCCGGCACGGCTCCGCCGGGCCGGCTCGAGCGTTGGGGGGTTTGGGGGCCATCTCGGGGCCCCCATCCCATCAGAGTTGGAGCACGATGATACCGGCGACCGCGATGACAGCGCCGAGGACCGTCGCCAGCGTGACGCGCTCGCCGAGGAACAGCACGCCCAGGGGAATCGCGAACAGCGGCGCGGTGGCCGAAAGCACGGCGCCAATGGCCACGCCGGCGTACTTCAGGCTGGCGACGAAGAGCACGGAGCTGGCCGCCGTCACCATGCTGAGCACGCCGATGCGCAGGAGCGGGCCGCGGCCGCTGTGGCGCAGGGCCGCCGCCGCGCCGCGCGTCCACGGCGTGAGCCACAGCAGGAGGGAGGCGAGCGGCAGCCGGATGGCCTGGGCGGTCAGCGGCTCGATCTCGCGCAGCGGCGGCTTCATCATCACGGTCGAGATCGCCCACGCCGCGGACGCCAGGACCGCCGTCCACACGCCGAACCACAGCCGCTCGGGGCGCGCCTCGGGCGAGCGGCCGCTCACGATGACGCCGACGCCGCTGAGCGTCAGCAGCGTGCCGAGCGCGACCGGCACGGTGATGGCCTCGCCGAAGAGCGCGGCGGCCAGGAGCGCGGCGCCGATGGGGTACGTGGTGGCGATCGTCATGGCGCGGCCGAGACCGATCGCGCGCGTGCTCTCGAAGAAGACCGTGTCGCCGATGGCGATCGCGGCCACGATCGAGACGGCCAGCAGCGCGAACGTCGTCCACGACATCGTGACCAGCGCGGCGGCGCCTTCGCCGGCGATCACGCACACGACGAGCAGCGCGCCCGCGACGCCCGAGCGGACGGCGTTGATCGTCACCGAGCCGTAGTGCGGCAGGACGGAGCGGGCCAGCAGGCTCGTCACCGACCAGGCGAGCGCGGCGCCGAGCGCGCACAGCGCGCCGAAGGTCGGGTCGGAGATCACCGGAGAGTTATAGCAGGCCCGGTGTTATCCTGAGCGCCAACATGAAGCGCGCGACGATCTACGAGGCGCCGCGGGTGGCGCCGGCTCCCGGCGAGACCGTCGTCACGAGTACCTGCGGCCACAACTGCGGCGGCCGCTGCGTCGTCAACGCCCACGTGCGCGACGGCCGCATCGTCAAGATCAGCACGGACCCGCGCCGCTGGACACCCGAGATGCCGCCGCTGCACGCCTGCGTGCGCGGCTTCGGGCAGATGGAGCGCGTGAATCACCCCGACCGGCTGCGCTACCCGATGCGCCGCACCGGGCCGCGCGGCTCCGGCCAGTTCGAGCGGATCTCGTGGGACGACGCCCTCGACGAGGTCGCGCGCCAGATGCGACGCATCCGCGACGCGTACGGGCCGGCGGCCATCCTCGACTGCTCGCGCACGGGCAGCCTGTCGATGCTGCACAACGCGCGCGCCACCGCGCAGCGGCTGCTCCACCTCTTCGGCGGCTGCACGGAGCTCTGGTCGAACATCTCGGCCGAGGCGGAAGTGTTCTCGGTGCACATGACCTACGGCGCCAAGGCCGACTACAAGAGCGGCGGTCGCGAGCCCACCGACTACATGAACTCGCGGCTCATCGTCATGTGGGGCTGGAGCCCGGGCGACGGCACCTTCGGCACCGGCACGCTGCAATATCTGAAACTGGCCAAGAAGCACGGCACGCGCATCGTGTGCGTGGATCCGCGCCGTACGCGGACGAGCTACGAGCTGGCCGACGAGCACGTCTTCATCCGCCCGTCCACCGACACGGCCGCGCTGCTGGCCATGGCGTACGTGGTCGTCACCGAGGGTCTGCACGACCAGGCGTTCCTCGACCGCCACGTGCTCGGCTTCGACGAGGCGCACCTGCCGGCGGGCGCGCCGGCCGGCGCATCGTACCGCTCGTACCTGCTCGGCCTGAGCGACGGCGTGCGCAAGACGCCGGAGTGGGCGGCCCCGATCACCGGCGTGCCGGCGGAAACGCTGCGGCGCCTGGCGATCGAGTACGCCACGAGCAAGCCGGCCGCGCTGCACTGCGGCTACGCGCCGGGACGCACGATCCACGGCGAGCAGTTTCACCGCGCGGCGTATGCGCTGGCGGCGATCACCGGCAGCGTGGGCACGGCGGGCGGCAACTCGGGCGTCAGCAACGGCGCCACCGGCCGCGGCGGCATCCGGAGCTTCCCGCCCGGGCCGAATCCGGCGAACGCCCGCGTGGCCACTCCGCTGCTGGCCGACGTGCTCGCGCGCGGCAAGGCCGGCGGCTACCCTGCCGACATCAAGATGGTCTACTCGGTGGGCGGCGACCTCTTCAACCAGGCGCCCAACGTGGCCAAGACCATGGCCGCCTCCGAGAAGCTCGAGTTCATGGTCGTGCACGATCACTTCATCACGCCGACGGCGCGCTACGCCGACATCCTGCTGCCGGCCACCACGTTCTGGGAGCGCAACGACGTCCACACGCCGTGGGCCGGCGCCGGCCACTACGCGATCTTCATGAAGCAGGCCGTGGCGCCGATGTACGAGTGCCGCAACGACCTGGACATCTGCGGTGAGCTGGCGCGCCGGCTCGGCCTCGAGGGCTACAGCGACAAGAACGAGGAGCAGTGGCTGCGCGAGCTCACGCGCGACACGATCGACGACTTCGACACCTTCCGCGCGCAGGGCCTGGCGCGGCTGCCCGCGCCCGACGACGCCGTGGCCTTCGCCCGGGAGATCCGCGATCCCGAGCGCCATCCCTTCTCGACGCCGTCGGGCAAGATCGAGATCTACTCGATGACGCTGGCGGCGAATCCCGATCCGTACGGCCTCGGCGCGATTCCGCCGATTCCGACGTGGATCCCCGACCCCGAGGAAGGGCACTACCCGCTGCGGCTCGTCACGCCGAAGTCACGCGCGCGCACGCACTCCATCCACGACAACCAGCCCATCCTCTCGCGCGCCGATCGCGACGACGTGTGGCTGCACCCCTCGGACGCCGCGGCGCGTGGGATCGTGAACGGCCAGGCCGTGCGCGTGTTCAATCACCGCGGCGCCACGGTCCTGCCCGCACGGGTGACCGATCGCATCGCCCCCGGCTGCGTGTCGATCAAGGAGGGCGCGTGGTTCACGCCGAATGCCCGCGACGAGGACACGCACGGGTGCGCCAACGTCCTCACCGGTGATCGCGCCTCGCCGGCTGCCGCCGCGACCTTCAACAGCACGTTCGTCGATATCCGCCCCTCCTGACCGCTCGGAGGTCCCCATGACGTCGGTCCCCACGGAAGGTGACGTGCTCAAAATGTTGGACTCGCTGAGCAACTGGGGGCGCTGGGGCGCCGACGACCAGCTCGGCACGGTGAACTTCATCGCTCCGGCCCAGCGCAAGCGCGCGGCGGCGCTGGTGAGCGAGGGCGTGTCGGTGAGCTGCTCGCGGCCGATCTCGACCGACATCACGGCCGACACCACGGTGCAGCCGATGCGCTTCATGGTGGACAGCGGCGAGGGCCGCGACACGGCGCCCCTCGAGCGAAATCTACAGCGGCGCGGCGCCGCCGAGTTCATCGGCATGGTCTTCCACGGCTACACGATCACCCACGTCGACACGCCGGCCCACTACTTCTGGAACGGGCGCATGTACAACGGCCGCTCGTGCAACCTCATCACCTCGCGCGAGGGCGCGCAGGTGGAGGCCGTCGATCTCCTGCGCGACGGCGTGGTCAGCCGCGGTGTCCTGCTGGACGTCGCCGCGGTCAAGGGGCGCTGGCTCGAGGCCGGCGAGGGCGTCATGCCGGAA
This sequence comes from Candidatus Rokuibacteriota bacterium, assembly GCA_003220265.1. Lineage (GTDB taxonomy): Bacteria > Methylomirabilota > Methylomirabilia > Rokubacteriales > CSP1-6 > AR5. Next base: position 5,517 of record QHRW01000038.1, on the reverse strand, counting down.
GACCTGGAGGCCGCCGAGAAGGCGCAGGGCGTGCGCGTCGAGCCGGGCGACGTCCTGCTCGTGCGCACCGGCTACTACGCGCGCCGGCGCGCCGAAGGCCCGCGCAGCCCGCTCAAGGACGGCTCGCCGGCCGTGCACGTGGCGTCGCTGCCGTGGATCCGCGAGCGCTCGGTCGCGATGCTCGGCACCGACACCCACAACGACGTGAGCCCGCTGCCCTATCCGCGCATCGGCAACGCGTTGCACGTCGTGAGCCTGGTGGCGATGGGCATGTGGCTCATCGACAACGGCAATCTCGAGGAGCTGGCGCAGGCGTGCGCGCGGTACCGCCGCTGGCAGTTCATGCTGACCGTGGCGCCCCTGGTCCTCGAGCGCGTGACCGGGTCGCCTGTGAACCCGATTGCGGTGTTCTGATGCGAGGCACGATCTTCGCAGCGGGCTGAGCGGGGAGGGTTCCGTCATGGCCAAAGTGAAAAAGCCCGGCCGGGTGCGCAAGCCGACCGCGCCGCGAGTCTCGCGCAAGATGGACCGTGTGCGTCCGCTGGCCGGCACGCCGGCGATGGCGCGCCGCTACGACCCCGGCTTCCGCACGCCGCGCGAGCTGGACCGCGAGGTGGGCGAGGGCGAGCCGGAAGTCAACGGCTGACCGCATCGCCGACGCCGGCCTGATCCTCGCGTGCACGGGCTGCTGCTGCGGTCATCCCGACCGCGGCGGGCCCAAGACCGTGCCGGGCACGCTCAAGCGCCAGATGCGCCGCGCCTTCCGCGAGGCGCGCGCGGACGGCCGCCTGCGCCTGGCGTTCACCGACTGCCTCGGGCCCTGCAGCGAGGCCAACGTGCTCTTCGTCTACGCCCACGGCCGTCCGCTCTGGCTGCGGCGCATCAACACCGTCGAGACCTTCGAGACCGTGCTGGCCTATGCGCGCGAGACCGCCGAGGGCGGGCCGGTCGCGTTGCCGCCGGCGCTGGCGCAGCACGCCTTCGCCTGGACGGGCGGCGGGCCCGGCCCCACGCCTCCGATTGCCGATGACTAGGCGCCTGGCGGGCCTTACGCTCGCGGTCGCCCTCCTCGCGGCGTGCACGGCACTGCGCGAGCGCTTCCCCGGCCCCGACGTGCTCTTCGTCGCCACCCCGGAGGCGGTCAGCCTGCAGATGCTGAAGGTCGCCGCGGTCACGGCCGAGGACCTCGTCTTCGATCTCGGCAGCGGCGATGGCCGCGTCGTGATCGCGGCCGCCCGCGACTTCGGCGCGCGGGGCGTGGGCGTGGAGATCGATCCCAAGCTCGTGAGCGTCAGCCGCGACGCGGCCCGGGCGGCCGGCGTCGAGAGCCGGGCCAAGTTTCTCTGGCAGGATCTTTTCGTCACCGACCTCACCGGCGCCACCGTCGTCACCCTGTATCTGCGCGACGACGTGAATCTGAAATTGCGGCCCAAGCTGCTGCGCGAGCTGGCGCCCGGCACGCGGGTCGTCTCGCACGACTTCGACATGGACGACTGGGAGCCCGACCGCGTGGAGCGCGTGCGCGGCCCCGTGCGCGAGCACCGCCTGTACTTCTGGGTGATCCCGGCCGGCGCGGCCGGCACCTGGCAGTCGCGGGTCGGTGAGGGCGCGGCGGCGCCCCTCGCGCTGACGCAGCGTTTCCAGATGCTGACCGGCAGCCTCGGCGCGGACGCCGTCCGCGGCCGGCTGAGCGGCCGGCGCATCGAGCTCGCGGCCGGCGGGCTGACGCTGCGCGGCGTCATGCGCGACGACATCATCGAGGGTGAGGCGACGGCCGCGGGCGCCCCGGCGCTGCGCTGGACCGCGCGCCGCGCAAGTTAGCCACGAGTCGGTGGCCTTTCGGTTGCACCCCGGCGCGGCGGAGGTGCCTGCCATGGAGCCCACGACGTCCGCCGCCTCGTCCGACCTTGCCCTCCGCGCCCGCGCGATCCGCACCCGCCTGCCCGGCCAGATGCTGGGAGAACGCGTGGAGATGGCCGCGCTCTGCTACGGCCCGCTCTACTCGCTGGCCGAGATCCGGCAGAACGTGGGCGCGGTGCTGCCGCGCCGCCTCGGTTACGTGCGGGGCGCCAGCCTGGAGCCGATCGAGACGTACGCGGCGCCGATTCCCGACGAGGTGCTGCTGAAGTACGACGACGCCGCGCGCACCGGCTTGTTCTCGAAGTTCTGGGTGGCGACGCCGACGTACTACCAGGAGCGGCAGGTCGATCCCTGGATCGTCGCCGAGGTGGACGGCGCCGATCGCTGGGCCGTCATCGCCCGCTGGGATTGATTGAATGGGGGGCCTTGAAGGGCCCCCCAAGCCCCCGGAGCCGGGACGCCGCTCGATGTGCGGTACGATCGGGCCGGGAGGCCGCCCATGGACTACGCCCAGTACAAGCACCTCACGTTCGAGCGCAAGCCGCACGGAGTGGTGCTGATCACGATCGACCGTCCCGACGTCCTCAACGCCACCAACGATCGCCTGCACTGGGAGCTCACCCAGATCTGGCGCACGCTGGAGACCGACGACGGCGCGCGCGTGGCCGTGGTGACCGGGCGCGGCCGCGCGTTCTCCGCGGGCGGCGACCTCGACATGGTGGACGCCAACGCGCGCGATCCCAAGCGCCTCGCCGGCGTCCTGCGCGAGGCCACCGACATCGTCTACAACATGATCAACTGCGACAAGCCGATCATCTCGGCGATCAACGGCGTCGCGGTGGGCGCGGGGCTGGCCGTCGCCATCATGGCCGACATCTCGATCATGGCGGAGACCGCGCGCCTCACCGACGGCCACACCAAGCTCGGCGTGGTGGCCGGTGATCACGCGGCGATCATCTGGCCGCTGCTGTGCGGGATGGCCAAGGCCAAGTACTACCTGCTCACGAGCGACTTCATCGACGGCAAGGAGGCCGAGCGCATCGGGCTCGTCAGCCTCGCGGTGCCCGCCGAGCAGCTCATGCCGAAGGCGCTCGAGGTCGCGGACAAGCTCGCGCAGGGCAGCCAGCTCGCCATCCGCTGGACCAAGCGCAGCCTCAACAACTGGCTGCGCATGGCCGGCCCCATCTTCGACAACTCCATGGCGCTGGAGCTGCTGACCTTCATGGGCGAGGACGTGCGCGAAGGTCTGCAAGCGATTCGCGAGAAGCGCCCGCCGAAGTTTCCCTCGGCGCAGGAGGGTCGCGCCTAAGCGTTGGCGGGCTCGCGACGCTGGCGCGCGCGACGCCAGAGGCGCAGGCCGAGGACGGCCACGATGCCGGCCCCCACCACGGCGAAGCCGATCCAGCCGGCGTCGCCCACGGCGTCGAGCGCGTGCTCGCCGAGGAACCAGCCGAGCCCGACCCAGACGGCCGACCACAGCAGCGAGGCCGCGGCGTCGTAGAGCGCGAAAGTCGGATAGCTCACGCCGTGCGCGCGCGCCAGCGGCCACGCCAGCAGGCGCACGCCGGCCATGAAGCGCCCCAGCACGATCGTCAGCGAGCCGTAGCGCTCGAACCAGTCGGCGGTGCGGCGCGGGCACAGCTCGGAGTTCAGCGTGAAGCGGCAGAACAGGCGCAGCAGGCGGTCGGCGCCGACGGCGCCGGCGAAGTACCAGAGATGATCGGTGAGCGCCACGCCGGCGGCGCCGAGCAGCATCACCACGATCGCGTCGACGTCACCGCGCGCGGCGAAGGCGCCCGCCGCGACGAGGATCAACCGCCCCGGAAACGGAATGCCGGTGGCGTCGATGAGCGCGCCCACGAACACCACGAGGTACGTGTGCTGGAGCAGCCAGGCGCCGACCGGCTGGAGGGCCTCGGGCATGTCACCAGCATACGGCTGCAAGGCCGGTACCATCCGGGTACGCTGGTCCTGCATGTCCTTGGCCACGGCCTTCGACGTCTGGGGTGGGATGGCGATCGTCGCGGCGGTTGTGGCCTGCTTCGTGGCCGAGCGGCGACGTCCGCTGCGTCAGCGTACGCAGCCGCTGGCTGAACGGCTGCGCACCAACGCCGCGATGGTCGCCCTGGCCGCCCTCACGCTGCGACTCGCCATGGTCCCCGTGGCCCTCGCCGTCGCCGTGGCCGGCGAGCGTACGGGCGTCGGCCTGCTGCGCTGGGTGCCGCTGCCGTCCGCCGTCGCCGCGGTGCTGGCCTTCCTGCTGCTGGACTGGACGGTGTACGTGTGGCATCGCCTCAACCACCGCGCGCCGCTGCTCTGGCGCTTCCATCTCGTACACCACACGGACCTCGACCTCGACATCAGCACCGCCTTCCGCTTTCACGCCGGCGAGCTGTTGCTGTCGATCGCCTGGCGCGGCGCCCAGATCTTGCTGCTCGGCGTCGAGCCGGGGCTGGTGCTGGTCTATGAGGCGGCGATGGAAGCCGCCACGGCGTTCCACCACAGCAACTGGCGGCTGCCGACGGCGCTCGAGCGCGGGCTCAACGTGGTGCTCGTCACGCCGCGCATGCACGGCCTCCACCACTCCGTGCTGGCGGCGGAGACGAACTCGAACTGGTCGGTGATCTTCTCGTGGTGGGACCGGCTGCATCGCACGCTCCGCGGCGGCGTGCCGAACGAGGCGCTGACGATCGGCCTGCCCGCTTATCGCGACCCGCGCGGCCTGGGTGTGTGGCGACTGCTGGCGCTGCCGTTCGAGCGCCAGCGGAACGCCTGGGTCAGCGGCTGAGGGCCTTCTTCCGCCACAGCTCCCACGGGCGGGTGATCGTGCCGCCCACCGACGCCTCGGCGCGGCGCGCCTCTTCGTCGTCCAGATAGGTCACGGGGCCGCCGAGCGCCATCGCCTGCGCCTGCAGCCGCGCGTTGACCTCCGTGTACACGCTGCGGAAGACCGCCTGCGCCGGCGCGGCGCCGACCACGACGGCGCCGTGACCGCGCATGAGGGCGACGGGCCGCGCGCCCAGCGTCTGGGCGAGCGCGCGGCCGAGCGCGGCGGTGCGCACGAGCATGTCGCTGGGGCCGTTCGCTGCGGCCTTGATGTCGAAGACCGGCACGCCGCCGCCCAGGAACGCGCTCATGTGGTAGAGCGGCCGCAGCGGCGCCGTGCTGACGCCGAACGGGATGACCGACGGCGAGTGGTTGTGCACGATCGACTTCACGTCGGGCCGCGCCCGGTAGATCTCGCCGTGGATGAAGCGCTCGAGATAGCTGGTGCGCCCGCGCGCGTCGACGGCGTTCGAGTCGAGGTCGTACTCCATGACGTCGGCCGCCGTGACCAGCTCCGGAGCGATCGAGCGCGACATGAGATAGCGCTGCGGATCGCCGGGGTGCCGCACGCTCACGTGTCCGTAGCCGTCCACCACGCCCTGATCGGCGAGGATGCGGTTGGCGGCCACGAGGTCGTCGATCAGCCCGGGATCGACGGGCCCGGCCGACGTTGGGGCCGTCTGCGCGGTCGTCACGCGAGCGATCATCGCATGGGCGAGCGCGGCGGCGCCGGCGACGACGATCTGACGGCGCGTGGTCATCAGCATGGGCTCCCTCCTCACGCGCGGCGGGGCCGGCGCGTTTCCAGTGAGCGGCGCAGATCTTCGAGCG
>QHRW01000193.1 GCA_003220265.1 Candidatus Rokuibacteriota bacterium | reverse complement strand
GTCGTCCTTTTGGCAGTCGGAACAGCGGTTGCGGTCGAGGCTGTAGCCCCGCTGGAGGGCTAAGCCATAGGTACTTCTACCGCACAACGTAGCCCGCACGAGGACCTCGACCGCGGCTACGATGGGCCGCGCCTCATCTTGTCACACGCGGTGCTGGGGCGTGTCTAACGGTTAGGAGGCAGTCCATGACGACGACCTCTCCACTGGGTGACAGGCCGGCGACCGACGAAACTGATTGGAGCCTAATCAGCCGCGCGAATGAGGGCGAGCGCGCGCCGCTCGAGGAGCTGGTCCGGCGTCACCAGCCATGGATCTACAACATCGCGGTTCGTATGCTCGCGCACCCGCAGGACGCCGAGGACGCGACGCAGGAAATCCTCATCAAAGCGCTGACGCGGCTATCGTCATTCGAGGGGCGAAGCACCTTCCGCACCTGGCTCTATCGGCTCGTTGTGAACCATGTCCTGAACATGCGGCGCGGACGAGCGGAGCGACCGCTCACCTTCAGTGAGTACGGACGCGGACTTGACGGCACCCCGGATCTAGACCTTCCCGATTCGGCTGCGGGCCCGGACGTCCGTCTGCTGGTAGACGAGGCACGCATCGGGTGCACCTCGGCAATGCTGTTGTGTCTTGATCGGGAGCAGCGTCTGATCTACATCCTCGGCGAGATCTTAGGTGTGACGGATGGCGTTGGCGCCGAGCTGCTCGACCTGAGCCCGGACAACTTCCGGCAGCGACTCGCGCGCGCCCGCCGCGATCTCCACAGCTTCATGAACGACAAGTGCGGGCTTGTGAACCAGGCCAATCCGTGCCGGTGCGCTCGCAAGACGATGGGCTTCATCCGCTGCGGTCATGTGGACCCGTCGAACCTCTTATTCGCCCGCGATCGCGTGCGGCAGGTACGTGAGTTCGCGCCGTCGACCGCCGACGCGCTCGCCACCCTCGATGCCCAGTATGCCGACGTCTTTCGCCAGCATCCCTTCTACGAGTCGCGCGATCTCGTGCCGGTGCTCCGACGATTGCTCGAAACTCCGGAATGGCGTCGTGCGACGGATCTGCCATGACTGCCGCGACTTCCCTCGTCGCAGCTGTCTGCGGGCTGACGTTCGTCCACTTCGCCGCTGCGCAGATGCGGGGACCTTTGGTGCCGCTCTATGCGGGGGCACATGGCGCGACGGCGACCGGGGTCGGCGTCATCGTGGCCGCGCATATGGCGGCCGCCGCCGTGGCGTCGATCCCACTCGGTCGTGCATCCGACGTCTGGGGCCGTCGCGCCCTGCTCTTGAGTGGAATGGCGATGACCGGCGTCACTTCGCTGCTCCCGCCGCTGGTCGAAGGTGGATTCGCGCTCGCCGTGATTTATGGTCTCGCAGGCCTTGGCGTGGCGGCCTTCACGCCGACCGCCATGTCACTGGTGGGCGACGCCGCCGCGCCCGGAGCGGCCGGACGGGCATATGCGTGGTATGCGACGGCACATTACGGCGCGATCGGCGTCGGACCCTTCCTCGGTGGACTGGCCGCCGAGTGGTGGGGTTACCGCGCCGCCTTCATGGCGAGCGCAGCCGGCGCCGCGATCGCCTTCGTATTGGGTTTGGCGATTACCGTTCATCCCGTGCACAAGACATGTGCCGCGCCTGTGCCATTCCGTGAAGTTCGAACTAATCCAAGCGTGTGGGCAGGGTGGATCGTGGCGGCGAGCGGGCTTCTCACACAGGGCGTCGTCTTCACCTTCTTTCCACTGCTCGGTGAGGGGAGGGGATTATCGCCGGCGGCCATCGGGCTCGTCTTCCTGGTCCTTGGCATCGCCAACACCGCAGCGCGCGTCCCCGCCGGATGGCTGATGGATCGCACGCAGCGGTCGGCTCCATATGCCGTCGGCGGCGTGCTCGCCGGATGCGTCGCAACCGCGCTGTTGCCTCACCTTACTGAGCGGGGGCCACTGCTGGCGCTGGTCGCGGGTTACGGCGTCGTCAGCGGAACCGCGGGCGTCGCGATCGGCGTCGCGCTCGCGGGTGCAGCGACGCCGGCCGCTCGCGGGCTCGTCATGGGGGGCTATAGCACCGCGCTCTACCTGGGGCTGGCGCTCGGATCTTTCGCGCTTGGGCCAGTGATCACGAGTTACGGGTATGCGGCGGGATTTGGGGTGGGAGCAGTTGTCGGTGCTGTGGGCGCCGTTGTTGCCGCAGCTCTCTGGGCGAAGGCGCGGAACGATTGTCGCGAGCCGTTAGCTGTGTGATCGAGGACGACCGCCGCCCGCGCGGCCCTTTCTCCGAACGTCGCGGCTTATGCAGGCGAGATGCTGCCAGCGTAGCCCGAGGTCGCTCCGGTGCGCGACTCTGGCGTATTTGGCGTCTTTGCCGTCGAAGTCGGTCTTCGTTACGGACTTCTTGCAGAGGGGGCACTGCTTGGGCCGCGGCGCCACTCTCTGCTGAACGCGCGGCATCGTCGTGTTCACGAGCGCCTCTTCTCCAGGAAGTCCACAAACGCGCGCGCGCTGGCGCTCAGCGGCCGGCGCTCGTCGTGGATCACATGAAAATGTCGCCGGATCCTCAGCTTCTCCACACCGACCACACGCAGTCGTTTCGCCCGCACCTCGTCTTCGATGGCGTAGCGTGAGACGAACGCGATGCCTAGCCCTGCCATGACGGCGCGCTTGATCGTCTCCGTATGATCGAGCTCCAT
>QHRW01000145.1 GCA_003220265.1 Candidatus Rokuibacteriota bacterium | reverse complement strand
GAGACGTTCGGTCCGCTGTCCTGACTGCCCAGTGGCACGCGGTTGCCGCTGCCCGCCTGAGCGGCGGCGGCGTCCTTGGCGGCGCGATCCAGCTGGCGTTTCACCACGTCGGGGTCCATGCCCGTTCCCGCCTTCAGCGTGAAGGCGAAGGTCGCGTCGAGGAGAGACGCATCGGCGCGGGTGATCGTCTGCGGAGCGACGGGTGGCGTGGTGACGCCGAGCTCGAGCTGCTGCAGCGCGTGCAGCGCGATGACGGCGCCGCGCGGGCGGCCGGTGGCCGGGTCAAGGGGCGTGACCTCGACGATGCCGTCGAGGACGGTGATCCGCGACACGGGGCCGGCTGGCGTTTTGGTGACCTCCACGATCCACGCGGTGCCACGGACGGCCGTGATCGCCGTCGGCGTCCTCACCTCGATGCGATCGCCGGGCTTGAGGCGGTCCTTGATCGCCGCCACCTTCAGCTTGCCGTCCGTCATGTCAATCGTGGCGGTGCCGCCGGGGACCTCGCTGATGCGCAACGAGGATTGCTCGCGGATCGTGACCGTGGCCTTGCCGGCCAGGAGGAGCTGGGCGCGAGACTGCTCGCCGGTCGTCACCAGGTCGCGCACGTAGACAGCGTCCCTGATCTTGAGCGGCGTTGCCTCGGGCGTTGCCGTGCGCGCGACGACGGCGCTGCCTTCCAGACGATTGACGACGCCTGCGGAGGGCGCCTGAGCAGCCGCCGGCGCGGCGGGTCCGACGGCGTACAGCAGCGCGACGGCGGAGCCGACGAGCACTCGTGGGATTGTTCGCATGCGCCCTCCTGGCGGGATGTGTGCTCTTCTCTTTAGTGCCTGAACCGGTCGACGCAAGTCAACGTTCTCGGCCACCACCTTTCTTGACCGGCTCCGTCCGATCGTCTAGCGTAGCGCCCGCAGAGGAGGTTCCAGCCATGCCGACCCCCACGACGCCCATGACGGGCAAGGAGTTCCTGGACAGCCTCGACGACGGCCGCGAGGTGTGGATCTACGGCGAGCGCGTCAAGAAGATCTCGGACCATCCGGCGTTCCGGAACTCGGCGCGCATGCTGGCGCGGCTCTACGACGCGCTTCACGACCCGGCGCGCAAGGCCATACTGACGGTGCCGACCGACGGCGGTGGATACACGCACGCCTGGTTCCGCGTTCCCTACTCGGCGGCCGAGCAGCTCAAGGCGCGGGATGCGATCGCCGAGTGGGCGCGGGTGACGTATGGCTGGATGGGCCGCTCGCCGGACTACAAGGCGGCATTCCTGGGGACGCTCGGTGCGAACGCGGAGTTCTACGCGCCGTATCAGGAGAACGCCCTGCGCTGGTATCGGCTCAGCGAGGCGCGCGTGCCGTTCGTCAACCACGCGATCATCCACCCGCCGGTCGATCGCAATACTGCGCCCGGCAAGCCGCCGGCCGGCGCCTCCGACGTCTGCGTGCACGTCGTCAGGGAGACGGGGCGCGGCATCGTCGTCTCGGGGGCCAAGGTCGTCGCGACCGGCTCAGCGCTGACCAACTACACGTTCGTCGCCCACCACGGGCTGATCCCCGTGCAGGACCCGGCGTACGCGGTGGTCTTCATGATTCCGACGGGCGCCCGCGGCTGCAAGCTGATCTGCCGCGCCTCCAACGAATACCGCGCCGCCGTGCTCGGCGGGCCCTTCGACTATCCGCTGTCGAGCCGTCTGGACGAGAACGACGCGATCCTCGTCCTCGACAACGTCGAGGTGCCGTGGGAGGACGTCTTCGTCTACCGCGACGTCGAGAAGGCGAACAACTTCTTCCCGCAGACAGGCTTCTTGCCGCGGGCGATGATGCAGGGCTGCACCCGGCTGGCGGTGAAGCTGGACTTCATCACCGGCCTGCTCCTGAAAGCGGTCGAGATCACCGGGACCAAGGACTACCGCGGCGTGCAGGCCAACGTCGGCGAGGTGATCGCGCTGCGCAGCATGCTGTGGGGCCTGTCGGACTCGATGGCGTCCATGGCGGAGCCGTGGAAGGGCGGCGCGGTGTTGCCGAACTCGGCCTCGGCCGTCGCCTACCAGGTGCTGGCGCCGGAGGCGTACGCCCAGGTGAAGAACCTCATCGAGAAGACAGTGGCCAGCGGTCTGATCTTCCTGAACTCACACGCCAACGACTTCCTGACGCCCGAGCTCCGGCCCTACCTCGACCAGTACCTGCGCGGCTCGAATGGCATCGACGCGGTCGGGCGCGTCAAGCTGATGAAGCTGCTGTGGGACGCCATCGGCACCGAGTTCGGAGGCCGCCACGAGCTCTACGAGATCAATTACGCCGGCAGCCACGAGGAGATCCGCCGCTACGCGCTGCTGGGTGCGATGGCCTCCGGCAAGGCGCAGGAGCTGCAGGCCTTCGCCGACCGCTGCCTGGCCGAGTACGACCTGCACGGCTGGACGGCCGGCGATCTGATCAATCCCGGCGCGACGTCGGTGCTGAAGCGCTAGTAGCCGCCGGCGCCCGAGCCGCTCTGATCGCAAGAGTCGGTGCTGGCACGCCAGACGCCGCCAAGCTGGCGGCAGCGCGCCTCTTCGGTGTACGTGGCCGGCGCGCCGGCGCAGCCGGCAAGGGTCGTGGCGGCGAGGAGCAGGCCGAGGAGCAGGCTCATGGCGGGGTCCTCCACGGGCCCAGAACGCCGAGCGTCACGTTCGGGTTCCTGTGCTAGAACGTCCGGCATGCGGTACATCACGCCGGAGACGCTGCTGCGGATGCGGTTCGGCGAGCCCCCCTGGCCGCACTGGGACATCGCGGTGCTGTGCTTCCGGGGTGATGCCGGCGGCGGCGCGCTGGCCGACAAGCTCAACGCGCGGCCCGTCGGCGCCAAGACGCTCTACGCGCTGGCCAGCAACGGATTCTCCTCGTGCAGCGCTGTCTCTGGGGCAGCCCGCAAGCGGCGATCCTCGTCGAAGAGCTGGCCTGCCTCGGCGTACGCGTGATCGTCGGCTTCGGCGTGGCCGGCAGTCTCGTGGAGACGCTGCCCAAGGGCGCCCAGATCGTCGGCGCTCGCGGCGTCGTCCTCGACGGCACGGCCCGCGCCTACACGACCGCCGACACGGCGGACGGTGATCCCGGCCTGCTCGCCCTCGTCCAGCGCCTGGCCGAGCGCCAGGGCATCCCGCTGGCGCCGGCGCGGATCGCCGGCGTCGACGCGCTCTACCGCGAGACGCCCGACGACGTGCGGCGCTGGCTCGGCCTCGGCGTCGAGGCCATCAACATGGAGACGCCGACGCTCTATGCCGCCGCCGGCGTCTGCGGCGTGCGCAGCGTGTGGCTCGGCCACGTCAGCGACACCCTCTGGCTCGCCACCGAGCGCTGGGATTCCTGGCAGCGGCCGGCGGCGTTCACCGACGTGACGGTCGCGCTCACGGTCGGCTTGCTGGAGACGCTGTGCGCGCCTCCAGATCCGTCCCCAGCGCCTCGTTGAAGCGGTTGGTGAAGTTGGCGGCGGCGATCGACAGCGTGAGCTGCACGAGCGCGCCCTCGCCGAGATCCCGCCGGAGCGCCTCGACCAGCGCGCTGTCGACCTGCACCGTGCGCGTCATCTCCTCGGCGTAGCGAATGACCCGGCGCTCGAGATCGGAGAAGACCGGGCTCGTGGCGGCCTCGGCCAGGGCATCGAGCTTCTCGACCGGCAGGCCCGCCCTCTGACCGAGGGCGCGGTTGTGCGTCACTCAATACCCGCAGCGATTCACCTGCGAGGCGCGCACGTAGGCGAGCTGGCGCAGCCCGAGATCGAGCGGGCCTTCGCGCAGCGTCGGATACCACTCGAGGAACGGCGGCAGCGACACCGGATGGTGCGCCATCAGCCGGAAGATGTTGAGCACGCGTCCAGTCGCCTTCTGCAGGGCGTCGTACACGCGCTGCACGGGCGGCGGCGCCTGGTCACGCTCGACGTAGGGCAGTCTCGCCATCGGATGCTCCTCGCTCTCGGGTGCGCAGCGTGCGGAACGTGACGGAGTAGCGCGGCGCGCGCACCGCCGGAATGCTGTGCTGCCAGTGCTGGCGCGCCTCGCCGGTGAGGACGTAGGCCGAGCACGGCTCCAGCGTCACCGCGCGTGTCTGGCGCTCGGCGCCGCGGCCGCGCTGAAAGCGCATGCGGCACGCGCTCAGCAGCGACACGCCGATGACCACGCCGAACTGCGGCGCGTCGCGGTGCCAGCCGATCGTGGCGCCGGCCGGGTACTCGGTGACGAGGACTTCCGCCAGCGCGGCCGGCTCCACGGAGGCCAGCACCGCCACGCGTTCGCGCAGCGGGTGCAGGAAATCGGGCAGCGGCGGCCCGGGCGTGATCCGCCAGGACTCGTAGCCGTAGACCCATCCGAAGTGGGCCGTCCGCCGGCGCGCGACCTGCCCACGCATCTCGACCGCCGAGAAGGTGATGTCGCGGACGTGCCCGGACAGCTCCGCTTCTTCCGGCGCGCTCAGCACGTCCGGGTAATAGAGGAAGCCGCTCGGGGGCTCACGGTCCACGCGGCCAGTTTCTCACCCCTGGCACGCGGGGGCCGACCAGCAATCATCCAGTTCGAGACGGTCCCGACGATCCATGGACGGCAATAATCCAAGCAAGATCAGCGAGTTGATAGCTGGCACTGCCTTTGGTACGCCCCTTGCCTCTTATGCCGTCCCGAAGCGAAGACGCTCTTTCCGACTACGGCAAACCGGCCGGGAAAGAGGCGGGCCGAGCCCTCCTCCGGAAAGAGTCGCGGACGCGATCGAGAGGAGACCGTCCATGATCCGCAGGGACGAAGTCCGTCACGGCAGCAAGTGGAACCGCGCCATCGCGTGGTCCTTCGTCGCGCTCGCGTGCGGCGTGCTCGCCGCGACCAGCCCGGCGTCGGCAGAGCCGCGGCGCAACCTGAATCGCGGCGTCGTGCTCGACGTTCCGGGCGTCGATGCCGTGCTGTACGAGGTCACCGAGAAGATGTACCTGCTCGACGCGAACGGCAACGTGGTCGGCCCCGACCTGGCCGTGAGCCGCAAGGCGGACGCCTCGCTCTTCGGCTGGGCGCGTGTCGGCAACCCGCTCTGTCCGAGCTCGGCGCTGATCACCGACCTCGGCCTCAGCGCCTGCAGCGTCACCGCTGACGGCCTCGACAACATCAGCCTGTGGACCGGTACGGGCACCGTGGATGGCACGTTCGCCGTGGTCGTCCAGGATGACAACAAGGCCGACGCTCCGGAGTACGTCGTCATGAACGGCACCTTCGCCGGCCAGATGGATCTCTCGATCCGTCCGCTGGGCCGGATCACCGGCACGTTCACCGCGGGCGGCGGCTCCAGCCCGGTGCCCTTCTGCGGGATGTTCCGGCTGCCCTTCCAGGTGGCCTCCGATGGCAAGCGCGAAAATCCGGGGCGTGGCAATGCGTCGTACTACCTCCACAACGACGGCCGGACGCTCATCCCGGTACAGGCGGCGGAGAAGTCGATCGGCATGCCGACCGTTCGCCTCGAGCTGAAGTTCGGCGCGCCCTGCAACAGCTGATCACTGCGCGTTCCACGGCCCCGCGCCGGCGAGTCACGACCGGCGCGGGGCCGTTCGCTTTATACTGACCGCGGCGCGTCCCTCGCGCGGCGGACCTCGATGAGCAACCAGCGCTGGACGCGGAGCCCGTCCGGCGCTGCTTCGACCTCGGCGTCGCGCGCGGCTTTCCACGACCGACTGCGGTTCGCAGGGAGCTCGACGCGCGCGTGAAGTGCGCGTGTGACGGGCGGCGCAGCGAGACGATCGCGCCCGACATGCCGGCCGGCGTCTTCGAGGTCGGCGAGCGTCGCGTCGACTCCGACGTGCTCGACGTGCACTTGCCTGACGCGATCCGCCGCTGTGTCATTCGCGGCCCCCTCGACGTCGTCGTGCGGCTCACGACGGCGGCATCCGCCTTGTCCGATCTCGCGAGCAGCTCGGAACGCGCGGAGCAGCACGCCGCGCGTGGCCGGCGACTCCAGGCCTGCGCCTACGCGCTCGAGCCTGCCGCGCCGGAGGCTCCCGTGCTCGGCCCGATCGCGTTCACTGGCAGCGGCGTTGCACCTCCACACGGAGGTCGAACTTACAACCGTGGGCATGAGGGAGTCGATGATGAAGACACGAATGCTCGCAACGTCCCTGCTGGCGCTGAGCGGCGCCATCGTGATGGGCGGCTGCTTCTATCGCGAGAAGACTGTTCCCGCCGCCAGCCCGGCGACGACCGTTGTCGTGGCGCCGAGCGCGGCGGATCGCGTCGTGACGTATCCCGAAGGTCGCTACGAGCTGCGCGGCGACGGCACGGGGACCTCGCCATATTACTGGGTCTGGATCCCCGCCGGCGCGAGCTCGATGCCGAGCCCGCCCCCGCCCCCGCGCGTCCCGCAGAGGCAGTAGCGACGTGCCGTGGGCCCGCCGCGGCGACGACGGCCGCGGCGGGCATGCGATCACGCCCGCGACTTCGTCCCCGCCTGCCTGACCGTCGTCGCGGCAGTGTATACTACGTCCGCTTTGGCGTTGGAGAGGTGGCCGAGTCGGCCGAAGGCAGCCGCCTGCTAAGCGGTTACAGGGTCAAAAGCTCTGTCCAGGGTTCGAATCCCTGCCTCTCCGCCACGGGCCCTTAGCTCAGGTGGACAGAGCGTCGGGCTACGAACCCGAAGGCCAGAGGTTCGAATCCTCTAGGGCCCACCATTCTCTGCCCGGCGATGACGTCTGGATGCGCGAGGCGCTCGCCGAGGCGGAGCGCGGCCATGCCGCGGGCGAGGTGCCGGTCGGCGCGGTGGTCGTCATCGACGGCGCCATCGTCGGCCGCGCGCACAACGCACCGATCGCGCTCAGCGATCCCACCGCCCACGCCGAAGTGCTGGCGTTGCGGGAGGCCGCGCGGCGCGCGGGAAACTACCGGCTGCCGGGCGCGACGCTGTACGTGACGCTGGAGCCGTGCGCGATGTGCTGCGGCGCGGTGCTTCAGGCCCGCCTCGCCCGCGTCGTGTACGGCGCGCTCGATCCGAAAGCGGGCGCGGTCGAGTCGCTGCACCGGCTGCTGGACGACGCGCGCCTGAACCATCGGGTGTCCGCGGTGGGCGGCGTGCTCGAGGCCGAGAGCGCGGCGCTGCTGCGCGGGTTCTTTGACACGAGACGACGTTGAGTTCGCGGAGGGGTGGCCGAGCCCGGTTGAAGGCGTCCGACTCGAAATCGGATAGGGGCCCAGAAGGTCCCTCGGGGGTTCAAATCCTCTCCCCTCCGCCAATTCTTTCGGCGCGATCCAGGAGGGGTGACCGAGCGGCCGAAGGTGCGGCACTGGAAATGCCGTGCGCGGGGCGAACCCCTGTGCCGTGGGTTCAAATCCCACCCCCTCCGCCATTCTTGTTTCGACGTGGCCGTGCTAGACGGGGAGTTAGCGGTGCCCTGTAGCCCGCAATCCGCTTCAGCGGGGTCGAATCCCCTCCCGAGGGCGGGCCGTGTTGAATGAGCCTCGTGGGACGGTGTTGAAGGTTGGGCCCCACGCAACGAGAATCGTCGAACCCCGCCAGGCCCGGAAGGGAGCAACGGTAAGGCGACCCTCTCGTGTGCCGTGGGAGTACCTGACTGGAGCCGGCTCTGCGGGGAGATCGCAGTGCGGTTCGATCGACGGAGGGTGCACGGTCACTTTTCTGCCGACGTGAGTTATCAAGTCTTAGCCCGGAAGTATCGACCGACGACGTTCGACGACGTCGTCGGCCAGGACGCGATCACCCGCACGCTGCGCAATGCGCTGGCGTCGGGACGCATCGCGCACGCCTATCTGTTCGCGGGGCCGCGCGGCATCGGCAAGACGACGACGGCGCGGCTGCTCGCCCGCGCGCTCATCTGTCGCGAGCGGAAGGGCACCGAGCCCTGCGGGCAGTGCCCCGCCTGCGTCGACGCCAGCGGCACCGTCGACATCATCGAGATCGACGCGGCGTCCAACCGCAAGATCGAAGACATTCGAACGCTTCGCGAGAACGTCAAGTACGCGCCGGCCCGCGGCCGCTTCAAGGTGTACATCATCGACGAGGTGCACCAGCTCACGCCGGACGCGTTCGACGCGCTGCTGAAGACGCTCGAAGAGCCGCCGCCACACGTCGTCATGATCCTGGCCACGACCGATCCTCGCGACCTGCCGGCCACGATCCTCTCCCGCGTGCAGCGCTTCGACTTCCGCCCCATCGCGCCGGATCTGCTGAGCAAGACCCTGGAAGAGATCCTCGAGCGCGAGAAGATCGTCTTCGAGGCCACCGCGCTGCCGGCCATCGTGCGCGCGGCCGAGGGCTCGCTGCGCGATGCCCTCTCGCTGCTCGATACCGCCATCGCTTACGGCAACGGGCGACTGGAGGCCGAGAGCACGGCGGCGCTGCTCGGCACCACCGCGCCGGCCGAGGTGCGCGCGTTCGCCCGCGCGCTCGTCGGCCACGACGCTACGCCGCCGCTGGAGGCCATCGACCGGGCCGCGCGCGAGGGCGAGGATCTGGGGGCGTTCGCCCGCGACGTCATCGAGCTGCTGCGGCGCGCGCTCGTGCTGAAAGCGGCGCCGGCCGCGAAGCTGGCCGACGTCCCTCAGGCCGAGGCGAGCGACCTGCGCGCGATCGGCGAGGCGGCCTCACTCGACGACCTGCTCTACGTGCTGCGCGCGTTCCTCGAGGCGGACGCCGCCATGCGCGAGTCGCCGCACCCGCGCGTCGAGCTGGAGATCGCCGCCGTGCGGGCCACGCGGCGCCCGCAGCCGCGCGCGCTCGAGGACGTGCTCAAGCGCGTCGAGGCAGCGGAGGCGCGCTTGCGCCAGGGCGCGATGGCGCCGTCGCCCGTGCGCGTGCAAGAGAGTCTGCTGCCCAGCACCGAGCCGCCCGGCCGGATGGGCACGGAGGCTCGGGGCATCCCGGCGAGATCCGAGCGAGCGAATCCAGGCGCGTCGGCGCCTGCCACGGCGTCCGTGCCGGTCGCAGGCGTCCCGAGCGCGGGCCCTTCACGTCCTGCGGACGTGGGCAGGGAGGCAACGACGGCGTCGCCCTCCTCGGCGGCGCCCGGTGGGCCGCCGAGCGCGGACGTGACGACGGGCTGGCAGCGCGTCGTCGACGAGGTCATGCGGCGCAAGCCGACGCTGGGCGCGGTGCTCTCGCAGACTCGGCCGGCCGGCCTGCGCGAGCGGGAGCTGATCGTGGTCTTGAGCGGAAACAGCTTCCACCGTGAGATGCTGGCGGACAGCAGCAACCGCGATCTGGTGATCCAGGCCGTGCGGCGTCACGTCGCCGGGGCCGAGCGGTTCACGGTCGTGAGCGAGCAGGAAGGCGGCGGGGGGGCGATCACCGACCATCCCGCGGTGCAGGCGGCGGTCAGCGAGTTTCAGGGCGAGGTGGTGGCGGTGCGTCCGCGCCTGCCGGAAGGAGAAGGCCAGTGAAGGGCTTCGGCAACATGATGAAGGAAGCGCAGAAGCTCCAGCAGCAGATGGCCGCGCTGCAGGAGGAAGTCGGCAAGCGCACCGTCGAGGCAACGGCCGGCGGCGGCATGGTCACCGTTGTGGCCAACGGCAAGCAAGAGCTCGTGTCCGTCAAGATCGATCCCGAGGTTGTCAGCAAGGACGACGTGCAGATGCTGGAAGACCTCGTGCTGGCGGCGACCAACGAGGCGCTGCGCAAGTCGCGCGAGCTCGTGCAGCAGGAGCTCGGCAAGCTCACCGGCGGACTGAAGATCCCCGGGCTCGGGATGTAGGAGGGCCGTGACCTACTACCCCGAGCCCGTCGCGCGGCTGATCGAGGCCCTGCAGCGGCTGCCCGGCATCGGGCCGAAGACGGCCCAGCGGCTGACCTTCTTCCTGCTCAAGCGTCCCGCCGACGAGGTGCGCGAGCTGGCCGACTCGCTCGTGGCCGTCAAGGAGCGCATCGTCTCGTGCTCGACCTGCTTCAACGTGACCGACCAGGATCCCTGCCGCATCTGCGCCGACCCCGCCCGTGACACGGCCTTGCTCTGCGTGGTCGAAGAGCCCAACGACCTGCTGGCGATGGAGCGCACCGGCGAGTACAAGGGCCGCTACCACGTCCTGCTCGGCGCGCTCTCGCCGCTCGAGGGCATCGGCCCCGACGACATCAAGGTCCGCGAGCTGCTCCAGCGTCTCGACGCCGGCGGCCCCACCGAGGTGATCCTCGCCACCAATCCGAACGTCGAGGGCGAGGCGACCGCGCTCTACCTGGCGCGCCTGCTGCGCCCGCTCGGCGTGCGCATCACCCGCATCGCGCGCGGGCTCCCGGTGGGCGGCGACCTCGAGTACGCCGACCAGGTGACGCTCTCGAAAGCGCTCGAGGGCCGGCGGGAGATCGTCTAGGTCGCTGGGTAGGCGCGGCGCGCGCGCCAGACTATAATGGCGAGGTCCACACGGTCACTCCCCGGTAGCTCAGTTGGTAGAGCGCCTGACTGTTAATCAGGAAGTCGCTGGTTCGAGAACAGCCCGGGGAGCCACTTCTCAGAAATGCTAGCCGCGGCCCCCGCGGCTGCTTTCTCCGCCTCCCACGCGGCGGCGGAAACTGCCAACATGTCGAAGGGTTGCCGATACTCGGCGGTTAAAC
>QHRW01000037.1 GCA_003220265.1 Candidatus Rokuibacteriota bacterium | reverse complement strand
AGGAGGCGATCTGCGCCTCCTCGGGCCGGCTGGCCGGCCGCGGCGCACGGTTGTGCACGATGTGCGCGTCGGTCACGATGGCCAGGCGCGCGCCCCGCCGCCACAGCGTCCAGCAGAGATCGATGTCCTCGCCCACCGAGGCGCCCTTGTAGCGCGCGTCGTGGCGCAATCCCTCCAGGGCCGAGCGCCGGAACGACATCATCGCCCCCGTGAACATGCGCACGGGCACGCGTGCGGGCCGTGGATAGTCGCGCCAGAACCAGTACACGGGCTGCCGCTCGTCGCGGAACGGTCCCAGGCAGAAGACGGAGTTGTACGCGCGGTGCAGCACGCCGGGCGCTTCGTAGTTGGTGATGACGGGGGCCAGCGCGGCGTACTCGGGGGCGACGCGATAGTGCGTGAGCAAGCGCTCGATGACGGTCGGCTCGGCGAGCACGTCGTCGTCGCAGCAGACCACGATGTCGCCGGTGGCCCGGTCGAAGCCCGCGTTACGGGCGGCGGCGGCGCCGTTGATCGTGCGATCGAGGACGTACGTGAGGCGCGGCCTGCGCGGCGCCGGCGCGGCGGCCACCAGCGCGGCGATCCGCGCGGAGCTGGTCTCGTCGTCGCTCTGGTCGATGACGATCAGCTCGTCTGGCGTCACCGTCTGGGCGAGCAGCGCCCGCACCGCGGCCACGAGGAAGGACGTACGATTCTTCGTCGGCATCACCACCGAGACCGTGAGCGTCTCCGCGGCGGGTGCTGTCAGCGTGCGGGCGAAGGCACAGCTCATACCGCGGCTTTCTCCTGCTCGCGCGCGGCGGCCGCCTTGAACCACTCCCACGTGCGGCGCAAGCCGTCCTCGAGCGCGACCTCCGGCCGCCAGCCCATCATGGCCGTCGCGCGTCCCGGATCGAGCACGCTGCACAGGATGTCTCCCGCGCGCGCCGGCTCGTGATATGGCCCGATGCCGGGCTGGGCGATGGCGGCCAGCGCGCGCCACAGCGCGTTGATGCTGGTGCCGCGCCCGGTGCCCACGTTCACCACGACGGGCTCGGCCGCCGGCACGCCGAGCGCGGCCATGTTGGCGCACACCACGTCGCCCACGTAGACGAAGTCGCGCACCTGCTCGCCGTCGCCGTAGATCACGGGCGTCAGGCCGCCCAGGATGCGCTGGATGAAGATCGCGATGACGCCCGCCTCGCCGTGCGGGTCCTGCCGGGGGCCATACACGTTGGCGTAGCGCAGCACGACGGTCTCGAGGCCGCCGGCCATGCGGTAGCCCTCGAGGTAATGCTCGACGGCGAGCTTGGCGATCGCGTAGGGGCTGCGCGGCCGGCAGGGATGGTGCTCGTCGGCGGCGGTCCCGGGCTCCATCTCGCCGTAGATCGCGCCGCCGGTGGAGGCGAAGATCACGCGCCGCACGCCGTGCCGGCGCGCCGCCTCCAGGACGTTGAGCGAGCCGAGCACGTTGACGTCGGCGTCGACGATCGGCTCTTCCACCGAGCGCCGCACGCTGACCTGGGCCGCGTGGTGGCTGACGACCTCCGGCCGCTCGCTGGCGAACACCGCGTCGAGGTCGGCGCTGCGAATGTCCACGCGATGCAAGCGCGCCCGCCGCGACACGTTGGCGGCCGAGCCCGCGCTCAGGTCGTCCACGACCGCCACGTCGTGGCCGTCGGCCAGGAAGCCGTCGACGACGTTCGAACCGATGAATCCGGCGCCCCCCGTTACCAGGATCCGCATGGCCCGCTCCTCACAGACTCGTAGTGGTGGCGCCGGGAGCCCGGGCGGCCAGGAGCCGGCGCGTGAAGGTGGTGACGAAGCTCCACTCGCGCGCGCCGATCAGCCGCAAGGGCACGCACGCGAGGAAGAACACGAGGACGCCGGCGGCACCGGCCAGGCTCATCCGCACGATGTCGTGGGCGTGGACGTCGCCGGCCAGGCTCCAGGTGACGACCAGGCAGAGCGCGCCGGCCAGGATCACCTTCGCGAAGTCCAGCACGGGCACGTCGATGCGGTGCGTGCGCGACATGCCGATGAAGACCCACACCGTCGCGGTGATCTGCGCCGCCGTGTTCGCCACGACGGCGCCCACCGTGGTCCAGTAGGGAATCAGCAGCGCGGCGAGCGCCACGTTGACGACGGCGGCCACCGCGGTGGCGGTGAGCGCGCAGCGCCGGTCGCCGACGGCGCGCAGCGCGGCCCAGGCCACGCCGCGCATCGACGAGAGCACCGCCACGATGCTCAGGACGCCCACCAGCGGCGCCGCCGGCAGGTACGCGTCGCCGTAGAGCCACACGACGAGCCCGGGCGCGAGCGCCGCCATCAGGGCCGCCGGCGGCACGCCGACGAGCCCCACGTACCGCAGCGACGTGCGGTACAGCGAGCTGAACTCCCCGGGCGCGCCGCGCCCGTGCAGGGCGGAGAAGGCCGGCAGCAGGGCGCCGACCACGATGCCGGAGACCATCAGGATCCGCCCCGCCAGCCCGAAGGCGAGACTGTAGTACGCGATGTCCTCCGACGGGGCGTAGAGGCCGAGGAAGAACACCTCCGAGCGGTCCCACACGATCGCGTCGAGCACCGCCACGATGGACAGCGGCAGCAGGAAGGCCCGCGCCTCGGCCGTCATGACCTCCGGCGGCGCGCCGAGGCCCTCCGCATAGACCTGGCGCGCGCGATGGCGCTGCAGCAGGCACGAGAAGACCAGCGTGAGGCTCATGCCGACCAGCAGCAGCGTCAGGTCCGCGCCGAAATGGATGGCCAGCGCCGCCACCAGGAACTGGAACGCCATCTTGATGGTGCTCGTGCGGGCCGTGATGTCGTAGCGCTGGGCTCCCTGCAGGGCGTGGCTGTAGATGCTCTCGATGGTGATCATGAACAGCGTGGCCACGACGACCACGAGCGGACCGCGCAGGTCGGCCGGCGCGAAGGCGAGCACGAGGGGCAGCGACACCGCCGTCACCAGCGAGGTGGCGATGACCTGGCGGCGGATGAAGAGCCGGACGACGCCCCAGGCGCGCACGTTCTCGCCGCGCGCGAATGCCTCGGCCGTGTAGCGCACGGTGGCAAACGTGAAGCCGAGCGTGGCCACCGCGGTCAGCGTCCGCTCGGCCCAGAGCACGTACGAGAGGTCGCCCATCCGCGCGGGGCCGAGGCCGCGGGCCAGCACGATCGACATCAGGAGGCCCGAGACCAGGCCGACGGCGGTCACGACGCCGTACCAGGCCGTGTTGCGCATCAGGGCCCGCTGGACGTTCATGCCGCGCGCTCGGCGACCGCGCCCGTCGGCGCCCACACGGCCTGCGCCTGGCCACGCACGAAGCGCGCGAAGCCCGCCACGCCGGCCGCACTGACGAGGCAGAAGTAGTAGGGAATCGCCAGGCGGCCGAGGCTGCGCCCGGTGCGCTCGCCGAGCCAGCCGGTCAGCGCGACTCCGTAGAACATCACCTGGCCGGCGAGCGCGGCCTGGTAGAGGGCGCCCTGGGGCAGCAGCCACACACTCGTGCCCAGCAGCGCCGCCAGCGCCGGCGTGTTCAGCCAGCGCACCGCGCGGTGCGAGAGCAGCATCCACACCGCGCGCCACCGCCCGGCGGCGATCAGCGCCGGCAGCCAGCGGCGCAGCAGGTGCATGCCCTGGGCGACGATGCGCGCGTGGCGCCGGAACTCCTGGCCGCCGTCGTGCGAGGCCGGCTCCAGGGTGTAGGCGTCCGGCTCGAAGCGGGACTCGAAGCCGGCCAGCGCGGCGTGAATCGGATGCAGGAAGTCGTTCACCTCGGCCGCCGCGAGATCGCGATAGAGACTCCGGCGCATCGCGTAAATGGCGCCGTCGGCGCTGGCCAGGAAGCCGAGCGCGCTCTCGCCGCGCTTGAGCGCAGCCTCGTAGCGCACGTAGCCGCCCGACACCGCGCGCGCGTCGCCGTCGGCGCTCGTGTAGAGTCCCTGGCCGCTGACCAGGCCCACGCGAGGATCGGTGAACGGCGCGGCCAGCCGCGCCAGCGCCTCGGGCGCGAAGAGCGCGTTGGCGTCGGTGAAGACGAGCACCTCGCCCCGCGCGGCCAGCGCGCCGCGATTCAGCGCCGGAGACTTGCCGGCGCGCGGCTCCTGGCGAATCAGCCGCACACGCAGGTCGGGATGCGAGGCCACGATCGCGTCGGTGACGTCGGTCGAGCCGTCGGAGACGACGATGACCTCGAGCCGGCGGCTCGGGTAGCGCTGCGCGAGCGTGCCGTCGATCTTGGCGCGGATGCATGCGGCCTCGTTGTACGCGGCCACGATCACCGAGAGACTCGGCCGGGCCGCGCGCCCGGCCGGCCGCCGGCGCGCGAGCGCGGCGAAGGTGCGGAGGAGCAGGGGATAGCCGATCCAGGCGTAGGCCAGGATCCCCGCGGCGACCCAGAAGACACCGGCAGCCGTCATCGCGCGACGCTCCGGTAGACGTGGGCCGTGGCGGCCACCTGGCGGTCGAGATCGAAGCGATTCAGCACCCAGTCGCGGCCGGCCTGGCCCATCTGGCGTGCGCCGTCGGGATCGCGCAGCAGGTCGCGCAGCGCGGCGGCCAGCGCGGGCGGATCAGCGGGGGGCACCAGGCGTCCGGTCCGTCCGTCCCGAATGACCTCCGGCGTGCCGTCCACGGCGGTCGCCACGACGGGCCGGGCCATGGCCGAGCCCTCGATGACCGTCAGCGGCATGCCCTCGTAGAGCGAGGGCAGCGCGACGACGTCCATGGCGTCGAGCATCCGCGGCACGTCGCTGCGGAAGCCGGTGAAGATCACCGACGGCGCGATGTCGAGCTCGCGCGTGCGCGCCTCCAGCGCGGCGCGTAGCGCGCCGTCGCCGACGAGGAGCAGCCGCGCGTCGGGAAACTCCTGGACGACGGACGGCCACGCGTCCAGCAGGTAGCGGTGGCCCTTCTGCGGCTCCAGCCGGCCGACGACGCCGACCAGCGGCACCGCGCGGTCGAGGCCGAGCTCCTTGCGCGCGGCCTCGCGGGCCGCGCCCGGACGGAACACCGAGAGGTCGCGGCCGTTGGGCACGACGGTGACCTTGCGGGCGGGATAGCCCTTGCCCTCGATCAGGAACGTGCGGGCCGCCTCGGAGACGGCGATGGCGCGGTCGACCAGCCGTCCGATCATCCGGTCGGGCAGGAAGCTGCCGCGCACGAGCCCTTTGCGCCAGCCCTCGCGGCCGTGATACGTCTCCACCACGCGCGCGCCGTTCCAGCGGGCCACCGGTGTGGCCACCAGCGTGGAGCAGAACAGGTGCGGGTTCACGATCTCGGCGGCGAAGCGGCGGATGAAGCTCGACAGGCGGCCGAGCTCGGCCCGATCCAGCAGGCTCTGCGGGCCGACGGCCTCTGCCTCCACGCGCACGCCGCGGAGATCGGACCCGAAGGCGTCCAGCAGCGCGCGCGGCGCGGCCAGCGCCAGGCGGAACTCGCCGGGATCGAGACGACGCAGGAGCGCGAGCACGACTTCCTCCACGCCTCCACGCACGGGTGAGGTCAAGGCGAAGAGCAGGCGAATGGGCGTCACGCTGCGCGCTCCCAGGTGGCGAGCCCGAGGTCCTCGAGCAGGGCCCCGCGCACGCCGGTGATGTGGTCCACTGCCTTGTCGACCGGCGCCGTCGCCAGCAGCACGGCGTCGGCGGTCGGTTCGCTGGGGTGATAGCCATGCATGCCGGCGAAGCGCACGGTGCCCATGTCGCTGGGCGACAGGAGCATCCCGGGCTTCATGAGGAACAGCATGTGGTAGTAGCGGCCGTCCTCGAACCAGACGCCGAGGCGCTGCAGCTCGCGGTCGGACATCAGCGTGCCGCACGGGTGATCCTCGAGCAGCGCCGTCAGCGTCGCGCGCGCGCGGTCGTTCTCGACCCAGAAGCGCGCCATCGTGGAGTCGTAGGCCGGCAGGTAGTCGTCGAGCAGCCGCAGACCGGTGGCCTGCACGTCGCGCCGCAGGTCGTACGTCCAGCGGATCGGCGTCATGCCGTGGTCGGAGAAGACGAACATGCGCACGTCGGACCGCGCGCGATGGGCCGCCTCCCACACCCGCCGCAGGCCCGCCTCGTACCAGGCGACCATCTGGCTCACCGATTCGGGCTCGTGGACGTGGTAGTGCAGGTGGTGGTCGAGGCCCGACAGATAGAGGAAGAGCACGCGGGCCGCCGTCGACTCCGCGCGGGCCGGCGCGAGGGCGAGGATCTCGGGGTCCGTGTGCGTGTGGTACGTGTAGCACTCGTACGGGATGCCGGCCGCCCTGAGGTCGTCGAAGATCGACGGCGCGTCGAGGCCGCCCGGCGTGTAGATGTCGCGCTTCTCCGTCAGGTCGAACTGTGGGAGATGCGCGACCGGATAGTCGTAGAGCGAGAAGTAGCCGCTGTAGCCGGAGGCGCGCCGGGCCACCGACTTCAGCACGCGGCGGCTCACGCGGTTCTCCACCAGCGGCTTCGGCAGGCGCGCGAGCGGGCGCGTCCAGCCGAACGGCGAGCGCGCGGGATCGCGATAGATCAGGTTCCAGTGGCCGTGCTGACTCGGCGTCTGCCCCGTGAGAATTGTCGGGATCGCGCCCGACGAGTAGCCGAGGATCGTCACCAGCCAGCGGCGCTCGGCCCAGAGGTCGTCGAGGAACGGACGGTAGCGCAGGACTTCCCACCCGAGGGCATCGACCAGGACGTAGATGGAGAGCGGAGCGGTCATGATCCTCCTCAATCGTTGCGAACGCACCAGCGCCAGAACCCGATGATGGCGGCGCGCTCGGCGGCGGCGCTCGCCGGCGGCGAGCCGGCGAAGGGCAGCAGTCGAGCCGCGCCGGATGGCGGCGCACCCTCGCCCAGCGCGAGATACGCGAGCGCGCCGGCGGAGTGCGCGAGCGCGCGCGGGGTCGAGCGCCAGGCCAGCGCGGCCGTGCGCGACGCGCTCAGGGGCAGCGGCGGCGGCAGCGGATGGAGCACGGTCTTCGCCCACTGGCGCGGCCGCGGGCGCCAGGGCTGCGCGGTCGTCCAGCGCTCCAGCAGCGCTGGCAGCGGCGCGTCGCCGCCGAGAAGCTGGCCGAGCTCCCAGCGCAGCAGCGCCGCCACCGCCGGCACCGCGGCGGCGATCTCCGCACGCACCCACTTGCGCTGCGCCGCTTCCGGGCCCGGCGGCAGCACCTCGTCCGGGTCGGGGGCCACCTTGGCCTCCGCTGCGCGCGCCAGGTCGTCCTCGAACCCCGGCGGCACCAGCGCGGCGAGCACCGGCTCGCGCGCCAGCAGCGCGGCGAACGCGCGCGGCCGCTGGGCGTACGAGGTGACGTGGCCGCCCGCGAAGGCCAGGGCCGAGCCCGCCAGGTCGAGGCGCAGCTTCAGGCGCTGGTAGGCGGCGTCGAAGAGGGTCTCGCCGCTCAGGCGCTCGACGCGGTCCCAGGCCTCGAGCTGCTCGATCGTCCGGTTGAAGAGCAGGTGCAGCGCGTCCTCCCGCGGGATCGCTCCCGTCGGGAAGGGCGGGATGCGCTGGAGCAAGTCGCGCGGGCCCCACACCACGCGGCCGTGCGTGCGGAGGTCGTGGACGAAGATGGACGGCCGCGCCTTGTGGCGCAGGTACGCCTCGTCCACCGGGCCGAACTCCAGGTCCACGACGAGATCGGGGGCGCCCAGCACGGCACCGGCCTCTCGGCTCCACTGCGCCAGCGAAGGGCGCAGCGCGCGCTCGTCGCGCCGGTGGGGCAGCACCACCAGGAACTCCACGTCGCCGAGGACGCGGAAGTGGCCGTTCACCGGCAGCAGCGTGCCCTCGCCGCGCGAGAAGCTGCCCGTGAGGATGAGACCGACCAGCCGCGCGCCGAGGCGGTCGCGCAGGAAGCCCACGCAGCGCTCGATCACCGCGCGCACGGCGGCGTCGCCGCGGGTGTCGCGGCACAGCGGGTGCGTGGCGTGCATCACGCGGCTCCGACCCGGGTGCGGGCGGCGCGACGCGCGAGACGGTCGAGGATGAGCGCGGAGGCGATCTCGGCCAGCGGCTCCAGTCGCCCGACGTTGCCGAGGACGAGATTCGCGAGCGCGCGCGTGGGCTCGACGTAGGCGGCGTGCGCGCGGCGCACGGTGGCGTCGAACTGCGCGAGGACCGACGCGGTCGTGCGGCCGCGCTCGCTGATGTCGCGGGAGACGCGCCGCTGCAGGCGCACACGCTCGGGGGCGTCGAGGAAGATGCTGAGATCGAGCGCGGCGCGCACGGCCGGATCCCACAGCAGCAGGATGCCGTCGACGAGCACGACGGGCCGCGGCTCCACCGGCTCGCCGTCACCGACGCGGCAGTGCGTCTCGAAGGAGTAGTGCGGCGGGCGGATCGCCACGCCCGCGCGCAGCGCGGTCAGGTGCGCGAGGAAGAGGTCCTGGTCGAAGGCCTCGGGGACGTCGTAGTCCAGGCCGGCGCGCGCCGCGGCCGGCAGCGCGGCGCGGTCGCGGTAGTAGGCGTCGTGGGAGAGGCAGGCGACCTGCGAGGCGCCGAGCGCCGTGCGCAGCGCGCGGGCCAGGCTCGACTTGCCGCTGCCGCTGCCGCCGGCGATGCCGACCAGCACCGGAGCCTCCGCCGCCCCGGTCGGCTCAGTCGTGTTCATGCCGCCACCGTCCTTGCCGGCGCCGCGTCGGCGGCGCGCGCCCACAGCGAGGCGTAGGCGCGCGCGACCGCGGCCCAGGTGTAGTGCCGCTCGATGAGCTGGCGCGCGTTGGTCGCCAGCGTTTCCGACACCACCGGCTCGCGCAGCACGAGCAGCGCGGCCTCGGCGATCTCGGCGTCGCTGTCGGCGACGAGCAGGTGATGCCCCGGCAGCACGTGCGCGAGCCCCGACAGGCTGCGGGCGCCGGCGACGACCGGCGTGCCGAGCGCCATGGCCTCGAGCACGGCGGCATCGACACCGGGGCCCGTCTCCGACGGCACCAGCGCGACCGCAGCGCTGCGGAGGCCGGGGCGAAGATCGGAGCTGATCCCCGCCACGCGAACGCCCGGCGCCTGCGCGAGGCTGCGCAGCGCGGTCAGAGGACCGCCGCCGATCACGAGCAACTCGGCCTGCGGGAGCGTGCGCCGCACGAGCGGCACCACGCGGGTGGCGAGGCGGCGCGCGGCCTCGAGATGCGTCGGCCAGGCGAGGTTGCCGGCGAACACGATCCGCTTGCCCTCGGGCGCGCGCCGGAAGTCGTAGCGTGTCTCGTCCACGCCGCCGGGAATGACCTCCACGCGCTCGAGCGGCACGCGCTCGGCGAGCACCTGGCGGTCGTCCTCGGAGCCCACCACGCAGGCGCGGGCCGCGCGCAGCCAGCGCGCCTCCCACTCCATCGCCCCGCGCTCCTCGAACTGCGCGCGCATCCACTCGCCCGGCGCGCGCGCCAGGCGGCGCGCCTCGCGCGCGCGACGCACGGCCGACTCGCGGCAGCCGAGCACCACCGGCACCGGCAGCGCGCCCGCCAGCGGCGCCAGCAGCGCGCCCTCGAGGTGGACGACGTCGGGCGCCCACGCGGCGACCGTCTCCAGCGCCGCCTTGCGGAACGCCGCCACGCCGTCGCCCGGCGCGCCGGTGACCGACTGCCGCCAGCGGCTGACCGGCGCCCGCCGCGCGAGGGCGACCAGCGAGGCCGCCCAGGCCTGCTGCGCCGGCGTGTCGCCGCGGCGGTCGGGCGCGATCAGCGCGATCGAGTGGCGCTCGGCCAGGTGCGCCAGCAGGTACGCCGGCACCATCCGCGCGCGGTCGTGCGTCGGCAGGTATGGCGTCGTCTGGGTCAGCATCAGCACGCGCATGCGGACCAGGCCTCAGGACGCGCGAGCGACCGCCGCCGCCGGAGTCAGGCGGATCGGCGCGAGCGCATCGTCGATGGAGGTGAAGCGAAACGTGCGCAGGATCGTGTCGAGCTTCCGCGTGGCGCCGGCCAGGCCGACGTAGTGGCGGAAGCGGTGAGCCAGCGGCATCGGCGGCCGCGGCTGTGCGGCGTCGAACTCCCACGGGTGGATGTAGAGCACCAGCGGCTGCCCGTCGCGCCGGTTGACGCTGGCGATGGCCGACGTGAGCAGCGACGTGGGAAAGAGCCGGAAGAACCCGCCGCCGACCGGCAGGTTCGTGCCGAACGCGCGAGCGGTGCCGACGGGCACTTCCCACAGCGCGCGGCCGTTGCCGAGACGGTGCAGGAAGCGCGGCGCGTCGGGGAAGCCGTAGCGGTCGTGCACGATCGGGTGCACGCTCGAGTCGTAGACGAAGCCTTCCTCGGCGAGGATGTCGAAGGCCCACGGCATGTCGGGCCGGATCGAGTAGTTGGGCGCGCGGTAGCCGCGCACGGCCTGCCCGCCCGCGCCCTCCAGCGCCCGCTTGGCGCGCCGGACGTCGGTGCGGAAATCCTCCGGGCCGAGGTCGTAGACGCACCGGTGATCCCAGCCGTGCGCGGCCAGCTCGTGGCCGCGCGCGACGATCGAGCGGATGAGCCGGGGATAGCGCTGGGCCACCACGCCGAGGGTGAAGAAGGTGCCGCGGGCCCCGTGCGCGTCGAGCTGGTCGAGCAGCCGCTCGGTCTGCGGCACCACGCGGCTGGGCAGCCGCGCGATGCCGTCAGCGCCGAGCACTTCGTCGAAGTCGAGGCCGTGGAAGAACTCCTCGACGTCGACGGTCAGGATGTTGACGATCTCAGGCAACCCGTGCTCCCAGCGGCCGCGGCATCAGTCGCTTCCAGCGCGCCTCGCCGTCAGCCTCGAGGGTCGGCACGCCGCTGCGCTCGTCGTCGTTGAAGACCAGGCCCAGCGTGCGCTGGCGGCCCAGCACGCTCATGGTGTCCTGCAGCATCTCCTTGGGCGTGCGGTTGGCCCGCACGACCACCACGAAGCCGTCCACGAGGTCGCGCACGATGCCGACGTCCGGGAAGGGCAGCGCCGGCGGCGTGTCCACCAGCACGTAGTCGAAGCGCTGGCGTAGCTCGGTGAGGAGGGCACCCAGCCGCGGCGACTTGAGCAGCTCGTAGGGCATCGACGACGCCGCGCCGGCCGGGATCACCGCGAACGCGATGGCCGGCGGCCGTTGCAGCACGGTGTCGAGATCCATGGCGTGATCGAGCAGGTAGCTCGACAGGCCCCGCGGGGCGCTGAGGCCGAGATAGCGCGCAGCGGCCGGATGGCGAAGGTCCGCCTCCACCAGGACGACGCGCGCATCGGGCGCCTGCGCGAGCGCGCCGGCCAGGTTCAGCGCGGTCATCGTCTTGCCGTCGCCGCGCCCGGGGCTCGACACGCCGACCACGCGCGTGCCGCGCTCGTGGCGCATCGTCTCGATCGCCAGCCGCACCGCCCGGTACTGCTCGGCGGCAAAGCTGGTCGGCTCCAGCAGGCTGACGAGGTGATCGTCGATCTGGCCCGCCTCGGTGTCGGCGGCGTCGATCTGCCAGGCGAAGCCGCGGCGCGTGTCGCCCGCTTCGCGTGCGACCGGCGCGCCGTAGACCGTCGGCCGCGGCTCGGGCTTGCGGGCGAAGGGCGACGGCGCCGGCGCCACCGGCGCGGCGGCCGGCTCGGCGCGCGGCGGCGTGATCGTCCGCACCGCCGGCGGGGCGGGCGCCGCGATCGGCGCCTCGGCGACGGCGCCGGTCACGGGGCAGACGGCGGGCTCGGCGACGACCGCGGTGGCCGCGGGCGGCGCCGGTGTCTCCGGCGTTGCCGCCGCCTCGCGCTCGTGCTCGACCTTTTCCAGGGCCTTGAAGAACTTGCTCACGGGAACCTCCTATGGCAAAGCGTGGCCGAACCAGCCGGTCGCGTTGGCGGCGAAGACGAGCAGCATCATGAGGAGCACGACGAGCACCGCCACGCCGCTGCGGGCGGCCCACACCGTGGTCCGGCTCGGCACCAGGCGAGTCTGCCGGCTGCGCTTCCACTCCGGCCGCTCGCCCTCCTCGAGGTACTCGATGGCCTCGTCGACGACGCCGGCGTCGATCCGCCGCTTGCTGTCGGCGTAGCCCGAGAGCAGGCAGTGATCGCACACGATGTTGATGACGCGCGGCGTGCCCTCGCTGTACTCGGTGATGCGCTGGATGGCGCCGTCGGTGAAGATGCCGGCGTCGGTCGCGCCCGCGATGCGGAGGCGATGCCGGATGTACAGGCGCGTCTCCTCGGGCGAGAGCGGCCCGATGTGACAGCGCAGGCCGATCCGCTGCTTGAGCTGGCGCAGCTCGGGCACGTTGAGCTTTTCGCGCAGCTCGGGCTGGCCGACCAGGAGGATCTGCATCAGCTTCTGGTTCGTCGTCTCGAAGTTGGACAGCAGGCGCACCGCCTCCAGCGTCTCCACCGAGAGGTTCTGCGCCTCGTCGATGACCAGGACCGGGCTCAGACCCTGCCGGTGCTGGTCGATGAGGAACTCGTTGAGCTCGAACAATCGCTGCGCGTGCGAGGCGCCCACCGACTTCACGCCCCAGTCGTGCAGGATGTACTCGAGCAACCCTTCGATGCCGAGGGCCGAGTTGTGCACGTAGGCGACGTGGGTGTCGCGGTCGAGCCGCTCCAGCAGCGTGCGCAGGAGCGTGGTCTTGCCGGTGCCGATCTCGCCGCTGAGCACGATGAAGCCCTTGCGCTCGCGCACGCCGTAGAGGAGCTGGGCGAGCGCTTCGCGGTGCCGGGTCGACTGGAACAGGAACTTCGGGTCCGGCGTGGGCGCGAAGGGCGCCTCGCGGAGGCCGTAGAACTGGAGGTACATGACTACCTCTTCACCGTCGTCGCGTCCGGCGTCAGGAGCGTGACGAGCGACTGGTTGTTGTGCGCGACCATGAAGGACGTTCCCATTACCGCGAGCAATCCGACGGCCACCGCGGCCAGCGCCATGCGGCGCTGCCGGGCGGCGTGCAGCCGGTCGTCCTCGGTGACGATGCGCGGGATCGTGGACAGCACGGGCACGCCGGCCGTCGCGCGGACTTCCTCGGCGCGGCGGTACGACGTGTCGACCTGCTCGGCCAGCACCACGGCCACGCCGGCGGCGCCGAGGGCCAGCACGAAGCCGACGATCAAGAGCCGGAGCCGGTTGGGGCCGGCCGGCCGCTCGGGCAGACGGGCCTGCTCGATGACGCGGAACTTCTCGCCCTTCTGGCGCTGCTCCAGCTCGGCCGCGATGTCGGCCTCGCCGCGCTTGGCCAGGAGCTGGCGGAACATCTCGCGGGTGGTCTCGTAGTCACGCGTGATGAGGGCGAGCTCCTGCTCGCGCTTGGGCGTCATCTCCAGCCGCCGCTGGTACGTGGCGATCTGGCTGGTGAGGCCCTTGATCTCGTCGGCCGAGGCCTTGGCCTCCACGTCGGCCTGGTCGCGCTGCTGCATGAGGCTCAGCACGTAGGGGTTCTGCACGGCCAGCTGCATGTCGCGCGAGGAGCGGGACATGTCGGGCTTGGCACTCTTGGGCGCGGCGGCGGCGGCCGCCGCCTTCTTCTCCTCGTCGGCCAGCCGGCGCTCCAGGATGCGGATCTGCTCCTTCGCCTGGATGACGTCGGGATACTTGTCGCTGTAGATGGGCTGCAGCGCGGCCAGCTCCTGGCGCAGGATCGACAGGCGGGCGGCCGCCGTCTCCCCCGGGGTCACGGTGGGCCCCACGAGGGTGGCGCCGCCGGTGCCGGCCATCGCGCTGGCCAGGTCGAGGTTGTTCATCGACTGCGAGATGTTCTGCCGGCGCTCCGTGGCGCGCCGGTTGTTCTCGTAGGCGAGCGAGAGCTGCTGCTGCAGCCGCTCGAGCGTGCGGAGGTTGACCTCCTTCTGCTCGGGCAGCTCGCCCAGGTGCTGCTCCTTGTAGGCGGTGATCTTCTGCTCCTGGCTGGCCAGCTTGGTGCGCAGCTCGCGCAGCTGGGCCTCCAGGAACTCCGAGGTGCCGACGGCCTGCTGCTCGCGCTGCCGGCTGTTCTCCTCGCTGAAGAGCGAGGCCAGCGTGTTGGTCACGCGGGCGGACACCACCGGATCGGTGGTCGTGTAGGCCACCGTGAAGACCATCGCGGTCGACTCACGGCCGCGCCGCTCCTTCGCCTCCACGACGTCGATGTTGATGTCCTTGCGCATCCGGTCCACCACGTCCGGCATCGGCTTCGAGCGGCGCAGCGAGGGATAGAGGTTGTTCTCCTCGATGATCTTCGACAGCCGCGGCGTGTCGAGGACGTCGTGCGTCAGCGTCAGCAGCCGCGCGTCGACGTCGGTGTTGACCGTGGACTTCACGAACGCCTCCGGGATCTCCGGGCGGTTCACCAGCACGGTCGCCCGGGCCGTCCACAGGCTCGGCAGGAAGAAGGCCAGCGAGGCCGCCGCCGCCAGCAGGAAGACGAAGGGCAGCAGCGCCAGCATCCGGCGGCGGCGCACGATCTCGAGGACCGACGCCAGGCCCATGCCGCGCGCGGAGTCCTCGTGAGGGGTCACAGGGGTCGCCATGCAGAGCTCC
Source organism: Candidatus Rokuibacteriota bacterium (assembly GCA_003220265.1). Taxonomy (GTDB): domain Bacteria; phylum Methylomirabilota; class Methylomirabilia; order Rokubacteriales; family CSP1-6; genus AR5. Next base: position 17,647 of record QHRW01000037.1, on the reverse strand, counting down.
TTGTTGTCCGCGCCGTCCCGATCAAGGGACCACGACGACGTCGCCGGACTTCAGCGAGACGTTCTCCTCGCCGCCGTTGCCGATGGCGCGGTTGTAGTTGAACCGCAGGCGCTGGGTCTGGCCCGAGCCGTCCTTGCGGAAGATGATGATCTTGCTCGGCGAGGCGAAATCCTTGAAGCCGCCGGCCAGCGCGAGCGCCTCCATCACGGTGGTGGGGGCCTTGAGCTGCAGCACGCCCGGCTTCTGCACCTCGCCCAGCACCGAGACGCGGTAGCTCTTCACTTCCATCACCGTCACCGACACCTCGGGGTTCGGCATGAACTCGCCGAGGGCCGCCGCGATCTTGTCGCGCAGCTGCAGCGGCGTGAGCCCCGCCGCCTGAATGTCGTGCAGGAGCGGCAGCGAGATCTTGCCGTCCGGCCGCACGGGCAGCGTGCGGGACATCGCCTCGTTCTTCCAGATCGACACCTGCAGCAGGTCCTCGGCGCCGATGACGTAGTCGGAGGCCACGGGGACGCCCACCGGCGGCGCCGCGACCGGGGCCGGCGCGGACTTCACGGCGGCCTGCTGGGCGCCGGCGCTGCCGACGAGGACGAGCCCGGTCAGGAGCGCGACGGAGACGACGAGCCACTTGAGTGCCATGTTCGGATTCCTCCCGAGGTGTCCGCCGCGGTCAGCTGGCGGCGGAGTCCTGCTTGAGGCCCATGTCCTTGATCTTGTAGAGAAGGGCGCGGTAACTGATCTTCAGCATCTTGGCGGTCTTCACGCGGTTCCAGCGGCACTGCTCGAGCGCGCGGCGAATGACCTCGCGCTCGGCTTCCAGCACCGCGCGGCGCGAGATCTCCTTGAGCGAGAGGCCCTTGGTGGCCGCGAACGGCTCGGTCACGGCGGCGGCCAGGGGGGCGGCCGGCGCCGGCGTCACCAGCGTGCGGGCGAGGTTCCAGTCCTGCAGCACGATCATCCGCTTGATGAAGTTCTCGAGCTCGCGGATGTTGCCGGGCCAGCCGTAGCCGAGGAAGGCCTGCATGGTCTCCGGGCTCAGCTCGCGCTCGGGCACGTTGAACACCCGCGAGTAGCGCTGCGTGAAGTAGCCGACGATGCCCGGGATCTCCTCGCGCCGGTCGCGCAGCGGCGGCACCAGGATGTTGATCACGTTGAGCCGGTAGAAGAGGTCCTCGCGGAAGCGGCCGGCCGCCACCTCGCGCGCGAGGTCGCGGTTGGTCGCGCAGATCGTGCGCACGTCCACCCGGATGTTGTGGCGGCCGCCCACGCGCGAGAACTCGCCGTCCTGCAGCACGTGCAGCAGCTTGGCTTGCAGGGCCGGGTGCAGCTCGCCGATCTCGTCCAGGAAGATGGTGCCGCCGTCGGCCAGCTCGAAGCGCCCGGGCTTGCGCTGGTGCGCGCCCGTGAAGGCGCCCCGTTCGTGGCCGAACAGCTCGGACTCCAGCAGCTCGCGCGGCATCGCCGCGCAGTTGACCTTGACGAAGGTGTTCCGCCGCCGCGGCGAGTGGGCGTGGATGGCGCGCGCCACCAGCTCCTTGCCGACGCCGGTCTCGCCGCACACCAGCACGGTCACGTCGGCGCGGGCGGCCTGCTCGATCACCTGCTGGATCTCGCGCATCTGGGGGCTGACCAGCAGCGCCAGCTCGCGCTGGAGCCGCTCGCCGTTGTCGTCGGGGGCCGGCGCCGCCGTCTCGCGACGCGGGCGGCCGGCCACGGTGCGGATGGCGTTTTCCAGGTCCTCCGCGGTATAGGGGCGGCGGATGAAGTCGTCGGCGCCGGCCTGGATCGCCTCCACGATCTGCGCGCTGTGGCCGGTGTCGGCCACCATGATGACGGGCCCGGACTCCGACAGCTCTGGCGCGCGGCGGATGAGATCGATCCCGGAGAGGCCGGGCAGGCGGATGGCCACGAGCGAGAACACGAAGCGGACCCGGCCCATCAGCTCCAGCGCTTCCTCGGCGCTGGCGGCGGCGAGCGGGCTGTAGCCCCAGTTGGACAGCTGCGTCGTCACGCGACGACGCTGGTCGGGATCGCTCTCGACGACCAGCACGTGACGGGTGGCGGGAGCGGCGGCAAACGGCAGCGTGGCGTCGAAGCTGGAGACCTTCATCGCGGATCTTTCATGTGCATGGCGTACGGCAACCCCGCAAAAGGCATGCCGAACCCGGCCGCGCACGTTTCCGCGGCGCGCACGAGGGCGTGCGCGGCGCGCGGCAAGTTCGACCTGCCCACTCTGGGCTCGGTCGTGCCAGATTGAAGTAAACGTTTGGCGTGGCTCATCCGGGGCGTTTCCCGCTGAGAACGAACTTCACGGTGTCGACGAGGATCTGCAGGTCGAACGTCAGTGACATGTGCTTGATGTAGTAGAGGTCGTAGCAGAGCTTGCGCGTGACCTCCTCCGTCGACATGGAGTAGCCGGCGCGCACCTGGGCCCAGCCGGTGAGGCCGGGCCGGACCTCGTGGCGGAGGTTGTAGAAGGGGATCACCGCGGAGAAGGTGGCGACGTTGACGGCCATCTCGGGCCGCGGTCCCACCAGGCTCATGTCGCCGCGCAGGATGTTCAGGCACTGGGGCAGCTCGTCGAGGCGATACCGGCGCAGCACGGCGCCCAGGCGCGTCACCCGGCTGGCGTTGTCGCGCCCCCAGATGGAGTCGCCGCCGGCCGGCATGTCGCGCAGCTCGCGCATCGTGCGGAACTTGATGAGACGGAACTTGCGCCCGCGCAGGCCCACGCGCTCCTGGACGAAGAAGACGGGGCCGCGCGACTCCAGCTTGATGGCGACCGCGATGGCGGCCATGAACGGTGCCGCCGCCAGCAGCGCCCCCAGCGCGATCACGACCGACACGACGCGCTTGAGCACGAGCGACAGCGGGCGCACGCGGAAGCCGTCGCCGAAGATCAGCGTGCTGGGCGTGAGGGACTCCACCGCGAGACGGCCGTGGAAGCGCTCGAAGACGCGCGTGCCCTCCTCGACGGTGACGCCGCGGAAGCGGCAGGCCAGCAGCTCGGACACCGGCAGGTTGCCGCGGCGGTCCGGCATCGCCACCACGATGCGATCGGGACGGACCCGCCGCACGACGTCGCCCACGTCGCCGTAATCGCCGAGGCGGTCGCCCTCGCCGTCGGCGCCGGCCGGATTGAGCACGCCGACCAGGCGGAGCGCGAGGTCGGGGCGCGTGCGAATCTGCCGTGCGAGATCGACCGCCAGCGGCCCGCCGCCCAGCAGCAGCACGGCCTCGGAGAACGGCCGCCGCTTGGCCAGGGCGTAGACCACCACGCGCAGGGCGAGGACGCAGATCAGCGTGAGGAGCAGCGCGTAGGAGGCGAGGTTGCCGCCCAGGATCATGCCGGGGAACAGCAGGTAGCCGCCGGCCAGGACGAGCGCGCTCAGGCCGAGCGCGCGGCAGAGGCGCCGGAAGAGCTGGCCGACGTCGTGGGGGACCTCGAAGTTGTAGAGGTCGTTGTAGTAGAAGGCCAGGATGCAGACCAGGGTGACGGCGGCGACGCGCGCAGCCAGCCACCAGGGTGTGGCCGCCGGCTCGGGCGGCAGCACCGCGATCGCGAGGCCGCACACCGCGACCGTCGAGAGTCCGTCGAGCCAAGCGAACCGTTGTGCTGTCGACATTGCTCAGCCGGCTGCACACCGGCTGAGCGTCCGAAGGGGCAAGGGCAGTGCCAAGCCGTGAAAGCCTGCACAGACCCTTGCGAAATGATGCGTTGTTCGCGCAGGAAAGCGTCACATCTCTTCGGCGTATTCCGAACAATTCGGGAATCTCAGAACACGAATGCAGGGGCCATGAGTAAAGCGCTGCAGCCCGCTCGATTGTGAAAACGTGAATCTTGGTTACAACTTACAAATTACAAACTAATCGAAGCGGATCGGATAGCCGAAGGTGACACCGACGAAGACGCGGTTCTGGTCGGCGTCGTTCGCGATGGGCGTGCCGATGCTGGAGAGCTGGGTGCTGTCGGAGCGCTGGTGGAAGAACTGGTAGCCGCCGATCAGCGCCACCCAGTCCGTGAGGCGATAGGTCGCCTGCAGCGAGGCCGTGAACGCGCGGACGTCGACCCGGCTGCTGTTGGGGCTCTTCACGATCGAGTAGGTCGGCAGGAGCTGGACCGTGAGGCCGCGCGTGAGCGTGGTGACGGTGACGTAGCCGCTGATGAGGTCGTTGTCGGTGGGACCGCCCAGGCCGCCGGCGGTGCCGACGGTGCGGTCGTAGGAGAGGCCGACGCCGCCGAACCACACGCGCTGCCCGTAGCTGGCGGTGACGGCCGGCGTCAGGCGCGTGTCGCCGTTCTCGAACACCTCCACCGTGGGACCGCCGCTCAGCGACAGCGTGATCGTCTCCGTCGCCCGCCACGCGGCGCCCAGGCGCGGCGTGTGCGTGACGGCGTTCTGCTCGTTGGAGACGTTGAAGTAGCCGAACTCGTACGCGAGGCTGCCGGTGAGCCGGGGATTGATCTTGCGATCCACTGCCACCGTGGCGCGGTAGACGTCGGAGTCGTCGAGGTTGTTCCGCGAGAAGCGCTCGAGCGTGTAGGACGCGCTGCCGCGCACCGCCCAGAACGGATCGATCTGGTAGCTGGCCCCGCCGCCGATCACGTTGCTGTAGGAGCGGTCGCGGCCGGTGGAGACGTTCTCGCGCGCGATGAGGTTGGTGTCGGTGCTGAAGATGAACGTCTCGGTGAACGACAGCGTCAGCTGCGGAGTGACCTTCCACATCGTGTCGAGGAAGAAGTTCTGGCGATCGAACGCGTGGCTCTCCTGCGTCTCGCGCGCGAAGAGCTCGGCCGTGAAGTTGTACGCGGCGGACAGGCGGTACGTGGGCCGCTCGTACGTGATGGCGATGCCCGGCGTGAAGCCCGTGATGAAGTCCGAGACGCGGTTGCGATTGTCGAGGAGGACGTTGTCGTTGTACTCCTCCGTGAAGGTGAGCGACGGCGTGATGGTGAGCGGCGCGCGCCGCGTCGGCTGCAGCTCCTGCGGATCGAGCGTCGATCCCGGCAGACCGGGCTGCTGGAAGAGGGGGAACTGCGCAGCGGCGGGCGCGGCCAGCATCAGCGAGAGGCACACGACCGCGCACGCCGCGACGTGTTTCATGGCCCAAACGTGTATCACACGTGATCGGTGTCGGGGTAGGCCTTTTTGACGTGCAGACGCTCGATGGCCTGATGATAGTGCGTGAGGGCCGACGGTTTTTGAATCACGTCGACGGCGCCCATTTGCTTCACGCGCTCGATCTCGTCGGCAGTCGCGTGCCCCGTGATCACGACGACGGCCAGCGCCGGCTTCAGGCGCTTCACCTCTTGCATCACGTCGAGCCCGTTCATGCCCGGCATCGAGACGTCCAGGAACATCGCGTCGGGCGCGGTGGTGCGCAGCCGATCGAGTGCCTCCACGCCGGAGTGCACGACGGTCGTCTTGTGCCCCTGGCGGTTGAGCGATTTGGCCAGCACTTCGGCCACCTGCGGCTCGTCGTCCACGATGAGAATCTCCATTTTGTTTCCTCCCTTTCTTGCAATATTTACAAGTGGCATTCCCATTTCTACAAAGCGCGTGGGGAACATCTCAGGGTGTCGGAACCAAAGTGCTTGTAATCACTAGAAATACGAGTGGGTAACTCTTTGGCACACCCCCTGCAGATCGCTGCAACGTACGAAGACGAAGGTAACTTCACCGACCCAAAGAGGGAGATCCGACGGACATGAGTGACGCGCTCCTGACGCTCTGCAGCAGCGGCAAGATGCAGCCGATCCGTGACCTGGTCGCCAAGGTGGCTGCCACGAACACCACGATCTTGCTGCGCGGCGAGAGCGGCGTCGGCAAGGAAGTCGTGGGCCGGGCCATCCACAAGGCCTCGCCGCGCGCGGCCAAGCAGTTCTTGAAGGTCAACTGCGCCGCGCTGCCGAGCGAGCTGCTGGAGTCCGAGCTGTTCGGGCACGAGAAGGGCGCGTTCACCGGCGCCTACCGGCAGAAGCCCGGCAAGTTCGAGGCCGCGCACCAGGGCACGCTCCTGCTCGACGAGATCGGTGAGATGCCGCTGCGGCTGCAGGCCAAGCTCCTGCACGTCCTGCAGGACGGCGAGTTCTCGCGCGTCGGCGGCGAGAAGATCATCGACACCGACGTGCGGCTCATCGCCGCCACCAACCGCGATCTCGAAGCCTCGATGCGCGCGCATCAGTTCCGCGAAGACCTCTACTATCGGCTCAACGTCATCGAGATCCGCATCCCACCGCTGCGCGAGCGGCGCGACGAGATCCCGGTGCTGGCCGACCATTTCTTGAAGAAGTTCAACGCCCAGTATGGACGCTCCGTCGAGATCCCGGGCGAGACGCTGCGCGCGTTCCTCGACTACGAGTGGCCCGGCAACATCCGCGAGCTCGAGAACGCCGTGAAGCGCGTGGTCGTGCTCGGCAGCGCGCGCCCCGTGCACGTGGAGATCGTCGCCAACCTCGCCCGCGGCGGCCGCTCCACGCCGCGGCCGGGCACCGCCGCGCTCGAGGTGCGGCCGAGCTCTGACACGCCGATCAGCCTCAAGGACATCGCCCGGCAGGCCGCCCGCGAGGCCGAGCGCGTGGCGATCAAGGAAGTGCTCGATCGCGTCCACTGGAATCGCGCGAAGGCCGCGCGTCTCCTGCAGATCAGCTACAAGGCGCTGCTCTACAAGATCGTGCAATGCGGCCTGGTCGTTCAAGACACCGAAAAGGACGACAAGCCCAAGGAGGTCATGGCCTCCTGACGGCGCGGGCCAGCCGTTCCCGGGCGGTGAGCAGCGACAGCAGCATCGCGTAGTGCAGGACGCGCAGCAGCATCGTGAGGCCTCCTTGGCGTAGAGGCAGGAGAGCAACTCCCGTGCCTCACCGGGTGGGGTCCCAACCGCCCGTCCTCATTGAGCCGATCCGCCCGGCCCCGCGGCCGGACGGTAAGCGGCTTCTCAATTCGCGGAGATGTTTCGCCCGCCGGTCCCGCGCGCCCTGCTGCGTGTTACCCTAACGCCATGTTCGACATCGGCCTCCAGGAGATGCTCGTCATCGGCGTGCTCGCGCTCCTGGTCTTCGGCCCCTCGAAGCTGCCTGAGCTCGGCCGCATGGTGGGACGCGCGATGCGCGAGTTTCGCCGCGCCAGCGACGAGTTTCGCTCGACCGTCGAGACGAACCTTCACATCAACGATCTCGACCCGCCGCCGCCTGCGCCCGAGCCCGCGCCCGTCGTGGTCGCCGGCGCCGCCACGCCGCTGCCCTCGGAGCTCGAGCCCGTATCGCCGGAGACGGGGCCGAGCGTCGCCCGAGAGCCATTGCCCGAGCATGGCGAGCCGCTCGTGGCCCAGCGAGGCTCGAAGCTCTTCCACCGCCGCGAGTGCACGTGGGTGGCCCGCATTCCTGAGATCGAGCGGATCTATCTGAAGCGCGTTCCCGAGGCCGTCGAGCAGGGCTTCATGACGTGCCCCGTCTGCGAGCCCTGGGAGCCCAGTTAGATGGGGGGCCTCGTACGGGCCCCCCAAGCCCCCCATGGTGGCTCGGGCCGCCCCGGCGAAGCCGTGGCGTCCCTCGGTAATCGCCAGCAGTTCGCCCGTCAGCACCGCCTCGACCGCTAGCACCTCAACCTATCGCAGCTTCTGGCTTTCCCGGCTGTCGTGCGGGCCGAGTACTATTCGCTTGACTTGCTCAACAATGGTTGAGTATTGTTACGGCCAGGAGGGGACAAGCCTCGCATGCGAGAGTTGACCGCCAGGCAGCGAGACGTGCTGAACTTCATCCGGGCCTTCACCAGTCGCCACGGCGTGCCGCCCACCGTGCGTGAGATCGGTGAGAAGTTCCGCGTCACCCCGCGCGCCGCCTTCGATCACCTGCGCGCGCTCGAGCGCAAGGGCATGCTGCAACGTCGCCCCGGTCCGGGCCGCACCGCGCGCGGGCTCACGCTCACCGAGGCCGCCGGCGGGCGCACCAACGCCGCGACGCTGCCGATTCCCATCCTGGGTCGCATCGCCGCCGGCCAGCCGCTGCTGGCCGAGGAAAACCGCGAAGGCGACCTGCCGATCGCGGCCGGCGCACTCCCCGGCCGCGGCGAGGATCTCTTCGCGCTGCGCGTGCGCGGCGAGAGCATGATCAGCGCGCACATCTGTGATGGCGATCTCGTGCTGGTGCGCCGCCAGGACAGCGCTCAGCTCAACGACATCGTCGTCGCGCTGGTCGAGTCCGAGTCCGGCGACGAGGCCACCGTCAAGCGCTTCCAGCGCGACGGCGAGCGCATCGTCCTCAAGCCCGAGCACCCGACGATGGCGCCCATCGTGGTCGATCCACGCGCCGTGCGTATCATCGGCAAGGTCGTCGGCCTGCTGCGGGGATTCTAGGAACCCGTTCGAGAAGCGCATGTTGATGCTGGAGGCCGTCATGAACGCTCACGCCGTCTCGTATCCCGCGCTGCAACGCCGCCTCATCGCCGATCGCCGTGCGCGCGCCCTTTTTTTGCCGCGCACCACTCAACAGGTGCGCAGCCATTCGATCTTCACCGAGATCGGTCGCGCCGCCACGGCCCTCGCCGCCGCCACTGCCTGGGCCGCCCTCCTCCTCCTCTCCGCCGCCTGACCCCCCGCGACGACACGCGCGTCGCGCCGCCGCGCTCACCAAGCCCGCGGCGCGCCGCCCGTGTCGTCGCCCCCTCCGCCGCGCGGACACGAATAACCGCCCACGCCGGACGCCGGAGCGCAACGTACGTCCGCTTCGAGCGCCGGCTCCGCCGGCGCCATCCGGCTCTGGGGGGAAGCAGGGAGGAGCACGCTGTCAGGCGTGCGACGACCGCCGAAAGGGGGGCGAAGCCCCCCTTCGGGCGATCGAGCGCCGGCTCCGCCGGCGCCATCCGGCTCTGGGGGGAAGCAGGGAGGAGCACGCCGTCAGGCGTGCGACGACCGCCGAACGGGGGGCGAAGCCCCCCTTCGGGGGTCAGCGCCAGTCCGTCCGCTCGAAGATGCGCGCGTCGATGAAGAGGTCGAGGAGGGCGCCGTCGAGGGCGCCGGCGCGCTGCTCCTCGCGCAGCGTGTCCAGCGCTTCCTCGACGCGCACGGCCTTCTTGTAGGGGCGGTCGGTCGCGGTGAGAGCGTCGTAGATGTCGGCAATCGTCATCATCCGCGACTGCACGGGGATCTGATCGCCGCGGAAGCCGAACGGGTAGCCGGAGCCGTCGAGCTTTTCATGGTGCGAGCGCGCGATCTCCGGAATGCGGCGGAACTCGCGCGTCCACGGGATCTGGGCCAGGAACTGGAAGGTGTGGACGACGTGCTGCTGGATCTCGCGCCGCTCGTTCTCGGTGAGGCTGCCCTTGTTGATGGCCAGGATGCCGGCCTCCTCCGGCGTGAGCACCGTGCGCCGCCGGCCGCGGTGGTCCTCCCACGAGCGCGCGGTGATCTTGAGCAGCGCGCTGGTGAAGTCCTGCGGTTGCACCGACGGCTCGTTGACCGTCACCACGACGTCGAGGGCCTCGTTGAGCTCGGCGATGGCGGCGGCGAGATCGGCGTCTAGCTTGGCCGCGTGCAGGTTGAAGCCTTCCTTGCCGCGCCGGGTGACCCAGTCGAGCTTGCGCCGGGTGACGCCCAGCTCGAGGTCGCGCATGAGCAGCTCGATGCGGGTCTTGATGCGCTCGAGGTCGCCGGGGTAGAGCTTTTTGGACTTCACCAGCACGTGCTCGCGCACGCCGACCTTTCCGAAGTCGTGCAGCAGCGCCGCATAGCGCAGCTCGCGCAGCTCCTCGGCGGTGAATCTCACATCCCGGAACACGCCGTCGTCCGCGCGGTCGGCCGCCTCGGCCAGTCCCACCGTGAGGTCGGCCACGCGGAAGGAGTGGCCGGACGTGGTGGGATCGCGCGACTCGATGGCCGTCACCGAGGCCTTCACGAAGCCGTCGAAGAGCTGGCTGATGCTGTCGTACAGCCGGCGATTGGCCAGGGCGACCGCGGCCTGCGAGGCCAGCGAGCCGGCCAGGCGCACGTGGCGCTCGCCGTAGGGCCGCACGTGCTCCTCGGCCTCCTGCGTCGAGCGTAGCGGCCCGCGCCGCTCCGGCTTGCAGTTGATGAGCTGCAGCGCGCCGATGACCTCACCCTGGGGCGTGCGCATCGGCACCACCAGCATCGACTTCGTGCGGTAGCGCGCGTGCTCGTCGAACCACCGGTTGATCTTGAACGGCGAGCCGGGGGGCGGCTCGTAGGCGTCGGCCAGGTTCACGATGGCGCCGGTGAGCGCCACGTGGCCGGCCACGCTCTCGCCGTCGAGCGCCAGGGTCACCGAGCGAAACGGAATCTCGACGCTGTCGTTCTGGGCCAGCGCGAAGCGCAGGCGACGGCTGCCCTCGGGCGAATCCTCGACCAGGTAGAGCGAGCCCGCGTCGCTGCCGGTGATCTCGCGCGCCTTGGTGAGGATCGTCTCCAGCAGCACGTCGAGGTTCCGCTCGGCCGAGAGCTGGATGCCGATGGCGTTCAGCTCGCTCAGCTCACGCTCGAGCCGGGCGCGCTCGGCGGCGCCATCGAGGCTGGCGAAGGCGTTGGCCACCGCGCGCGCGACGAGCGGGCGGCCGGCCCCGGTCGGCACCAGCGCGTACCAGGTCGCCGGCCACGGGCCCGGCGCGTCGGGATCGACGACGCCGATGAGCCGGGTGCGATCGCCGGATGCGGCGAGGGCAGGGTTGGCGGTGAGCACGACGCTGTCCGCCATGGCCTCAGGCGTCCACGCCTCGACGTCGTACTCGCCGGCGAGGAGCCCGGCCGCAGCCGCGGCGGGCCGCGAGGCGGCATCGTAGAGGACGCGCCGAGGCATGAAGTCAGCCTAGTGTGCCGGGCCTTGCAGAGTCAAATTAGGCGGCGCGGCCTAAAATGGCCCCGTGACGCGCTTCGCCGACTTCGCGGCGCTGGGCCGGCGCCTGGAGGCCACGGCCGGACGGCTCGACAAGCGCCGGCTCGTGGCCCGGTTCCTGGCCGCGGTGGAGCCGGACGAGGTGGCCCTCGCCGTGGCGTTCCTCACCGCCAAGCCATTCCCCACCTCCGATCCCCGGGTCCTGGGGGTGCGCGGCCTGCCGCGAGGCGTGCCCGAGCGCGGTGGACCCCCACTGACCCTCACGGACGTTGGCGCGGCGTTCGCGGGGGTGGCCGAAGCCACCGGCGCGGGCTCACGGCGCGCCCGCGAGGAGCGGCTGACGGAGCTGGCCGGGCGCGCGTCCGGCGAGGAGCGCGAGTTCCTCGGCCGGATCATCGGCGGCGAGCTGCGCACGGGCGTCTCCGGCGGCCTCGTGCTGGAGGCGATCGCGGAGGCGGCCCAGGCCGACCTCGAGGCCGTCCGCCGCGCGGCGCTCTTCCTGGGCGACCTCTCCGCCGTGGCCGCCCTCGCGCGCGCCGGCGGTGCCGCCGCGCTGGCCGGCGCCTCGCCGCGGCCCTTCGTGCCGCTGCTGCCGATGCTGGCCGAGATCGCCACCGGCTTCGACGACGTGCTGCGCGCGCATGGCGGCCGCACCGCGCTCGAGTTCAAGTACGACGGTGCCCGCGTGCAGGTGCATCGCGAGGGCGAGCGCGTCGGCATCTGGACGCGGCGGCTGTCCGACGTCACGCGCAGCCTGCCCGACGTCGTCGCGGTCGCACGCGGGCTGGCCGGCGCGCCCTTCATCCTGGACGGCGAGGTGGTGGCGCTCGACGCGAGCGGGCGCCCGCTGCCATTTCAGGAGCTGATGCGGCGCTTCCGCCGCGTGCACGGGGTGGAGGCGCTCGTGCGCGAGATGCCGCTGGCGCTGCACTTCTTCGACTGCCTCATGGTGGACGGTCGCCCGCTCATCGACGCGCCGTACGCCGAGCGCTGGGAGGCGCTGGCGCGCGTCACCGGCGGCCGCCACCTCGCCGAGCGCGCGATCGTGGATTCCGTGGAGGCGGCGCAGGCGTTTCACGCGCGCGCGACCGCGGCCGGCCACGAGGGCGTGATGGCGAAGGACCTCGCCAGCCCGTACGAGCCGGGCGGTCGCGGCAAGCGCTGGTTCAAGCTGAAGGCGGCCGAGACGGTCGATTGCGTCATCATCGCCGCCGACCGCGGCTCGGGCCGCCGCGTGGGATGGCTGTCCAACTATCACCTGGCTGTGCGGGACGGCGACGGCTTCGCCGACGTCGGCAAGACGTTCAAGGGGCTGACCGACGCGCAATTCACGGCGATGACCGAGCGCCTCCGCGCGCTCGCCCTCGACGACGACGGCTACACGGTGCGCGTGCGACCGGAGGTCGTGGTGGAAGTGGAGTACAACGAGATCCAGCGCAGCCCCACTTATCCCTCCGGCCTCGCGCTGCGCTTCGCGCGCATCGCCCGGCTCCGCGAGGACAAGGCGCCCGGCCAGGCCACCACGCTCGACGAGCTGCGCGCGCTCTACGAGCGCCAGTTCGCCACCAAGGGACGCGCGGGTTAGAATCCCTTTTCGTGACCACGACCCGCGTCTCCACCGGAGTTCCCAAGCTCGACGCAATGCTGGGCGGCGGCCTGCTGCCCGGCACGCTGGCGGTCGTCTACGGCGCCACCGGCATCGGCAAGACTCACCTGGGCCTGACGTTCGCCAACCACGGGCAGACCGCCGACGGCGCACGCGGACTGATCTTCGACATGAACGGGCGCGGCGACTCGCAGCAGCACGCGGAGTACGCGGAGCGGCTGTTCCACTGGCGGCTGGGCGAGTGGACGCACACCGTGCCGCCAATGAGCGATCCGCATCCGCCGGCCGAGCAGCTCGCCGCCTTCTACACGAACACGTTCAAGTGGGTCGGTCGCGTGCGCGACTTCCAGGTGCCGACCCCCGACGGCGGCGTCGAGTTCGACTGGAACTGGAAGGCGACCTACAACCACGCGCTCTACACCGTCCGGCCGTTCTTCTACTTCCACTTCGCCAAGGGCGTGCGGCGCGTGGTGGTGGACGGCGTGGAGCCGATGGACGCGCCGGCCGACTCGATCCAGTTCCACCTCTTCGACGACCTCTACCGCAAGACCATCCACCGCGACGCCGAGACGCTCGGGATGGAGATCTGCATGCCGGTGTGGAAGCATCGCGCGTTCATCGACGCCCACCGCTACGATCACACGCAGATCACCACGCTGCTCCTGGTCACCACCGAGGAGACCCGGCTGGAGGACCTCCTGGCGCGCAAGGTGGCCACCGGCGACGTCGGCGCCACCGCCAACACGATCGTGGTGCTGGGCAGCGAGCGCGAGGGCTCGCGCCTGGCGCGCAAGCTCTGCGTGGTGAAGCATCGCGGCAGCGCGATGAGCGAGGACATCGTCGAGTACCGCGTGGGGCCGCGCGGCCTCGAGCTTGGCTGAGCGGTCGCGGCCGGTGGCCGCGCCCTGGCGCTCGCCGTTCTCCGACGCGTTCCCCTGCTTCGACGCCCACGTCCACCTGCATCCCCCGGGGCTGGCCCGTGCGATCGAGCGCTGGTTCGCGGGGCAGGGCTGGCGCGCCGGCCACGCGTTCGATCCCGCCGCCGTGGCCGATACACTGCGCGCGCGTGGCGTCCGGCGCTTCTGCTTCTTCTCCTACGCGCACAAGCCCGGCATGGCACGGGGGCTGAACCGCTGGCTGGCGGACATCGCGGCCACGCTGCCCGGCGCCGTGGCGCTGGGCACGCTGCACCCCGACGATCCCGACCTGGACGCTGTGGCGAGGGAGGCCACCGACGATCTCGGCCTGCGCGGGTTCAAGTTCCATCACTCCGTGCAGCGCTTCCACGTGGACGACGCGCGTCTCTTCTCCGTGTACGAGCGCGCGGAGGCGGCCGGCCACGTCTTCGTGCTGCACGTCGGCACGATGCCGTACCGCGACGCGTTCACCGGCGTCGAGCGCTTCGCGGGCGTGATGGCGCGCTTCCCGCGGCTGCGGGTGTGCGTGGCGCACATGGGCGCCTTCCAGAGCGCGGAGTTCCTGGCCCTGCTGGCGCGGTACCCTCATCTCTACGTGGACACCACGATGGCCATGACGCTGCTCGCCACGCGCTACGTCGGCGCCGACCCGGCGGCCATCAGCGACGCCGAGCTCGAGCGCCACCAGGACCGCGTGATGTTCGGCTCGGACTTTCCCCTGATCCCCTACGACTATGATGAGGAGCGCCGCTGGGCGTGGGAGCGCCGGCTCCCCGACGCCGTCCGCCGCAAGATCTTCCACGACAACGCGGAGGCGTTTTTTGGTGGGAGGCCGTGACGCCCCTCGGGCATCGGCATGCGCGCGCTGAGCTGCGGCTCGCGCGGCTGACGCCGGCGGCCGCTGCGTTGCTGCGCGCGGCGAGGGCGGCGGCGCCGGACAGGGGCGTGGTCGTCGTGGGCGGCACGGTGCGCGACGCGTTGCTGGAGCGGCCGGACGCCGACGTCGATCTCGCGGTGCCGAGGGGCGCGCTCGCTCTCGCCGAGCGTCTGGCCGCCGGTCTCGGCGCGACCGCCGTCGTGCTCGACGCCGAGCGGGGCGCCGCGCGCGTGGCGGGGCCGGGACTCCAGCTCGACGTCAGCGATTTCCGCGCGCCGACGCTGGCGGCAGATCTGGCCGCGCGCGACTTCACGGTGAACGCGCTCGCGGTGGACCTCGACCGCCTGCTGGCGGCGGGCCGCGCGCCGATCGTCGATCCCACCGGCGGCCTCGCCGATCTGCGCGCGCGACGGCTGCGGCCGGCCGGTCCCGGCGTGCTGGACGACGATCCGCTGCGTGCGCTGCGCGGCGTGCGGCTCGAGGCCACGCTGGGCTTTCACCTCACGCCCGCGGGCGCGAAGGCCGTCAGGCGGGCCGCGCCCGGCCTGGCGCGCGTCGCCGCCGAGCGCGTGCGCGACGAGCTGATCGCGCTGCTGCGCGTGGCGGCCACCGGCCGCGCCGTCCGGCGGGCCGATGCGCTCGGCCTGCTGACGGTCGTGCTGCCGGAGATCGAGCCCATGCGGGCGACGGCGCAGCCGTTGCCGCATCGCTTCGGCGTGCTCGAGCACTCGCTGCGCGCGCTGGAGGCATGCGACCGCGTGCTGGCGCGGCTGTCCGCGCTGACGCCGTTCGGCGAGGAGCTGGCCGCGCACCTGGCCGAGCCGCTCGGCGGCGGGCTGAGCCGGTCGCACGTCCTCAAGCTGGGCGCGCTGCTGCACGACGTCTCCAAGCCGGAGACGCGGCGGCTCGTGGACGGCCGCATCCGGTTCTTCGAGCACGACGCGATCGGCGCCGCTCGCGCACGCGCGATCGGCGAGCGCCTGCGGCTGCCCGAGCGCGCGGTCGCGCTGCTCGAGCGCCTCGTGCGTCATCATCTGCGTCCCATGCACCTGGCCCAGGCGGGGGAGGTGACACGCCGGGCGCGCCTGCGCTTCTATCGCGACCTCGGGCCCGACACGCGCGACCTCTTGCTGCTGACCCTCGTCGATGCCGCCGGCGTCACCGGAGTGTCGCCGATGGCCGTCTGGCGCCGCGCCACGCTGATCCGCGACCTGCTGCGTGGCTGGACCGACGCCGAGACGGCTGTGGCGGCGCCGCCGCTGCTGCGCGGCGAGGACGTCATGGCGCGCTACGCGCTGCCGCCGGGACCGGTCGTCGGCCACCTGCTGGCTCGCGCGCGCGAGGCGCAGGACCTCGGCCTCGTGCGCACGCGCGACGAGGCGCTCGCTTACCTTGACTCCTCCGACGGTGCCCCCTAAAGTACGACATCCTTCGAGGCCGAGGAGGCCCAGAACCATGAGTCATTGGCGCATCCCCCTCGCCGTGGCGCTGTCCGTGCTCGTGCTGCCGCTGATCGCGGCGGCGGCGCCGGCTGGCAAGGTCGTCATCGCCCAGGGCGTCGATCCGACCACGCTCGACATGATGAACCAGCAGGAGCAGCCGGCCTCGAACGTCGGCGCTCAGATCTTCGACATGCTCGTGGAGCGCGACGCGAACCTCAAGCTCGTTCCCTCCCTCGCCGCCGAGATGCCCAGGCCCGTGTCGCCGACGGTGTGGGAGATCAAGCTGCGCAAGGGGGTCAAGTTCCACAACGGTGAGGACTTCAACGCGGAGTCGGTGAAGTTCAGCCTCGAGCGCGTGGCGAACCCGGCCAACAAGCTGCGTGGCACGTCGCCGTTCGCCCCGCTCGACAAGGTCGAGATCGTCGATCCCTACACGGTGCGCGTACACACCAAGAAGCCGTGGCCGATCTTCGTCAATGCCATGGGCTTCCGTCAGGCCTCCATGTACCCGCCGAAGGAGTACGCCGGTAAGGACACCGCGGCCATCTCCAAGAACCCCATCGGGACCGGCCCCTACAAGTTCGTGAAGTGGTCCAAGGACGAAGAGATCGTGATGGAAGCGTTCCCGGGCTACTGGCGGGGCGCGGCCAGGATCCAGACCGTCGTGTTCAAGCCGATTCCCGACGATGCGGTACGGGTGGCGGCGCTGCAGAACGGCGAGATCGACGTGGCGGTGAACATCCCACCGCACCTGGCCACTATCATCGAGAAGCACCCGAAGATCTTCTTGAGCACGGCACCGTCGATCCGGACCATCCAGCTCATGATCTACACGCATCAGATGGACAAGGACCACAAGCCGATCGGGCCCTACGCCGGACCTACGGCCGACAAGCGCGTGCGTCATGCGCTCGCCTACGCGCTCGACGTCGACGAGATCATCAAGGGCGTGCTCGACGGCAAGGCCGTGCGCGTGGCCACCATGCTGCCCAGCCTGCACTTCGGCTACGACCCCGCGTTGAAGCCGATCAAGCAGGACCTGGCCAAGTCCAAGAAGCTGCTGGCCGAGGCGGGCTTTCCCAACGGTGTGGAGATCACGCTCAATGGCCCGCAGGGCCGCTACGTGCGCGACAAGGAAGTGGCCGAGGCCGCCGCCGGCCAGCTCAACAAGGCCGGCATCAAGACGACGCTGCGCACCTACGAGTTCGTGAACTACCTGAACAACATGGTGTACGTGCACAAGGCCGGGCCGGTATGGCTGATCGGCTGGGGCACGCCCACGATGGACGCCGAGACGGTCTACGTGCCGCTGTTCCGCTCCGGCAACATCTTCGTCAACTGGCACAACGACGACTTCAACGGCATGCTCGACGAGGCGCAGACGATCATGGACGACAAGAAGCGCCTGGCCCAGTACCACAAGATCAACAAGCTGTGGATCGAGGAGATGCCCGCGATCCCGCTCTACCAGCAGATCGACCTCTACGGCGCCAACAAGCGCTTGGCCTGGAAGGCCCGCAGCGACGAGCTCATCAAGGCCTACGACATGGCGCTGAAGGACGGGAAGTAGGCGAGTCGAGTAATATGGAGGGCCACAAGCGGCCGTAATTCAGTGGCAGAATGCCAGCTTCCCAAGCTGGACGTCGCCGGTTCGAATCCGGTCGGCCGCTCCAACATTGCAGGGGGTTACGGGGAGACCCGTAACCCCTTCGCTGTGTCGAGTGACCATCGCGTGACCATCGCTGCCCTCAGAACCCCTCGATCGCCAGCTCTCTCGCCGCATTCGCTCCGTCCCGACGGCGTAGTTTCGGAATGAAGCGGTGGTATCGCCGATAGACCCTTTCGGCGTTGGTGTGCCCGAGCTGCCTGGCGACCCACCCGAGAGATTCACCCAACTCGAGCATGAGCGTCGCGAAGGTGTGCCGCGTCTGGTACACCGTACCGGCCCGCAGTTTTGCG
>QHRW01000192.1 GCA_003220265.1 Candidatus Rokuibacteriota bacterium | reverse complement strand
TCGCCGGCTGCACGACGAAGTACGACCTGATCGGCGCCGACTGGACCAAGCCCGGCACGCTGACCCAGCAGACGACGCAGGACGAGATGGACTGCGTGCGCGACGCTCGCGAGGCCGGCTGGACGCCGGATCTGATCGTGGGCGGGGTCGTGGACGTCGCCCGCGTGGTGATCGAGGAGGGGCAGCGCAGCGGCGCCTACAAGCGCTGCATGGTCGCCAAGGGCTACCAGCCGAGCTGACGCCGCCCCACGGCGAGCCCGGCCACCGCCAGCGCCGCGCCGGCCATCCCCAGCAGGCTCGAGGAGGCCAGCCAGCGCGTCGGGATCAGGTCGAAGACCTCGCCGACCCGCGCCGGCCGCGGCCGCCCCTGCAGCGCCGGGATGTTCCCCGGCGTCTCGTGCACCTCGAGCTCGCTGACCACCTCCTCGACGCCGCGCACGCCGCGCACGCGACGCAGCAGCCGGTCGAGCTCCTCGCTGAGCACCGGGCCGCGCAGCGTCACCTTCCCGTCGCTCACCCGCGTCTCGAGCGCGCCGCCGTGACCGACCACGGACCCGATGCGGGCGCGCACGCGCTCGCGCAGCACGTCGTCGCTGACGTGCTCCCGACGCAGGCGCCCCCGCAGCTCGGCCACCACCCCGCGCGCGCGATTCGCGACGTCGCGCGACGTGGCGTCCACCGCGTCGGTCGTCTTGTGCGCCGCGCTCACGATCTGGTCGCGCACGAGCGCGCGGCGGCGCCGCCCGCCGTCGGGATCGAGCAGGTACATGATGCTGGCGCCGATGGCGGCGCCGGCCAGCAGCCGACCGAACATCGCCACGGTCAGGCCGCCTCGGTGGCGCGGTCCTTCACGGACGTCACGCCCGCGTGGCGCGCGCAGTGCGCGCAGCAGAAGAAGCGGCCGCCCGCCTCCATCCCGTGTCCCACCACCTTGCAGCCGCAGTGCTCGCAGGTCGGCGCCATGCGGTGGATGGCGCACTCGAACGAGTCGAACGTATGGGTGGTGCCGGCCGCGGTGATCTGGAAGGCCTTGTCGTAATCGTTACCACAGACCTCGCATCGGGCCATGGGCGTGGTCCTCCTGTTCAGCCCGGGCGGTGCATTCGGTGTGCCGCTCTACGCTGCCTTCCGGGCGTTGCGGATCTTGGGCAGGATCTCGCGCGCATAGAATCGCATGAAGCCCTCTTGATCGGAACCCACCTGGTGGATGCAGACGTGGTCGAAGCCGGCGTCCGCATATTCCTGGATCGCCGTCAGGTGACGCTCGGGGTCGGGCCCGCACGGCACCTCCTTGGCGACGGCGTCCTCGGTGACCATCTTCGCCGCGCCCTCGAAGTACGCGGGGATGGCCAGCTCGGTGACCAGCGGCCCCTGCATCGCGGCGATGGGCCACTGCTGGTGCGCCGTGCGGCGCGCGGTCTTCTCGTCCTTCGCCCAGCACACGGTCACCTCGGCGTAGCGCGGCTTGCCCTCGCCGCCGGCGCTCGCGAAGCTCTCCACGACCTCGCGCTTGGCGCTCGTGGCCACGAGCCCGTCGCCGATGCGGCCGGCCAGCTTTGCGCTCTTGGGCCCGCCGGCCGCCACCAGCAGCCCCGGCGGCGTGGACGGCAGCGTGTAGAGGCGCGCGTTCTCGACCGTGTAGTAACGGCCGTGGTGATCCTGGTAGCCGCCCTTCCAGAGCTGGCGGATGACCGCCACCGCCTCCTCCAGCATCTCCTGGCGCACCTCGATCGAGGGCCAGTGCGCGCCGACGATGTGCTCGTTGAGGTTCTCGCCGGTGCCGACCCCGAGGAAGAAGCGGGCCTCCATCATCGCCGCGGAGGTGGCGGCGGCTTGCGCCACCAGCGTGGGATGCACGCGCATGGTGGGACAGGTGACCCCGGTGCCGACGACGAGCCGCGAGGTGGCGTGAGCGAGCGCGCCGATCACGCTCCACACGAGCGGGCTCTGGCCCTGGGCGTCGGTCCACGGATGGAAGTGGTCCGAGATCAGCGCGAACTCGAAACCGTGCTCCTCGGCCAGCACCGCGTTGCGCACCAGGTCGTTGGGAGCAAACTCCTCGCTGGAGAGCTTGTACCCGAGCTTCAGCATCGCTGCACCTCCTTGCGGGCCGGGTTGCAACCCGGTCGCCAGCGAGCGCGCCGTCGAACGACGCGGGACCTCCGCTATGATGGCCGCCGTGACCTTCGCCTGGGCGGCCGGCGCCCTCGTCGTCTTCGTCGCCAGCTTCGTCATGGGGCTCACCGGCTTCGGCATCGCGCTGGTCGCCATGGCGTTCCTGCCCTACGTCATGGAGCCGGCGACCGCGATCGTCCTGCTGACGATCTACGCCCTGGCCTTCTCGCTCGTCGTCGTCGTCCAGCTCCGCCGCGACCTCACGCCCCGCGCGCTCGTCGATCTCACGCTCGGCACGCTGGCCGGCACGCCGCCCGGTGTCTGGCTGCTCGCGTCGCTGCCCGTCAGCCTGCTCAACCGGCTGATCGGCGCGGTCCTCGTGCTCGTCGTCGTGCTCGAGGCGCGGCGCGCGCTCCCCGAGCGCGTGCACGGGCGCGGCTGGGCGCTGCTCGCCGGGTTCCTGGCCGGCCTCGTGGGCGGCGCCGTCGGCACGCCGGGACCGCCGGTGATCGTCTACGCGACGACGCAGGGCTGGAGCCCACGCACGATGAAGGCCAACATCATGGGCTTCTTCGTGCTGAACCAGGGC
>QHRW01000036.1 GCA_003220265.1 Candidatus Rokuibacteriota bacterium | reverse complement strand
CCTTCATCTGCGGCTCCCACATCGAGAGATCCGTGGCCAGCGAGTGGCTGAGCGTCACCACCGGGGCGTTCGCGGGACCGTCGAGCGTGTAGTGGACGTTGATGCCGTTCACGGAGACTCTCATCTTCGTCTGCCTTTCTGTCTGTCTTCAAGGGGGGAGCGGCGCCGCTCCCCGCCTAGACCCCCCCAGCGTTCCGCGCGCTTCGCGCGCGGTGGGGGCATTGTGCATCGTCACCCTGTCACCGGCGCTCGCCCGCGGCTCGGGCGTTGTGCGTCGTCACGCTGTCGCCGGCGCGCGCCCGCGGCTCGGGCGTTGTGCATCGTCACCCTGTCGCCGGCGCTGACGTGCGGCTGCGGCATTGTTGATCGTCACGCTGTCGCGAGCGCTTGCCGGACCTTCGGGAGGACTTCGCGCGCGACGCGGGAGGTGTAGTCGCGGGCGGGGTCGTTGGGCCACGTCGGATCGGGGATCGGGTGGAGGACGACGTAGTCGAACTCGGCTGATGCCGCGCGCAGCACCGCCGCGCAGCGATCGGCGACCTCGGAGGGCGCGCCGCGCAGGCTGAAGGCGTCGGCGACGGCTTCCGGCAGGAAGTCCACCACGCGGCCGCTGGCGTCAAGGTCGCGCGCATGGTGGAAGTCGGGCCACACGTGATGGTCGTGCTTGAGCCGCTCGGGATCGGGCCCGTTCCAGCGGAAGCCCGGCGGATCGAACAGGGCCGGCGAGTACTCGTAGTAACCGGCCGCCATCGACCTGGCCATGGTCAGGGCCCGAGCCGGATCATCGACGAGCACCGTGTGGAAGATGGCGCCCAGCCGCACGGACGCGGGATCGCGCCCGGCGTCGCGCTCGCCCGCGCGAATCGCGTCCACGGCCGTCTTGATGTTGGCCGCGTGCGTGCCCACGCGGATGAACACGCCGTCTGCCACGCCGCCGGCCATGCGCAGGGTGCGCGGGCCGCCCGCGGCGATCCAGATGGGCACCGGCCGGTGATGCGGCAGTTGCGCGGGCCGCTCGGCGCCCACCTCCACGTCCTCGCCGTGGAGCAACGCACGCATGAGCCGCGTGGAGGCCTCCAGCTCCTTCACCCGCGCGGGCCGCAGGCCGGCGAGCCGCACGGCGGTGTCGCCCACGCCCCAGCCCAGCAACACGCGGCCGGGCGCCAGCTCGTCGATGGTGGCAATGGACGACGCGGTCACCGTCGGGTGGCGGTTGACGGGATTGGCCAGCAGCGGCCCCAGCGTGATGCGCTCGGTCGCGCGCGCGGCCGCCGCCAGCAGCACGTACGTGTCGCGCCGGCGGAGCTGCGAGTCGGGCTGGAGCGCCGCGTCCCACCCGAGCGCCTCCGCGCGCTTGACGTCGGCGGCGAAGGCGTCGACCGAGCGCGAATCGAAGCGGTTGAGGCCGAAGCGCGGGATCTTCATGCGCACCACTCCCGGGGACCGTCGTCGGTGTAGCCGCACTGCTCGCACGGGCTGAAGTAGTGATTGGCCGGCGGCATGGCCACGGCCAGGCGCAGCGACATCTCGGTGCCGACGTTGACGATGTGGTGCACGGCGCCGCGCGGCACCCACACGATGTCGTCCTTCGCCGCCTGCACGACGATGTTGCCCGTCAGCTCCCACTGCAGCTGTCCGGCCAGCACCACCCACCACTCGTCGAACTCGCGGTGCCAGTGCGGGCGGTTGCCGCCCGCGGGCGGGCTGGCGATCAGCGTCACGAGCTGTCGCTCGTCGGCGATGATGCGCTTGGACCACGGCGGCTTGCCCATCTGGGCCACCACCTCGGCCACGCGCGTGCGCAGCGCGTTCGGCGCCATGGCATTGGCCGTCGAGGGCGGCGTGGGGCCGGTCGCCTGGCGGCTGATGACGATGCTGACGGAGTCCACGACGGCCCTGACTGTACCACCGTCCGCTTTGACAGTGCCGGGGGCGTGAGGCATTGTGCCCCGCATGCGCGAGGTCGAGGTCCTCATCGTCGGCGGCGGCCCGGTCGGACTGGCGGCGTCGATCCTGCTCTCGCGCTTCGGCGTCTCCTCGCTCCTGGTCGAGCGCCACCCGGGCACCTCCATCCATCCCAAGGCGCGCGGGATCAACGCGCGCACGATGGAGATCTTGCGCCAGTGCGGCGTGGAGGACTCGGTGCGCGCCGCCGGCCTGCCGCCCGAGCGCGCGAAGTTCATCGTGTGGGCGCGCTCGCTCGCGGGCGAGGAGCTGGAACGGCGCATCCCGGGGCGCGCGCGCGAGGACGCCATCCAGATCAGCCCGGTGCGCAACTGCCTCTGTGCCCAGGACGACCTCGAGCCCGTGCTGCGGCGCCACGCCGAGTCGCTCGCGCCGGACGGCGTCCGCTTCGACACGGAGCTCACGAGCTTCGAGCAGGACGCCACCGGCGTCACCGCCACGCTGCGCGAGCGCGCGGGCGAGCGCGTGCGCGCGCGCTACGCGATCGCTGCCGACGGCGCGCGCAGCCGCGTGCGCGAGGCGCTCGGCATCGCGCTGCACGGCACGCCGGCGCTCTACCGCAGCATCAACATCCTGCTCAACGCCGATCTCACGCCGTGGGTGGCCCACCGGCCGGCCGCGCTCTACTTCATCGAGCAGCCCGGGCTCAAGGCCACGTTCCTCACCATCAACGGCGTCAATCGCTGGGGCTTCCTGATCAACAACCTGCCGCCCGACGGCGACGGCGACGAGTACACGCGCGCGCGCTGCGCCGCGGCCGTGCGCCAGGCGGCCGGCGTGCCCGGCCTCGACGTGGAGATCCTCGGCGCGGTGCCATGGGTGGCCGCCGCGCAGGTCGCCGAGCGCTATCGTCGCGGCCGCGTGTTCCTGGCCGGCGATGCCGCGCACCACATGCCGCCCACCGGCGGCTTCGGCCTCAACACCGGCGTGCAGGACGTCCACAATCTCGCCTGGAAGCTCGCCGCCGTGCTCCACGCGCGCGCCGGCCCGGCCCTGCTCGACTCCTACGAGGACGAGCGGCTGCCGTGCGGCCGCGCCATCACCGAGCAGAGCCTCATGAACGCCCGCTCGCTCGGGCGTGGGGCTCCGGGCGAGGTGCCGGCCCTTGCGCTCGGGCGCCCCGAGTTCCTCAACGAGCTCGGCATGATCTTCGGCGCGACGTACGAGTCGTCTGCCGTCGTGCCCGACGGCACGCCACCGCCCAAGGTCGACAACCCGATCACGGAGTATCGACCCTCGGGGCGCCCCGGCAGCCGCGCGGCCCACGCGTGGCTGGAGCGCGCCGGCACGCGGTGCTCCACGCTGGACCTGTTCGGTCGCGGCTTCGTCCTGCTGGCCGGCGCTCGCGGCGCGGCATGGTGCGAGGCCGCGGGCGCCAGCGACATCTCGCTGGAGGCGCTCAGGATCGGGCCGGGCGGCGATCTTGGCGATCCCCAGGGCCGGTGGCTCGAGGCGTGGGAGATCGAGGCCGAGGGCGCGGTGCTGGTGCGACCCGACGGCCAGGTCGCCTGGCGCAGCCGCGGCGCGGTGCCCGACCACGAGGCCGAGCTGCGCCGCGTGCTGCGGCGGGTGTTGTCGCTTTCCTAGAGCGCTTCGCGCGCCGCGACGACCCAGACGACCGCGGGCTCCTGCGCGAGGCGCGGGCTCTCGCGGGTGTCGCTCAGCTTTGATCCCTCGACGTTGGCGACAACGAGATAGACGACGAGGACGAGGATGATGATGGCGGCGCCGGCGATCGCGAGCCCGGTCATCACGTCGAACGCTTCGGCCTTGGCCGGTGTCGCGAACGTCAGCACGAGCACGACGGCCAGCACGAGCGCGAGAAAGCGGCACGGCGCTGAGTGCAGCATGCGCGGCATGGCAGCACCTCCCTGCCGCGCAGAATATCAGAGGGCGTTACGATGACCGGCATTATGCCGGTGCTGCGCGTGGGCATTCTCGGGCTCAGCCACGATCACGTATGGGGTAATCTCGCCGCGCTGGCCGCCGGCGGCCTCGGCCGCGTCGTCGCCGCTGCCGAGCCCGACGCCCGCCTGCGCGAGCGGCTGCGGGCGCTCGACGGCGGCGCGGCGCTGCACGACACGCACGACGCGCTCCTCGAGCGCCGGGACCTCGACGCCGTCCTCGTCTTTGCCGACAACCGCGCGTCCGCCGCGCTCGGCGTCCGCGCGCTCGAGCGGCGGCTCCCCGTCATGCTCGAGAAACCGATGGCCGCCGACCTCGCGGGCGCGGACGCGCTGCTCGCCGCCGCGCGCCGCGCCGGCGTGCCGCTGATGGTCAACTGGCCGACCGCGTGGCGCGCCGCGCTCCGCCACGGTCTTGCGCTGGCGAGCGCGGGTGAGGTCGGCGAGCCCGTGCAGCTCAGCCATCGCGGCGGCCATGCCGGGCCGCGCGAGTACGGGTGCTCGCCGCAGTTCTGCGACTGGCTGTACGATCCGCACCGCAACGGCGGCGGCGCGCTGGTGGACTACTGCGGCTACGGCGCCATGCTCTGCCGCGTCGTGCTCGGCCGGCCGCGCGCCGTCACCGCGGTGGCGGCACATCTGCGCAAGGCCGACCTGCCGAGCGAGGACAACGCGGTGGTCGTGCTCACCTACCCCCGCGCGCTCGGCGTGCTGGAGGCGAGCTGGACGCAGATCGGCGGCGAGCCGGCGCTGGCGATGATCGTCTACGGCGATCGCGGAACGCTGCTCGTGCACCAGCCGAAGCCCGCGCGTGAGGGCGAGCGCGCGGGCCCCGGGCGCGTGCAGATCGTCACCGCCGAGGGCAGCCGGTTCGTGGACCCGCCGCCGCTCGCCGATCACGAGCGCGACGGACCGACTTACTTCCTGACGTGCGTACGCGACGCACGGCCCGTGGCCGGACCGTGCGCCGCCGAGGTGGGACGCGACGTCCAGGAAGTGCTCGAGGCCGCTCTGCGCTCGAGCGCCACCGGACGTCGCGTGGACCTTCCGGACTGAGCGGTCAGCGTCCCTGGCGCAGCCGCGGCGGCTCGGGGTGCGCGGGATCGAGCTCGATGTAGCCGGCGGCCTCGAACTTCTGCTCGAGCGGATAGCCGTACACGCTCACCAGCCGGCCCCGCCGCAGCGCCTGGCTCACGTTGGGATTGAGCTGGGAGATGTCCACGAGGATAACCGTGCCGTTGTCGGCCTTGAGGACGAGCAGCGCTCCCTCGACCGACTGGACCTTGCCGTCCACGCGCGCCCACTGCTTGCGCTCACCGGGCGGCGCCAGGACCTTGGTGGGGCCGTTGCCGTTCGGGGCGGGCGGTGCCACCGCGGGCGGCGCGACGGCGGGCGGCTGCGCTGCCGGCACGGGCGCCGGAGGCGGAGTCGCGATAACCGTGGGCAGCGCGGCGGTGGGCGCTGGGGCCGGCGTCGCAGCCGCGGGAGCCGCAGCAGGCGCGGCCGGTGCGGGCACTGCCGCGGTCGCGGGCGCCGTCACCGTTGCGGGCGGCCCTACCGCCGCCGGTGCGGGCGCTGCCGCAGTGGCGGGCGCAGCCGTCGCAGGCACCGGTCCGGCAGGCGCCGCTGGCTTCGCGACCGCGGGCGGCGTCACAGCGGCGGGTGGCGCCACCGTCGCCGGCGCTACTGTCGCGACCGGTGCGACCGTGGGCGCGGGAGCCGGCGCGGCGACCGGCGCCGGGCTCGGTGCGGCAGGTGGCGTCGCTGCGGCGGTGGCGGCAGGAGCCGGCACGCCGCCTTGGGAAAGCGCGCGAGCCAGGCTCGTCGCGTCACCGGCGCCAACGACAATCGCGGTGACGTCGTACGCCCTGGCGCCTTCGATCACGAGCAGGGCCACCCGACCTCCGACGCGGACAGCCTCGGCGCCCTGGCGGCGGGCGCCGCTCACGTCGACCGCGTACACGCGTCCGTCGTCGCCCCGCACGATCATCACCGGCTCGCCGTTCAAGGCCGCCGGCCACTCCACCGTCCCCTGGAGAAAGCGCGGCTCCCCGGGCGCCGCAAGCGCTGGAATGGCGAACGAGAGCACGCAGCAGAGAGCAATCAACAGGCGATTCATAGGCCACCTCCGGCCGCCGTCATCGGCAAGGCGCATGCCACGGCGCAACCCTGCGACAGCATAGCCGGGCGAGACTCTACCAACGCCGGGACGGTGAGGACAAGCCTCCCGTTTCTGGGAGTTCTGCTACCCTGCCACTGACGCGCACGTCCTCGTTTCCGCTTCGCGTCGCTCTCGCCTACCCCTATCGCCAAAGCGGGGCGTGTGGCCTAGAATCCCGGCCCAGCATGGCCCCGACCGACCGGAGTGACGGAGGCGACCATGTCCAAATCCGCAAGGCGTCCTGATGGTGGAACGAAGCCGACAAGAGCTTACCTTCAAGGTCCAGCCGAGCAGAAACGACCATTCACCATCACCGGTGATGAACTCAACTATGCGTTCGCCGTGGGTCGACGGGCGACAGCGGGACGGTGGTCTGGAGACGCGTCAAGTCGCCGCGGCCTACGACGGCAACTTCCGGACCTGGCGGAGCTGCGCGTCGACGTAGGTGCGAAGCTCGGGGTGGAGATCGGAGCCGCCGCCCACGGCGAAGACCTCCATCTTCCGGGCGGCGCGCTCGCCCGTGCGCGAGTCCATGCGGACGAAGACGCGCGTGTCGGCGGCGAAGTGCTCGCGCAGCCGTTCATACAGCTCGGGCTCGTGGCGGGGCACGATGATGAGGCACTGCTGGGCGCCGGGCATCCCGGTTAGCGTAACCCAGGGAGGCGTCCGGCTGGCAGCTTTCCGGCGCGTGCGCTAGCATGCCGCGTCATGAGGCTCGCGCCGGCCGTCACATGGCGGCAACCCGGGCGGCGCACGCAGCAGATGCGGTTGATTCCGCCTGCCGTCCTGGCGGAGCTCTACGCGAGGTCCGACGTGCGTGGCGCCGCGCGCGCGCTCGCGCACCTCGCCGCGCTCACGGCCGGCGTCCTGCTGGTCCACACCGCGCGCGGCCACTGGTGGCTGCCGGCCGCGCTCCTCCTCCACGGCCTCGTGATCGTCTCGCTGTTCGCCGTCATGCACGAGGCCGTGCACTACTCCGCGTTCCGCTCACGCCGGCTCAACGAGCTCGCCGCCTGGCTGGCCGGATTCGGGATCCTGTTCAACGCGACGTACTACCGCCAGTTCCACTTCGCCCATCATCGCTACGCGCAGGATCCCGCGCGCGACCCCGAGCTGCTGACGGCGCCACCGCCGCGCTCGCGTGCCGCCTACTGGTGGCGCGTCATCGCCATCCCCTACTGGCGCGCGCGCGTGTCGAACCTTGTGCGCCTCGCCCGCGGCCGTTTCGAGGGGCTGGGCTTCGTCCCCGGCCCCACGCAGCCGGCGATCGTGCGCTCGATGCGCGCGATGCTCGCCGCGCTCATCGGCCTCGCCGCGGTCTCGATCGCGCAGGGGACCGACGCGCTGCTCTGGTACTGGCTGCTGCCGCTCGCGCTCGGGTTGCCGTTCCTGCGACTCTATCTGCTGAGCGAGCACACGGGCTGCAGCGAGGACGACGACGGCCTCACCAATACCCGCACGACGATCTCGGTGTGGCCCGTGCGCTTCCTGATGTGGAACCTGCCGTACCACGCCGAGCATCATCTCTATCCGAGCATCCCGTTCCACCAGCTGCCGGCGGCGCACCGCTGGCTGCGCGCGCACCTGCGAGTCGTGGCCAGGGGCTACGTGAGCGTGCAGCGCGGGCTCTATGCGAGCCTCCCGCGAGCACCGCGGCGTCCCGCTCGCTCGTGATCTTCCAGCCCTGGCCGCTCCGCGCCCAGCGGAGCTCCTGCAGGACCTCGCCGCGGCGGTGCACGCGCGGGCTCTCGATCACGTACGCCTTCCGGAACGACGTGACGGCCCCGGTGCCGTCAGGCGTGAGCTCGATGCGCACCGGGCCGGTGCGGATGTCGAGCACCCGCGCGTCCGCGAATACCTTGCGCTTCTCGGCCAGGACCGTATTCCTCGGCGTGTTCCGCCACGTGTAGTACACGGGCACGACGCGCGGGTAGAACGCCATCTGCGCGGCGACGTCGCCGTGGCGCGTCGCGTCCAGCCACGCCTCCAGCGCCGCGCGAACGTCCTCGGCGGGATCGCGCTCGACCGCCCGCGACGGTGCCGGCGGCGCGGGGATCGTTCGGGTCTGCGACGGCGCGCTCGGCACGCTCGGCCGTGGCGCTCCGGGGAGGTTGAGCAGCGCGACACCACCGGTGATGGTGACGATCAGCGCCGTGGCGACGAGCAGCGAGCGTGCCCACCGCGTGACGGCGGTGGACGGCTGCGGCATCTGCGCCGCGACCGCGTCGTCGTCGAGGACGCCATACTCCTCGTCGAGCTCGCGG
The DNA here is from genome assembly GCA_003220265.1 of Candidatus Rokuibacteriota bacterium. Classification (GTDB taxonomy): domain Bacteria; phylum Methylomirabilota; class Methylomirabilia; order Rokubacteriales; family CSP1-6; genus AR5. The sequence goes on along the minus strand of QHRW01000036.1, from coordinate 24,697 downwards.
CGGATCCGTGCGATGCCGCGGCGGTCCTCGTCGCTCAGCGCCGGCCAGTCGTCGTCGGTCCGCTCGGGATGGTCGCGAGGCTGCACCGGCGAGGATGGTTGCAGGACACGGGCCATCGAGGCCCGCGGGGCCGCCGTCAGCCGGCCAGCGACTCGATGGCGTGCACCTCGTCGGCGGAGAGGCTCAGCGTCTCGCTGGCGAGATCCTGCTTCATGTGCTCGGCGTCGGTGGTGCCGGTCAGGGGCAGCATGCCGACGGCGAGGGCGAAACGGAACACGACCTGGGCCGGCGTGGCCTTGCTGCGCCGCGCGACCTCGACGACCAGTGGATCGCGCAGCACCTCGGGATTGGCGGTGAGCAGCGAGAAGCCCTGGTAGACGATGGAGCGCTCGCGACAGAAGACGCGCACGGCGCGGTCCCAGCCGAGCCGCGCGAAGCAGCGGTTCTGCACGAAGGCCGGCGGCGGCGCGCCCGAGGCCGCGAGCTGCTGGAGGTGTCGCAGCGAGACGTTGCTGACGCCGAGCTGGCGCGTGCGTCCCGCATCGCGCTCGTTCGCCATCGCGGCCCAGACCTCGGTGTCGTACGGCGTCCAGCCCTGGCCGGACGCGGGGCCGTGCAGGACGTAGCTGTCCACGTGATCGGTCCCGAGGTGCTCGAGCGAGCTGGCCATCGACTGCGCCACCTGCGTGGACAGGCTCGCCGCGGGATCGTACGGCAGCCGGTGATCCTGCCCGGGCAGATACGTGAACTTCGTCTGCAGGAAGAGATCGTCACGCGTGACCACGCCCGCGCGATACGCCGCGGCCAGGCCTTGCCCCACGCCGGCCTCGACGTAATGGCGCCGCTGGTTGGCCGTGTCGATACCGCGAAAGCCCGTGCGCACGGCCAGCTCGGTGAGGGCGGCCGTGCGGTCCTCCTTCCACGCGGTGCCGTAGAGCAGGCTCGGCGCCGGCACTAGCCGGCTCGCGGCGCGACCGACACCCCGCGCGCGCCGGTCTTGTCGATTGCGCGCGCGACGAGCCCCGAGGCCTTGGCCTCCTCGACGAGCCCGCGCAAATAGCCCAGACCGGCGTCGCGCCCCTTCGGGACACCGATCGACTGCTGTACGGCCATGAAGCGGCCCTCGAGCATGCGCGAGCCGGGCAGCTTCTCGGTGAGACCAATCAACGCCTGCTTGAGGCCTGCCAGCGCGTCCACCTTGCCACCTATAAGGAGCTCGAAGGCGGCGTCGGCGCCTGGCGTTGAGACAAGCTGGGCCGCCTTCAAGCTGCGGCGAAGGTACAGCTCGTAGTTCGCCTTGGCCGGGGCAGCCACGCGGACGCCGGCGCGATCGACCTCGCCCACCGCGCGCAGGGGCGAGCCGGAGGGGACGAGATAGCTCGCCTCGATCTCCAGATAGGCGGCCGTGAAGCTGATCACCTGCTCGCGCTCCGGATCGGAGCCGAGGAAGGCAATGTCCCACGCCCCGGCCCGCGCCGCATCGACCATGACCGCCACGCTGTCGTAGGCTACTATCTCGACCGGTACGCCGAGACGTCGCGCCAGCTCGCCGGCGAGGTCGATCGCCACGCCGTGCGACTCGCCGGTGACGGGATCGCGCCGGGCGAGGATGAAATTACCGTAGTTGATGCCGACGCGCAGGCGGCCCGCCGACGCGAGGTCGTGGCGGGCGGCTGGTGTAATGTCAGGCATAGGTGCGCACGATACCATGGACACGTCGGGACGCTCCGAGTCGACCGGACCGGCCATCCAAGGCCTGACGCTCAAGTTTCCCCCCGAGCTCGAGCGGCGCTTCCACGAGGACTACTTCCAGAAGTCGGTCGTCCAGGTGCGGATCGGCCAGATCGTCGGCGCCCTGGTCTACGCGGCCTTCGCCATCATCGACCCGTGGATCATTCCCGACGTCGCCTCCCAGGTCTGGGCTCTCCGGGCGGTGATCATCGGCTGCTTCGGGCTGCTGTTCGCCGCCACGTTCGGGCCGAACTTCCGGCGCTACTGGCAGCCCGCCGTCGCCGGCATGGTGCTGGTGGCGGGACTCAGCATGGACATCGTGCTGATCATCGCGCCCTGGCCGGAGCGTGAGCTCTATTTCGGCGGCATCATGCTGGTCGTGATGGCCGCCTACACGTACATGAAGCTCCGTTTCCTGCCGGCGCTCCTGGTCTCCGCCCTGCTGTGGATCGCCTACGATCTCGCCGACGTGTTCATCCGCGACACCCCGGTGGCGATCCTCGTGACCAACAACCTCTACCTGTTCGGGACGAACGTGGTGGCCATGTTCGCCGGCTACCACATGGAGCTCTACATCCGCCGCGACTTCCTGCAGCGGCAGGAGATCGAGGCCAAGGAGGCGCAGCTCAGCCGCGTGGTGCTCAACGTGCTGCCACCCTCCATCGCCGAGCGGCTCATGCGTGAGCCGGGCACGATCGCCGAGCGCTTCAGCACGGTGACGATCATGTTCACCGACATCGTGCACTTCACGCAGTACTCCTCGCGGGTGGCCCCCGAGGAGCTGGTGGCCATGCTCAACGAGATCTTCTCGGCCTTCGACCAGCTCGTCGAGAAGCACGGCCTGGAGAAGATCAAGACCATCGGCGATTCCTACATGGCGGCGGCCGGCGTGCCCACGCTCCGCGAGGACCATCCGCAGGCGGTGGCCGAGTTTGCGCTCGACATGCTGGAGGTGGTGGCCCGCCTCAACGCGTCGCGCAGCGAGCCGATCCGCATCCGCACCGGCATCCACACGGGGCCGGTGGTCGCCGGCGTCATCGGCACCAAGCGGTTCGCCTACGATCTCTGGGGCGACGCGGTCAACACGGCCAGCCGCATGGAGTCGCACGCGCTGCCCGACACGATCCAGGTCACCCGGGCCACGTACGAGCACCTGCGCGACCACTACGAGCTCAAGCGCCGCGGCCCCATCGAGGTGAAGGGCAAGGGCGAGATGGTCACCTACCTGCTCGTCGGCCGCAAGACGTGAAGACGCTGGCGATCCTGGTGGATGGCGGCCCGGCGCCCGGGATCAACGCCGTCATCGCGGCGGCCACCATCGAGGCGCGCAACCACGGCGTGCGCGTCATCGGCTGCTACGACGGCTTTCGCTGGCTGATGGACGGCGATCCCCACCACGTGACCGAGCTGGAGATCGCCGACGTGACGCGCGTGCACTTCGACGGCGGCTCGATCCTGCGAACCTCGCGCGCGAATCCGGCCACCAGCCGCGACGGGCTCGCCCGCGTGGCGGAAGTGCTGCGGAGGCTGGGCGTCGACGGCCTCATCGCCATCGGCGGCAACGACACCACGGCGTCGGCCGCGCGGCTGGCGGCCGCGGCGCCCGGCCTCGCCATCGCGCACGTGCCGAAGACGATCGACAACGACGTCCCGCTGCCGAGCGACGTGCCGACCGCGGGCTTCACCACGGCCGGTAACATCGGCAAGGACATCGTACGCAACCTGATCAGCGACGCTGCCACCACCGACCGCTGGTTCTTCGTGACGGTGATGGGCCGCCAGACCGGGCACCTGGCGCTGGCCATCGGCAGCGCGGCGGCGGCGACGCTGACCGTGATCGGCGAGGAGTTCGGCGATCGCCACATCAGCGTGGACGCGCTCGCCGACCTGCTGGAGGGCGCGATCATCAAGCGCCACGCCCAGGGCCGCGAGCACGGCGTGGCCATCCTGGCCGAGGCGCTGGCGGCCAAGCTCGACGGCGCGGTGCCCGGCCTGGAGCGCGACCCGCACGGCAACCTGCGGCTGGCCGACCTGGAGCTCGGCCGCCTGCTGAAGGACCACGTCACCCGCAGCCTGCAGGCGCGCGGCATGCGCGTGCTGATCAGCGTGAAGGATCTCGGTTACGAGCTGCGCTGCGCACCGCCGGGCGGGCACGATCTGCAATACTCGCGCAGCCTCGGCTACTGGGCCGCCCGCTACCTGCTCGAAGGCGGCAGCGGCGCGCTGATCTCACTGCAGTCCGGGCGCCTGACCCCGATCCCGTTCGCCTCGCTGCTCGACGAGCGCACCGGACGCGCGCGCGTGCGCTACGTGGACGTGGCCTCCGAGATGTACCAGACGATGCTCGCGTACATGATCCGTCTCAAGCCCGCAGACTTCGAGGCGGAGAACGTGGGCGTGCTGGCGGAGTCGGCCCGTCTGAGCGAGGCCGACTTCGTCGCGCGCTTCCGCCCCGTCGTCGCGAGCTGAGCGTCCCGGATCCCTAGCGACGCCGCGGCGGCTCTGGGCGCGGCTCCGGGCTCTGGTATTCGCAGAAGTTCATCTCCGCGCGCCACCAGCCGCCGTTGCGCTCACATTCGGCCTGCGGTGTGAAGGCCGGCGAAGCGGACGCCGACGGCCCGTACGTCGAGCATCCGGCAAGCAGCATCACGGCGATCAGCGCGGCACCGAAAATGCCGGTCATATCTCGAATTCCCCTGCGCCCTCACGGGTGCAAACGGCATGCTCGTGAGCGGGGGAACGATCGCGCCAGGGCTCAGCGGGGGGGACGGCGGCGGCGGCCCGTGCGGCCGGGACGGTAACCCACGGTCGGGGCCGTGCCGGCGTCGGAGGCGTGGACGTGCGTGGCCTCGCTCGCTTGCCGGCGTCGCGCGGCCAGCGCCTCCGCCGGCGGCGTGGGCGGGATGAGGCATTGCTTGCCGGTGCCGATCAGGTCGCGCCGGCCGGCCTCCACCAGCGCCTTGTGGACGACGAACCAGTTGGCGGGCTCGAAGAACTGCATGAGCGCGCGCTGCGTCTGACGGTCGCGCAGCTTCTTCACCGTGTCCACCGGCGTCATGGTGAGCGGATCGATGCCCGTGTGATAGATGCAGGTGGCGATGTCCATCGGCGCCGGGATGAAGTCCTGCACCTGGCGCGGCCGGTAGCCGTGCGCCTTGAGGAACACGGCCAGCTCGATCATGTCATCCATGGTGCAGCCGGGATGGCTGGCGATGAAGTACGGCACCAGGTACTGCTCCTTGCCGGCGCGCGCGCTGGCCCGCCGGAACTTGCCGGCGAAGGTCTCGAACTCGCGGTGGCTCGGCTTCTTCATCAGCGCCAGCACGCGATCCGACTGGTGCTCGGGCGCCACCTTCAGATGGCCGCCGACGTGATGGGTCACCAGCTCCTCGACGTAGGTGTCGTCCAGGTTGGCGAGATCCATGCGGATGCCGGAGGCGATGTGCACCCGCTTGACGCCGGGCACCGCGCGCGCCTCGCGCATCAGCTCGATCGTGGGGCCGTGATCGGTGCCGAGGAGCTTGCAGACGGTGGGGTGGATGCACGACAGACGCTTGCACACGGCCTCGACCTCGGGCCGCGTGCAGCGCATCCGGTACATGTTGGCCGTGGGCCCGCCGAGGTCGCTGATGGTGCCCTTGAAGTCGGGCGCGGCGGCGATGGCCTTCACCTCGGCCAGGATCGAGCGCGGGCTGCGGCTCTGGATCACCCGCCCCTCGTGCATCGTGATCGAGCAGAACGTACAGCCGCCGAAGCAGCCGCGCATGATCTGCACCGAGTCCTTGATCATCGTATGCGCCGGGATGGGCTCGGCGTAGCGCGGGTGCGGGCGCCGCGTGTACGGCAGGTCGTAGATCGCGTCCATCTCCGCCTCGCCGATCGGCAGGCACGGCGGGTTCAGCACCAGCGTGCGGTCGCCGTGCGCCTGGGTCAGGCGCTTGGCGTTGAAGGGATTGGTCTCGTGGTGGAAGGTCCGCGTCATCCGTGCGAAGGCTAGCGGATCGCGCGACACCTCGTCGAAGGAGGGCAGCGCGAGCGTCTCGCCGGGCCACGCCGGCACCGGCTCCCGGGCGCCGAGCAAGTACGCGACGCCGCGCAGGTCGCGCAGCGCGACCACGGGCTCACCGGCGGCGAGCCGCCGCGCGATCGCGACGATCGTCGCCTCGCCCTTGCCGAACGCGAGCAGCTCGGCCTTGCTGGCCGCCAGCATGGAGGGCCGCACCTGCTCGGACCAGTAATCGAAGTGTGCGATCCGCCGCAGCGAGGCCTCGATGCCGCCGATGAGCACGGGCACGCCGGGAAACGCTTCCCGACAGCGTTGCGCGTAGACGGGTGTCGGGCGATCGGGGCGCAGGCCGATCCGGCCGCCCGGCGAGTACGCGTCGTCGTTGCGCCGCTTCTTGTTCGCCGTGTAGTGGTTGATCATCGAATCCATGTTGCCGGCCGACACGGCGTAGAACAGGCGCGGCCGGCCCAGCGCTCGCCAGGCCGCGGCGCTGCGCCAGTCGGGCTGCGGCAGGATCGCCACGCGGAAGCCATGCGACTCGAGCACGCGCCCCAGCACGGCCATCGCGAACGAGGGGTGATCGACGTAGGCGTCCCCCGTGACGAAGACGACGTCGGGCGCGTCCCAGCCGCGCGCGCGGATTTCCTCCGCGGTGGTGGGCAGCCAGCGATCGGGTGAGCGGCTCACCCGGTCATCGTACGTCAGCGGCCGGCGCGGAGCACCTTCCCGGGGAACGCGCCGGTGGGCTTGCCGTGGTCGAGGACGGCCTGGCCGCCGACGATCACGTGGTGAATGCCCTCCGCACCCTGCACGCGGCGCGGCGTGCCGCCGGGGCCGTCGCGCGTGATCTCGTCCTCCTTCACGCCGATGCGCGCGAGGTCGAAGACCATGAGATCGGCGGCCAGGCCCTCGCGCACGAGGCCGCGGTCGCGCAGGCCCATGATGCGCGCGGGCTGGAACGTGTAGCGGCGGATCGCGTCCTCCAGGCTCAGCAGCCCGCGGTCGCGGACCCAGGTGCCCAGGACATAGCTCGACTCGCCGGCCGTGCAGAAGTTGGTGTTGAGGTGCGCGCCGGCGTCGGACTGCGAGGGCAGCGCGTGCCCCGTCCGCACGAACTCGGCCAGCTCCACGTCGCCCTCCGGCGGCCGCGTCTGGAGCTGGAACTCCGTCTCCAGCCGCTCGTCGAGCGCCAGGTCGAGCATGACGTCGGCCGCGTGCTTGCCCTGCGCCTCGCCGATCTCGGCCAGCTTGCGCCCCTGCAGCGCACGATTGCGATCGAACGCGACCTTGCTGACGACGATCGACGCCCACGGCACGAACCGGCCGAGCACGCCGGGCCGCCGGCGCTGCCGCTGGACGGCCGCGGTGCGCAGCTCGGCGCGCTTGTCGGCGTCCGCCAGGGCGGCCAGGCGCTCCTCGACCGGCTTGGACATCAGCACGTCCCACACGTCGAGGCTGTTGAAGAACGTCGTCTTCCTGAGCGTGAAGCGCGGATTGTTGGGGATCGCGCGCAGCAGCGCGAAGAGCTGGGCGCCTTCCTTCGTCGCGCTCTCGACCCACGTGCGCGACGTGGCGTCGAAGACGAGGAAGAAGACCGGCCGGCCGCTGACGTGGGCCACCTCGGCCAGGTGGCGGCGATCGGCCTCGTCCGGCTGGGTGACCGACGGCGGCAGGATCTCGATGATCCCACGGTTGAACTCCGCCATCGTGCGGCCCAGCGCCACGCGCTCGGCGTCGGCGGCCAGGCGCGAGGGCACCGGCTCGCCCTTGGTACCGGCGTGGGTCGGCGAGTTGGTGGTGGACCAGCCCCATGCACCGTCGTCCATCGCCGCGCGCAGCAGGTCCTGCATGGTGCGCGTCTCGTCGTCGGTGGCCGCGCGGTCCCAGGCCGCCTTGTCCATCGCGCTCAGACGCAGCGGGATGTGGCCCACCAGCGGCATCATGTTGACGCCGAGCCCGATGTCGATGGCGTCGAGGAATTCCCCGAACGTTTGCCACGTCCACGGCAGCACGGCGCTCAGCGAGCGGAACGGCAGGTCCTCCACGCAGCAGAACGTGGCCAGCATCGGATCGCGGTGCTCGGGGCGCAGCGGCGCCAGCGTGAGCCCGCAGTTGCCGGTGAGCACCGTCGTGACGCCGTGCCAGACCGACGAGGTGCACAGCCGATCCCAGAAGGGCTGCGCGTCGTAGTGCGTGTGCAGGTCGATGACGCCGGGCGCGACGAAGAGTCCCTCGGCGTCGATCGTGCGTTCGGCCGCGGCGCGGATGCGGCCGATCTCGACGATGGTGCCGTCCTTGACGCCGACGTCGGCGCGGTAGCGTGAGAAGCCGCTGCCGTCCACGATCATGCCGTTCTTGACGATCAGGTCGTAGGCCATGGCCTTTTTTGGGGAGGGGCACCCGTGACGGGTTCCCCTCTTCCCCTCCTGTGGGGAGGGGCACCCGCGACGGGTTCCCCTCTTCCCCTCCTGTGGGGAGGGGCACCCGCGACGGGTTCCCCTCTTCCCCTCCGTGTTATTGCTTCTTGAGCTTCAGGTCTTCGAGCGGGCCGGCGTACGGAAATGATTGGATCAGGTTGAGGCCGGCCTCTTCCATTCGCGGCCCGAAGGCCCGGATGAAGCCATTCTCCCAGATGCCCGCGAACATCACCCGATCGGCGATCACGCGCTGGATCTGGTGGAGCATGTCCTCGCGCTTCCGGCGATCCATCTCCTGGATCTGCTTCGCGAACAGCGTCTCCACCTCGGGAATGCTCCCGTACGAGTAGAGGCCCCTGGTGGTGGCGAAGGCCTCGATGCGCGTGGAGGCGTTGCCGGCAGAGCCGGTGGCGCCGACGAAAACCCCCCTCAGCTTCTTGTCACGCCAGGCCGACAGGAAGGCCGCGCGCTCCATGGTCCGCAGGCGCGTCCGGATGCCGACCGCGTTGAAGTAGTTGACGATCGCCTCGCCCATCGAGTTGTACGGCGGGAAGGCCGTGAACTCGCCGAGCTCGAGGCCGTTGGGATAGCCCGCCTCGGCCAGCAGCGTCTTCGCGCGCTTCGGGTCGTACGGATGCGCGTCGATCGGCAGCGTGAACTCCTGGTGGCGCGGGATGAAGTTGCCGGTGATGCCGGAGAAGCCGAGCGACTCGGCCTCGTTGATAGCCTGCCGATCGATGGCCAGGCTGGCGGCCAGCCGCACGCGGCGATCGGCCCACGGCGAGCCGGCCGTCCACTGCTCGGGGAACTCGAGGAAGAAGACGCCGTTCGTCCGCATCGCGGTGAGCGTGAGGCCGGGCGTGCGCTGGACCTCCTCGGCGATGGGCCCGTTGATGAAGTAGACGATGTCCACCTCGTTGCGCTTCAGGGCGGCCGCCCGCGTGGCCTCGTCGGGGATGCCGCGGATGACCAGCCGCTTCACGCTCGGCTTCTTGCGCCAGTACCCGTCGAACGCTTCCAGCACCAGCTCCACGCCCGGCTGAAAGCTCACGAACTTGAAGGGGCCGGCGCCGACGGGCGCCTTGCGGAAGCCGTCCTCGCCCACCTTCTCGACGTACTTCTTCGGCACGACCCAGGCCGCCCCCGAGGCGCTGGTGCCGTAGAAGGTCATGAAGTCGGGCCACGGCTCGTGCAGGACGAACCGCACGTGACCGGGGTCCACCACCTGCACCTCCTTGACGCGCTCGCGGAACAGCGGAGCGCCGGCGCCCTTGTAGCGCTCGAAGGAGAACTTCACGTCCTCGCCCGTGACGGGATCGCCGTTGTGGAAGCGCGTGCCCTTGCGCAGCATGAAATCCCACGCGCGGCCATCCTTCGACATCGTCCAGGACTCGGCCAGCGAGGGCGTGTTGAGGTTGCCCGGCATCGGCTTCACCAGGGCGTCGTGGAGCGCGTAGTAGATCATGAACGGCGTGATCTCGGCCTCGGTCTCGGACGTGTCGAGCCAGCGCGTGGCGAGCGTGACGTGGACCCCGAACGTCACGGTGCCGGCCGGCTGAGCGGCGACGCGCGCGGCGAGGCAGAGCGTCAGCACGACGAGCGGAAGGAGCGCACGGGCGGCGCTGCGAGGGCTCATGCCGGTCTCCAGGCCGAGACAGTACCATCCCCCGCTCCGTCGTGCGTCAGGTTGACGCGGGTGCCTCCGTGAGGTGCCATCCGGGCGGCCTCCCGGGCGGCCCGCGGGCTAACGCGCCGTCCGGCAAGGTCTCGCCGGCTTGGTACCCCCCTTGCTACCCAGGGGGCACGATGAAACGAGCCCCTTCGCTCGTCGCTCCGGCCGTGTTGCTGCCTGTCGCCGCCATGGTGGCGCTCACGCACAAGCTTCCGGCGTCGCTCGCGACCGCGGTCGAGGCGGCGCCCTTGCTCGTGTTCGCCAGCGGCGCGCTGCTGGGATTGGTGACGCGGCGAGGGCGACTCGTCATCGGCGTCGTCATCCTCGCGCTGGCCGATTGCGCGCTCGTGAACGTCGGTGGCCGCAGCGTGTTCGACGCCGTCGCGCTCCTCCTCCCCGTCAACCTCGCGGTCGTCGTGTGGCTCGGCGAGGAGAATCCGTTCGCCGGCCGCGGCCCCATCCTGTTCGCCATCACGCTCGTGCAGGCCGCCATCGTCGCCTGGCTCCAGCATCCCCAGCTCGTGCCCCTCAGCATCTCACTCGATCAGCCCATCGTCGACGTTGGCCTCGGCGGCTGGACCGCCCTGCCCCAGCTCGCCGTCCTGTCGTTCGCCGCTGCGCTCGGTCTGATCGTCGTGCGATTCGTGCGCCACGGCCAGTCGCTCGCGGCGGGCGCCGCCTGGGCGCTCGTCGCGTCGTTCCTGGCGCTCGACGGGGTCGCCTCCGGCGGGCCGGCCGGCGTGCACTTCGCGGCGGCGGGACTGCTGCTGCTCGTCGGCGCCACGTGGGAGCCGCGAGCCATCGTCGCCACCGACGCCGTGACGGGGTTGCCGGCGCGGGTGGAGTTGAACCGGGCGCTGCGCCGGCTGCCGAGGCGGTACGCCCTGGCGCACGTCGAGATCGACGAGTTCACGAGCTTCCGCAACACCCATGGGGGCGACGCGGCGCAGCGGATGTTGCGGCTCGTGGCCAAGAAGCTGCGCCGGGTGTCCAACGGTGGCGGCCAGCCGTACTACCTCGAGAACGCGCTGTTCGTCGTGCTCTTCCCCCGCGGGTCGGCCAAGCGGGCGACACGACTCCTGGAAGAGGCGCGCGTCGCCGTCGAAAACCTCACGCTCGACGTGTCACTCTCCACGCCGGCCAAGCCTTCGGCGGGCGGCGCCAGCGCCAAGCCGGCCAAGGTCGTCGAGCGCACGGTGTCGGTGACCATCAGCGCCGGCGTGGCCGAGAACGAGAGAGCGGGAGTCGATCCGAAGGAAATGATCGAGGCCGCGGAGCAGGCCCTGCAGCGCGCCCGGCAGGCCGGCATGAATCGCGTCGCGCGCTAGGACGCTTTCCGCTTCCCCAGCAGCTCGTCGATCACCCGCTCGATCTCGTCGGGCAAGCACGGCTTGGTGAGGAAGACGTCGGCACCGGCCTCGCGCGCCTCCTGCTCGTTGGTCCGCAGCACCCGTCCGGTGAGAACGACGATGGGAACCTTGCTGGTCCGCGAATGCTCCTTCAGGCGCTGAATGGCCGCGACGCCGTTGAGCCGCGGCATCGACAGGTCCATCACGATGACGTCGGGCCGCGATTCCAGCGCGAGCGCCACCGCGGTCTCGCCGTCGTGCGCAAAGATGACCTCGAACTTCTGATGGGTCAGGTACTCGCTGAAGAGCTCGCACGTGAGGACCGAATCGTCGGCGAGGAGCACGAGACCCCGGCGGGCCGGTGCCGACCCCTTCGGTGAAGGCTTTGCAATCGCGGCTCGCTTGGCCATATCGCTCATCTTACGCGCTTATGCCTGCAATAGGGTTGCCGGTGACCCCCGTAAGGCCCCTGCCAGGGGCCTAAGGCCCCTGGCAGGGTAGACTGTCGGTCATGCCAGTCACCCACTTCGACATCGCGCTGCGACGTCCGCTGGCCGGCGGCCGCCCGTTCGGGGAGGTCGGCCCGTACGAAGAGCTGAAGGGACGGCTACGCTTTGCCGTCGATCCTGCGCATCCCGCCAACGTCCGGATCACGGACGTCGGCCTCGCCCCGCGCAACCGTGACGGGCGCGTGGAGTTCGCCGCCGACGTCTCGCTCCTGCGGCCGGTCGATCCCGCACGCGGCAGCGGGCGCGTCATCGTCGACGTCGTCAACCGCGGCAACACGGTGACCGTGCCGAACTTCAACCATGCGACGCGGCCGGTGTTCGGCGCCGGCGCCGATCCCAACCCGCCGATCGACGTCGGCGACGGCTTCCTCATGCGCCGCGGCTACATCGTCGTGTCGTGCGGGTGGCAGTGCGACGTGCCCGAGCTGTCGGGCCTCTTCAGGCTGCACGCGCCGCAGGCGCTCGAGGGCGGCCGGCCGATCCGCGGCCGGATCTACGTGAACCTCCAGGCGCCCGAAGCCGTGCCGCACTTCCTGCTGTCCGACCGTGGTCATCTCGCCCACCCCGCCGCCGATGTCGCCGAGCCGGACGCCGTGCTGCTCGTGCGCGATCAGCTCGATGCTTCGCCGCAGACGATTCCGCGCGGCCGCTGGCGCTTCGCGCGAGCCGCCGGCGGACGCGTCGTGGACGATCCGCGCCACGTCTGGCTCGAGGGCGGCTTCGAGAAAGGACGCCTCTACCAGGTCGCCTACACCGCCGTCGGCGCGCCCGTGCTGGGGCTCAGCTTCGCGGCGCTGCGCGACTGCGCCTCCTGGCTCAAGCACGACGCCACCAGCCCCGCGGCCGGCCACGCACGCTGGGCCTACGCCTACGGCCGCTCGCAGACCGGCCGCTTCCTGCGCACGCTCGTCCACTGGGACCTGAACCTCGACGAGGCCGGCCGCGAGGCGCTCGACGGCATCATCGCCAACGTGGCGGGCGGCATGCGGGGCGAGTTCAACCAGCGCTTCGGCCAGAACTCCAAGGACCGGCCGCAGATGATGGCCCACGTCTTCCCGGCGACCGACGTGCCGACGACGGACGTCGCGACCGGCCGCACGGACGCGCTGCACGCGCGCCTCGACGCGCGCGGGAGCCGGCTGAAAGTCTTCTACACGAACACGTCGGCCGAATATCACCGCGGCGACGCCTCGCTGGTGCACACCGATCCCGACGGCCGGCGCGACGTCGCCCACGGTCCGTTCACGCGCGTCTATCATTTCACCGGCACCGAGCACGGCGTGGGCATCTGGCCGCCCACCGACACGACGCCGGTGGCCGCGGATCCCTCGGGCTGGACCGAGCGCGCGCAGAACGTGCGCAACACGATCAACTACAGCCGCCTGCTGCGCGCCTGCCTGCTGAACCTCGACCGCTGGGTGACCGACGGCGTGGAGCCGCCGCCCAGCCGGCATCCGCGCCTCGACGACGGCACCGCGGTGCCGCCCGAGGCGCTCGGCAAGATCTTCGAGCGTATTCCGAACGCGCACTATCCGCGCCATCACGCGCGGGCGGGCCGCCGGGACTTCGGCGGCGACGCGGAGGCTCGTGTGCTGACGCTGATGCCGCCGCGCGAGGGCGCGGCCTATGGCACGCTCGTCGCGGCCGTGGACGACGACGGCAACGAGACGGCCGGGATCGCGGTGCCGGAGATTCGCGTGCCGCTCGCCGCCTACACCGGCTGGAGCCTGCGCCATCCCGACATCGGCGGCGCCGAGCAGCTCCTCTACTTTGCCGGCGCCGCGCTGCCGTTTGCGAAGACACGCGCCGCGCGGGCGCGCTCGGGCGATCCACGGCCCTCGATCGAGGAGCGCTACGCCTCGCGCGAGGCGTACCTGGAGCGCGTCCGGAAAGCCGCGCTCGAGCTCGTGGCCGCGCGCTACCTGCTGGAGGAGGACGTCGAGCTGTCGGTCACGCTGGCGGCGCGGACGTGGGACTGGCTGGCCTGAGCCACCCTGCCGGCCACGGTGAATTTCAGCCGCACCCAGATACGAACCTTGGGTGAGTACCACTGCTCCCAGAGGACCGTTTTCTTCACCCGATCGCGGTACACGATCTTGAGGGTCTGGAACGTGCCCGCCGGCATAGTCACGACTTCTTCGGCCTCCACGGCTGCCGAATAGCTCGTGTCGTACGCCTGCTTGTCCTGGGGGCGCTCGTGACGATACCTCTGCTCCCAGCCGGTGCCGACCGACATCGGCCAGACGTAGTAAGACGCGGCGGGGTGTTGCGCGTCGCGACGGCATTCTGGCGATTCTCGTGGGAGTCCGCCAGATCGGACTTGCGGTAGAACCTCTCGGCGGTCCCGCTCTTGAGGACGTAGTACGTCACGCCCTCGACGGTCTCTTCGCGATCGACGCGCCATGTATACGTGCGGCGATCGCCGGCGGTGCTGGTCGAGACGAAGCGCCAGCTATCGCCGGTGGACCAGATGGGCGGCTCGGGGACGACGAACGCGTGCGGCCGGCTGGGCGCGGGGGTGACGGCCAGCGACGGGGCTCCCGCGGGGAGGCGCCCCTCGAGCGTCGCCTTGCTCCAATAGGCGCTCATGCATCTCGAGACCTTGAAGACTTCGCCTTCCCGTCCGCGCAGACCCCATGCGCCGTCGGCGTCGAGGTGCTCGAGCCTCGTTGACGGGCCCTCGCTCTCACAGGATTTGAACGCGTCCCACGTCAGCTCCTGACGGGGTGAGAGCTGCGGCGCGCAGGCCGCGGCCAGGAAGATGATCAACGCGATGCTCGTGGCGCGGACGAAACGATAAGGCATGGCCGCCTCCCCGTCTCCGGTCGGTCGAGAAGCAGGGCTCGCAATTATAGACGAGGGCGCCCTCGGAGCCACGTCCAGTTGAGCGTGAGCAGGTACGCGACGTCGACCGCGTAGCTGACGACCAGGCTGCCCGCGAGGCCCAGGCGCACCAGCGTCAGCCACGCCGCGACATTGAAGAGGCAGATCCCGAACGCGCCCTGGGGCCACAGCTTCACCATCGGCTCGATCGTCCGGCTGCCATAGTGGAAGTGCAGGATCGCCATCACCGGCAGGCTGTTCACCGGAAAGCCGGCCACCAGTCCCGACCACTTGGGACCGAGGATCTGGGCCACCGACGTGATGCCGATCACCATGGCCGCGGAAACGGCGGCACGGGCGAGGAGCAATCCGGCCGACGTGCGCACGCGCGCGAGCGGTGCCGTGTCCGGCAGGCGGCGGACGAGCCGCGCGGCGACGAAGCACACCAGCGCCGCGAACGGCACGGCCGTCACGCGCGTCAGTGGCAGAAGCCCGATGATGCCGATGGCCGCCGCGAACGCGATGAATCCCGCCAGCGCGCCGAGCACGATGGAGAGCAGCCGCGGCTCGTGCACACGACCGGCGACCGCGAGGTAGGCCAGGTACACGGGGATCGTCGCGCACATTCCCGGAATGGTCCAGAACGCGGTCTCGGCCGCGAACTCGCGCCCCTGCTCGAGCGTGAAGAAGAGGAGCGCGAGCACGGAAAGCTGGGGCGTCGCCGCGATGAGGCCACCCAGGCGTGGCCCCAGCCGCTCGGCGGCCACGGTGACGCCGATCACGATGGCGGCCGACAGCGCGATCTTGGCCAGCAGCAGCTCGAGCGGACTCAGGGCGCTAGCGGGGCGGGCTGGACGGCGGAGGAGGCGGCGTGCCGCTCGGCGGGGGCGGCGGGCTCACGGTCGTGCTGGTCGCCGGCGCCGAGGCGCCGGGCGTGCTGTAGCCCGGCCGGCTCATCGGGATCTGGTTGCCCTGGGCGTACATGCACTGCAGGTACGCCATGTCGTAGCGCTTCTGGGCGGACACCTGGCCGCCCTTCTCCCGCTGCAGCTCGGCTGCCCCCGCCTGGCGACAGCGGGCGTCGTCCGCCTGGAATTGCTCCATGCTCTTGTTGGTCCCGGGCAGGACCATCACGCTGGGCCCCGTGGGCGCGCTGGCGCAGCCCGCCAGCACGACCGCCGCGACGAGGAGTGCGGGTTTACCGTTCATGACTCTCGGCCCGGAGGTACTGCTGGAACCATGCCGCCGTCTCGCGCATCACTCACCGAAGGACTCAGGCCTTCAGCCCCCGCTCGATCTCGTCGAGATGCTCGCGGCGATGATTGGCGCGCGTCAGCGTGACCGGCGTGCCGGCCGCCGCATTGCGGTTCACCAGCTCGTCCGACAGCGACTCCACCTTGCGATCCGTCGCCTCCGCGATGGCCACCGCGAGCTCCGCGGCCCGCCGCGGTGGCAGCGCCAGGAACATCGGCTTGGCGGCATCGTTGATCCAGTCGATGTTCGCTTCGTCGTCCGGCGGCGGCGTCACGCCCTCGCGCTGCCAGCGGTCGAGCAGGATGAACGCCCGCTGATCCCAGAAGGCCAGGTGCGCCAGCACGCCCGCCACCGTCCAGCCCGCCGCCAGCGGACGCTTGAGGTCCGCGTCGGTCAGCCGCGCCACGAGCGCCTCCAGGCGCGCCCGCTCGGCATTGTTCCGCGCCACGTAGCTTCGATCAACGTTCATCGGCAACCCTCCAGCCCAAGAGCAGGCGACAACCCCCACCCCGGCGGGTCACGCCGGGCGTCCCTTCCGGAGCACAAAAGATACTGGGATTTCCGGGTTGACGGGCTAGCCTAATCCCCGAAACTGGGAGGAGTGACCATGCAAGGTCAGGCAACCCCCGAGAGCACGAAGCCGCTCATGATCATCGTGCCCCGAGCGCAGACGACGCTGTCCACCGCGCTTCACCGCGCGTTCCAGAACGACGCGACGGTCGAGGTCACCGTCGATCGCCGCGTCACCGAGCGGCGCGGTGTGGCCGACACGGTCCATCGACAGCGCGAGCGGAGACGCCGGCCCGAAGTCCATCCCGATCTGACGGCCGGCCGATGGATCGTCGTGGCCCGCCCCTCGCCGTCGATCGACGTGGTCGACGACCGGATGCGCGCGATCCTCTTTCTCTGCTGCGCTCACCACGCCATCCCCTGCCAGCAGTGCCAAAACACCTATCGGCTCGGCTGGGTCCAGCGGCTCGACCAGGCGCACTTCGCGTGCCCGCTGTGCCGCAACGATCTGACCGAGACCGTCCTCGCCCACGCGGCGGGCTGCCAGAACTTCAGCTGAAGCCTGTCGGCTCGCCGGCAGACGTCTACCCCGCGAGAACGACGATGAATCCCACGACCGCGGCGATCTGGCGCATACGAACGTCGTAGCGCGCTACGGAGCGATCGGGCCCTCGTCCTCCGGATGAAAGGTCGGGGCGATCCCGCCGTCACGCAGGGTCTGGAATGTGTCGCGTGCCCGGGCGAATGCCGTGTCCAGCGCAGAGATCCGCTCGTCGACCTGCTCGAGCGGCGTGGGCTTGGGGTCCATGGCGGCGACGATAGTACCCCTGATTTGGTGGTTACGCCACCGGCTCTCCCCGACCCAAGGGGCTAGAGCGCCCGGGCCGCCCGGGTGCCGTCGAGGATGGCCTGGTGGACGCCGCGCGGCGCCACGCAGTCCCCCGCCGCGTAGAGGGCCGCGACCTGGCCCTTCAGCGCGCGATACAGGCTGTCCGTCGAGCGGCTGCCCGTCGCCAGCACCACGCTATCCACGCCGTCGATCCGGCGTTCGGCGCCCGAGTAGACGTTGGCGATCACCACGGTCGAGCCCTCGATCGCGCGCAGCTCCACGCACGGCGTGAACACCACGCCCTTGGTGAAGAGGCGCGAGTAGATCGGCGCGATCGAGGTCACGCCGACGTCCTGCCCGACGTAGAAGAGCGCCGAGATCACCTCGACACGCTTGCCCTGATCGAGCAGCAGCTCCGCGGTCGAGAGCGCCGCCTCCGTGTGCACGTCGTCCACCACCACGACGTTCGCTCCCACCTTGGCCTCGCCGCCCAGCACGTCGCGGTCGGTGACGACGTGCTTGCCGTCGCTGCCGGGGACCAAAGGAATGTACGAATGCGAGCCGGTGGCCACGATGACCGCGTCCGGGCGCTCGGCCAGCACCAGCGGCGCCGTGGCGTCCACGCCGAGCCGGACGTCCACGCCGAGCTTGCGGACCTGGGCGACGAGGAAGCGCACGATGCCCGCGTATTCGCCGCGAGCCGGCGCGCGCGCCGCCAGCAGCACCTGGCCGCCGAGCGCCGCCGCCTTCTCCAGCAGAACGACGCGACAGCCGCGAAGGGCCGCCATCCGCGCCGCCTCCAGGCCCGCCACGCCGCCTCCCACGACCACGACCTTCTTGGGCGTCGCCACGCGCGTGACGTCACCGAGCTCCGCCTCTCGGCCGGTCGCGGGATTCTGCACACAGGTGACGGGCTTGCCCTGGTAGATCCGATCGATGCAGCCCTCGTTGGCGCCGACGCAGGTGCGGATGTCGTCGAGCCGCCCCTCGCGCGCCTTGCGCGGAAGCTCGGGGTCGGCGATGAGCGCGCGCGTCATGCCGACCACGTCGATCTCGCCGGCGGCCACGAGCCGGTCGGCGTGCACGGGATCGACGATCCGGCTCGCGTGCAGGATCGCCACGCCGGGCGCGGCGGCCTTGACCTGCGCCGCCAGCGGCACGTAGACGCCGGCGCCGAAGCTCATGTTCGGCACGGCCGCGGCCTGCAGCCAGTACGTGTGAGCGCCGCCGCCGATGATCGACAGGAAGTCGACGAGGCCCGACGCGGCCAGGCGACGGGCGATGCTCGCCATGTCGCTTGCGCTGAGTCCCCCGGGCGTGAGCTCGTCGCCGGAGATGCGGGCACCCACGACGAAGTCGCGGCCCACGCGCCGGCGGATCTCGGTCAGCACTTCCAGGCCGAAGCGCATCCGGTTGTCGAGGCTGCCGCCGTACTCGTCGAGCCGCTGGTTGAACGCGGGCGACCAGAACTGGTCGATGAGATGGTTGTGCGCCATCGAGATCTCGATTCCGTCGAGGCCGCCGTCGCGGCACCGGCGCGCCGCCTCGCCGAAGGCACGCACCAGCTCGGCGATCTGCTCGGCTTCCAGCTCGTGCGGCACCTCGCGATGCACCCGCTCGGGAATCTGCGAGGGTGCGAGCAGGGCGTGGCCGGCCTCGGGATCCGACTGGGCGCGGCGGCCCAGATGCGTGAGCTGCGTGAAGACCCGACAGCCGTGCGCGTGCACCGCGTCGGCGATCGCGCGGTATCCGGGGATGACGGAGTCGTCGTGGTTGGCGATCTGCTTCCACGCGGCCGCCGGCGACGAGGGATGCACGCTGGAGGAGCCGCCGAAGATCGTCAGCGCACACCCACCCCGCGCCTTGGCCTCGTGGTAGCGCCGCAGCCGCTCCGTGGGGCGGCCGCCGTCGGCCATGGCTTCGGCGTGGCCGGAGGAGTAGATCCGGTTCTCGAGCGTGAGCGCCCCGACCTGGATCGGCGTGAACAGCGCGCGGAGCTCGTGGGCCATCGCCGGATTCTAGCGCTCGACCGGCCCGGTGGCGAGCCGAGCCGGTCTCAGGTCATCGGCGGTACAGGACTTGCTCCTGCTGGTTCCGGGAGTGGGTCATGAAAACGCTGACTCTGGTCCTGATGGGAAGCGCGCTGCTCGCACTCACGGCAACGCAGATCGCTGCGCAGAGCGGCGATCGCGCGGAAGTCGAGCGAGTGCAGAACGCCCTCAAGCAGATGGGGCACGATCCAGGCCCGATCGATGGGGTCATGGGTGCGCACACGCGTGACGCGCTGCGGGCCTACCAGAAGAAGAACGGCCTCGACGCCACCGGCCGGCTCGACGACGCCACGCTGGCGAAGCTGGGCCAGACCTCCTCGCAGGCGGGCGGCCCGTCGTCCTCGCAGACCGGCGGCGATACCCGGCCCAACGCCGTCGATCCCGCCCAGGCCACCAAGACCGGCGCCAACGTCGGTGAGGGCGCGTCCTACTCCCGGAGCAACGAAAAAGGCGCCTCGAGCACGGGCGGCGCCGAGCCGAAGAAGTAGTCGGCCCTACACGACCGGCGAGATCCCGCCGTCGAAGTTGATGGCCGTGCCCGTGATGAACGCGGCACGGTCCGAGGCGAGGAACGCCACCAGGTCGGCGAACTCCGAAGCCTCCGCCACCCGCCCGATGGGCACGCGCTTGCCCAGCTCGCGGTAGTGACCCTCGAGGTCGCCGTCCTTCGCACGCTTTGCCATCTGCGCGCTCTTCACCAGGCCGATGCAGATCGCGTTCACCAGGATGCGGTCCGCGGCGTACTCGTTGGCCAGCGACTTCGTCAGGTTGATGCCGGCCGCCCGCGACACGCTGGTGGGCAGCCCCTGCGCCCGCGGCGCCTTGCCCCCGGTGTTGACGACGTTGATGATGCGCCCGCCGCCCTGCCGCTTCATGTGCGGGATGACCAGGCGCGACATGCGCACCGCGGCCATGAGCTTGAGGTCGAGGTCGGACTGCCAGGCGTCGTCACTGACCGTCTCGAAGCTGCCCCCCGCCGAGGTCCCCGCGTTGTTCAGCAGGATATCGACGGTGCTGAACTGCCGGACGGCTGCGGCGACCACCGCCTCGCAGCCGGCCGCCTGGGAGACGTCGGCGGCCAGCGGGACGATCTCGGCGCCCGTCGCCTTCCGGATGTCGTCGATGGTGCGCTCGAGCACGTCCTTGCGGCGGGCACAGGCCACCACCCGCGCGCCCGACCGGGCAAACCGCTCGACGGCGGCCTTGCCCAGCCCCTCGCTCCCGCCCGTGACGATCGCAACCTTGCCCTTGAGTCCGAGCTCTAGAGTGTCCATGGCGCGGAAGAATAGCAGAACCGCGAGGCGTTGACCCGGCTCGTTCTAGGCCCCGTGAGCGCGAGTCACGCGCTCACGGGGCGTGGGGCGGGGGCTCAGTCCTTGGGTACGAGCACGATCTCGATGCGGCGATTCTTCGCCCGTCCCTCCACGGTGGAGTTGTCGGCCACGGGCTTGAACTCGCCGTAGCCGGCCGCGGAAAGGTTGGCCGGGCTGATCGCCTGCTTCTGCAGATAGCGGGCGACGTTGATGGCGCGCGCCGCGGAGAGCTCCCAGTTCGTCGGATAGCGCCCCGTGAGACTGCCCTTGATCGGGATGTCGTCGGTGTGGCCTTCGATACGGACGGCCTTGTCGTTCACGGTCTTGAGGATCTCGATGACCTTGCCGAGCACCACCAGTCCGCCCGGCTTGACCTCGGCCTGGCCCGAGTCGAAGAGGATCGCCTCGACGAGGTTGACGGTGAGCTTGCCCTTCAGCTCGGAGATCGTGACCTGCCCTTTGGCGATCTCGCCCTTCATCTTGCTGAGGAGCTGCTCGTAGGTCGAGCTGACCTCGCGGACCTTCTCCTCCTTCGCGTGCTGGGCGTCCTCCCTGGCCTTGCGCTCGTCCTCGAGGTCCTTCGCCAGCCGCGCGTTCTCGCCGCCGAGGGCGGCGACGCGCTGGCGCAGCTCGGCGACGGCCTTGGAGAGCTCGTCCGAGCGCGACTTGAGCAGGAGCTCGAGCTCGCCCCGGTCCTTGGTCATGGCCGCGAGGTTCTCGTCCAGCGTGCGGTTCCGGGCCTTGGCCTGGGCCAGCTCCTGCTCGAGCTGGTCGGTGGCGTGGACCTGCTTCATGTACTCGCTCTTGGAGACGCAGCCGCTGGTGACGAACGCGGCGAAGCCCAAGGCGACTGACGCGATCAGCGTCTTTCGCATGATGCCTCCCTGGGTGAGGGGCACTGGCACAGTGCCAGCCCTCCGATTATTGCAGGGGAGGCGCCTGGAAACCGAAGGATCAGATCGGGCCGTGCCCTCAGCGCCGCATGATCCAGTCCCAGTGCTGCTCGGCTCGCTGGAGCACCCCCGGAATGTCCTCGCGAAGCAGCAGGCCCGCCCGCGCCAGGGAGTCGGCGGCTCGACGTACCGTCACCAGGTAGACGCTCTTGTCGGCATAGCGACGCTCGACGCTGACACGGCCGTCACCCGCGCGCTCCCGCTCCGCGTCCGTCCGCGGCAGGGGGACGTAGCTGCCCAGGAAATCCACCAGCTCGCCGGCATCGCTTCCCTGGCCGCCGCGGAGCTGCCACGGGGTGTAGGTGGCCAGCGGTGCCAGGAGCTCGACGCCGCGCACGCCGGCGACCTCGTTGCCATCGGCGTCCACCTGGGACACGAGCGCGGGGAAGGGCGCGCCGACCCCCGGCGGCTCGCGGGTGATGATGCCGGCGCCCCAGTCTGGACCATAGTCGACCCGATGGGCCTGGTGGATCACGGCGGGGGCCTTCAGGCCGCGGACGGCCGGGAACTTCAGCGCGTCGATGGAGACCAGCGTTCGCGTCGACAGCGTGGGGTAGGCGCTCGGCGGCGGAGTGCGGCCGTCCGCGACCCACTCGAGCAGGCGTGTCAGCAGCGCGCGGAGGGTCACGAGGAAGTCGAGGGGGTTGCTGCGATACACGTCGCCTGAGCGCGGCGCGTCCGGCGGAGGGAACCCACCGACGAAGTGCTGGCCGCCCGCGAGATGGTAGATGCGCTCGTTGGGCAGCGGCGGCGCATCGATCCGTCCGTCCGGTGTCGTGTGAATCAGCGATGCCGCCCGCCCCCAGTACTCGTAGCCGGTGTTGGTGAAGAAGATCTTCGGCACGTGCTCGGGCCGTGATCGCGCGAAGAGTCCATCCGCACGCCCCGTCTCCGGATCGGTCTGCGTCCGGCCCGTGAACGGGAAAATGTCCGTCGGATAGAAGAATGCGGAGAAGCGATGCGCGTCTCGCGACGGCTGCGCGAAGCGGTGATTGAAGCTCCCCCGCCCCGCGCCGGCCGTGTGAACGAGCAAGCCGTCGAACACTTTCCGGCCGGCCTCGTCGGTGTTGAAGCCCTGGTAGACGAAGTGGCGCAAGAACCGCCCGCTCTGGGAGATGCCGAGCCCCACCGCCGCCGTCACCGGAAACGGCGCGCGGGGATCGTAGCGCGCAAACGAGACGACGTCGCGCACGGCCGCCAGTCCAATGCCCACGACGGCGGGATCCCGCGCGCGATAGACCAGCTCGTAGATCTTGCCGCGCTCGAAGCCTCCGGCGAGGGAGATCTGCGTCGGGTCGTCCACCAGCCGTCCCTCTTCCATGCGCGCGAAGCGCCAGCGGTCGCGCGACACGACCTCTCTCGGCCCGAGCCTGGTGGCGCGTACCGTCAGCACGTTGTCCGCGTGGGCGGGGTCGGCCACCGGGTACGGCACGTGATTGCGGTGCGCGAGTGGCAGCGTCGCGGTCGGGGCATCCACGGTCCAGTCGCTGCGGACGAGTCCCTCGATCGGCTGGGGGCCGCCGCCGGCGATCGTCGCGCGCAGGCGCAGGAGGCCGTCCTCGCGCGGCGCGTCGAATTGCCAGCCCACCCAGATGACCGTGAGACCCTGCCGCATCAGGAACCGGTCGCCGAAGTCGCGATCCGCGGTCGGGTCCAGCGTCCAGGACGCCCGGTTGAAGTACGGCAGCGCGGCCTTGCCGCCGCGGTTGCTGACCTCCAGCAGCGCCGTCGACCCGCGCGGGGATCGCCGGGGCCGCAGCACCATGAAGTCCGCCGAGGCCTCGACACGGCCGCGCGCGTTGCGGGGCGCGCGGTCGAGGTCCACGATCGTCACGTTGGCGGGATGCGCCGGGTCCAGCTCGAGCTCGACAGTCCCGGCGAGCTTTTCGTAATCGCCCCCCAGCACGTCCTGGCGCGCCGTCACCACGAGCCGGGTGACTTCCGCCGCCGCGGCTCCTGCAAGCGTGAAGATCAGCACGACGACGCCCATCGCGAGTCGTGCCGGAGACGACCGCACCACCGTCATCGCGGCGTGGCGCTCACGCGGGATCCTTCGCGCGGTCACGGGGCGAGGGCAGGCCGGTATTCGATGCCGTAGCGCGCGTAGATCTTCTCGATGGTGCCGCTGGTCACGAGGCGGTCGATGGCGGCGTCGATCGCTTCGCGCAACGCCGGGTCGGAACGCCGCAAGCCGACGGAAAGATTCCAGCGGAGCTCGGGCTCCGTGTCGTACGCGTGGACGAACCGCAGGTGAGCGTCGGGATGGCGGAGGTTGAAGTACCCCACCGTGGCCTGCGACACGGCCGCGGCCTCCACCTCTCCCTTCATCACCGCCTCGACCATCTCCTCCTCGTAGCCGAACGAGGCGAGCCGGATCCCGCGCCGCCCCAGCAGCATCGCCGCCAGCGACCGCGTTTGCACGGCGACGCGATGGCCGATGAGATCGTCGAACTGTCGAACCTCAGGCGTGTTCGGCGACAGCACGAGCCCCACCCCGCTGCGACGGTACGGCTTCGAGAGGTCGAGACGGCGCTCGGCCTGAGCCTCCGGCACGGCGATCGTGTCCAGGACGATGTCGCAGTCGACGGCGCGGAACTGCACACCGCTGGTGACCCACTCCACGCTGAGCTGGACGCCCAGGTCCGCCGCCAGCGCGCGCCCGAGCTCGATCTGGAATCCCGGCGGGTCGGCCGTCTTGCTCGCGAACGGCAGCGCGTTGGCGTGGGCACACTGCGACAGCACGCCGCGGTCGCGGATGACACTGAGGGGCCGCCCGTCGGCGGTCGAGCAGGCGAAGGCGGCCGCGAGCGCACCGGCGAGCGCGGCCGCGCGCCGGCCGGTCATCGAGCGTCGTCCTTCAGACTGCGAATGTAGGCCACGAGGGCTCGCAGCTGCGCCTCGCTGAGCGCTCGCCCGAAGGCGGGCATGGCGCCCTCCTTTCCGACACGGATGCGGTTGAGCAAGTAGTCGTCCGGCCGATCGGTGCCCGCCAGCTTGGGTCCCCGGCCGGCGGCCCGGCCACCATCCTGATGGCAGAAGCCGCACGTGCTGGCGAAGATCTGGGCGGCTTCCGCCGCGCGATCCTGGGCCCAAGCGACCGCCGGGCCGAGGCTCAGAGCGACGGTGAGGGCGAGGATGCGGATCATGGAGACATGCTACCGCGGGGAGGGCGCGCGTGCGCCCTCCCCGCGGCGATGCGAATCACTCCAGGGTGAACACCACGATCGCGCCGGCGTCCTTCGGCATGCTCTTGTAGGGCTCGCCGAAGAGCTCGCCGAAC
>QHRW01000132.1 GCA_003220265.1 Candidatus Rokuibacteriota bacterium | reverse complement strand
TCGAGCTCGCGGCGCTGGGCGACGAGCATGCGGTCGAGCTCGGGATCGGCGACCCGGCTACGATTGCGCGGCACGCCCGTGTAGAACATCTCGTGGAGAAAGCTGTCCACCTCCGTCTCGCCGGCACCGGTCGGTCCCATCCCCATCTTGTCGTACTTGCCCAGGAACGTCATCGTGTTGTACCTGCCGATGTCCTCCGGGCGTAGCTCCGCGCCGAGGCCGATCGTGTTCAGGCTCTCGGCCACCAGGTCGTAGTAGCTACGCCACGGCGGCGCGAAGCCGGGCCAGTGATGGATCGGGGTTGGAAAGCCGCGCGGGACACCGGCCTCGGCCAGCAGCCGCTTCGCCTCCTGGACGTCATAGCCGGTGAGGTATCGCGCCTTCGCCGGGTCGATCTTCTCGGCGGTGAGCTTCCATTCCGTCATGGAGCAGGGGACGGGCCCGGAGTCCAGGCAGCCCTCGCCGAAGTGCAGCGCGTCCCGCCAGGCCTTGCGGTCGATGGCGAGAGCGACGGCGCGGCGGACGCGCACGTCGTTGAACGGGGGCTGATCCGTGCGCATGTAGATGTGCGCGAGGTCGACGACCATCTGCGTGGAGATCACCATCTCCGGGTTCGTGCGCTTCAGTGCGCGACCTTCCTCGGGCGTCAGCCAGCCCCACCAGTGCGCGAGCTGCAGCTTCCCGGCCCGCAGCAGCGACAGCCGGGCCGCCTGGTCCGGCACGATGTCGATGGAGAGACCGTCGAGGTACGGGAGACCCGGCATGTGGTAGTCCGGATTCCGCTCGTAGACCGCGCGCACGCCCCGCTCGTAGGTGCGGAGCACGAACGGCCCGGTGCCGATCATCGCCTCGGGCGTGTTCAGGTCCTTGAACTTGTCGTCGATCTCGCGCGGCATGATCGCGCAGTGCGCGGGATTGGCGAGGTGGTTCAGCAGCGGTGCGAAGGGCTCGCGAAGCACGAGGCGGACGGTGTAGCGGTCCAGCACGTCGATGGATTGCACGGGCTCGAGGCGCGAGCGCAGGGGCGACTTCGCGCGAAACCGCTCCAGCGAGAACTTGACGTCCTCGGCGGTGACCTCGCGGCCGTTGACCGGCGGCTTCTTGTGAAAGCGGATGCCCTTGCGCAGCGTGAACACCAGTGTGGTCGGGGTCGTGTACTCCCACTTCTCCGCGATGTCCGGCATGATCCGGTGATCGGCGGAGTCCTTCGCCTCCGGCCCCGCCGGAAAGCGGACGAGGTGGCCGTAAACGGGGCTCGCGTACAGGTGGGTCGAGAACCCTGCGATCTGGTGGGGGTCGAGGCTCGGGGGCTCGGGGGCGGGCACGTGGAAGATCCCGCCGCGTTTCGGTGTCTGCGCCGCGGCCGGTGCGGCGCCGGCGGCCATCAGCGCCGCGACGATCAGCACGGTGAACAGGCGCCGCGATGGCCGCATGGGCGTCCTCCTTGGTGACGCGTTCAGCTCATGGCGTCACTCGTAGAAGCCAGGAGCATAACGCAGCGTCGCGCTCTGCGGCTTGTCGTGGTTGATCCACAGCGTGGCCTTCTCGTCGGCCAGCACCTTGGCGATCCGCTCGAGCGAGGCCACCGTCTGGTCCTTGCTGGTGTTCATCGAGGGCACGCGCTTGTGTGTCCAGTTGTCCTGGAAGTGCACGGCGTCGCCGGAGAGCACGAGGTTGCCGGTCTTCGGCAGCTTCACCAGCAGCGACTGGTGACCGGGCGTGTGGCCCGGCGTGGAGAGGATCATGACGCTGCCGTCGCCGAAGACGTCGTGGTCGCCCGCCAGCTTCTCGATCTTCTGGGTCGCGGCGAAGGCCGGCTTGTTCTGCCCCGCCATCGCCCACTCGTACTCCGCGCCCTGGATCAGCACGGTGGAGGTCGGGAAGAGCGCGATGTTGCCGACGTGATCGCCGTGGGTGTGGGAGACGGCCACGTAGGTGACGTCGGCCGGCTTCACGCCGAGCCCCGTGAGCTGTGCGGCCAGCGTCTTCGCGCGGCTCTGGATGATCGCCCCGTTGGCCGTCACCAGGCCGTTCGGCATGGCGGCCACGGCGTCGCTGATCCCGGTGTCCCACAGCAGGAGGCCCTTGGTGTGACGGATCAGGTAGCAGTTGTCGGAGAACTCGATCGGCTTGCCCTCGTTGACGCCGGGCGACCAGCGCGACTGGTCCTTGCCCAGGTTCGTCCCGCAGTCGAGGACGTAGAGACGCTGCAGCTCGGCGTGCGCGGCGCCGGCGGTGGTGACGCTCAGCGCGGCCGAGACGAGAGCCACGAGCAGTCGGGTCATGACGGGCCTCCTGTGAGCGATCGGCCCGAGCATACCGCGTCGCTCAAGCCCGCACGCGGCCGGCCACCAGCCGGACGCGGCGCGGTGCGGCCAGCCAGATGGCGGCTCCGGACAACGCGCTGCAGCCGATGGCGATCCACCAGGCGGCCGTATAGCTGCCCGTCGCGTCGTGGATCACGCCGGTGAGCCAGGGGCCGGCAGCGCCGCCGCCGATGGCGGCCACCATGATGGTGCCGAAGATCGTGCCGTAATGCTTGCCCTGGAAGATCTCGGCGGGGATCGCGCCGACCACGGACGTCAGGCCGTAGCCGAGCATGCCCTGGGTGAGCACCATCAGCCACAGCAGCGCCGGCGTCGGCGCTTCGCGCAGCAGCAGCAGCGCGACGTAGCAGGCCACGAAGCCCAGGGCGCCGACCGTCCACACCCATTCGCGCCCGACGCGATCGGAGGCGTAGCCGAGCGCGATCTGGCCCGGAATGCCGACGAGGGCCACGAAGCCGAGCGCCCACGCCGCGTGGCTCGCGCTGAACCCGATCTCCACCAGGTACTTCGTCTGGTGAACCTGCACCGCATACCAGGAATAGAGTCCGGCGAAGTACCCGAGCATGATCCACCAGAAGCGCGCCGTGCTCATCGCCCGGCCCAGCGTCCAGTCGACGGCGACCCACGCCGGGTCCACCACGTTGCTGGCGCGCGGGGCGGCCCGCCCCTCCCGCGGCGCCTCGTCGCCGTCGGGCCGCAGCCCCATGTCCTCCGGCCGGCGCTTGACGAGCAAGTTCAGCGGCACCAGCAGCGCCAGCGTGAGGACGGCCATTGTCCAGCACGCCGTGCGCCAGCCGCCGCGCGCGATGAGCCCCTGCAGCCACGGCAGCAGGATGATCGAGCCCACGCCCACGCCGGAGAACGCGATGCTCAGCGCGAGCCCGCGCTGCCGCACGAACCAGTTGGGCAAGAAGAACGAATGGCCGGTGTAGGCCAGGCACACGCTGCCGCCGCCGACCAGCACGCCGAGCGTGGCGTAGAGGTGCCACGGCCGGCTCACGTACGGGGCGAGGAACAGGCCGGCGGCCACCAGCACGGCACCGAGCTCCATCTGCACACGCGGACCGCGGCGGTCCATCAGCTTGCCCATCGAGGGGCTCAGCACCGCCGAGATCAGGAAGCCGAACGAGAAGGCGCCGGCCGTCACGCCGCGCTCCCAGCCGAACTCGTCGAGGATCGGCGGAAAGAGCAGCGAGAACGCCGTGCGGGCGTTGACGCCGACGCCCATGGTGACGAAGGCGACGGCGATGATCACCCAGCCGTAGAAGAAGGGCAGGCGCACTACCGCGCGATCAGGTTCAGCGGCGGCTCGCCGCGCGCGATGCGCTGGACGTTGTCGGCGATGAGCCGCGCCCGCGCCTCCAGCATGCCCTCCGTCCAGCCTGACACGTGCGGCGTCATGAGGACGTTGTCCAGCTCGTGGAACGGCCGCCGCGCCGGGGGCGTGGGCCCGGCTGCCGTCGGGTAGCGATACCACACGTCGAGGGCGGCGGCGGCGATCGCGCGCTCGGCCAGCGCGTGATAGAGCGCGTCCTCGTCCACGAGGTCGGCGCGCGCCACGTTGACGAGGATGGCCGTCCGCTTCATGCGGCGCAGCTCACGCTCGCCCAGCATCCCGCGCGTCTCGGCCGTCAGGGGCAGCGTGAGCGCGACGTAGTCGGCGCGCGCGAGGACGTCGTCGAGGGCGTCGGGGGTGCGCACGAGCGCGTCGGCGTCGGGCTCCGGCGTGCGACGGATGGCCAGCACCGTCATGTCGAATGCCCGCGCGCGGCGGGCCAGGCAGCGGCCGATGTGGCCGTAGCCCAGGATGCCGAGCGTCTTGCCGGCCAGCTCCGGCCACGGCGACGGCGCCGCCGCGCCCACCGCCCACTGGCTCTGCCACGACCCCTGGCGCAGCGCAGCGTCCAGCCGCTGGAACTGCCGCGTCAGCGCGAGCATGGCGCCCAGGATGTACTCGGCGATGCCGACCTCGTGGCCGTAGACGTTCGCCAGCGCGGTGGCCGGCGGCAAGGCCGAGCGGTCGATGCGGTCGAGCCCGGCGCCCGGCACCTGGACCAGCTTCAGCCGCGGCGCGGCAGCGGCCAT
Organism: Candidatus Rokuibacteriota bacterium; assembly: GCA_003220265.1. Lineage (GTDB taxonomy): Bacteria > Methylomirabilota > Methylomirabilia > Rokubacteriales > CSP1-6 > AR5. The sequence goes on along the minus strand of QHRW01000132.1, from coordinate 12,235 downwards.
CTCGCGCGTGAACGCCAGCGTGACCAGCGCATCCACGTCGCCCAGCTTGCCGACGATGCCGGCCTCGTCGCCCACGACGACCTCGCAGGGGACGGCCAGGTGGGAGCGCACGGCCGGCTCCAGCGTGGCGGCGAACGTTCCGGCGAAGGCAATCCGCAACACGTCCGCATGGTGCGGCCGCCGGGTACCGGCGTCAATTACCTGGCAGGTCATGCGGACGCTGCGGTCTGGGGATCGAGCACGTCACGCAGCCCGTCCCCCAGCAGGTTGAGGCCCAGCACGGTCAGCATGATCGTGAGCCCGGGGAAGATGGAGACGTGGGGCGCCGTGCGCAGGAAGTCGCGGGCCTTGGCGAGCATCGTGCCCCACTCGGGAGTCGGCGGCTGGGCGCCGAGGCCGAGGAATCCCAGGTACGCGGCCGACAGGATGGCCGTGGCGAACATCAGCGTGGATTGCACCAGCAGCGGCGGCAGGCAGTTGGGCAGCACGTGAGCCGGAGGCGCGCGCGGCCTCCACGAAGTTGAGGCCCTTCACGCGCAGCACCGCCGCCCGCGCCAGCCGCGCGTAGAGCGGCACCTCGGCCACGCCGATCGCCAGCATCGCGTTGCCGAGCCCGGGGCCGAAGATCGTGATTACCACGATCGCCAGCAGGATCGTGGGAAACGACAGCAGCACGTCCACCGCGCGCATGATGAGACGATCGGGCCAGCCGCCGCTCCACGCGGCCACCAGGCCCAGCGGCACGCCGCCCACGAGGGCCAGGCCCACCGAGACGAAGCCGATCGTGAGCGAGATGCGCGCGCCCCAGATCGTGCGCGAGACCACGTCGCGGCCGAGGCTGTCGGTGCCGAAGAGATGGCCGCGCGAGGGGCCCTGGAGATTCACGCCGAGGGCGATCGCCTCGGGGTCGTAGGGCGCCAGCCACGGCGCCGCCAGCGCGGCCAGCGCGAAGCCGAGGGCGACGGCGGCCCCGAAGCGGGCGCCGGAGTGGCGGGCCAGGCGTCGCAGTGTCGGCATCACTCGGCGCGCACGGATCGACCAGCAGGTTGACGACCACGACGGAGGCGGCGAAGACGAAGATCGCGCCCTGGACGGCTGGATAGTCGCGCTGCGAGATCGACTCGATCAGGTACCGGCCCATCCCGGGCCACGCGAAGACGGTCTCCGTGAGGATGGCGCCGCCGAGCAGCCGGCCGAACTGGTCGCCGAGCACCGTGACGACCGGGATGAGCGCGTTCTTCAGCGCGTGCTTCACGACCACGACGCGCTCGGGCAACCCCTTGGCGCGCGCGGTGCGCACGAAGTCCTGGCCGAGAACCTCCAGCATGCCGGAGCGCGTCTGGCGCGCCAGCACGCCCGCGGAGAAGAGGCCGAGGCTCAGCGCCGGCAGCACCAGGTGGCGCAGCGTGCCGCTGCCGCCGGCGGGCAGCCATTCGAGCCGGACGGAGAACAGGAGGATGAGCAGCAGGCCGGACCAGAAGATCGGCGTGCTGATGCCGGTCAGCGCGAGCGCCGTCGCGACGTAATCGGTGAGCGAGGAGCGGCGGACCGCGCTGACGATGCCGGCCGCGCCACCGACGACGATGGCCACGACGATGCCGGCCACGGCCAGCTCCAGCGTGCGCAGGAATCGCTCGACCAGCTCCGGCAGGATCGGCGTGGAGGTGGTGATCGAGCGGCCGAAGTCGCCGCGCACCACGCCGCCCACGTACACCGCGTACTGCACGGGCAGGGGATCGTTGAGCCGCCACTTCTGGCGCAGCTCGTCCACGATCTGATCGGTGGCGAAATCGCCGGCCAGCAACCGCGCCGGATCGCCGGGAATCAGCCGCACGATGGCGAACACCAAGAGGCTGACCGCGAGCAGCGTCGGCAGACCCGTGATGAGCCGACCGCCGATCAAGCGCAACACGGGAGACTAGAGGAGCGCCACGGTTTCGCCGGGGCGCTCCGAACGTTGGGGGGTTTGGGGGCCATCTCGGGGCCCCCATCTTACTAGTCCTCGAAGTAGGCCGCGTGGAGCGACTGGATGGACTCGAGCGGATTCCACTCGACACCTTTGAGCGTGCGCTTGGCGGCCCAGATCTGCGGCTCGCCGTAGAGCCAGAGCGCGGGCATCTCGTCCATCAAGATCTCCTGCATGCGATGCAGCGCTTCGACGCGCTTCTTCGTATCGAGCGTGCCCTGCTCGAAGGCCAGGAGCTTGTCGAACTCGTCGCTCTTCCAGAAGGAGAGGTTGTTGCCCTTGGGGCGCCAGAAGGCGGAGCCGAAGTCCTGGATGGCGCTGTCGATGTCGCCGTTCACCGAGCGCCAGCCGAACAGCGTGGCCTGGAGTTGATTCTTCTCGACGGGCTGCGCCGACATCTGCGAGAGCGTGCCCCACTCGAGATCGACCACCTTCATCGTCACGCCGACCTGCTTGAGATAGCCCTGCACGGCCTCGATCACCTGGCCGGAGAGCAGGTAGCGGCCGGGCGAGTGGTGGACGGTGAAGGTGAGGTTGGTGGCGCCGGCCTCCTTGAGAAGCTGGCGCGCCTGGTCGGGGTTGTAGCCGTACCGGTCGTACTTCTCCGTGTAGCCGAAGCTCCCGACGGGGCCGGGCGAGTGCAGCGGCTTCGCGGTGCCCGCGAAGATGTTCTTGATGATCGCCTCGCGGTCGATCGCCTGGTAGAGCGCCTGCCGCACGCGCTTGTCCTTCAGCGGCTCCTTTTGCGTGTTCAGGTAGAGCCAGATGACGCGCGCCGAGGGCGGCGTGGAGACGGTGAGGCTCGCGTTCTTCGCCAGCCGGGTGGCCTCCTGCGGCGGCACGTGGAAGATGAGATCGACGTCGCCGCTCTCCAGCGCCAGCATGCGCGCGCTCTGGTCGGGATAGGGCTTGCTGACGATCGCGCGCAGCTTCGGCTTGCCGCCCCAGTACTGGTCGTTGGCCTCCAGCCGCACTTCCTGACCGCGCTTGTGGTGGACGAATTTGAAGGGCCCGGTGCCGACGGGCGCCGTGTGGACGTTGTCGTCGCCGGTCTTCTGCACCTGCGTGGGGCTGTACACGACGATCCAGTGGTAGCCGAGCGAGTTGATCAGCGGCGCGAACGGCGCCTCGGTGGAGAGCTTGAGGACGTGCTCGCCGGTGACCTCGATGGACGTCACCATGGCCAGCGTGGCCTTGCCGATCGAGTGCTTGCGGAACCGCTCGAGGTTGAACTTGAGCGCCTCGGCGTTGAACGGCGTGCCGTCGGTGAACTTCAGGTTCTTGCGCGTGTTGAGCGTCCAGGTCTTGCCGTCCTTGGACTGCGACCACGACTCCACGAGCCACGGGATCACCTTGCCGTCGGGCGTCAGACGCACGAGCGGCTCGGAGACCTGGTTGAGGATGCCGCCGTTGTGCAGGCCCGTGGCCTTGTGCGTGTCGAAGATCGGCACGTCGGTCGGCATGCCGATCACCAGCGTGTCCTTGGACGCCGGCGCCGTGCCCACCACGACCAGCAACAGCACCCCCGCCAGCGCGACCACCACCCGCCGCATCGCGCGCACGCTCGTCCGCTTCATGCCATCACCCACCCGCCGTTGGGCTGCAGCACCTGGCCGGTGAGATAGTTCGCCTCGGGCGTCGCCAGGAAGACCGCGCAGTAGGCGACGTCGGCCACCTCGCCCAGGTGGCGGACGGGCAATTCCTTGATGCGCCGCTCGCGGTACTCCGGCGTCATGACGGCCTTGCTCATGTCCGTGTCGATGCCGCCCGGCGCGATGGCGTTCACCGTCACGCCGTGCTGGCCGAATTCGTGGGCCATCGCGCGCGTGAACGCCTCCACCGCGCCCTTCGTCGCCGCGTAGGCCGCGAAGCCGCCGGTGCCCACGGACATGCGCGCGAGCTGGGAGGACAGGTTGATGATGCGGCCGTAGCGCGCCGCCACCATCGGCCTCAGCGCGTACTGCGTGCACAGGAACGTCCCGGTGACGTTGATGGCCCACATCGACTCGTAGTCCTTCTGCGGGACGTCGAGAAACGGGCCGCGCGTCATGATGCCGGCGTTGTTGACGAGGACGTCGAGACGGCCGAAGCGCTGCAGCACCTGGTCGACCATCGCGCGCACCTGGTCCTCGCGCGCGACGTCGGCGCGCACGGCCAGCGCCCGGCGGCCCTGCTTCTCCACCGCCGCCGCCACCTCGGCGGCGCCGGCCGCCGTCGCGTTGTAGTTCACGGCGACGTCGGCGCCCTCGGCGGCGAAGGCCTCCACGATGGCGCGCCCGAACCCGCGCCCGCCGCCGGTGACGAGCGCGACGCGCCCGGCGAGACGTCCGGACCCCGCGGCGCTCACCGCTCGGAGAGGTAGTGCTCGGCCACCTCGATCGGCGTCGCGAACCACACGTCGCCCTTGCCGAGGATGTGCTCGATCAGGCGAGCCACCATCCGCATGCGTGACGGACGGCCGATCACTTGAGGATGGCCCATGAGGTTGAAGAAGCCGCGCTCCTCGTAGGCGCCGTCGAACTCTTCCTTCCAGATCTCGAACACGTCCTCCTGGCTGCGGATGCCGGTGCCCACCTGCGGCACCGCGCTGAAGCCGAAGAACGGCCAGTCGTTGTTGCACCACGCCGTCGGCAGCTCGACCAGCTCGCCGTACTTCGTCTTGTGGCAGTACGGCAGGTCGGCGTCCATGAGATTGGAGTGATAGGTGAAGCCGTGCTTCTTGAGCAGATCCATCGAGTCCTTCGACGGATCGGCCGACGGCAGCCGCGAGCCCTTGGGTCTGAGGTCCAGCACCTTCTTGAAGATGTCGAGCGACTTCAGCAGCAGCGCCTCTTCTTCCTCGGCGCCGCCCTTAAGGAAGAACGGCTTCTCGTGCAGGTGGCCATGGTGGCCGATCTCGTGGCCGCGCCGCTGGATGTCGCGGCAGACGTCGGGATAGCGCTCGACGATCCACGTGGGAATGAACCAGGCGACCTTGAGGCTGTAGCGGTCGAGCACGTCCAGGATGCGCGGCGCGCCCGTCTTGGGACCGTAGGCACCCATGCTCATCGTCAGCGGCCGCTCGGCCAGCGCCGCGTCGCGATGGATCCACGGGCTCTCGCCGTCGAGATCGAACGAGAGCGACACCGCGCAGCGCTTGCCCTTCGGCCACTTGATCGTCTCTGCCATGGGACGGCCTCCGATGCGAGGGCTATACCGTCTCGTCCGGAAGGTGTCAAGCCGAGGGCAGGTACGCGCCCAGGTCGAGCGTATCGGCGCCCGGCACGCGCTTGCGCTCGAACTCGTGACGCCGCTCGAACGGAGCGGTGGCGTCGATGCCGAGGCGGCCCCAGTGATCCTTGTGCGGATCGCGATAGAACGACGGCACCGAGGGCAGGATCATGACGTCCCGGTCCGGGCGCGAACGGGTCAACACCGCCCACATGACGTCGTTCATGTCGTAGATGTTGACGTCCTCGTCGACGACCGTGCACGTCTTGGCCCACGTGGGCTCGGCGCCGAACACCGCCATCAGCACCTGGCGCGCGTGCCCTTCGTACTGCTGGCGGATCTTCACGACCGTGTGGAGGACGAACGGCTGGCAGGTGACGTCGAGAATGCCGGGCAGCACCGCGCTGACGCGCTGGTAGACGTTGGCGGCCACCGAGAGCTCGAGCGTCAGCACCTCCTCGGGCGAGCCGCACAGGATGCTGTGGAAGATCGCGTCGGGACGCATGGAGACGCCGAGCACTTCGAAGACGGCATTGTCGCCAACGGGCACGTAGTAGCCCATGAACTCGCCAAACGGCCCCTCGGGCCGGCGGACGTTCGGCAGAAAGCGCCCCTCGATCACGATCTCGGTGGTGGCCGGCACTTCCAGATTGATGTGCTTGCACGGGCGCATGTCGAGGGGCTGGCCGGCCAGGCGGGCGGCGACCTCCAGCTCGTCGACGTCGTAGGGGACCGGCGCCGCTGCCGCCAGGAACACCTGCGGCGGCGGCCCGAGGAGCATCGCGGCTTCCAGGGGGCGGCCCTTCGCTTCCGCCTTCTCGTGGTAGAGCGTGAGGTGGTGGCGCGGCGCCAGGCGCACGCGCAGCTCGCTGTCGCTCACGTACATGGAGCGATGGAACGACAGGTTCGGCACGCCCGTCTCCGGCTCGCGGGCCAGGAAGATGGCCGAGGTGAAGTACGGCGCCGCGTCGCGCTCGGCGTAGGTCAGGAGCGGCAGGTCGCTCAGCCGCGCGTCCACCAGGTCCCGCGGCATCGGCACCTCGCGCTTGAGCGGGCCCGCCGCCGGCGCGGCGACGCTGGCCAGCTCGTTCCAGCGGCGACAGAAGTCGGAGGGCGCGATACCGAGGATCTCCGCCAGCCGCTCGCGGCTGCCATAGACGTTCGTCAGCACGGGCAACTTCGTTCCGCTGACCTCGTGGAACAAGATCGGCTTGCCGAAGCGGCGCTGCGCCGCCTGGGTCACCGCGGCCAGCTCGTGGCGGGCCTGCACGGGCCGACGCACTTCGAGAAGGTCGCCACGGGCTCGCAGCTTCGCCATGTAGTCGCGCATGCTCAGCGATCTCCGTCCGGATAGATCGTGAACTCCACGAGATTGTCGTCGGGGTCGCGGAAGTAGACGCTGGTCGACACGCCGCGCGCGCACGTGCGCGGGCCGGGCCCGGCCTCGACGGCCACGCCGGTGCGGGCGAGCAGGTCGAGCACCTCCTGCACGCTGCCGTCCCAGACGAGGCAGAAGTCGGCGCCACCCACGCTGGGCCGGCGAGCGCCAAGATAGCCGGGGCGCGCGGGCCAGTCGCGAGCATGGACGTTGATCTTCTGCGTGCGGCCGATGCGGATGGTCGGCATCGGCGGGCGGCCCTCGCGCGGCTCCTCGGCGATCTCGAAGCCGAGCCGGCGATAGAACGCGAGCGTGCGCTCGATGTCACCGACGACCATGACCCAGTGATCGATGGACGCGATGCTCATGACGGTCCTCGCGATCGCGGCGCGCCCTGCGCGCACCGCCAGACGTACTCGCGCGTGAGCGGCATCTCGGTGACGTCGACGCCGAGGGCGTCGGCCACCGCGTTGGCGATCGCCGCCGGCGCCGGCAGCGTCCCGCCCTCGCCGGCGCCCTTCACGCCGAGCGGGTTCAGCGGCGAGGGCGTGACGACGTGGCGCACGTCGAGCTCCGGCACGTCGGCGGCGCGGGGCAGCGCGTACTCCATCAGCGTGCCGGTGATCGGCTGGCCGTGCTCGTCGTAGGCCATGCGCTCGAGCAGCGCGTTGCCGATGCCGTGCGCGATGCCGCCGTGCACCTGGCCCTCGACCACCATCGGATTGATCATCACGCCGCAGTCGTCGACGGCGACGTAGCGCAGCACACGCACCACGCCGGTCTCGGTGTCGACTTCCACGACCGCGGCGTGAGCGCCGCTGGAGTACGTGGATTGACTGACGGCGACGTAGCCCGAGGCCTCGAGGCCCGGCGCCATGCCGCCGGGCAACGCGTAGCCGGGGCGAGGCGCCGAGGCGATCGCCGCCAGCTCGCCGAGCCCGATGCCGCGGCCCGGCGCGCCGCGCACGGTGACCCGCCCGTTCTCGAGCACGAGATCCTCCGCGGCCGCCTCGAGACGCTCGGCCGCGATGGCCAGCGCCTTGTTCCGCACCTCGGTTGCGGCCTGGCTGGCGGAGGTTCCCGCGAGCACCGCGATCCGGCTGGCGAACGTGCCGACGCCGTAGGGCAGGCCGTCGGTGTCGCCCGGCACCACGGTCACCTGCTCGAGCGGAACCGCAAGCCCGTCGGCGACGATCTGGGCCAGCGTCGTCTCGTGCGCCTGGCCCTGGCTGGAGGCGCCGGAGTAGACGAACACGCGGCCGTCGTAGTCCACGCGCACGCGCACGCCCTCGTAGGGGCCGAGCCCGGTGTCCTCCACGAAGAGCGCCAGCCCAAGCCCCAGCCGCCGTCCGCCCGTCTGTTCGCGGGTGAAGCCCTTCCATCCGATGGCCTCGACCGCGCGGCGCAGGCACTCGGGATAGTTGCCGCTGTCGTAGCGGCGCGGGCCGTTGTCGCGCGAAACGAGGCCGACGTCGTACGGGAAGGCGTCGGGCGGGATCAGGTTGCGCTCGCGAATCACCACCCGATCGAGGCCGAGGCGGGCGGCGGCGAGGTCGAGCAGGCGCTCCATCACGAACACGGCCTGTGGCCGCCCGGCGCCGCGGACCGGCGTGACCGGCACGCGATTCGTGTAGGCCGCGGTGAACGTGACCTCGTAATTCGGCACGCGATAGGGGCCGGGCACGCTCACCGAGGTGATGAGCGGCACGATCACGCCCCACGAGACGAACGCGCCGCAGTCGTGCGTGAACGTGTCGCGCAGCGCGACGATGCGGCCGTCACGCGTGAGGCCCAGCTCGGCCTCGTGCCACTGGTCCCGCTCCTGGGTGACGGCCACGAGATGCTCGCGGCGCGTCTCGACGAAGCGCACGGGACGGCCGAGCGCGCGAGCCAGGTACGGCACGAGGATGTCCTCGCTGTACACGATGGCCTTGGGGCCGAAGCCGCCGCCAATGTCCTGGGTGACGACGCGCACGGCGTGCTCGGGCAGGGCGAGGAAGCGCGCGAGCATCCGCCGCAGGATCTGCGGCGCCTGCGTCGTGGACCACACCGTGAGCTGGGCGAGGTCCGCATCCCAGCGCGCGGTGATGGCGCGCGTCTCCATCGCCATGCCGGCGCCGCGGTGCAGGCGGAAGCGCTCGCGCACGACGACGTCGGCGCCGGCCATGGCCGCGGCCGGATCGCCGACGCGCTGGGTGAAGCGCGCGGCCACGTTGCCGCTCGGGTGCACCCGCGGCCCGCCGGCGCGGAGCGCGTCGTCCAGGGAGGCGACGGCCGGCAGCGGCTCGTAGTCAATGCGCAGGACCTCCGCGGCGTCCGCCGCCGTCGCCGCGCTCTCCGCCACGACGAGCGCCACGGCCTGGCCCGCGTAGGACACGACCTGCTGGGGGAGGATCTCGGGGCACGCGGGCGCCTGCAGGCTGGCGTGCGGAACGATCACGGGCAAGCGGCCGAGCGCGGCGACGTCGGAGGGCAGCAGGACGCGGACCACGCCCGGGCACTGCCGCGCGGCGTCGGCGCGCACGGCGACGAGGCGGGCGTGGGCGTGAGGGCTTCGATGCACGGCGACGTGGAGCAGGCCGGGCAGCGCGACGTCGGCCACGTACCGGCCGCGCCCGGTGACGAGCCGCGCGTCCTCCCGCCGGCGCACCCGCGCCCCGAACAGCCGCTCGGCCATCTAGCCCTCCCGTCGCCGCCGTGCCCGGCACTGCGCCCAATGATAGACTGCCGCCAACTGACCTCCACGCCGGCAAGGAGGATCGCCGATGCTCTCACGCGAAGACAACGAGTTACTGACCCGCGTCGGCCACTCCACCCCCATGGGCACCACGATGCGCCGCTACTGGCTGCCGGCGCTGCTCGGCTGGGAGCTGCCGGAGCCCGATTGCCCGCCCGTGCGCGTGCGCCTGCTCGGCGAGGACCTCATCGCGTTCCGCGACACCCGCGGCCGCGTCGGCCTGCTCGACGAGTTCTGTCCCCACCGCCGCGCCTCGCTGTTCTTCGGCCGCAACGAGGAGTGCGGGCTGCGGTGCGTCTACCACGGCTGGAAGTACGACGTGGACGGCCGCTGCGTGGACATGATGAACGAGCCCGGGGAGCTGCAGTTCAAGGACAAGATCGCCATCACGTCGTATCCGACGCTGGAGACGGGCGGCGTGATCTGGGCGTACATGGGACGGCCCGAGCAGACGCCGGCGCCGCCGTCGTTCGCGTGGACGCGCGTGCCGGCCAGTCACATCACGGTGTCGAAGGTGATCCAGGAGAGCAACTGGCTGCAGGGCGTCGAGGGCGGCATCGACACCTCGCACGCGCCGATCCTGCACCGCCTGCTCACGAGCGATACGACGCGGCCGGGCTTCAAGCCCGACAATCCGTTCGTGCGCGGCAAGGCCCCGAAGCTCGAGGTCGACATCACCGACTACGGCTACCGGTACGCAGGCGTCCGCCCGCTCGACGAGGCGAACATCCACGTGCGGACCTATCACTTCATCCTGCCATTCCATCAGATCCGGCCGTCACGCTCCGAGGGCGGGGTGCCGCTGGTGGCCGGCCACATGTGGGTGCCGATCGACGACGAGAACACGATGGTCTACAACTGGGAGTACAGCGTGACGGAGCCGCTCACCGCCGAGGACCGTCTCGAGCGCCGCCTCGGCAACGGCCCTCACGACGTCGATCAGAAGACGTTCCGCGGCATCCGCAACCGCCGCAACAACTACATGCTCGACCGCCAGGTCCAGAAGACGGAGAGCTTCACCGGCATCGACGGCATCAACACGCAAGATCGCGCTATCCAGGAGGGCATGGGCCCGATCGTCGATCGCAGCCGCGAGCACCTCGGCCCCGCCGACCGCGCGATTATCCAGGCGCGCCGCCTGCTGCTGGAGGCCGTGAAGAACGTCACCGACGGCGGCACCCCGCGCGGCGTCGAGCCGACGTACAGCGGGCTCGCGGCGGCCGAGGCTGTACTGCCGAAGGGCACCGACTGGCGGGACGCGGAGCTCCCGGCGGGCTCGCAGATCGCTCAGACCGTCTAGGCGCGTGCTTCTCTGGCTCCTCGCCACGCTGCTGATCGCGTGGCCCTCGGCAGCGCGCGCCGACGAGCCAGTGTGGGAAGCGCTGCGCGCTCCCGGCAGCATCGTCGTCCTGCGCCACAGCTACGCGCCGGGCGGCTTTGATCCGCCCGACGCCAAACTGGACGACTGCTCGACCCAGCGCAATCTCGACGACAACGGCCGCGCCCAGGCACGCCGGGTAGGCGAGGCCTTCCGCGCCCACGGCATCACCGTCGGGCGCGTGCTGTCGAGCCCGCGCTGCCGCTGTCTCGACACCGCGCGGCTGGCGTTCGGGAAGGTGGAGCCGTGGGAGGTCCTGCAGGGCGCGCTGCGTGACACTGAGCTACGCCGCCGCTTGCTGATCCCGGTCAAGCAGGCCATCGCGGACAATCGCGACGGCGCGCCGCTGGTGCTGGTCACCCACGGCTCGGTCGTGAGCGACCTGACGGGGCTCGACGTGCGTATGGGGACGTTCGTCGTCCTGCGGCGGGGCGCGGATGGCGCGCACTCTGTGATCGGCCAGCTCTACGTCGAGTAGGCCTCTAGGCAGCGACCTCCACCGTCGCGTAAAAGTCGACCTGCCGCGAGGTCCTGGCCGGCAAGACAGTGCGCTGCCGTGGGCGCGGAGGGCGAATACCATCAGCCCGAAGTCCACGGAGATGGAGTTGAATCGCTCCCTGGATGCGCCGAAGAGCTGCGTCGATTGTTTTGCCTGTAGCGACGCATCCCGGCAAATCAGGCACCGAGGCGCCCCAGTCGCTATCTGGATCCTTGTTAATTCTGACGAGATATCGCAACCTTTTCACTGTCGCGCTCCCTTGAGTCCTGCTTGCCGCTTTACGGACGCCAATGTCCCCTTCGGCATGTCATCTCCAAGCTGGCCGCTGACGGTCACACGGCCCGGCTTTGTCGGATGCTTGAACTGACGATGGCTCCTTTTGTAACCACCAGCGCCCAGCCATCGTCTTGCAGCATCCGGACAGCTTCACGAACCTTCACCCAAGCTACCCTAACAAACGCTCAAGGTACGAGGGTCTCATTGACCGCGACGGGGCAGTACCTCATCCGAGGCTGTTCCGCGCGATATCTGGAGACGAGCCTCAAGTTCGAGAGGGATCTCCGCACGTACGAATTCGATCGAGGATGGAACCCGGCCGCCCTGGACCTCCTTTATGCACCGTTCGTACATATCCTTTTCGGTAAGAACCACGATGCGACGCTCTGCCTCAGCGAGCAGCAAAAAAAACAATCTGATCGAATCTTCAGTAGCTTGCCGACCGCATGCTTACCGCCTGCAGTGACTGCTCCGCTTGTGGAGATAGCAGCCACGATCCTTCGGTCGCTGCTGACGGCATCGAAGTCGCACACCTCGCCTGATGACAGCCGTACGCGCTCGCGGGAGAATTGCTGGCCTAACTTGTGCGGCATCCACTCGCGCCGCACCCAATCTTCCACTTCGAGTTGGACTCGCGTGTCGGCCATCGCCTGTTGCTCCCTTCGGACGCTTTATCGATCTTCGCGTTGGGGGTGGGGGCGATGCGGGACTCGGGATCCGTCGGGAACCTCGCCCCTATTCGGCGTAGCGTTCTTATCAATTGTTTCCTCCCATCCCAGCCGCTTCATCAT
>QHRW01000035.1 GCA_003220265.1 Candidatus Rokuibacteriota bacterium | reverse complement strand
TCCGGCATCGCGCGCTTGACCTCCAGGATCGCCTCCGCGATGCCGTTGGTCGGCACCATCGCCTTGAGCGGCGTCCGCGCGATGATCTCCTTGCCCTTGAACTCCTTCGCGAATTCCCTGGCCGTCTCCGTGTTGGGCTTGTAGGCGCTGGAGGAGCCGATGCTCTCGCGTCCGCTGCCGGAGAGCATGAGTGCGTCGTCGAGGAACGCGTAGCGATCCACGAGGGCGAGCACGGCCACGTACGTCGAGTAGTCCGGCGAGGGGGGCAGGAAGAACCGGCCCATCCGCCGGCGGGCGGTGTCGATCGCCCGCTTGCTGCAGATCGAGTTGAGCATGAGCGGCCCCAGCGAGCCCTGGCGCACCGAGAGGTCCACGCAGAGCGCCTTCAGCGCGGCGCGGCTGTCGTACATCGTCACCCCGCCGGTGGTCCGCGTGTATTGCAGGATGTTGCGCTGCTCCGGCACGTACCAGGACGGGTGCACGTAGGTCTGACGCCGCCAGCACACGACCTCCACACCGCGGCCGCGGATGACGGCGTCCACCGCGCTCAGCAGGCGGGGGCTGAACGCGTCGTCGTCGCAGAGGAACGTCACGTAGTCGCCGGTCGCGTGCGAGAGCGCGAACTCCCAGCTGTCCGGCATGGCCAGCGTCTCCGGCGTGCGCACGTAGCGCAGGCGCGGATCGCGGAAGCGCCGCGCCACCGCCGGCGTGTCGTCGTGCGAGTCGTTGTCGGAGACGACGATCTCGAGATCGGCCGTGGGCTGATCGAGCGCGCTCTGCAGCGCGTACTGCAGGAGCTGGCCGCGGTTGCGCGTGGGCATCACGATCGAGAAGCGCGGCATCAGCGGGCACCTGCCCCGGCCGCCGCCGCCCGCGAGCGCCAGCGCCGGGCCAGCACGGCCCGCGTCTCGCCCGCCATCACCTTCATGGCGCCCGCCCCGAACGCGGCGGTGGCGATCGCGTAGCCCGCCGCGCGCGCTCCGATGCCGGCGTCCGGCACGGCCAGGCGCCCGAGCGCGGCGATCACGCCGTAGGTGGCGAGCGCGAGCGCGGCGATCGTGAGGACGTGCGCGTACCAGCGGCGCGCCGGCGTCGCCAGGCACTCGGCGCATACACGCGGCACGCTGTAGGCGTACATGAACGCCTGGTAGGCGATCCAGGCCAGGCCGGCTCCGAGCAGGCCGAGCTTCCAGACGAGCAGCCCGGTGACGGGCAGCACGGCGACCAGCGCGAGCCCGTTGGCCTGCACGGCGATGCCGGGGCGGCCGACGGCGAGCGTGACGAAGTACGGGATCGTCAGGGTGGCGCTCATGTAGGAGCCGACACACAGCAGCACGACGGGCGCCGCCAGCATGGCCGCGATCTCGCGGTCGAAGAGCGCCGCCAGCAGCGGCCCCGCCGCGAACGCGATCGCCGCGAACAGCGGCACGGTGGCCAGGCACACGAGGTCGTGGATCTTCCGGTACTGCGCGAGCAGGCCGGCATGATCGCCGCGATGGAAGAGCGCCGACAGCGACGGCAGCGCGGCCTGTCCCACGGCGCCCGTGAGCACCGACACGCGCGTGACCACACTGGCCGCGAAGCCCCAGACGCCCAGCGTCCCCAGCGGGAGCAGACGGCTGACGATCACCTTGTCGGCGTGCATGTGGATCATGCCCAGGATCGAGACCGACGTCATCCCGGCCGAGAATCGGCGGTTGCGGGCGACGACGTCCGCGGAGTAGCCGGGCCGCAGCGCGCGCGGGCCGAGCGCCCGCGCCGTCAGCGTGAGATACGCGGCGAGGCCGAGCGCGTAGCAGACGGCGAACCAGTAGACCACCGCGAGGAGCCCGCGGCCGCTGGCCAGCAGGACGACGGTGCCGAGCTGCTGGAGCGCGCCGGTGGTGACGTCGATCGTGTTGCTGACCTCCATCCGCTGCAACCCGCCGAAGAGGCTGGCGTAGAGCGAGCGCGGCAGCGCGGTGAGCGCGCCGAGGCCGAGCACGCGCAGGGCATGCGTGGCGGTGGCGGCATCCAGCGTGGTGAGATTGACCCAGCCCGTCACGAGCAGCGGCGCCGCGGACCACAGGGCGACGGCCAGCACGGCCCAGGCCAGCCAGTAGAACGTGGCCGCCGTTCGCACGAGCGCCTCCACGTAGCGCGCGTCGTGCGGGCCGTGGGCCGAGACCTGGCGCACCGTCGTGGACGAGATGCCGAGGTCGAGCGCCGCGCAGAGCAGCGTGTTGAGCGTGAGGGTGAAGTAGATGATCCCCAGCGCGTCGTCGCCGAGACGGACGAAGACGAACTTGACGGCGACCAACCCGAGCACCAGCAGCAGCGACTGGCCGGCGAGGTTGGCGGCGATGTTCCGGGTGAGCCGCGAGGAGACCGGCAAGGCATCCCATCATAGCCCGGAGAGGCCGAAAATCATGCGCGCCTCCACCCGGCCCCGCGGTACGATCGTTGCCACTGGCAGGGAGCGGTCTCTCGACGCGGAGCCCCGCGTTTTCAACGACTTGGACATCACCGATGGATGAGGTCGAGCGGTTCTCCGCGGAGGTCAGGGCCAACGTCGACCGCCTCATGGCCGATGCGGACATGCAGGCGCTCTCGCGCGCCTGGCTGGCCGAGGTCACCCGCCGCCGCTACACCTACAACTTCACCTGGCTCGGGCGGCCGGTCATCCAGATGCCGCAGGATCTCCTCGCCGTGCAGGAGCTCATCTGGCAGGTGCGTCCCGACCTCGTGGTGGAGACCGGCATCGCCCACGGCGGCTCGCTCGTCCACTCCGCCTCCGTGCTCGAGCTGCTCGGCGGCGATCGGCTCGTCGTCGGCGTGGACGTCGACATCCGCGCCCACAACCGCCGCGAGCTCGAGAAGCATCCGCTCGCCCATCGCATCCGGCTGATCGAGGGCTCGTCGAGCGACGAGCGCACCGCGGCCGCGGTGCGCGACCACGCGCGCGGGCGGCAGGCCGTGCTCGTCGTGCTCGACTCCGATCACACGCACGCCCACGTGCTGCGCGAGCTACAGCTCTACTCGCCGCTCGTCACCCGCGGCAGCTATCTCGTGGTCTTCGACACGCTCATCGAGGATCTGCCCAACTCGCTCTTCGCCGGACGCGCGTGGGGCAAGGGCAACAATCCCAAGACCGCCGTGTGGGAGTTCCTGGCCACGAGCCCGCGCTTCGAGATCGACCCGCGCATCCCGGCCAAGCTGCTGCTCACGTGCGCGCCGGACGGGTTCCTGAGGTGCGTGAGTGACTGAGCACGCGCCCGTCCCGGTCTTCCAGCCGCACGTCGGCGTGGACACGATCAAGGCGGTCGTGGACGCGCTGCACGCCGGCTGGCTCGGCATGGGCGCCATCACGCAAGCGTTCGAGGAGGGGCTCGCGCGCTTCCTCGAGCTGCGCGATCGCCACGTGCTGGCCACCAACACCGGCACCTCCGCCCTCCACCTCGGCCTGCTCGCCGCCGGCGTCGGCGCCGGCGACGAGGTGATCACGCCGGCCTTCAACTTCGTGGCGGACCACCAGGCGATCGTGGCCACCGGCGCCACGCCGGTCCTGTGCGACGTGGACGACGCCACGCTCGGCCTCGATCCGGACAAGGCGGCCGCGCTCGTGGGACCGAAGACGAAGGCGGTGCTCCCGCTGCACTTCGGCGGGCGGCCCGGCCGACTCAAGGAGCTCTACGCGATGGCCGAGCGCCATCGCCTGCGGATCGTCGAGGACGCCACCCACGCCTTCGGCAGCCGCGCCGACGGCCGGATGCTGGGCAGCTTCGGCGACATCACGTGCTTCAGCTTCGATCCCGTCAAGGTCATCACGTCGATCGACGGCGGCGCCGTCGTGGTCGGCGACCGCGAGCTGCTCGAGCGGCTGCGCCACTGGCGCTTCCTCGGCATCGACCGCGAGACGCACGAGCGCTACAAGAACAGCCGCGCCTGGGAGTACGACGTCGTCGGGCAGGGCTTCCGCTATCACATGACCAACATCAACGCGGCCATCGGGCTCTCGCAGCTCGCGCGCGCCGACGAGTTCATCGCGGCGCGCCGCGCGTCGTGCCGGCTCTACAACGAGCGGCTGGCCGGCCTCGACGGCGTGCGCCGCCCGGCCACGGACTTCACCGACGTGGCGCCCTTCATCTACACGGTGCGGGTGGAGGCCGACCAGCGCGAGGGACTGATCGAACACCTCAAGCGCCGCGGCATCGCCACCGGCATCCACTTCCTGCCCGCCCAGGACTTCTCGTTCCTCAAGGGCTGCCGGCGCGGCGACCTCTCCGTGACGGAGCGCGTGACCCGCGAGATCCTGACGCTACCGCTGCACACGCTGATGCCGGCCGCGGTGGTCGAGCGCGTGGCGGCGGCGATCCGGGAATACTTCGGAGCGCGCTGATGAGCGGTGCCGCGCTGATCGAGCGGCTCACCGCCGGCGGCGACTGGCAGGCCGCGCGGCCGCTCGGCGACCGCGCACTCGCCGCCTACGCCGAGCACGGCTGCCTGCTGCTGAAGGACTTCGCGTCGGCCGCCCTGCTGCAGGCGTTCCGGGACGAGGCGGCGACGCTGATCGGCCTCGTGCTGGACGAGCTCCGGCTCGACCGCGCCGCCTCGCGCGTCGATCGCTTCGATCGCGGCCTCGACCTGCTGCTGGAGGCCGACCGCCCGCGCGTGGGCCGCATCTACACGGCGGTGCGCAAGCTGCCCAGCGTCTACGGGCTCATCACGGCGCCGCGCGTGTGGGCGGTGATGCGCCAGCTCATGGCCACGCGGCTGCCGGGCATCTATCCCAACGGCACCGGCGTGCGCATGGACCATCCCGCCGAGGATACGTACCTCTCGCCGTGGCACCAGGAGTACCCGTACAACCTCACCAGCGACAACGCGGTCACGCTGTGGCTGCCGCTGGTGGACGTGGACGAGGCCAACGGCTGCCTGCGGCTGGCGCCGGGCACCCAGCGCCTCGGCGCGCTGCCGGTGCGCGTGCGCGACGCGCTCAACGAGCGCCGCAACGCCAACGAGACGCTGGAGATCGACGGCCTCGAGGCGATCCTCGCGCGGCACACGACGCTGCCCGTGCCGGCCGCCGCCGGCGACGCGCTCGTCTTCCACACCTTCCTGCTCCATCGCTCGCAGCCCAACCGCAGCCGCGCCACGCGCTGGACGCTGCAGGCGCGCTACTTCGACTTCCTGAACCCGACGGCGATCCGTCACGACTGGGTCGGCGGGATGAACGAGGGCGTGGATTTCCGGCGCTATCATCCGGAGCTGGTCGCCGGACCGGCCGACGGCTGAGCGCATGCTCGCAGCCTGCCGCGTCTGCGCGCGTCCCGAGCCGGAGCTGCTGCACGCGTCGACGCTCGAGCAGACGCTGACGTCGGAGTCGAAGCTTCGCCGCGGCCGGCTGCGCATCCACCTCTGCGCCAACTGCGCCCACGCGATGAGCGACGCCGGCGGCCTCGACGACGTGGCCGGCTACTACGGCGCCGAGTACGACTCGCTGCTGGAATCCGCCGAGGCCGACGACCTCTACGACCTCGACGCGCAGGGCCAGCCGATCTATCGCTCGCAGATCCAGCTCGACACGCTGGTCCGGCTCGCCAACCTGCCGGCCAAGGGCCGCGTGCTCGACTTCGGCTGCGGCAAGGGCACCTTCCTGGCCCGCTTCCAGCAGCAGTACCCGGGCTGGGAGCTTGCGGGCTGCGACGTCTCCGAGCGCTACCGGCCCTTCGTGGAGCCCGTGACCGGGCCCGGCCGCTTCGGCGTGACGTCGCTGGACCGTGCGGAGGCGCCGGGCGCCGGGTTCGATCTGGTCACCATGTTCTTCGTCGCCGAGCACCTGGTCGAGCCGGCGGCCACCCTCGCACGGGTCGCTTCGTGGCTGGGGCCGTCGGGCCTCCTCTATCTCACCGTGCCCAACGTGATGACGAACACGATCGACGCGTTCCTGGCCGATCACCTCTCGCACTTCTCGGCCTTGAGCCTCGCCGCGCTCGTGCACCGCGCCGGCCTGCGCCCGCTCGTGCTCTCCGAGCACCACCAGCTCGGCCAGATCACGCTGCTGGCGACGGCCGATCCCGCGGTCACCAGGCGCCCGGCGACCCGGCTCGGCGGCGACCTGGTCGCCGGCTACGTCGAGGCGATTCGCGCGGGCGTCGCGCGCTGGGCCGAGTGCGGCGCGCGCGTCGACACCTTCTTGAAGGCACGCCCCCGCGGCCACGGCGCGCTCGCGGTCTATGGCGCCGGCGTGTTCGGCAGCTACCTGGCGCTGTCGGCCGGAGCGGCGCGCGAGTCCATCGCGTGCTTCCTGGACCAGGGCCCGTTCAAGATCGGCAAGCACCACCTCGGCCGGCCGATTCTTCATCCGCGCGAGATGCCGGCCGACGTCACCGACGTGCTGGTGGGGCTCAATCCCGGGCGCGCGCGCGACATCCTCGCCCAGGCGGGGCTGCTGGACTGTCCGCACCTGCGGTTCTTCTTCCCGTGACGGCGGCGGTCCGCCCGCGCGCGATGCGCGGCGAGCAGGTCCGCCTGCGCGCGTTCCGGCGCGAGGACCTGCCGCGCGTCATCGCCTGGCGCCGTGACGACGAGCTGCGCCGCGGCGCCCTCTGGAGCGACGCGCCCTTCGGCGCGCGCGAGGCCCAGCGCTGGCTGCGCGCGGTCTCCAACGGCGCCGACGCCTCCCGCGTGACGCTCGCCGTCGAGCGGCGCGCGGATGGCCGCCTGGTCGGGCTCACCAACCTCACGCGCATCGACCGGCGGGCCGGCACCGCCTACTTCGGGATCGTCATCGGCGAGAAGGACTGCTGGGGCCAGGGCATCGCCAGCGAGAGCCTGCGCCTCATGCTGCGGCGGGCGGCCGCGCTGCGCCTGCGCAAGGTGCTGCTCGAAGTCGCCGCCGACAACCCGCGCGCGATCGAGCTCTACCGCCGGGCCGGGTTCCAGACGGAAGGCGTGCTGCGCCGCCAGCTCGCGCGGCCGGAAGGCTTCGTGGACGTCATGGTGATGGCGTTCTTCTTCGCGTGATGGTCGTCGCCATCAACCAGCCGTGTTACCTGCCCTGGCGCGGCCACTTCGCGCTGCTGAAGACCTCCGACGTGTTCGTGTTCTACGACGACGTGCAGTTCACCTCGAACACGAGCCGCAGCTTCTTCGCGCGCGTGCAGCTCAAGACGGCGGCCGGCCGCCGCTGGCTCACGGTGCCGGTGCGCAAGAGCGGCAAGTTCGGCCAGCGCATCGACGCGGTGGCGATCGCCGAGGACGGCCGCTGGCGCGCGCGCCACGCGGCGGCGATCCGCGAGGCCTTCCGCGGCGCGCCCTTCGCCGCGGCCGTGGAGCCGGCCCTGGAGGCGCTCAGCGGGCGGGCGTGGGAGCGGCTGGCCGAGCTGACGATCACCACCACGGGGCTCGTGGCCGGCCTGCTCGGCATCCGGCGCGAGACGCTGCGCTCCTCGGCGCTGGACATCGGGGGCGCCGGCTCCGAGCGCGTGCTGGCGATCTGTCGCGCGCTCGGGGCCACGCGCTACGTGAGCGCCCTCGGCGGGCTCGACTACCTGGACCACGAGGCCTTCGACGCCGCCGGCGTCGCCGTCGAGTACATGGACTACGACCTCTCGCCGTACCCGCAGCTGCACGGCGCCTTCGAGCCGTACGTGACCGCGCTCGACACGCTGGCCAACCTGGGCCCCGACGCCGGCGCGCACGTCAACGCGCGCACGGTGCCGTGGCGCGAGATGCTGGCGCGCCGCGCGGCCACCGCGGGCCGCGCGTGATGAAGGCTCTCGTCCTCGTCCCCGCGTACAACGAGTCGGCGCGCATCGCCCGGGTGCTGGCCGGCATCCGCGCCGCCGTGCCCCAGGCGGCCCTGCTGGTGGTGGACGACGGCTCCGCCGACGACACCGCCGCGGTGGCCCGCGCGGCCGGCGCGCGCGTCGTGCGGCTGCCGTTCAACCTGGGCGCGGGCGTGGCCGCCCAGACCGGCTACAAGCTGGCCGTGCGCGAGGGTTACGACTGCGTGGTCCAGCTCGACGCCGACGGCCAGCACGAGCCGGCCGACATTCCGGCGCTGCTCGGGGTGATCGCCCGGGGCGAGGCCGACGTCGCCATCGGCTCGCGCTTCCTCGGCGGCTCCACGGCCTATCGCGCGGGCGCGGTGCGCCGGCTCGGCATGGGGCTCTTCGGCCTGCTGGCCTGGCTGCTCACGGGCATCCGCTTCTCCGACGTCACCTCCGGCTTCCGCGCCTTCAGCGGCGACGTCGTCCGCTTCGTGGCGACCGAGTGGTACCCCACCGACTACGCCGACGCCGACGTGCTCATCACGCTGCGGCGGGCGGGCTTCCGGCTGCGCGACGTGCCCGTGCGGATGTACCCCCGCGCGGGCGGGCGCTCCATGCACGCGGGCCTGCGCCCGGTCTACTACGTCTTCAAGATGCTGCTGTCGGTCGCGCTGGCGCCCGTCCGGCGCAACGGCGATCGAGCGGAAAGGATCGTGAGATGGCGGAGCTGACCCTGCACCAGACGGTGTTCGCGCTGATCACCTCGCTGGCCGCTTTCGTCTTCGTGCTGGACCTGGTGCGGCGGCGACGGCTGCGCGAGGAGTACTCGTGGCTGTGGCTGCTCACCGCGGGCGCCATGGTGCTGCTCGTCGTGTGGTACCGGCTGCTGATCCTCATCACGCAGCTCGTCGGCGCCGTCACCCCGCTGAACACGCTGCTGCTGTGCGCGGTGCTCTTCCTCTTCGCGATCGCCGTCCACTACTCGATGATCATTTCCCGGCTGACCGTCCAGGTGAAGACCCTGGCCCAGGAGCTCGCCCTCCTGTCGGCCCGCGTCGAACGGCAGGAATGACGACCGGCACGCCGATGCGGGCGATCCTCGTCGCCGCCGCGCTCGTGCTGCCGCCCGTCGCGATGGCTGGCAGCTCATCGGTGATCATCGCCGTGGGCTACAGCCCGAGCGTCCCGCCCGTGAAGCTGCAGCTCCGCGCGGACTACGTGGCGGTGCCCCTCACCCTCCAGGGGGACGCCAAGGATCCGCTCAAGCGGATCGATCAGATCGAGCAGTCGCTTCGCGCGATCTCGGAGGGCGTCAAGCCCCACGCCGACCTGGCGGTGCGGTTCGGCGTCGTCTCGCTCTCTCCGCGCGAGTCCTCGAAGTCGTTCAGCAGCTACGAGTCCTACGGCGGCGCGTCGGCCCAGCTGTACGTGCTCGGCGCGCTGCGTCCCGACACGACCGTGTTCGCGCTGACCAAGCGGATCCACCGCGCCGTCACCGGGGTGCCGCTGGCCGATGGAGCGAAGGTGGTCTTCGGCACGACCACGCTCGGCATGGACGATCCGGAGCGGTTCCGACCTCAGCTGCTCGGGCTGATCGCCAAGGCCGCGGCCGAGGCGCGCAAGTCGCTCGGCGCCACCGGCCCCATCGACATCGACGGCCTCGAGAGCCCGGTGGCCGTGATGCAGCTCAACGACAGCGACGTGGTCCTGTTCATCAACTACCGCGCCCGGATCCAGCTCAAGGCGAGCTGACTCAGGGCGCGCGCGCGGCGGCCAGCTCCTCGCGCACGCGCCAGGCGTCGTAGCTGCGCGGGGCCAGCCGTGCGAAGGCTTCCAGGTGGCGGCGGGCCTGCGGCTCGTCGCGGCGGGCGCGCGCGATCTGGGCCAGCGCCCAGTGGGCACGCGCGTGGGCCGGATCGGCGGACAGCGCCGACTCCTCCGCACGCACGGCCTCGTCGAGGCGACCCTCGACCATCCGCACGTAGCCCAGCATGCTCAGCGCCGGAGCGCTGGCCGCATCGAGCTTCAGCGCCTCCGTCACCTGCGCGTCGGCCTCCGGCACGCGACCGGCCGCCAGCAGCCGCTGCGCCTCGCCCACGTGCTCGCGCACCCGCGTGCGGGTGGCCGCGGCCAGGAACGCCGGCCCGAGGTCGCGCGCGGCGGCCTCGTCGCCGAGCCGGCGATACGCGGCGATCAGCGCCGGATACACCGGCGCCAGGCCGGGATCGGCGCGCTGGGCGCGCACGAGATAGCGCACCGCCCCGCGATCATCGCGGGCCTCCGCGCGCAAGAGACCGGCGTTGAAGAGGACGGAGGCCGCCGGCTGCATGTCCAGCGCGCGCTCGTAGAACTCGGTCGCGCGCGCGAAATCTTTCGTGCGCCAGGCCGCCAGCGCGGCCGCCTGGTAGGCCTCGAAGCGGCGGGCGGGGTTGCGCACGCGGAGAAACGCCGCGATCGCCCGCTGGGGATCGTCGGTGGCGTGACCGGTGAGCAGCCAGGCGAGGGACGACCCCGTCTCGGCGACGTTGCGCTCCAGCTCCGCGCGGACGCCGGCGGCGCGCCCGGGATCCGCCAGCACGCGCGCGATCCCGGCGGCGCCGTTGGCGGGCTTCACGTGGCGATACTCGTCGCGCTCGACCACGGCGACGTGCGGCCCCCGGCGCCGCAGGTAGACGAGCGCCACGTCGTCCCA
This sequence comes from Candidatus Rokuibacteriota bacterium, assembly GCA_003220265.1. Lineage (GTDB taxonomy): Bacteria > Methylomirabilota > Methylomirabilia > Rokubacteriales > CSP1-6 > AR5. Next base: position 30,485 of record QHRW01000035.1, on the reverse strand, counting down.
GTACACCAGCGCCCACTCGGGCGAGGCAAGCGCGGCGTCCGCATCGGGCCCGAGCACGTCCTCCACCGCGTCGCCGGAGTACGTCGGGTAGTCCATCACCGCCGCCTCGAAGCCGTACCGCGCGTGCAGCCGCGCGAGGTGCTGCGGGTAGACGCGCGCGAAGTGGATCTCCTCGAGCAGGCTCGGCGCGGCCTGGCCGCGGCCGTCGATGATCGGCACGCGCCGGGGGAAGTCGCGCCACGCGACGTACCCGCCAAAGTGGAACGCGTTGAACACGCGCCCCTCGATGCCGCGCGTGTCGAGGTAGCGGAGCGCGCGATCCGGCACCCATCGCTCGTCGATGCCGACGCCGGCGGCCTTGCGGTCGTCGGCCAGCGGGGCGACGCCGGCCAGCGCCAGCACGACGGCCGCCAGCGCCGCCACGGCGGCGGCGCCGGCGACACCGCCGACCACCGCGCGCTCGATTCGCGTCCGCGCATGACCGGCCAGCACGACCAGCTGCCGCGCCACGATGGGCGCCGTCACGATCTCCAGCAAGTAGACGAAGCGCACGGCCGAGAGGCCGAGGCGCACGAAGGGCAGCGCGACCAGGGCGGCGATCACCGGCAGCCGCGAGGCCGTCGCGAGCAGGCTCAGCAGCAGCAGCGCCGTCATCACGAAGGGCCCCGGCCACACCTGCGGCTGCGGCGGCTGCAGCTCGAGGATCTCCTGCCGGTACCACGGGCGGTCGGCCAGGCGGAAGGGCAGCGTGAGCGGATCGAGCCCGTGGGGGTTGAGCGCGGAGGCGATCAGCACGCCCGCGAGCACGGCGGTGATCGTGGCCAGCTTCCGCCAGCTCGGGGCGACGACGTCGGCCGGGCGCCACCAGCGCGCGACGAGCGGTACTCCCGCGCGCAGGGCGACGCCGCCGCCGAGGACGGCGGCGAACGGCAGGACGCCCACGACGACGCTCGGGTGCATGTTGGTCCATAAGATCTGCACGAGCGGCAGCGCGAAGATCCAGCGGCGCCCGGCGGAAACGTACGCGTTGAGGGCGTAGATCGTGAAGGCCAGGAAGACCATCAGGACGATGTCGGGCCGCTCGACGAAGCGGTGACGGATCATCACCACGATCGCCGTGAGGAGCGCGGCGCGAATCAGCAAGCCGGCCGGCTGGACGGCGCCGGGCTCCTCCGGCGCGCGCGAGTCGAGCCACAGGATCCACACCGCCAGCGCCACGATGGCGGCCTTGAGGACGATGACGCCGGCGGCGCCGCCGGCGAGCCAGCCGGCGAACACGAGCACGTCGAAGAGCCACTCGGGGTTGTAATAGGGATGCTCGGGGCTCACGAACGTGAACGGCTCGTGGGCGGGGAACGCTCGGTGCTGGACGAGGTCACGGCCGAGCGCCAGGTGGGTGAACGCGTCGGGATCGTCGATGCGCGTGAGGGCGAGCACGAAGGCGGCGGTGATGGGCACCGCGGGGACGATCCAGCGAAGCCAGGGGCCCACGCGCCGAAGCGACGCCGCGACGAGGCTCGCCACCGAGGGACGATTCTAGCATCCGGCATCGACAACTCCGGCGAAGCCCGAGGGCGGCCGCCGCCGGATCACCGTGTAGACGCCGCCGAGCACGGCGCCATCGACGAGCATCGCCGCGAACCACGGGAGCGACGCCGGTCGCACGAGGTCCACCGCGGCCGGCGTGAGCGGGCCGACGGCGTGCAGGCCGGGGATGACGACCAGCCCCGACACGATCCACCAGAAGCCGCCGTAGAGCGCGCCCCAGACGACGCCGGAGCCTCCGCCGACCCGCTGTCGCGCCAGCAGCCAGCCGAAGGCCGCGCCGATGAGGGCCGCATAGACCAGGTACGCCAGCCACGCGAGCGGCACGCTCGCCGTGTGCACGGCGCCGGCCACCAGCCGCATCGCGGGCGCGCGGACACCATCCGGCGTCGTCATCCGCGCGAGCTGCAGCAACACCCCGGACACGATCCCGCCCGCCAATCCCGCCGTCGCACCGGTCTCGATACTCGTGTTCATCACGCCACCTCCTGATCTCGTGGTACCGCCGGCGGATGAAAGCGGCGTGAGAGACGCATGAGAACGACCGGGGCGCGATTCTCATGTCCCTCTCATCCCGCTCTCATGCCAGCGAGGTAGCGTGAGGGCATGGGAGCCACGAAACGCGCGCACGATCTCTTCGGCTACCGGCTGGGCGCCCGCGACGGCAGTGCCGGCCACGTGCACGATCTGTACTTCGACGACCGTCGCTGGCTCGTCCGCTATCTCGTGGTCGACGTGCGGCACGGCCTCGCCAGCCGCCGTGTGCTGATCTCCCCCGTCTGCGTGCGTGGCGTGGACGCCGACGCCCGGCGCCTCGACGTCACGCTCCGCCGCGACCAGATCCGTTTCGGCCCCGACGTGGACAGCGACCGGCCCGTCTCGCGCCAGCACGAGATCGCCCTGCACGAGTACTACGGCATCCCCTTCTACTGGACACACGGCGACGACGCCACGCCGCGCGGCGGCGCCGATCCGCACCTGCGCAGCATGCGCGCCGTGAGCGGCTATACCGTGATCGGCGGCGACACGGCCGTCGGCCACGTCGCCGACTTCCTCGTCGACTGCGGCGCGTGGGCGGTCTCCGACGTGGTGGTCGCGCGGCGGCGCTGGATGGCCGGCCCGCGGCAGGCCGTGCCGGTCGGCGCGATCGCACGGGTGAGCTGGGTGGGCAAGGCCGTCTACCTCGACAGCCACGCGGCCGTGCGGACGGCCTGATCAGGCGGCGCAGCAGCGGGCCGCGCCGGGACCACGCCGGGCTCCACCACGACGAGCTGGCGCTTCCCTGACGCGCCGGCCGCTTCGGCCACCGTGTTGCGCAGGCGCTCGCTGGCCAGCTCCACCTCGTGGGCCGACAGCGCGTCGCGGAAATCCACGCGCAACACGATCAGCAGCGCCTCGGGGCCGAGGTGCATCGTGCGCAACCCCAGCACGCGCTCGACCGCGGGATCGGCCGCGGCCGCCGCGGTGATCCGCTCGAGGACGTCGCGCGGCGCCGACTCGCCGAGGAGAAGCGAGTGGTTCTCGAAGGCGAGGACCACGGCCACGCCGACGAGGACGAGCCCGATCGCGATCGAGGCCGCGCCGTCCCACATCACCCGGCCGGTCACCTCCGTGAGCGCGAGACCGCCCGCGGCCAGGAACAGCGAGACGAGCGCGGACGTGTCTTCGAGCACCACCGTGACCAGCGTGGGATCGCGGTTCTCGGCGACGAACTCGCGCAGCGAGCGATCGCCCTTGACCCGGCGCAGCGAGCGCACGGCGATCCCCAGCGAGATGGCCTCGAAGACGACGGCGGCGGCCAGCACGGCGAACGCCCAGCCCAGGGGCTGCCCCGCGCCGGGGCTCCGGAGCTTGTGGATGCCCTCCCAGATCGAGAAGGCGCCGCCGACGGTGAACAACATCATCGCCACCACGAAGGACCAGAAGTAAATGTCCTTGCCGTAGCCGAACGGGTGAACCTCGTCCGGGGGCCGCGCCGCCCGGCGCATGCCGATGAAGAGCAGCACCTGGTTGCCGGTGTCCGCGCAGGAGTGGAACGTCTCGGCCATCATGGCGGCGCTGCCGGTGACCGCCGCGCTGATGCCTTTGACGATTGCCAGGGCCAGGTTGCCGAGCAGGGCGGCGAGGACGGCGATACGGGATTCTTCCATGGGCCCTCGCGCTGCATCGGCTGTGCCGACAGCCGGTGCGTGGCACCGTCCTTGCGTCCCGAAGGCCTGACGTGTCGCCGATACCCAGCCTGCGCGAAATGCTGCTCTACCTGCGCAACAACGGTGCGCGCCGTTCCGCAGCGAAGTTCGTAGCCCGCTATCTCGCAGGCCGCCAGCGCTGGAACATGACGTGCGAGGATCTCACCCGCCACCTGGGCGCGCCCTTGCCCGCCGGCGGCTACGAGCTCCGCTTCGCACGCCCCGCCGACTTGGCGCTGATGGACGCCTTCGCGCGGCGCATGGCGCCCGAGATCCTGCGTGCGTGGTATGGGCCGGACTACTTCTTCTTCCTGGCCCTCAAGGATGGCCGGCCGGTCGCCTATCGGTGCCTGTCACGGCGGCTGCATCCGGGGGTCGCGGGCTTCGTGCGCCTGCGGCGGCACCAGCTCTTCATGGTGGACGAGTTCACGGTGCCCGCGCTCCGGCGGCGCGGCCTCTCGCGCCGCCTGGCCATCGCGATGACGCCCGCGCTCGTGGCGCGCGGCTACCGCGAAGTCCTCGGCGTCCACCGCCTGGACAACGACGACACGGTGGCCGCCGTCCGCGCCAAGGGGCTGGAGTGGCTCGGCGTCGTCGCGCGCTTCCGCCTGCCGTGGCGCGTGTGGTTCGCCTTCGATCCGTCGCCGCGGTAAACTCGGCGGCATGCCGGCGCGGCTCGGCGTGGACATCGGCGGCACGTTCACCGATCTCGTGGTCGTCGACGAGACCACCGGCGCCATCCGCGTCGGCAAGGTGCTGACGACCCCCAAGGATCCGGCCCACGGCGTCGAGCAGGGCATCCAGTCGCTCCTCGACGAGGCGCGCGTCGACCCGGGGCGCGTGCGCGCGGTCGTGCACGGCACCACGCTGGCCACGAACGCGCTCATCGAGCGCAAGGGCGCGCGCACCGCACTGCTCACCACCGAGGGCTTCCGCGACGCGCTCGAAATCGGCCGCGAGGGTCGTTACGACATGTACGACCTCTTCATCGACCCGCCGCCGCCGCTGGTGCCCCGCCACCTGCGCCGCGAGGTGCCCGAGCGCTTGCTGCCCGACGGCTCCGTGCTGCGGCCGCTCGACGAGGCGGCCGCGCGCCGCGTGATCGCCGGCCTGATCGACGACGGCGCGGAGGCGGTGGCGATCTGCCTGCTCCACGCCTATCTCAATCCCGTGCACGAGCGGCGCCTGGCCGAGCTGGTGCGCGAGGCGGCGCCGCACGTCCTCGTCTCCTGCGCCTCCGACGTGGTGCCGGAGATCCGCGAGTACGAGCGGGCCTCCACGACGAGCGCCAACGTCTACGTGGCGCCGCTGATGGGCCGCTACCTCGAGGATCTCGAGCGCCGCCTGGCCGGTCTCGGCGTGCCGGGCCAGCTCTACGTCATGCAATCCTCCGGCGGCATCGCGCTGCCGCCGCTGGCGCGGCGTCTGCCGATCCGCCTGGTCGAGTCGGGACCCGCCGCCGGCGCGCTGGCCGCCGCGCAGGCCGCGCGCGAGCGGGGCGACGCGCGGCTGCTCTCGTTCGACATGGGCGGCACCACCGCCAAGGCGTGCGTGATCGACGACGGCGCGCCGCTGGTGGCGCGCGAGTTCGAGGTGGCGCGCGCCGATCGCTTCAAGAAGGGCTCGGGGCTGCCGATCCGCGTGCCGGTGATCGAGATGATCGAGATCGGCGCCGGCGGCGGCTCGCTGGCGCGCGTGGACCGCATGGGCCTGCTGAAGGTGGGCCCCGACAGCGCCGGCGCCGATCCCGGCCCGGCTTGCTACAACCTCGGCGGCCGCCAGCCGACCGTCACCGACGCGGACCTCCTGCTGGGCTACCTCGACGCCGAGTTCTTCCTGGGCGGCCGCATGCGCCTCGATCGCGCGGCGGCGGAGCGCGCGGTGACCGAGCACGTCGCGCGCCCGCTCGGCCTCGACGTGACGACGGCCGCCTGGGGCATCCATCGCGTCGTCAACGAGAACATGGCGGCCGCGGCGCGCATCCACGGCATCGAGCGCGGGCGCGACCTGCGCGCCTATCCGCTCTTCGCGTTCGGCGGCGCCGGGCCCGTGCACTGCTGGCAGGTCGCGCGCATTCTCAAGGTGCCGCGCATCCTGCTGCCGTTCGGCGCCGGCGCGATGTCGGCGTGGGGCCTGCTGGCCGCGCCGCTGGCCTTCGACTTCGTGCGCACGGTGCGCGCGCGGCTGGACGCCGCCGACTGGGACGCGCTCAACGGCCTCTTCGCCGAGATGGAGGACGAGGGCCGCGAGCTGCTGACCCGCGCGGGCGTCGCGCGCGACAGCGTGCGCGTCGGCCGCATCGCCGAGATGCGCTACGTCGGCCAGGGGCACGAGGTGGAAGCCCGCATGCCGGCCGGCCGGCTGTCGGCAGCCAGCCTGCCGGCGATCACGACGGCCTTCGAGGAGGCGTACCGCGCCCTCTATCACCGGTTGCCGCAGGGCGTGCCCATCGAGGCGCTCAACTGGCGCGTCACCGTGTCCGCGCCGCCGCCCGTGCTCGCTTTCGGCGGCGGCGCGGCCGGCGGCAGCGCCGGCACGAGCGTGAAGACCCGTCGCCGCGCCTGGTTCGCGGAAGCGAACGGCTGGGTGGACACGCCCGTCTACGACCGCTACACGCTCGGCCCCGGCACCACCTTCGACGGCCCCGCCATCGTCGAGGAGCGCGAGTCCACCGCCATCATCGGCCCCGGAGCCCACTGCCGAGTCGACGACGGGCGCACCATCGTCGTGGAACTACCATGAACGCCCTGGCGGGTTCTCAGCCCGACCGTCGGGCGGCGGAGCCCTGCGCAGCCGTCCCGACCGCAAATACGAAAGACATGCCATGACCGAGGCCCATCGCGCGCGCATCGCCGTGATCGGGGACTTCAACCCGGCCAACAAGACGCACGGGTTCACCAACGCAGCGCTCGAGCACCTCGGGCTGGCAATCGAGTGGATCGCCACGGACGCCGTCGGCGCGCCGGAAGTGACGCTGGCCGCGTACGACGGCCTCTTCATCTCACCCGGCAGCCCCTACGTCAGCCTGGACGGCGCGCTGGAGGCGATCCGCTACGCGCGCGAGCGCGGCGTGCCGCTGGTGGGGACGTGAGGTGGCTTCCAGCACGCGATCGTCGAGTTCGCGCGCAACGTTCTCGGGGTCCGAGACGCCGATCACGAAGAGAGCAGCCCGGAGGCCGACCGGCTCGTGGTGACCGCGCTCGCCTGCTCGCTCGTCGGCCAGACGCATGCGGTGAGGATCGAACACGGCTCGCTCGCCGCGCGCCTCTACGGACGGGCCGACGCGCTGGAAGACTACTACTGCAACTACGGGCTCAACCCGGAGTACCGCGCGCGGCTCGAGCGGGCAGGCTTGCGGGTGAGCGGCGTGGGCGATGAGGGCGAGGTGCGCCTCGTCGAGCTGCCCGGCCATCCATTCTTCCTGGCGACGCTCTTCCTGCCGCAAGCGCGCTCGGCGCCGGGCGCGCCGCATCCGCTGCTGGCGGGCTGGGCGGCCGCCGCGCTCGCCGCGGCGTGCGCACGGACCGGCGCGCGGTGAGACCATGAGCCTGCTCGATCCGGTCACGCTGGAGATCTGCTGGAACCGCCTGATCGGCGTCGTCAACGAGCAGGCGGCGGCGCTGCAGCGGACGTCCTTCACGTCCATCGTGCGCGAGGCCGGCGATCTCTCCGCCGGGGTCTTCGACTCCCGCGGCTTCATGGTGGCGCAGGCCGTGACCGGCACGCCGGGCCACATCAACTCGATGGCGCTGGCCATGAAGCACTTCCTGGCCGCCTATCCGCTGGCGCGGCTGGCCCCGGGCGACGTGCTCATCACGAACGACCCGTGGAAGACGTCCGGCCATCTCAACGACGTGACGATCTGCTCGCCGATCTTCCGCGACCAGCAGTGCATCGCGTTCTTCGCCTCGACCTGCCACACGGCCGACATCGGCGGCCACGTGCTGTCGGCGGAGGCGCGCGAGGTCTACGAGGAAGGGCTGCAGATCCCGATCCTCAAGCTGTACGAGGGCGGGCACCCGAACGAGACGCTGCTGGCGATGATCCGGCAGAACACGCGGCTGCCCGAGATGGTCCTCGGCGATTTCCATGCCCAGATCGCGGGCGGCGCCGTGGGCGGCGAGCGCCTGCTGGAGTTCATGGAGGAGTTCGGCCTCGCGCGGCTGGAGCCGCTGGCCGACGAGATCATCGGGCGCACCGAGCGCGCGATGCGCGAGGCCATCCGCGCGCTGCCGCGGGGCGTCTACGAGCACGCGATCACCTCCGACGGCTTCGGCGAGCCCATCACGATCAAGGTCCGCTGCCAGGTGCAGGGCGACGACCTGCTCATCGACTACGCGGGCTCGTCGCCGGCCAGTCGCCGCGGCGTCAACGTGGTGATGAACTACACGGAGGCCTACACGACGTACGGCGTGAAGGTCATCGTGAGCCCGGACGTGCCGAACAACGAGGGCGCCTTTCGCCCGCTCCGGATCACCGCGCCCGAGGATTCGATCCTCAACGTGCGGCGGCCGGCGCCGGTGGCCGCGCGCCACGTCATCGGCCACTTCCTGCCGCACGTGATCGCCGGCGCGCTCGGCCAGGCGGTGCCCGAGCGCGTGATGGCCGAGGGCTCCGCCAACATCTGGGGCGTGCAGGTGTCGGGCAAGGATCTCGACGGCGAGCCCTTCACGCACATCTTCTTCTCCTCTGGCGGCACCGGCGCCCGCGCCGTGAAGGACGGGCTCGCGGCCACGGCGTTCCCCTCGGGCGTGCTCGGCACACCGGTGGAGGTCATCGAGAACCTGTCGCCCTTGATCGTCGAGCGCAAGGCGCTGCGCGACGACTCCGGCGGGGCGGGCAAGTATCGCGGCGGGCTGGGCCAGACGATCGCGTTCCGCGTGCGCACCCGCGAGCCCTTCGTCTGCTCGATCCTCTGCGACCGCACCGCCACGCCCGCCCTCGGCTTCCGCGGCGGCGCCCCGGGCGCCCGCGGCGAAGTCCTGATCGACGGCGTCCACCCCGCCAATCCCAAGGCCGAGCAAGTCATCCCGCCCCACGCCCTGGTCGAAGTCCGCCTCCCCGGCGGCGGCGGCTACGGCCCCCCCACCGACCGCGACCCCGACCTGCTCGCCCGCGACCTCCTGGAAGCCTACGTAACCCGCTAGAAGCCACCGGAAGCCGAAGAACGGCGCCGAGCCCGACAGTAGGAACCACCGTTCGCGTTAAGAGTTCGTGGCGCGCCTGCGGACATCCGCGTCCGAGCGCGGGCTCCGCCCGCGCAATCCTGGTCTGGGGGAAAGCAGGGAGGAGCCGAGCCGTCAGGCGAGGCGACGACCGCCGAAAGGGGGGCGAAGCCCCCCTTCGGGGCTACTTGGGTGCGTCTCCCAGCGCCACGGCGATGAGGGCGCCGGGGGCGTCCGTGGGCTGCACGCCGCGGCCGAAGGCCGCCACGTGGCCGCCGAGCCAGCCGACGCAGGGCGTGCGCTCCTCGAGCGCTCCGCGCATGGCCGTCCACTCCTCGGCGAAGCCGGCGCCGAGCTTGCGGTGTCGCTCGGCGCTCTCGATCACGACCACGAGGCGCGCGGGCCGTCCCTCGAGGCGCTTGACCGCCGTGAGCATGGCGTCCGCGGCGCCGTGGACGAGCGTCTCGGGCGAGGGTTCTACGCCGTCCGCGGGCGAGGCGTCCGTGTAGCCGATGCCGGAGGCGTAGGGGGCTTCGACGCACGCAACGCTGGCCAGCGGCGTGCGCGAGGCCCGGCCATACACCGCCGAGCCGCCGAGCATGGTGCAGACCGTCCGCATCTTAGGCCCCATGAAGTCCCGCCACGAGGCGAGGAACGTCTGGGCGGCGTCGTCGCCGACCGGACGCGCAAAGGCGAAGGCCAGTCCGCGCGGATACCGCGCACGGAATGGCCAGCCGGCCAGGACGAGACGAGCCGCCGCCTGACCCGCGTCGCGCAGATCGCGACCGGACGTGGCGGCCACGCCGCTGGCGGCGCCGTCGGCATTCGCCACGCCGATGACCAGCGCGCCTTCCCTCAGAGGGCCGTGATCCGTCAAGAGCGCGGTGGCGGAACCGCCCGCCACCGAAACATGCTGTCCAAGAACCTCACGCAGCGAGCCGACGGCGTCGCGCGCCGCAGGCCCCGCGGTGATGACCATCGCAAAGTCGACCACCGTGGCGCCCAAGCGGTGCCCCGCGCTTCCCGCCGCTTCACCGATGGCGATGTCGGGGTCCGGATGGCTGCTGATACCGATGGAGACCTCCAACTTCGCCGTTACCTGATTGTGTGCCGTCTCCAGCATGGGGGGCCCTCAATGCGTCCTCCATGCCAAGGCTCAAACCATAGAAAACACAGGTTGTTTATCGTCATAACGGGCTTCGGGACGTGTCGGGACGGCACTGCGGATGACCAGTTGCGGCAGTATGTCCGATCCGGGCTGGACCGGTGACGCCGGGCTACAGGACCCCGTACTCCTTCAGGCGGCGGTAGATCGTGCGGCGCGAGATGCCGAGGGCCTTGGCGGCGGCTTCCTTGTCGTCCTTGTAGACCGCCAGCGACTTGAGGATCAGCTCGCGCTCCACCTCGGCGAGCGTCGGCACGTTCGTCGAGTTGCCGGTGCTGGCCGCCGCCGGCGCCATCACCGGCGTGCGCCCCAGGGTCGGCAGGTCGCTCAGCGTGATCTGCTCGCGGGCGCCCATCGCGTAGGCGCGCTCGATCAAGTTCTCCAGCTCGCGGACGTTGCCCGGGAAGCTGTAGGCGCTCAGGGCGGCCAGCGCGTCGGGCGCCATGCCGCGCACGTCGCGATGGAAGCGGCGGTTGAAGCGGCGCAGGAAGTGCGAGACCAGCGCCTGGATGTCGTCGCGCCGGTCGCGCAGCGGCGGCAGCATGATGCGCACGACGTTGAGCCGGTAGAAGAGATCCTGGCGGAACGAGCCTTCGGTCATGGCCCGCTCGAGGTCGCGGTTGGTCGCCGCGATCACGCGGACATCGACCGGGAATGCCTTGGTGGAGCCTACCGGTCGGACCTGCATCTCCTGCAGCACGCGAAGCAGCTTGACCTGGAGTGCCGGGGACAGCTCCGCGATCTCGTCGAGGAAGATCGTTCCTTCATCCGCGCCGCGGAAGAGACCGAGCGCGTCGGCCACCGCGCCGGAGAAGGCGCCGCGCACGTGGCCGAAGAACTCGGACTCCAGCAAGTCCGGCGGGATCGCGCTGCAGTTGACGGGAATGAACGACCGCTTGGCGCGCGAGGACAGCCGATGGATGGCGGCGGCCACCAGCTCCTTGCCGGTGCCGCTCTCGCCCTCGATCAGCACCGGCGAGTCCGTCACGGCCACCTTGCCGATGATGTCCTTGACCTTGGCCATCACCTGCGACGAGCCGATCAGCTCGCTGACCGCCAGCTCCTCGCCCAGGCGCGCGCGCAGCGTGTGGACCTCGCCGCGCAGGAAGCGCCGCTCCATCATGCGGGCCATGAGGTGGCGCAGCTCGTCGAGGATCAGCGGCTTGGACAGGTAGTCGTAGGCGCCTTCCTTGAGCGCCTGCACGGCGGAGGCGATCGTCGGGTAGCCCGTCATCATCACGACCTCGATCGTCTCGTCCTGCTTGCGGATCTCGCGCAGGAGGTCGAGGCCGCTCATGTCGGGCATTCGGATGTCGCTGATGATCGCGTCGAAGAGGCCGTTCTTCAGGAGCTCGAGACCCTCGGCCGCGGAGGAGGCCGTGGTGACCTGGTATCCCCACTGCGTCAAGGCTTCCTTGAGCAGCAGCAGGATCGACTTCTCATCATCGACGACGAGGATCTTTGCCGATTCCAAGGTAAGACCGACTCTAGCATGTTCGATTGCCAAACTGACAAGCATAAGATTGGGCCGAGGGCCGGCCAAGGTTGCGCAGTGGGGTCGCCCATGTTAGCGTAGGCGTTGACTTTTTACCTGAGGAGAGCCCAGCCCATGGCCGACTCCGCGACCGTCCACCTCACCGAAGCGAACTTCGAAGAGACCCTGAGTCGAAATCAGGGCGTGCTGATGGTGGACTTCTGGGCCGAATGGTGCGGACCATGTAAGGCGATCGCCCCGGTGCTCGAGGATCTCGCGAAGGAATCCGCGGGCCGTGTGACGCTGGCCAAGGTCAACGTGGACGAGAACCACGGGCTGGCCGGCCGCTTCGGTATCCGCTCGATCCCCACGGTCCTGTTCGTGAAGGCCGGAAAGGTCGTGGACCAGGTGATCGGCGCCGTCCCCAAGGCGAAGCTCAAGGAGAAACTGGACGCGCTGGCCGTCTAGCGCCGCGCTGTCGCCTACCCGGGAGGAGTTCCGCGACCTCGCGGGTCAGGGCAACCTCGTGCCCGTGTTCGCCGAGCTGCCGGCGGACCTGGACACGCCGTTGTCCGCTTACCTACGACTGCGCCCCGGGCCCTATTCCTTCCTGCTCGAGTCCGTCGAGGGCGGCGAGGTGTGGGCGCGCTACTCGTTCCTGGGCACGGACCCGCTGATGGTCCTCAGCGCCAAGGACGGCGTCAGCACGCTGCGCCGGGGCAACGCCAAGCCGCAGAAGCTGCCCGACCGCGACCCGCTCGAGGCGCTGCGCCGGCTCCTGACCGAGTTCAAGCCGGTGGCCGTGCCCGGGCTGCCGCGCTTCCAGGGTGGCGCCGTCGGGTACCTCGCCTACGACATGGTCCGCCACATGGAGCGGCTGCCGAAGCGAGCGCACGACGACCTCGGCCTGCCCGACACCGTGTTCATGTTCAGCGACACGCTGCTGGTCTTCGACAACCTGCGCCACCGCCTGCTGGTCATCGCCAACGCGCACATCGACAAGCGCGACCCGGTGTCGCTCGACCGCGCCTACGACCGGGCCGCCGTGCGCATCGGCATGACGCTGGCGAAGCTGGCGCGGCCCATGCGGGGCACGCCGGCGCTGGCCTTGCCGCCGACGGCGCCACTGGTGGCCCGGGGCGAAGAGGGCTTCACCTCGACGATGGACGAGCCCACGTTCTGCGAGGCCGTGCGGCGGGGCAAGGAATTCATCGCGGCCGGCGACGCCTACCAGATCGTGCTGGCCCGCCGGCTCGACACGAAGCTCGAGTCCGACCCGTTCACGGTCTACCGCGCGCTGCGCACGATCAATCCGTCCCCGTACCTGTTCTACCTGCGTCTGGGCAAGACGACGATCGTCGGCTCCTCGCCCGAGGTGCTGGTGCGCGTGGAGGGCGACCGGGTGGAGGAGCGGCCGATCGCCGGCACGCACCCGCGCGGCGCCACCGAGGCCGAGGACAAGGCGATCGAGCGCATGATGGCGACCGATCCCAAGGAGCGCGCCGAGCACGTGATGCTGGTGGACCTCGGACGCAACGACGTCGGACGCGTGTCCGAGCTGGGCTCGGTGAAGGTCACGGAGTTCATGGGCATCGAGCGCTACTCGCACGTGATGCACCTGGTCAGCCACGTGATCGGCACGCTGCGCAAGGGTGCCGACGCCTTCGACGTGCTGCGCGCGACGTTCCCCGCGGGCACCGTCTCCGGCGCGCCCAAGATCCGCGCGATGGAGATCATCGACGAGATCGAGCCGACCCAGCGCGGGCCGTACGCGGGGGCCGTGGGCTACGTGTCGTACTCCGGCAACCTCGACTCGTGCATCACGATCCGCACGATCGTCTGCCACGGCCGCCGCGCCTCGATCCAGGTGGGCGCCGGCATCGTGGCCGACTCCGATCCCAAGACCGAGTGGCAGGAGACCTGCTCGAAGGCCCGCGGCCTCGTGCTGGCGCTCCGGATGGCCGCCGCCCAGGTGCGCGCATGATCCTCGTCATCGACAACTACGACTCCTTCACCTACAACCTCGTGCAGTACCTCGGCGAGCTGGGGGCCAAGCTGGAGGTCGTGCGCAACGACGCGATGGACGTGAAGGCCATCGCGCGCATGCGGCCCGAGCGCATCGTGATCTCGCCCGGCCCCGGTAACCCCGACCAGGCCGGCGTCTCGCTCGACGTCATCCGCCGGCTGAGCCCGACCACGCCCACGCTGGGGGTATGCCTGGGCCACCAGGCGATCGGCCAGGCGTTCGGCGCCACCGTGACGCGCGCGCGGACGCTGATGCACGGCAAGACCTCCGACATCCGCCACGACGGCAAAGGCGTTTTCGCCGGGCTGTCGAACCCGTTCGTGGCCACGCGTTATCACTCGCTGATCGTGCTGGCCGAGACGGTGCCGGACGACCTCGAGATCACCGCGCGCAGCGACGACGGCCAGGTCATGGGGCTGCGTCACCGGCGGTTTCCGATCGAGGGGGTACAGTTCCACCCCGAGTCGATCCTGACCGTGGAGGGCAAGCACCTGCTCGCCAACTTCCTCGGCACGCCCGCTCCGGTCGCGGCCGCCTCGTGAATCGCGAGGGCCCTCCCCGAGGGGGTGAAGACGCCCTCGTCCGCGCCATCCGCGACCTGACCGCCCGCTCGGGCGCCATCCCGGGCGTGCGCGTGGGAATCGGCGACGACTGCGCCGTGCTCGAGCCGAGCGCCGGCGCCGCGCTCCTGGCCACCACCGACCTGCTCCTGGAGAACGTCCACTTCCGCCGGCGGTGGGCCGAGCCTGCCGACATCGGCTGGAAGTCGATCGCCGTGAACCTGTCCGACATCGCCTCGATGGGCGGCCGCCCGCGCTGGGCGCTGGTCGCCCTGGCCTGCCCGGAAGAGACGACCGCGGAGGAGATCACCGCGTTCTACGAGGGCGCTCTGGCGGTCGCACGGCGCCACGACGTGGCCGTCGTGGGCGGCGACACGTCGGCGTCGCCGGCCGGCTGGCTCGTGAACGTCACGCTGCTGGGCGAGGCCACCACGCCACGCCTGCGCTCGACCGCTCGGCCCGGCGACGTCGTCGCCGTGACCGGCGCGCTCGGCCGGTCGGCCGCGGGGCTGGCCGTGCTGGAGCGCGACACGGCGCCGGCCGGTGTGGCCGCCGCCCACCTGGCCGGCGTCACCGCCGCTCACCTTCGCCCCGAGCCGCGCGTGGCCGAGGGCCTGTGGCTCGGCGCCGCCGCCGGCGTACGGGCGATGATGGACGTCTCCGACGGCATCGGCATCGACCTGCCGCGCCTGCTGGCCGAGAGCGGCGTGGGCGCCCGCATGGACGTCGACCGGCTGCCGATCGACGAGGCGACGCGCGCGGTGGCCGCGGCGCTCGGCGCCGACCCGGCCGCCTGGGCCACCGGGGGCGGCGAGGACTACGAGCTGCTGCTGACGTGCGAGGCCGGTGCGTTCGAACGGCTGCAGCGGGGCCTGGCCGAGCGCGGCGGCGCCCGGCTGACCGCCATCGGCGAGATCGTGGCCGGCGCGCCGGGCGCGCGCTGGCTCGCGGGCGGGCGGGAGGTCCCCGTCGCGCGCGGCTTCGAGCACTTCGCCGCGCGGCCGGCCGCCAGCGGGGCGGGCGCGTGACCGACAGCATCGTTCTTCAGGTCTTCGCGCTGCTCATGCTCATCGTCTGCTCGGCGGTGCTGACGGGCGCCGAGGCCGCGTACTTCTCGCTCGGCCGCGCGCGCCTGAGCCGGCTGTCCGGCGAGCGCGCCCAGGGCGGGGCCAGCCCGCCGCTCATCGAGCGTCCGCACGACCTGCTCGTCACGCTCCTGGTCGGGATCACCGTGATCAACATCGGCGGCTCGGCGCTCGCCGCCCACGTCGCCCACGAGCTGGTGGGCCCGCGCTTCGGGCCCGTGCTCGAGATGGTCGGGATGATCGTGCTGCTCACGACCTTCGGCGAAGTGCTGCCGATGACGGTGGCGGTGAAGTACCCCGAGCGCTTCCTGCGCATCGTCAACAAGGTGGTGGCGTGGCTCGGCTGGCTGCTGACGCCGGTGCGCAGCGTGCTCGGGGGCCTCACCACGCTCACCGTGCGCCTGGTCGGGCGCAACCGCGCGGCGCAGCCGGAGCTGTCGGAGGACGAGCTGCGCACCCTGGTCGACGTGGGCGCCAGCGAGGGCGTGGTGGAGCGCGAAGAGCGCGAGATGATCCACAAGGTCTTCGAGCTGGAGGACACGCTGGTGCGCTCGGTGATGGTGCCGCGCACCGACATGTTCTGCCTGGACGTCGAGACGCCGCGCGAGGAGATCCTGCCCGCGCTGCGCGAGAACCTGCACTCGCGGGTGCCGGTGTTCGAGGAGTCGATCGACGTCATCGTGGGCATCCTCTACACGAAGGACCTCCTGCCCTACGTCGCCACCGGGCTGCCGGCCGACTTCGACCTGCGCGCCCGCCTGCATCCGCCCTACTTCGTGCCGGAGTCCAAGCGGGCCGACGCGCTGCTGCAGGAGTTCCAGGCCAAGAAGCTCCACATGGCCATCGTGGTGGACGAGTATGGCGGCACCGCCGGCCTGGTCGCGCTGGAGGACCTGCTGGAAGAGCTGGTCGGCGAGATCGCCGACGAGTACGACGAGCCCGAGCGGCTCATCCAGCGCATCGACGCCTCGACGTTCCGCGTGTCCGGCAAGCTGCCCGTGGACGAGCTCAACACCGCCACCGGGCTCAACATCTCCAACGAGGCCTACGACACCGTGGGCGGCTGGGTGCTCGACCTCTTCGGGCGCGTACCGCGCAAGGCCGAGCGGCTGGAGACGCCGGAGCTGGTCGTCACCGTGGAGAAGGTCGAGCGCACGCGCGTGGTCGAGGTGCTCATCTCGCTGCGCAAGCCCGTCTCGACCGAGGCGGCGGCGTGAGCTTCATCTGGATCGCCCTCGTGTGCCTGGTGGCGACGATGTTCTTCTCCGCCGCCGAGATGGCCTTCATCGCCGCCAATCGCCTGCGCCTGCGCCACCTGGCCGAGGAGGGCGACACGACGGCCGCCGAGTACCTGGAGTCCTTCCGCCACCCCGAGCGGCTGCTGTCCACGGCGATGATGGGCGTGACGATCGCCCACATCGTGGCCGCCTCCTCCATGACCTTCGCGCTGCAGCCGCGGCTGGGCGGCATCGCGTGGCTGGTGGCGGCGGCGACGGTCATCCCGGTGATGCTGGTCTTCGGCGAGATCATCCCCAAGGCGGTGGCACGGGAGTGGGCGACGAACCTGATCGTGAAGCTCTACCGGCCGCTCATCTGGATGTCGCGCCTGCTCACGCCGTTCGTCGCACTGGCCAACGCGATCGTCCGCATCGTCCTGCGGCTCTTCGGCGGCCCGCGCGTGGACACGCGGCAGTTCGTCTCTCGCGAGGAGCTGAAGGCCCTCCTGCAGCTCGAGCCCGGCGAGGCGGCGGTGAGCACGCAGGAAGCCGAGATGATCGACAAGATCTTCGGCCTCGGTGACACCACCGTGCGCGAGGTGATGGTGCCGCTGGTGGACGTCGTGATGCTGCCCGACACCGCCACGGTGAACGACGCCATCGCGCTGATCCAGCAGCGCGGCTTCTCGCGGATCCCGGTGTACGGCCAGCGCGAGACCAACGTGGTGGGCGTCGTCACCTCGATGGACTTGCTGGCCCGGGGCGGCCAGGCGCGCGGCGTGGCCGAGATCATGCGGCCGCCCACGTTCGTGCCGGAGACCAAGCGCATCGACGATCTGCTGCGGGAGATGCAGAAGAGCCGCGTCCAGCTGGCCATCGTGGTCGACGAGTACGGCGGCGCCACCGGCATCGTCACGCTGGAGGACATCGTCGAGCAGATCGTGGGCGAGATCCACGACGAGCACGACCGCACGCCGGCCACCGTGGAGCGGCTGCCCGACGGCAGCTACTGGGTGGCCGCCCGCACGCACATCGACGAGCTCAACGAGGCCCTCGACTGGACCTTGCCCAAGCAGGACTACGAGACCGTGGCCGGCCTCGTGCTGGCCACCTTGCACCGCATCCCGCGCACGGGTGAAGAATTCCAGATTCCGGGGTATACCATCACCGTGCTCGAGGCGGACTCCCGCCGCGTGGGCGCGGTGAAGATCACGCCCGTGACCGCGCCGGCCACGCCGGCCGTCGCGGTCTAGTCTCAACCTCAGCGAGGAGGCACACACGATGCCCGGCAAGATGGTGGACTTTCCTTCGAACGGCGGCACGACCCAGGGCTATCTCGCCACGCCGACCTCGGGCAAGGGCCCGGGCGTGCTCGTGATCCAGGAGTGGTGGGGGCTGGTGCCGCACATCAAGCGGGTCGCGGATCGGTTCGCCGCCGAGGGCTTCTCGGCGCTGGCGCCCGACATGTACCACGGCAAGACGGCGGACGAGCCCGACGGGGCCGGCAAGCTCTTCATGGCGCTCAACATCGCCCAGGCCGAGAAGGACCTGCGCGGCGCCGCCAGGTATCTCGCGCAGCAGTCGTCCACGGCCAAGCTGGGCGCCGTCGGCTTCTGCATGGGCGGCCAGCTCGCGCTCTTCGCGGGCACGGTCAATCCCAACGTCGGCGCCGTCGTCGACTTCTACGGCGTGCATCCCAACGTCAAGCCCGACTATTCCAAGCTGTCGGGTCCGGTGCTGGGGCTCTTCGCCGAGAAGGACGGCTCCGTGACGCCGCAGACGGCGCGCGACGTGGACGCGGCCATCAAGAAGGCCGGGAAGCAATCGGAGATCCACATCTACCCCAACGTGGATCACGCGTTCTTCAACGAGGACAACAAGGGCGCCTACAACAAGGCCGCCGCCGACGACGCCTGGCGCCGCACGATCACCTTCTTCCGCCAGAACCTCAAGTAGCGCGCCACCTGGGCGGGCCGGCCGCCGTGACGGCCGGCCCGCCTTCTCTTTCAGCGAGGGACACGCCCGTGATCAAGAGCATCTCGCTGCTCACGCGCAAGGACGGCTGGACGCACGAGCAGTTCGTGCGCCACTGGGTCGACGTCCACGCGCCGCTGGCCCACGCGGTGCCGGGGCTGCGGCGGTACGTGCAGTCGCACATCGTGGAGGAGCGCCGCCGGCCCGACGTCCCGCCGCTCGACGTCGAGGTCGACGGGATCGCCGAGCTCTGGTACGACAGCCGCGAGGCGATGGCCGCCGCGCTCGCCACGCCGGCCGCCAAGGCGCTCTACGCCGACGGCGCGCTCTTCATCGGCCGCATCAAGACCTACACCGTCGAGGAGCAGCAGGTCATTCCCACCAGTCCGTGACGGAGGGCCACGCGCGGCGCTGGCTGCTGCTGACGGTCCTCACGACGTCGTACGGCGCCGGCGCCTTCGGGATGCTGGGGATCTCGCCGCTGACCCCGAGCCTGGTGGAGGGCTTCGGCCTCACGCGGCTGCAGGTGGCCTTCATCGTCCCGTCGATCTACCTCGGCGGACTGTTCTTCTCGCTGCCCGGAGGACGGCTCGCCGACCGACTGGGCGTGCGCAGGAGCCTGCTCGGCGGGCTCGCGCTGGGCGCGCTCGGGCTCACGGCGGCGGCGGCGGCGCCGGGCTTCGTCGCATTCCTCGTGTTCCTGTTCCTGGCCGGCTGCGGCTGGAGCATCGTCAATCCCGCGCTCGGCAAGGGGATCATGGACGTCTTCCCGATGCGCGAGCGCGGCATGGCGATGGGCGTCAAGCAGATGGGCCTCACGCTCGGCGCCCTCGTCGCCGCCCTGGCGTTGCCGTTGATCGCCACCACGCTCGGCTGGCGGGCCGCGATCCTCGCCTGCGGCGTCGTCGTGGCGATGCCCGTGCTGGCGGCGTGGCCGGTGCTGGCCCCGTTCGAGGCGGCGGTGGCCCACACCGGCGCCAGGCAGCGGAGACATGCCGCGGACTGGGCGTGGGCCCGCAGGCCGGCGGTGCTGGTGTTCTTCGGTGGCGGGCTGCTGCTCGGCATGGTGCAGGCCGCCGTGCTGAGCTACCTGCCGCTCTACTGCGTGCAGGCGCTCGGCTTCGACAAGATCGGCGCCGGCTTCCTCGTGGCGTGCTCGCAGGCCGGCGGCGCGGCCTCCAGGCTGGTGCTCGGCGCGGCGAGCGATCGCTGGCTCACCGGCCGTCGCTCCGTCTGGCTGGCGCTGACGAGCGTGCTGGCCGTGGCGATCTTCGCCGTCTACGCGGCGTGGTCGGTAGCGTGGGCGCCGGCGGCGGGCGCGCTCGCGTTCGTCGCCGGCGTGGGCGCGTACGGCTGGGTCGGCATCTTCTTCGTGATCAGCGCGGAGGTCGGTGGCTCGCGCCAGGCCGGCCTGCTGAGCGGGATGGCGTTCGCCTCGATCGTGATGGGCTTGCTGATCGGACCGACGGTGTTCGGACTCCTGCTGGTGAGCGCGGACTCCTACCGGGCAGCGTGGGCGGCGTTCGCCGGCATCGCGACGCTCGTCACGCTCACCGCGCTGCTGGCCGGTCCGGCGATCGATCGCGAGAGCGCGCGGCCGCGCTAGCCGCGCCGCCGGCGCCGCGCGGGGTCACCGCGCGGTCGATTCCATCCCGAAGCAGAGATCGTTACCGTCGAGGTCCTGGACATTGAAGTCGCGCATCCCGTAGGGGTAGTCCCTGGGCTCGTTGAGCGTCCGCGCGCCGCGCGACTTCAGCTCCTGGTAGAGGGCATCCACCTCGGTGACGAAGATGTTGATGCCGCCATGACCCGGCTGCCGCTTCGTCTCGCTGGCCGCTTGCAGGTGGATGAGCACCTTGCCGCGCTCCACGCCGGCGTAGAAGACGGGCTCGCCGTACGTGAACTCCACGCGAAAGCCGAGCACGTCGCGGTAGTGGGCGACGCTCGCGAGCACATCCCGTACGACGAGCACCGGGGCCGCACCGACAAGCGACGGCGATGGATTCGTGGACGCCTCCTTCACGGGCCTTCGCAGCGCACGCGCGCGGCCCTCAGCGCTTCGGGACCCGCAGGGCGCCGCTCACGGGCGGAAAGTATCCCACGCGGAGCGTGAGCAGGCGCAGCACGAAGCCGCCCGCGAGCGTGAGAACCAGTGAGAGGAGGCCGACCGCATCGCGCGCGGACGGCGCCACGGCGGCGAGGACGGCCAGGACCATCGGCAGCAGCGTGCCGACGACGATGACGCCGACCCAGAAGAAGGCGCCGTACGTCGTGTAGAGCCGGGCGAGCGCTTCCGCCTTGCCCGGCTGGCTCGTCCGCGTCGCGAGATGCCAGCCGATTGCGCCCAGCAACAGCGCCAGGGAGCCGGCGAGCAGCCAGCACTCCGCCGCCTCGATCGGGGTGCGGTTGGCCGTCTGGAGCGCCATCACGGTGGCCATCGAGGTCGCCAGCGAGGAGAGCACGAACTGGGTCGGGATCGCCCACGAGCGCCAGAAGGTGATCGCGGCCTTGTCGGCGAGCACGAGGCCGGCGTACACGATGACGATGGCGGCGGCCGCGAGCGCCACGTCCTCGATCACGCGGCCGGCCGTCGTGGACGCCCACGCGTCCCAGGGCAGCCAGGCGAACGGCGGCGCGGCGCCAAGCGTCAGGCCTGGCAGGATGAGGGCGCCTCCCAGCACGACGAAGACGAAATCGGCGATCGCTCCCCGGCTGATCCAGCTCGTGCCCGGCTTGAGTACCGCACGCAGGAACCGCAGGGGCCGGCCGAGGCTCCAGATGAGGAGCAGGCCGCCGGCGCTGATCACCGCGAACGACACGAGATCGACGACGGGCAGGCCGAGCCAGACGCCGAGCCCGCGCTCGAGCCGCATGAGCCGGGAGAGCAGGAAGATGCCGCCGCCCACGCCCATCAGCGTGAACCACGTGGCATGGTAGAGATCCCACTCGTGCTGGAGCACGGCGGGCATGAGGGCGATGGGCGTGGAGATCCGGCCCTTCGCCGCCGGGCGCGTCTCGGCCACGCTCACTCGGTGATGTAGAACAGCGAGGGCTTGAGGCCGAGCTCTTCGAGCAGCACGCCGGGCTGGTGCTCCTCGCGCAGCCGGCTCACGTTGCTGTTGGGATCGTCGAGGTCGCCGAAGTGCATGGCGTTGGCGATGCAGCTCGACACGCACACGGGCGTGTACTCGGGATCGACGCCGGGCGTGGCGCCCGCGGGCGCCTTGTCCACGCGGTGCTTGCAGAAGGTGCACTTGCTCATCACGCCGTGACGCTCGGGGTCGTGCGCCTTCTTCTCCGAGGGCGTGGGCGCCATGAAGTACCAGTCCTGGTCGTGGATCATGTGGCGCGCGCGATAGGGGCAGGCCACCGCGCAGTAGCCGCAGCCGATGCACATGTCGTACTGGACGAACACGATGCCGTCGGCGCGCTGCTGGCTGGCGCCGGTGGGGCACACGGGCACGCAGGGCGGCTCGGCGCAGTGCTGGCAGCCCATGGGCAGGAACGCGCGGCGCACGTCGGGGTATTCGCCGACCTCCACGTCCACCACGTGGCGCCAGAAGATGCCGGGCGGCAGCGCGTTCTCCTCGTGGCAGGCGATGGTGCACGTCTGGCAGCCCACGCACTTGCGCACGTCCACCACCATGCCCCAGCGCATCAGCGGTCTCCGTTCGCGCGATAGACCTTCACGCGGATGAGGTCGCTGCCGCTGCCCGTGGAGTCGATCAGCGAGAGATCGATGGGCTCCAGCGCGTTGAGGTTGGGCATGTGGATGTCCTCGGCCACCGGCGTCGCCCAGTGCGAGAACTGGCCGATGGCGACCACCACGTCGGGCCGGACGCCGGCGCGCAGCATGGCCACGCCCTGCTGGCGGCCGATCGGCGACTCCACCCAGATCTCGTCGCCGTCGGCGATGCCGTGGAGCGCCGCCATCTTGTTGTTCAGCATCAGGCCGAAGTGCCCGCGCACGTGCTGGGCGACGTCGGCCAGCAGCGGCAGCGAGACCTGCGAGCCCCATGAGTACTGCATGCTGCGGCTCGTCAGCAGCCAGAGCGGAAAGTCCTCCGGCTTCTTGCCGTGACGGCGCGCCACGTCCACCCAGATTTGCGGAAAGTCCTTCCACGGGGGCAGCGCGTGATACTCCTCGAGCTGCGTGTCCCAGAAGTGGAGGTCCTGCTCGTGCAGCCGGTTCTTCAGCTCCTGGCCGATCCGCTTGAGGCGCTCCTGGTACGGCAGCTCGTAGCGCAGCCCCTTCTTCGTCATCTCCGGATGCAGGTACCAGTTGGTCGTGCTCCTCCTGCCCCTTGGACAGCGACAGCGTGGCGGCCCGGCAGGCCCGGTCCCAGATCTCCGCCGACGTATGCGCCTTCGACGGATCAAGGCTCACGTCGTAGCCCGGCGCCTTCAGCGGCACACCGAGCGCAACGCCGCGGTTGAGCGCCTCGTTGTACCGCTCGAGGATCCCGAGGCGGCGCGAGAGCTCGGTACCCACGTCGGTGAGGTCGCGCGTGTCGAAGGGTGAGTCGGCCACGGGCTGCCGGAGCGCCACGCCCTGGTGCTCCCAGTACGACTCGATGTACTTCGTGGCGCCGACGCGGAAGAGCTGGTACGACTCCAGATCGGTGGCGTCCGGCAGCACGAGATCGGCGAACCAGTTCGTCTCGTCCTGCGTGTACGCGAACGCCGCGACGAACGGGAACTGTTTGAGCTTGGATATCACGAGGTCGCTGTCCCAGCAGGAGATGGCCGGGTTGCTGCGCCCGACGAGCCACACCTCCGGCGGCGTCGGCTCCGGCCACTTCGGCGGCGCGTCGTTCATGAACAGCCACGGAAGCTGCGCCGGCGAGAGCGCACCCGACCAGGAGCCGTCGGAAACGAGCGGTACCAGCGTCTTGTGCGCGCTGCGGCTCGTCGGCCGCGCCTGCCACTTGTCCTTCGACGTCGCGTTGAGCGGCTGCGACATGAAGCCGTCGGGGCCCGGCCGCACCGACTCCATCCGGTTGGACGACGGCCGGTTGAGCCGGATCGTGGTGCCGAGGATGCCGCCGGGCACCTCCAGCGCGCCGACCAGCGCGGCCAGCAGCGTGCGCGCCCAGCAGCACTCGAAGCCACCCCAGCCGTTGTTGACCGACTTGCCGAGGAGGATCGCGACCGGCCGGAGCGGCAGCGTGACGCCGTCCACGTCGATGGTGGCGCCCACGCGCGCGTGCTCGAGGTACTCGCGCGTCACCTCGCGGATCGTCTCGGCCGCCACGTCGGAGATATGGGCCGCCCACTCCGGCGTGTAGGGCCGCACGTGCTCGCGCAGCAGCGCGAGCGATGGCCGTGCCACGGCCGCGTCGTGCGCGATCACCTCGTCGTCCGGCCCTTGCTCGACGCCGGCCACGGTGAACTCGCCGTCGAGCGCGTACGTCTCGACGTCCGGCGTGTCGAAGGCCACGGCGGCGCCCCGTTTCTCGTCCCAGACGAGCGGCTTGCGCGAGGACGCCTCGCGCAGGTAGTAGCCGTTGGGTCCGACGAGGTAGGGCGCGTTGGTCATGCGGCCGAGGAAATCCACGTCGCAGACGCGCCGCCAGTCGTGCTCGTGCAGCACGCCGTGCAGGATCGCGAAGAGCACCGCCGGGTCGGTCTTGGGCTTGATGGGCACCCAGCGCGCGGCGGTCGCCGCGGTCACCGACATGTGGGGCTCGAACTGGATCCAGCGCGCGCCGCGCCCGCGCGCCTCCGCGTGACGCCAGACGCCGATGACGCCGCCGCTTACGTCGCCGTTGTTGCCGAACGAGAGGACGTAGGTGGTCAGCGGCATGTCGGGCGCCACGGTGAACGCGCGATGCCAGAACTCGCCGTAGAGGTGCTCGGAGTGCACGCACTTCATCCCCTGCCCGCTGCCGATGCCCTGATCGAGCGGCCCGCCCCACGCGGAGAGAAAGGCCGGGAAGCCGCCGAGGTACGCGGGCGCGGTGCCGCCGGCGCCGAAGGTGACGGCCAGCCGCGGGTAGCCGTGCTCGTCCACGAAGCCGTTGTCGCGGATCGGGCGTAGCTTGTCGGCCAGCGTGTCGAGCGCCTCGTCCCAGGAGATCGGCGCCCAGCCCGGGTCCTCGTCCTTGCCCTTGCGTGGGTTGGTCCGCTTCATCGGACCCTTCACGCGGTTGGGGTTGTAGAGCTTCTGCACGAGGCTGTAGGCACGCACGCAGGGACGGCCGCCAGCGGGATGCTCGGTGACGCCGAAGTTCGGCTCGACCTTGACGGCCACGCCGTCCTCGACGACGACGTTCAGGAGGTCGGGACCGGCCACGCACTGGTAACAGTAGGTTGGGACCTTGCGCGTGCCGGCGGTGGGAGTCATGCGGGGTCCTCTGCCCGGATTATACTCACCGTCACATGTGTGCCGATATCGTTCCCGAGCTCGCTCCCGTCCGTCCCGGCGAGGAGCTGGACCGTGCACGGCTCGAAGCCTGGCTCCTGCCGCGCCTGAAGGAGAGTCTCCCGGGCGCCGAGGGCCCTCTGACGATCCTGCAGTTCCCCAACGGCTCGGCGAACCTCACCTACCTGCTGCGCGTCGGCGGGTCTGACGAGCTCGTCCTCCGCCGGCCGCCGATGGGCGAGCTGGCCCCGGGCGCCCACGACATGAAGCGGGAGTACAAGGTGCTCCGGCACCTGTGGGCCTACTTCGATCGGGCGCCGCGCGCCTACGTCTTCTGCGACGACCCCGCGGTGCTGGGGGCCGACTTCTTCGTGATGGAGCGCCGCCGCGGCGAGGTCGTGCGCACCGCGCTGCCGGAGGCGATGCGCGAGCACCCGGACGTCGGCCGGCGCCTTGCCCTGGCCCTGGTGGACGCGATGGCTGACCTGCACGCGCTCGATCCTGCCGCGTGCGGTCTCGCGGACCTCGGCAAACCGGAGGGCTTCGTGGATCGCCAGCTCAGCGGCTGGGCCAAGCGCTGGGAGCTGTCGAAGTTCGACGACTCGCCGGCCGAGATGCGGACGATCCACGCGCGCCTGGCTCGGCAGGTGCCGCGGCCGAGCCGCGTGTCGATCGTTCACAACGACCTCAAGCTCGACAACTGCCAGTTCGACCCGGCCCACCCCGACCGCGTCGCCTCGATCTTCGACTGGGACATGACGACGCTCGGGGATCCGCTGATCGACCTCGGCACGCTGTTGAACTACTGGCCCGATCCCGCCGACCCGCCGCACGCGCGCCGCTTCAACAACGCCGCGGTGGCCGGTCTCGGGCTGCCGCCGCGCGCCGAGCTCGTCGCGCGGTATGCCGCGCGCACCGGCGCCGATCTCGGCGACGTGCGCTGGTGGGAAGCCTTCGCGCTCTGGAAGACCGTGGTCGTCGTGCAGCAGCTCCATCGCCGCTGGGTGCGCGGCGAGAGCAAGGATCCGCGCATGGCCACCATCGCCGACCGCATCCCATCCCTGGTCGCCGCCGCCAACCTGGTTCTTGAGGAGCATCGATGAAGACCATCGCCGATTTGATCCGGGACCGCTTCGGTCTGCCCACCGAGGCCGGACGTTCGCTGCCGGCGGAGGGCACGGTGGCGGAGATCCTCTCGCATCGCATCCACCGCCGCTACAAGCCGGACGCCGTGTCCGACGAGACGCTGGAGATCGTGCTGGCCGCCGCGCTGTCGGCGCCGGCGAAGTCCGACCTGCAGCAAGTGGCGGTCGTCGTCGTGCGCGACAAAACCAACCAGGCCACGATCGCGGGCTGGATCCCCGACATGCCGTGGATCGGGCAGTGCCCGGTCTTCCTCGTCTTCTGCGGCGATCACCGCCGGATGCGGCGCGTGGCCGAGCTCCGCGCCAAGCCCTACGTCAACGACACGCTCGACATGTTCATGAACGCCGCGGTCGACGCCGCGCTCGTCATGCAGAACTTCGTGACGGCCGCCGAGGCGATGGGGCTCGGCTGCTGCCCGATCAGCGTCGTCCGCGACCACGTGGAGAAGCTGAGCGACCTGCTGGCGCTGCCGGCCGGCGTCTTTCCCGTGGCCGGCATGTGTCTCGGCTACCCGGCGCAGGCCGGCTGGATCAGCATGCGCCTGCCACCCGCGCTGACCGTGCACACCGACCGCTACGACGACAGCAAGATGCCCGCGCTCGTCGAGGACTACGACCGGCGCCGCGAGGCGCGCCACGCCACGCCGCGCGAGAGCCAGCGCCTGCCGGATCGCTGGGGCTACGCCGAGCGCTACGGCTGGTCGGAGGACAAGGCGCGCCAGTATTCCGTCCCCCAGCGTCACAGCTTCGGCCCCTACATCCGCCGCCAGGGCTTCGGCCTGGCCTGAGGCCCACCATGCTCACGCGCATCGACCACATCATGATCTGCCTGCCCGACCTGGACCGCGGCATCGAGACGTATCGCCGCCTCGGCTTCGCCGTGCAGCCCGGCGGCGTGCATCCCGGCCGCGGCACGCACAACGCGATCGCCTTCCACCGCGAGGATTACCTGGAGCTGCTGAGCGTGCGCGACGCCGACGAGTACCGGCGCGGCGGCGGGGGCGGGCTGCTCGACTTCATCGCGGCCGGTGGTGGCCTTCGCTACATCGCGCTGCAGAGCGACGACCTGGCGGCCGACGTCGCGGCCATGCGCGCGCGCGGCGTCGACGTCGGCGATCCCGGCGACGGCGAGCGCCGGACCCCGGCCGGCCAGACGCTGCGCTGGCGCTCGGCCAGCCTCGGCCCGCGCAACCCGCTACCGATCTTCTTCCTCCAGCACCTGACGCCGCTGGCCGAGCGGCGTGGCCACGCGCGCGAGCACCCCAACGGCATCGTCGGCATCGAGCGCGTCTACATCAACGTGACCGACGTCGCGCGCACCGCCGAGACGTACGCGCGTGTGCTCGGGATACCGGTGCCGAAGATCCAGCGCGGCGCCGTCATCAAGGCCGACATGGCCGTGTTCGACCTCGGCCCCACGGGCCTCACCGTGGCGCAGCCGATGGAGCCCGGCCCCGCCGCCGACGCGCTGGCGCGGCGCGGGCCCGGCCCCTTCCAGGCCCTGCACCGCACGACGAGCATGGAGGCGGCCGCCACGTGGATGGCCGACCACGGCGTGCCACCGCCGGCACGCGGCATCAGGAACACGGGCGAGGAGGCCATGCTGGTCGGCCCTGAGCACACGGGCGGACTCTACGTGGGATTCGTGGGGCCGCGCTGAAGGAGTCGGACCGGCGCGCTCACTCGGCCGCGAGCAGGGCGAGCACGGCGTAGGCGGTGGCGGCATCGGACATGACCATCGTGTCGAGGCCAGCAGCAGCGAGACCCGATTGAACAGGTTCTGCGCGGCATACCGCTCGGTGAGATATCCGCGCAGCCTGTTCATGCTGGCGGCGGACTGCGTCGTGGAGGCCGGCCCGGGGAATCCTCCCGAAACTGTCGCTGGGCGCGTCACCCGGGCACGGGCGGCAGCACGTGCGTGCAGTGCCCTCGCTCGACCGGCTGGAAGCCGAGCGCTTCGTAGAGGCGAGCCGCGGCAGGGTTGCTCGTGCTCAGGCGGAGCGTGGTGAAGCGGCCGCGCGCCGCACGGACCACCTGCTCCACCAGCTCGCGCCCGACACCGAGCCGGCGCGAGCCGGTGAGCACGTAGAGATGCCGGACGCGTCCCACGCCGGCGTCGTCGATGTACGGATCGACGTTGAGGCCGCACACGCCGGCCAGACGCTGGTCGACCCAGGCGCCGAAGAGGGCCTCGCCCGGCCGGTCGAAGCGATTGCGCCCGTCCCGCCACTCGTCGACGAGCCGCCGCACGAAGGTCAGCCCGGCGCGCTCGCTGTCCGCGACGAGGTCGTCGAGGTCGGGCGCCACCAGATCGCGCAATCGCTCGATGCGGATCGCCATCGCCGTTGTTAGAAGTCCGTCACCAGTCGACTTCCGAGAGCTCGCGCTTGGGATAGGGATCGTCCTTCCGCCACATCGAGGTCGCACGATCGTACCCCGCCGGCGCCGGAACGGTCACGACGGCCTGCTCGTGATACCCGGGAAGCGCATAGATGAACTGCTGCTCGAGCTGCCGGGCGTACCGTCCGCCGTCGGGGACGAAATATTCGCCGGTCGCCGTCACGACTTTCCAGAACAGGGGCGGGAACGTCCCCCGGCGTGAGAGGCTTTGGATCTCCACGACGTCGCGCCACTCGAACTCGACCTGGACCGCCTCGTTGCGCAGCACGCTGATCGTCGTGCCGGCGATGCGCAGCCGGAACTCTCGATCGATCTGCCGCTGCCACGCGCCGGCATCCCGGTGCCTCCAGCGGGCCAGGTCGAATACGACAACCAGCGCGCCCAGGGCGGCGGCCAGCACGGTCAGGGTGGTCCTGGGCAGGTCGAGCACGGCGCCGGACGCTCCGAGGAGCGCCGCCGCCGTCACGAAGAGGACCAAGCGGCGGCGCGGCATCAAGCTCAGGCGGAGGCGGCGGCCGCCTTCTCGCGCTTCTTCTTCTTCCCCGTGGCGCCCGCCTCGCCCTTCTCGGCCTTGGGCGCCTTTTCCTTCTTGTCGCCCTTCTTGTCGCCGTCGGCGGGCGTCTCCACGCGATCGACGAGCTCCAGCAGCACCATGGGCGCGGCGTCACCGCGGCGGACACCGGCCTTGATGATGCGCGTGTAGCCGCCCTGGCGCTCGGAGAAGCGGGCGGCGATGGTGTCGAAGATCCGGCCGACCACCTCGTTGTCGGGCACCAGCGAGAGCACCTGGCGGCGGGCGTGGAGGGTCTCGCGCTTGGCCAGCGTCACCACGTGATCGGCGAGGCCGCGCACGGCCTTGGCCTTGGCCTCGGTCGTCTCGATGCGCTCGTGGCGGAAGAGCCCGACGAGCAGGTTGCGGAACATGGCCCAGCGATGCTGGGTGAGCCGGCCGAGCTTGTAGCCGGCCTTGCGATGCCTCATCGCAGGCCTCCGGCGGGCGTCCCGGTCGTGGTGCCGCGGCCGAGCGCGCCGAGCACGTTGGGATCGATCCGCATGCCGAGCGACAGGCCGAGGGCGGCCAGCGCCGTCTTGATCTCGTCGATCGACTTGTCGCCGAGGTTCTTGACGTCGGCCAGGTCGCCCTCGGTCTTCTGCACGAGGTCGGCGACCAGGTGGAGCTCGGCGCCCTTGAGTGCGTTGATGGCGCGCGCGGGCAGCGCCAGCTCCTCCAGCGTCTTGCCGAGCGCCTCGCGCAGGTAGGCGTCTCCGGCGCCGGCCTCCGCCTCCTCGTCCTCGTCGGAGCCGCCGGGCGAGAGCGGCGAGAAGTGGTCGCGCAGGAAGGTGGCGGCCCGCGTGAGCGCGTCGTCGGGGCTGACGGCGCCGTTGGTCCACACTTCCACGATCAGCTTCTCGTAGTCGGTGATCTTGCCCAGGCGCGACATCTCGACGTTGTAGGTCACCTTGGTGATCGGCGAGAAGGCCGCGTCGAGCGCGAAGGCCCCCGACGGCATGCCGGAGCGCGGGTGGTCGGCCGCCTCGTAGCCGCGGCCGATGCCCACGCCGAGCTCGAGCGTGACCTTGGCCCCGGCCTCCAGCGTGAAGAGCTGGACCTCGGGGTTCAGCACCTCCACCCCCGTCTCCGGCACGTCCTCGCCCTTGACGTCCTTGGGGCCGGTGGCCTCCAGCCGCCGAGCTTCTTGAGATTGAGCAGGACGTCGGCCAGGCTCTCGGTGACGCCCGGGATCTTCGTGTCGTTGGTGCGGACGCCGTCGATCTTCACCCAGGCCACCGCGGCGCCGGGCACGATCGACAGCAGCGTGCGCCGGAGCGAGTTGCCGACCGTCAGCGCGTAGCCCTTCTCGAAGGGCTCGGCCACCAGGCGGCCGTAGCGGTCGCTCAGGATCTCCCACTCGACCTTCTTCGGCTTCTGAAACGGGATCCGCGGCATAAGTGACCTGGCTCCTTACTTGCTGTACAGCTCGACGATCAGCTGCTCGGACACGGGCAGCTGGATGTCCTCACGGAGCGGCAAGCTCCGGATGACGCCGCGCTTGGCGTTCACGTCCACCTCGAGCCACTGCGGGATCTGGCCACGACCGGCGTTGGCGTTGTCGTCCACGCGGGGGCCCATCTTGGAGGTGGACCGCAGCTGCACGACGTCACCCATCTTGGTGAG
>QHRW01000156.1 GCA_003220265.1 Candidatus Rokuibacteriota bacterium | reverse complement strand
CGATGCCCGAGCCGCCGCCGGTGACGATCGCACAGCCGGCGACGAGTGTCATGTCAGATCGAGCAGCATGTCAGGTGCATTTCCTCTGTGTCCGCGGCGTCTCGGTTCGCGTCGGGATGATACTATATCGGCCGCCGAGCCCGGGGTCGCGCGGTCCCACCCCCGCGACGTAGGCGATCCAGCCGCGCACGAGGATGAAGAACACGAGGTACCCGCCGACGGCCGCCAGCGCATAGCACACCATCAGCGACTGCACGCCGGCCAGGAGTAGCAGCCGGCTCGTCAGTAGCGCGGCGGCCGGCCGCTTGAATCCCGGGCAGGCCGGGCGTAGCCTACGTCCGGCGTTCGAACACACACGCGGGAGCTCGGGGAACCGGGCTGAGAGGGTGGCCGTTAGCCGCCGACCGCAAGAACCTGACCTGGGTAATACCAGCGAAGGGAG
Source organism: Candidatus Rokuibacteriota bacterium (assembly GCA_003220265.1). Classification (GTDB taxonomy): domain Bacteria; phylum Methylomirabilota; class Methylomirabilia; order Rokubacteriales; family CSP1-6; genus AR5. The sequence goes on along the minus strand of QHRW01000156.1, from coordinate 12,577 downwards.
GCCAGGAAATGTCCGCGTCTCATCCCTCGTCACGCAAGATCTACCTGACCGGCTCGCGTCCCGACCTGCGCATTCCGATGCGCGAGGTGTGCCTGCATGGCGGCGAGCCGCCGGTGCGCCTCTACGACACCGGTGGACCGTGGACCGACCCCGACGCGCACCCCGACATCAAGATGGGCCTGGCCGCGCTGCGGCAGCCATGGATCGTCGGTCGCGGTGACGTCGAGGAGCTGCCGGGGCCCACGTCGGCATATCGCCGCCAGCGCGACGACGATCCGTCGCTGGGCGGCGTGCGGTTCGCCTCTGTGCGGCGCCCGCTGCGCGCCAAACCCGGGCGCTGCGTGACCCAGATGCACTACGCGCGGCGGGGCGAGGTCACGCCGGAGATGGAGTTCATCGCTCTCCGCGAGGGCGTGGACGCCCAGTTCGTGCGTGACGAGGTGGCCCGCGGGCGCGCCATCATCCCGAGCAACATCAATCACCCGGAGACCGAGCCGATGATCATCGGCCGGAAGTTCCTGGTGAAGATCAACGCCAACATCGGCAACTCGGCCATCGCCTCCTCGATCGAGGAGGAGGTGGACAAGATGCGGTGGTCCACGAAGTGGGGCGCTGACACCGTGATGGACCTCTCCACCGGCAAGAACATCCACGAGACGCGCGAGTGGATCCTGCGCAACTCGCCGGTGCCCATCGGGACGGTGCCGATCTACCAGGCGCTCGAGAAGGTGGGCGGCAAGGCCGAGGACCTCACCTGGGATCTGTACCGCGACACGCTCATCGAGCAGGCCGAGCAGGGCGTGGACTACTTCACGATCCACGCCGGCGTGCTGCTGCGCTATGTGCCGCTCACAGCCAAGCGGGTGACCGGCATCGTCTCGCGCGGCGGCTCCATCATGGCCAAGTGGTGCCTGGCCCATCACCAGGAGAGCTTCCTCTACACCCACTTCCGCGAGATCTGCGAGATCATGGCCGCGTACGACATCGCGTTCTCGCTCGGCGACGGTCTTCGCCCGGGCTGTACGGCGGACGCCAACGATGAGGCGCAGTTCGCCGAGCTCGACACCCTCGGTGAGCTCACCAAGGTCGCGTGGGAGCACGACGTGCAGGTGATGATCGAGGGGCCCGGCCACGTGCCGATGCATCTGATCAAGGAGAACATGGACCGGCAGCTCGCCGTGTGTCACGAGGCGCCCTTCTACACGCTGGGCCCGCTGACGACCGACATCGCGCCGGGCTACGACCACATCACCTCGGCCATCGGCGCCGCCATGATCGGCTGGTACGGCACCGCGATGCTCTGCTACGTGACGCCCAAGGAGCATCTCGGCCTGCCGAACCGCAAGGACGTCAAGGACGGCGTCATCGCCTACAAGATCGCCGCCCACGCCGCCGACCTCGCCAAGGGCCACCTGCGCGCGCGCGAGTGGGACGACGCGCTCAGCAAGGCGCGCTTCGAGTTCCGCTGGGAGGACCAGTTCAACCTCTCGCTCGATCCCGAGACGGCGCGCGAGTTCCACGACGAGACGCTGCCCGCCGAGGGCGCGAAGATCGCCCACTTCTGCTCGATGTGCGGTCCCAAGTTCTGCTCGATGAAGATCACCCAGGAAGTGCGCGAGTATGCCGCCCGGCAGGGCGTGGCGGCGGAGACGATCGCGCTGGCGCAGGGCCTGCGCGAGAAGGCCGAGGAGTTCAAGAAGACCGGCGGCGAGATCTACCGCCGGGCCTGACGGCAATGCGCGTCGTTCGCTACGCGCTCGTGGCGGCCACCGTGGCCGTCACGGGCGCGTTCTTTTTCAGCCGCTGGGCCATCAACGCCGACGCGGTGGGCCGCCACGACATGGGCGCCGCGCTGCTGTTCTCCTACCTCGTCGTCCTGACGGTCTACGGCTCGCTGGGGCTGGCCGCGGCCGCGCTGGTCCTCGTCATCGCCGGGCTCGTCCGCCGGCGCCGCCACGTTCTGGACGTCGTGGCCCTCGGGGTCTCTCTCCTGCCGGCCGCGTATCTGCTCGCGCTCGACTACCGCCTGCTGGTGTCGCGCTAGTTCTTCCACCCCGGCCGCCCCGTTTCCTATCATCACTCTGTTCGCGTGCAGTCACTTTCAGCCGACGGAGTGCGCCATGGCTCATGATGAAAAGCCGAGTCCGTTCACGCGCTCGCAGCCGCCGACTTCCGGCGGACCGAACCCGTTCGGCCGGCCACCCAGCCCGCCGCCGCCCGCGCTACTGTCCGCCGGCCTCGTGACCCAGACGGCCCCGGCGCCCGCCGGCCGCACGGCCGGCAAGGCGCAGGCCGGAAATCTCCCGCTGGGGTTCATGGCCGGTCTCGTGGCGGCGGCGGTCGGCGCCGCGCTGTGGGCGACGATCACGGTGGTCACGAACTATCAGATCGGCTGGATGGCCATCGGCGTCGGCGCCCTCGTGGGGCTCGCCGTGCGGGCGGCCGGCAAGGGCGCGAGCACGGCCTTCGGCGTCCTCGGCGGCACGCTGGCCCTGGCCGGCTGCCTGGTCGGCAATCTCCTGACCGGCGCCGTGATCCTCGGCCGCGAGTGGGACGTGTCGGTGGCCGTGGCGCTCTCGCGCCTCACGCCGGATCTCACGGTCAAGCTCATGACGGCGATCTTCAACCCGATCGACCTGCTCTTCTACGCGCTGGCGATCTGGCAGGGCTACAAGCTCTCGATCGTGAAGCCCGGGGCGTAAGCGCCCGGCTCGCGGGAGGCGCGGGCGCGCGATACAATGCGCGCGCCATGACCACTCCCACGACCACGCCGTCCAAGCTCGTCGGCGCCGAGGTCAAGCGCAAGGAAGACCCGCGCATGATCACCGGCACCTCCACGTACGTCACCGACGTCGCGCTGCCCGGGATGCTCTGGGTGGCGTTCGTGCGCAGCCCCTACGCCCACGCGAAGATCAAGAAGATCGACGCGCGCGCCGCGCTGAAGGTGCCCGGCGTGCGCCACGTGGTGACCGGCGAGGACATCCGCGCGCTGGCCAAGCCCATCCCGCCGGCCAGCGCCTCGGCCGAGGGCGGCTCCAGCAGCAACGCGCCGGGCCGCCAGCACTGGGCGCTCTCCACCGAGCGCGTGCGCCACACGGGCGAGGCCGTCGCCGCCGTCGTCGCCGACAGCGACTATGCCGCCCACGACGGCGTCGAGGCCGTCCAGGTGGACTGGGAGCCGCTGCCCGCCGTCACCGACGTGTTCGCCGCCCTGACCAAGGGCGCGCCCCAGCTCCACGCCGATGCGTCCGGCAACATCGAGCACCAGAACCAGATCAAGAACGGCGATCCCGACGGGGCGTTCAAGACGGCCAAGCGCGTGGTGAAGCAGCGCATGGTCAGCCAACGCCTGTGCAGCGTGGCGATGGAGCCACGCGCCTGCGTCGCCGCGCCGGATCCCATCACGCAGGGCCTGGTGATCTGGGCCACGACCCAGGCGCCCCACAATCTGCGCGGCGATCTCGCCGGCCTGCTCGGGATGGAGCTCAACCAGATCCGCGTCATCAATCCCGACATGGGCGGCGGCTTCGGCAACAAGTTCGGCTGCTACGCGGAGGACGTCGTGCTGGCCGCCCTGGCGCGCAAGCTGCGCACGCCACTCAAGTGGGTGGAGACGCGCGTCGAGCACATGCTGGCCACGACCCACGGCCGCGCCCAGGTGGCCGACCTCGAGGCCGCCGTGGAGGACGACGGCACCATCACGGCGCTGCGCATGAAGGTGACGGCCAACATCGGCGCCTACCCGGTCTTCACGTTCATCCCCGACCTCACGCTGTTCATGGGCGTGGGCGTCTACAAGGTCAAGAACGTCGATCTGCAGTCCACGTGCGTCTTCACCAACACGACCACGGTGGCCGCCTACCGCGGGGCCGGACGCCCCGAGGCCGCGTACTACCTCGAGCGGCTGGTCGACATCGTGGCGGCCGAGCTCGGCAAGACGCCCGAAGAGGTGCGGAGAGCGAACTTCATCGCGCCGGGCGACTTCCCGTACGCCACGCCCACCGGGCAGAACTACGACTCCGGCGAGTACGACCGGGCCCTCAGCAAGGCCCTGCAGCTCGCCAACGTGGAGAAGCTGCGACGGGAGCAGAAGGACCGCCTCACCACCAAGGACCGCATGCTGCTCGGCATCGGCCAGGCCGTCTACGTCGAGATGTGCGGCTTCGGCCCCTACGAGAGCGCGGTCGTCCGCGTGGAGCCGTCGGGCACGGTGACGGCCTACACGGGCACGTCCGCGCACGGCCAGGGCCACGAGACGACGTTCGCCCAGATCATCGCCGACCACCTGGGCGTGGACTTCGACAAGATCGTGGTACGACACGGCGACACCGCGGCGATCCCTCAGGGCAACGGCACCGGCGGCAGCCGCAGCCTGGCCGTCGGGGGCACCGCCATCTTCAACGCCTCGCTGAAGGTGCAGGAGAAGGCCCGCCGCATCGCCGCCGGCATGCTGGAGGCGGCGTTCGAGGACGTGGTGCTGGACAACGGCCGCTACCAGGTGAAGGGCGCCCCGGGCAAGCGCCTGGGGCTGGCCGACATCGCCGCCGTGGCCTACAGCGAGGGCCTCGACAAGGACATCGAGCACGGCCTGGAGGCGACGGATTTCTTCCGCCCGCCGCAGCTCGTCTATCCCTTCGGCGCGCACGTGGCGGTGGTGGAGGTGGACCGCGAGACGGGCACCGTCCGGCTGCGCGACTACGTGTCGGTGGACGACTGCGGCGTGCGCGTGTCGCCGACGCTCGTGGCCGGCCAGGTGCACGGCGGCCTCGCCCAGGGCATCGCGCAGTCGCTCTGGGAAGAGCTCGTCTACAGCGACGACGGCCAGCTCACCACCGGCTCGCTGATGGACTACGCGGTGCCGCGCGCCGAGGACCTGCCGTCCTTCCGCGCCGAGGCCACCGTGACGAAGACGCCGTTCAATCCCCTCGGCGCCAAGGGCATCGGCGAGGCGGCCACCATCGGCTCGACGCCGGCCGTCGTCAACGCGGTGGTCGACGCGCTGCGGCCGCTCGGCGTGAAGCACCTGGACATGCCGCTGCGCGCGACGCTGCTCGCGCGGCCGACCAAGCGCTGACGGAGGCGGGCCGGACGCCGTTGGACTCGGCCGCGCTGCTGAAAGAGCTCGTGGCGATCGGCATCGCGATCGCCGGTGAGCCCCACCTTCGACGGCTGCTCGACCTGACGCTGAGCGGCGCCCTCCGTCTCACCCGCGCCGAGGCCGGCGCGATCTACCTGCTGAAGCCCGAGGGCCTCGAGTTCGCGCTGGTCAAGAACCCGGTGCTGACCCGCCGCTACGGCGAGGCGGAAGTGAACGGACGCTTCGAGGGCCAGCGCCTGCCGCTCGACGGCAGCAGCCTGGCCGGCTACGTCGCCTCCACCGGACAGGCTCTCAACGTTCCCGACGCCTACCGGATTCCGCCCACCGCGCCCTATCAGCTCCAGGGGCGCTACGACCGTGAGAATCAGTACCAGACGCGCTCGGTGCTGTCCGTCCCGCTCACGGCCGCCTCCGGCGCGGCGCTCGGCGTCCTGCAGATCATCAACGCCCTCGACGACAACGACGAGCTGATCGCGTTCACGAGCGACACGGAGGAGATCGCCGGCCTGCTGGCCGCCTACGCGGCCGTGGCCATCCGCAACGTCCAGCTCGCCGAGCACTCGCTGAACGACCACCTCACCGGCGCCTTCAACCGACGATACGTGACGCTGCGGCTGGACGAGGAGATCAGCCGCACCAAGCGCACCGGCGAGCCGCTGTCGTTCGCCATCGTGGACATCGACCACTTCAAGGAGGTCAACGACACGCACGGCCATCCGGCCGGCGATACGGTGATCCGTGGGGTCGCCCAGCTCCTGATCAACCAGTCGCGGGCGTACACGGTGGTGGCGCGCTACGGCGGTGACGAGTTCGCGATCGTGCTGCCGAGCACGCCGAAAGCCGGCGCCCTCGGCTACGGCGAGCGCATCAAGCGGATCGTGGCCTCGTATCCGTTTCCGACCGGCACCGTGACCATCAGCATCGGGACCGCGACACTCCCGGGCGACGCCGAGAGCCGCGACGACCTCATCGGCGCCGCCGACCGCGCCCTCTACCGCGCCAAGCAAGAAGGCCGCAACCGCGTCGGCGGCTGATCCGGGGCTGATCGAGGGGCGCCACGGCTCCGCCGGGGCGTCCCGAGCCGTGTGGGGGAATGGGGGCCATCTCGGGCCCCCATTCCCCTCATCGCCCCCCATTTACTTATCGGGATCGATCGAGTGCTCGGTGAGCTTCTTGCGGAGCGTGTTGCGGTTGATGCCGAGGATCTGCGCCGCGCGCACCTGATTGCCGCCGGTCTCGCGCAAGACGGCGCGCAGCAGGGGCTTTTCCACGAGGGCGATCATCAGGTCGTAGAGGTGGGCGCTGGCGTGGTCGCGCAGGCCGCGCACGCACTCGAGCAGCTTGCGCTCGATGATCTCCTCAATCGATGCGTCCACGGCCACCGAGGCGGCGGCGGACACCGGGCCGATCGGCAGGTGCTCGGGCAGGATCACGCCGGTGGTCGCCATCACGATGGCGCGCTGGACGACGTTCTCCAGCTCGCGCACGTTGCCGGGCCAGTCGTGGCCGACCAGGCGGTCGAGCGCCTCGGGCGCCGCGCCGCGCTCGCCCAGCTCGGGGCCGTGCTTGGCCAGGAAGTGCTCGACCAGCATCGGGATGTCGCGGCGGCGCTCGCGCAGCGGTGGCAGGTTCAGCGTGACGACGTTGAGCCGGTAGTAGAGGTCCTCGCGGAATTTCCCCTCGCGCATCGCGGTCTCGAGGTCGCGATTGGTGGCGGCCAGCACGCGCACGTCGATGCGGATCGACTCCTGGCCGCCCAGCCGCTCGATCGTCCGCTCCTGCAGCGCGCGCAGCACCTTGGCCTGCAGGTCGAGCGGCATGTCGCCGATCTCGTCCAGATACAGCGTGCCGCCGTGCGCGAGCTCGAACTTGCCCAGCCGCCGCTCCTTGGCGTCGGTGAACGCCCCGCGCTCGTGGCCGAACATCTCCGATTCGAGCAGCGTGCCGGGGATGGCGGCCGCGGAGACGGCCACGAAGGGGCGCCCGGCCCGCCGGCTGTAGTGGTGGATCGCCCGCGCGACGAGCTCCTTGCCGGTGCCCGACTCGCCCCGCAGCAGCACGGTGACGTCGCTGCCCGCGATGCGGCCGATCGTCTTGTAGACCTCCTGCATGCGCGGGTGGCGGCCGATGAGCGCGCTGAACTCGCGCACCTCCTGCATGCCGGTCTTGAGCCGCGCGACCTCCTGGGTGAGCCGGGCAGCCTCCAGCGCGCGCTGGGCGAGCAGCAGCACCTCGTCGAGGTCGAACGGCTTGGTCAGGTAGTCGTAGGCGCCGCGCTGCATGGCCTGGATGGCCGTCTCCATCGTGCCGTGCGCGGTGATCACGACCACGCAGGCGTCCGGCCGCCGCTCGCGCATCTTGCCGAGCGCGGCGAGCCCGTCCATGCCCGGCATCCGGACGTCGAGGAAGACCAGGTCGAAGGCCTCCGCCTCGACGGCGCGGATGGCGGCGGCGCCGTCCTTGACGCCCGTCACCTCGTAGCCCGCCTGGCGCAGGCCCTTCTCCAGCACCCAGCGCAGGCTGTCCTCGTCGTCGGCGATGAGAATCCTGGCGGTCATGTCAACGCGCGATGGGAAGGAAGCAGGTCACGGTGGTGCCGTGGCCCTCGATGCTGTCGATCTGGATGGCGCCGTGGTGCTGCTCCATCACCTGGTGGCAGATGGCGAGGCCGAGGCCCAGGCCGCGCTCCTTCGTGGTGAAGAACGGATCGAAGATGCGGCCGCGCGCGGCGGCCGGAATGCCGCTGCCCTCGTCCAGCACCTGCACCTCGACCATGCTGCGCTGGCCTGCGCCCATGTCCACCTTGCCGAAGAGCGGGTTCATGCTGACACGCGTCGCCAGCGTGAGCTGGCCGCCGTCGCCCATGGCCTCGATGGCGTTGCGTACGAGGTTGTGGAAGACCTGCACCAGGCGGTCCTCGTCGCCGAGGATCGGCGGCAGGCTGGGGTCGTAGCGGCGCACGATCGTCACGCGGCGCTCGCGCGCGCTCTGCTCGGTCAGCAGCGCCACGCGCTCGAGGAGCTGGTGGAGATTGAGCGGCACTGGGCGGATGGTGACCGGGCGCGCGAGGTCGAGCAGCATCTCGATGATGCGGTTGACGCGATCGACCTCGGTCAGCAGCACGGTGGTGTACTCCTGCAGAGGGGAGGCGGCGCCCAGCTCGCGCCCGAGCAGCTGGACGGCGCCCCGGATGGCGCCGAGCGGGTTGCGGATCTCGTGGGCGAGGCCGACGGCCATGCGCCCCGCCGCGGCCAGCGTCTCGCCGCGCCGCACCTCGGCCTCGAGCTGGCGGATCCGCGAGAGGTCGCGCACGACGGCCACCGCCGCCTCCACGCGCCCGGCGCGGTCGAAGAGCGGCGCGGTCACGATGCTCACGGGGATGACGCGATGGTCGGGCCGCTCGACGCTGGTCTCCGTCTCCGACCGGCTCAGCCCCATCGCGAGCGTTTCCGACAGGCGCCGCACGAGCGAGGCGTCGGGGGCGAAGACCTCCTTCAGCATCCGGCCTTCCATGCGGCGGGCCGAGCGCTCGGTGAGCTCCTCGGCGGCGGCGTTCCAGAACACGACGCGGAGCGCCTCGTCCACCGCGATGACGGCGTCGGGCAGGCCTGCCAGCACCGCCTGGAAGTTCATGCCAGCGCCAGGTCCGGCACGGCGTTCAGCGTGAGGGGCGCGCGCTGACCGGCGGCCAGGCGCGCGTCGCCGGCGGCAGTGATCATGGCCGCGTTGTCGGTGCAGAGACGCGGCGGCGGGATGTGCACGTGGATGCCGTGCTCGCCGGCCGCGGCGGCCAGCGCCGCGCGCAGCGGCCCGTTGGCGGCCACGCCGCCGGTCAGGACCACGCGCTTGACGCCCACGTGCAGCGCCGCGCGCACCGTGCGGCGCACCAGCATCTTCACCACGGCCGCCTGGAACGAGGCCGCCACGTCGGCCACCTGCGCCTCGCTCAGCGGACCGCGGCGCTTCAGGTACTGCGACACGGACGTCTTGACGCCGCTGAAGGAGAAGTCGCGGGAGCCGTCGCTGATCTGCGCCAGCGGGAACTCGATCGCGCGCGGGTCGCCGCGCTCGGCCGTCCTCTGGATGATCGGGCCACCCGGAAAGCCGAGGCCGAGCAGCTTCGCGACCTTGTCGAAGGCCTCGCCCGCCGCGTCGTCCCGCGTCTGGCCCACGAGCCGGTAGGTCAGCGGCGCCGCCGCGTGGTAGAGCGCCGTGTGGCCGCCGGAGACGACCAGCGCCAGGAAGGGATGCTCGGGCGGATCGTCGGTGAGGAACGCGGCGTAGATGTGCCCCTCGAGATGATTCACGCCGACCAGCGGCAGATCGTGCACCCAGGCCAGCGCCTTGGCCATCGAGCAGCCGACCAGCAGCGAGCCGACCAGCCCCGGGCCCTGCGTCACCGCGATGCCGTGGAGATCGCCCAGCTTGACGCCGGCGTCGCTCAGCGCCTTGTCGACGACGGGCACGATCACCTCGATGTGACGGCGCGAGGCGAGCTCCGGCACCACGCCGCCGTACGGCGCGTGCACGTCGTCCTGCGAGGCCACCACGCTCGAGAGCACACGGCGGCCGTCGACGAGCACGGCCGCCGCCGTCTCATCGCACGAGCTCTCGATCCCGAGTACGAGCCTGGTCATCCGTGAATGATCCTTCTTGATTGAAGGGGAACCCTAGAAGGGTTCCCCCCTCCCCTCCTGATTGAAGGGGAACCCTGGGAGGGTTCCCCCCTCCCCTCCTGATTGTCGCCGGCTGCCCAAAATATGGGCGGTTGGCGCCGCAAAAACGAAAGGCGATGAAGGCCGGGCGCCGCGGCGCCCGGCCTCATCGCCTCAGACCTCGCGTGCGTCAGTTCCTGGTCGTCGCCTGCTGCGTCCCGAGCTGGTGCGCGGTCTTCATGGCCTTGATCACCTCGAGGGCCCGCTGCACCTGGACGTCTTTCTTGAGGTCGTCCAGCGGGTCGGCCGACGGCAGCGGCCGCTCCTTGGGCGCCGTCTCCTTCTCCTTGGGCAGCTCCACCACGACGTCCGGGGTAATACCCTTGCCGTGAATCGAGCGGCCCTTCGGCGTGAAGTACTTCGCCGTGGTCAGCCGCAGCCCCGAGCCATCCGAGAGCGGGATGATCGTCTGCACCGAGCCCTTGCCGAAGCTCTGCGTGCCCACGATGGTCGCGCGGCCCCAGTCCTGGAGCGCGCCGGCCACGATCTCCGAGGCGGAGGCGCTGCCCTGGTTGATCAGGATCACCATGGGCATCTGCGCGTAGCCCTTCTTGGCGTGCGCCGAGAAGCGCATGTTCTGGTTGCGCACGCGCCCCTCCGTGTAGACCACCAGCTTGCCGTCCTCGATGAACTTCTCGCTCACTTCGACGGCCGCCGTGAGCAGACCGCCCGGGTTGTTGCGCAGGTCGAGGATCAGCGCCTTCATGCCGTTCTTGGCGAACTTGTCGAGCGCGGCGTCGAGGTCGTGCGGGCTCTGCTCCTGGAACTGGCGCAGCTTGAGGTACTCGATGCCGTCGCCCAGCTCCACCGCCTTCACGGACTGCACGCGGATCTGCTCGCGCACGATGTCGAAGTCCTTGGGCTCCGCCCAGCCCTCGCGCACCACGCTGATCGTCACCTTGGTACCGGGCTTGCCGCGCATGCGCTTGACGGCGTCGGCCAGCTGCATGTCCTTGGTGCTGAGCCCGTCGATCTTGATGATGCGATCGCCCGTGTGCAGGCCCGCCCGGTAGGCCGGCGTGCCGTCGATGGGGGCGACCACCGTGAGGATGTCGTCCTTGAGCGTGATCTCGATGCCGAGGCCGCCGAAGCTGCCGGAGGTCTCCACCTGCATGTCGCGATAACTGTCGGGGTCGAGGAACGAGCTGTGCGGATCGAGCCCGCGCAGCGTGCCTTTGATGGCGTTGTAGATGAGGTCCTTGGGCGGCACCTCGTCCACGTACTGGTTCTGCACGATCGACAGCACCTCGGTGAACAGCCGGAGCTGCTCGTAGGTGGCGGCGTTGTCGGTGACTTTGCTGGCGGCCGATCCGCCCAGCGACAGCGTGAGTACCACGAGCAACGCGCCGGTCACGAATGCCTTCTTCATGGAGTCCCCCTGGCCACCTCTCTCAGCTCCGCTGGCGGAGCCACTGCTCGGGATCCTGGGGCTTGCCCTGGAAGCGCACCTCGAAGTAGAGGCGCGGCCCTTCCAGCGAGCCCGTGTCCCCGACCGTTCCAATGCGCTGGCCCTGCCGCACGTCGTCGCCCTCCTTCACGAGGATGTCGGCGACGTGCGCGTAGAGTGTGTAGTACTCGTGGTCGTGATCGAGAATGATCAAATTGCCGTAGCCCTTGAACCAGCCCGTGTAGACGACGTGGCCGCCATAGACGGCCGCGACGTCGCGCCCCTCGCCCGCCTCGATGTCCACGCCGTTGCGGAACGTGCGGGTGCCGAAGCGCGGGTGCACCTGGGCGCCGAAGGCGGCGATGACGCGGCCCTCCGTGGGCCACGGCAGGCGCCCGCGGAGCGTGCCGAAGCCCACGCCGGGCGGCTCGATGCCCGGCTTGGCCGGAGGCACCCTGGCGAGCCGGCGCTGCTTGGCCTGAAGGTCGCGGATGAAGGCTTCGAGCTTGCGGGTGGCCTCGGAGAGCTCGCCCACGAGGCGCTCGTGATACGCGCGCTCGTCGCGGACCCTGGCGAGCAGGCCACGGCGCTTGGCGGCGTCGCGATCGACTTCGGCCTGCTCGCCCTGCGCGTCGGATTTGAGATCGGCCAGCTCCCGCTCTCGGATTTCTTCCCGGCGTCGACGGTCGTCGAGCCGGTCTGAAGTTCCACGATACTCCTGGATGAGGCGGGCGTCCAGAGCGGCTAAGCTCGCGAGATGCCTGACCGCGACGGCCCGGGCCACCGGGTCGTCACCGGAAAGCAACAAAGGCAATGCCCCCCCTTGGACATGCACCTTGTACATGGCTTGCAGCCGGCGGGCAAGCGCCTGCTCCTGTCCCGAGCGCTGGCGCTCGAGGCCGGTGACCTCGCCGCGCAACGAAGTGACGTCGGCCTGCGCCTTCTTGATGCGCCCGTCCAGCCGGGCGATGTCCCGTTGCTTGTCGGCCAGGCGCTGCTCGACGCGGTCGAGCTCGGCCAGGATCGACGTCTCCTTCTCGCGCGCCTCGGCGGCCTTGCGCCGCTCCTCCTTGAGCTGCTGCTCGGCCTCGCGCAGCTTTCGCTGCTCGGCCTGGATGGGGTCGTCCTTCTTCGGGACCTGGGCGACGGCCGTCTGGGCGGCGAACGCCACGAGCGCGAGGCCGGCGAGGACGCGCGTCCTCATGCCTCGGGCCGGCCACGCGCGAGCCAGCCGCCGATGCCGCCCAGCAGCGTGCCGGCCAGCATCAGCGAGATCACGTTGTGCGGGCGCAGGAAGGTCAGCCGCGCCACGCCGAGCGTCTCGCTCACCAGCGGCTCGATGCGCGGCCCGATGAGCGCATAGCACGCGACGAGGAC
>QHRW01000034.1 GCA_003220265.1 Candidatus Rokuibacteriota bacterium | reverse complement strand
GCCGTGTAGCTGGTGGAGCGCTCCTTGATGGCCTCGATCGTGAGGTCGAGCGCGGCCTGCGCGTTGCCCACGCCGGCGCCGGCCAGGCAATGCGAGCCCAGCGCCGAGAGCGGCACGCGGTAGAGGGGATTGGGGTTCGCGCGAAAGCCCGGGTACTCCGTGCCGCCGCGCGCCAGGTACATCGACAGCGCGCGGTGCTCGGGAACGAAGACGTCGGTGGCCTTGACCGACTTGGAGCCCGTGCTGCGCATCCCCAGCACGTGCCAGTCGTCCACGATCTCGTAGTCGCCGCGCGGCACCACGCACATGCGATGGTCCACGACCTTGTCGCCCTCGCGCACCATCACGGCCAGCATGTTCCAGTCGGCCACGTCCACGCCGCTCGAGAAATTCCAGAAGCCGCTGATCACGACGCCGCCGTCCACGCGGCGGCCGCGGCCCTGGGGAAACGCGATGCCCGAGGCGATCAGGGCGTCGGGGTTGGCGCCCCACACCTCCTGCTGGGCGCGCTCGTCGTAGAGGGCGAGCATCCAGTGGTGGATGCCCAGGTTGCCCACGTTCCACGCGGTCGAGGCGCACCCGCGGGCGATCTCGGCCGGGATATCGAAGATCGCCACGAACGGCAGCTCGGCGCCTCCCCAGCGCCGGGGCTGATGGAATCGAAAGAGACCCGTGCGATGCAGGTCGTCCAGCGTCTCCTTCGACATCTGGCGCAGCGCCTCGTCGCGGGCCGCGCGCTCGCGCAAGACCGGGACGAGGTCGCGGGCGCGCTGGATCGCCGCGTCGTAGCCGAGGCCCGCGAATCCGCTCATCCGCGCATGCCGGCCGCCTGCGGCATCTTGGAGTAATCCTCGCCGCCCCAGTCCGTCACGTCCTTGAGGCCGAAGAAGTTCAGCTCGATCGTGAGACCGTTGGGGTCCTTGACGAAGATCTGGTAGAGGTCGAACTCCGGCAGCGAGCGCGGCTGGTACTCGAGCCCCCGCTCCCTGAAGCGGCGCACGAAGGCGCCGGGCTCCGTGGCCACGAAGGCGATGTGGTCCACGACGCCGGCGTGATCGGTGGAGGCGTTCTTCGGTGTGCCGAGATAGTACATGTCGGCGTTGTCGATGCCGTCCGGTCCCATGTGCACCTGGATCTTGCCGTTCACACCGAGCCAGTAGCCGGGGAAGGGAAACGTCGGCCGCGGCATCACCTGGAAGCCCAGCACGTCGCAGTAGAAGTCCTTGGTCTTCTCGAGATCGTTGGCCCGCACGAAGTAGTGATTCAATTCGGTGACCGGCATGGGCGCCTCCTCTCGGGTAGCGGTTAGTATATGCTTCGCCGTCGAGGAGGACAGCATGGACGCGAACACCCGCAAGACGACACTCCGCATGATTCCCTACGGCCTCTACGTCCTCACCAGCGCGTCCGCCGACGGGCGCGTGGCCGCGGCCACCGTCAACTGGGTCACCCAGGCCTCGTTCGAGCCGCCCCTGGTGGCCGTCGGCGTCAAGGCCGACTCCGGCGCCCACGCGCTCATCAAGGAGACGAAGGCATTCGCGCTGAACGTCCTCGGCAAGGGCCAGGGCCCGCTCGCCTTCACGTTCTTCAAGCCGGCCGAGCGCAAGGGCGACACGATCTCCGGCGAGCCGTTCCGGCCGGGGCAGACGGGCGCGCCGATTCTCGGCAGCACGCCGGCATTCATCGAGTGCACGCTGGAGGCGACCGTCGAGAAGGGCGACCACTCGGTGTTCGTCGGCCGCGTCGTGGACGTCGGGCTGACCAAGGCGCCCGAGGGCCGCGCCGAGGACGCGACGCTCTGGCTCAAGGAGCTGGGCGACAAGGTCTACTACGGCGGCTGACTCAGGTCCCCAGGCGGCGGCGGAGCTCGTCGGCGAGGCCGGTCTGATCGACCACGCCGAGGCCGGCCTGGGCGACGAGGCCGGTGGCGCCGTCGGGCTTGGGCACGAAGTGGGCGTGGGCGTGGAAGACGGTCTGGCCGGCGCGGAGGCCGTTGTTCGAGAGCACGTTGTAGTGCGCCACGTCGAGCACGCGCGCCACGCGGGCGATGAGCCCGAAGAGCTCGGTGACCTCGGCGTCGTCGCAGTCCTCCAGGCGCGGCACGTGGCGGCGCGGGAAGAAGATGCAGTGCCCGCGCGCGGCGCCGCCCGCCTCGTTGAGCACGGCCACCACCCGGCGGCCCGCCGCCACGATCGGAAATCCCGCGATGCCGCCCAGCGCCTCGCACAGCAGGCAGCCGCCGGCGGGACCGACGTGGGCGCGATGCGCGCGGCGCCCGCGCTCGCGCAGGCGCTCGATCTCGGCCAGCACGCGATCGGCGGCGTCGGCCGGACACCCCCAGTAGTCGAAGATCCCGCCCCGCGTGTGGCCGCCCGCGCTGCGCGCCGAGGCGCCGCAGAGCACGATATGGCCGACGCCGGTGGCGCGCGCCAGGTGGGCGTGCAGCCAGCCGACGAAGCCGGCGGCGTCGTGGGCGGAATCGAAGTGGAAGGCGAAGATGCGAAACGTCATCGGTCCCACCGGCGCCTCGACCGGCACCAGCTCGCTCCACGCCGAGCCGTCACGCACGCAGGCCAGCGCGTCGTCGCGCGGCTTGGCGCCGCCGTCGATGGGGACGAAGGCGTAGAGCCCGGGCAGGACCTCGAAGTCGGCATGGCCGAGGACCTCGAGGAGGCGGGCCTGGGTGGCGTTCCCCGTCTCGTCACGCATAGGTGAGCCCATGGTACCCAATTACTCGGCGGCGGCGGGCAGGCCGGGGTCGCGCGCCGGCGGCGTTCCCGCGCCGCGCGTGGCCTCGGGGCGCACGCGGTGCATGAAGGGGACGAGGACCAGGACGCCGCAGAAGACCGCCAGCATCAGCCAGAAATCGTCGGCGTAGGACAGCACCTGGGCCTGCACCACGGTCTCGCGGTAGAGCATCGCCATGGCCCGACGCGCCGCCGTGAAGCTGTCGACGCCCTGGCTCATGAAATGATCGGCCCAGTCCTGCAGCCGCTCCGCCATGGCAGGGTTCCACGGATGCAGGTGCCCGATGAGCGTGGCCTGGTGCTCCTGCGCGCGCCGGGCCAGCAGCGTGGTGGCCAGGGCCACGCCGGTGCTGCCGCCGATGTTGCGCACGACGTTGTAGGCCGCCGTCGCGTTGGCCAGCCGCTCCGTCTTGATGGTGGCCAGCGCGAGCGCTTGCAGCGGCACGAAGATGAAGCCGAACGAGAAGCCCTGCACGAAGCGCGGCCACGCCAGGCTGTTGAAGTCGATCGTGGCGGTCACGTGCGTCATCATCCACAGCGAGACGGCCTGCAGGGCGCAGCCGAAGGCCAGCATCAGCCGCTGGTCCACGCGCGAGACGAGGCGCCCGGCGATCATGAGCGCGATCATCGTGCCGAGGCCGCCGGGAGCCAGCGTGAGCCCGGCCGTCCACGCGTCGTAACCGAGGATCTTCTGCGTGTAGAGGGCCACCAGCAGGATGCTCGAGTTGAAGCCGAGGCCGATGAGGAAGATGGCCAGCGAGGCCACGCCGAAGTTCCGGTCCCGGAAGACGTTGAGGTCGAGGATGGGCTCGTCGGCGGCCAGCTCGCGGATCACGAACGCCACCAGCATGACGACCGCCAGGACGGCCAGCGTGGAGATGATCGTCGAGTCGAACCAGTCCTGCCGCTCGCCGAGGTCCAGCACGAGCTGCAGGCAGCCGAAGCCGAGCATCATGAGCGCGATGCCCCACACGTCCACGTGGCGCGGCTTCTTGTGGAAGGGCGCGTCGAACAGGAACGCGCTCACCATGAAGAAGGCCAGGATGCCGATCGGCAGGTTGATGTAGAAGATCCAGCGCCACGACCAGTTGTCGGCGATCCAGCCGCCCACCGTCGGCCCCAAAATGGGCGCCAGCATGATGCCGAAGCCCCACACCGCCATGGCGGTGCCGCGCTCCTTCAGCGGGAAGATCTCCCACATGATCGCCTGCGCCATCGGGATCACGGGGCCGCCGCCGAGGCCCTGGAGGATCCGCATCGCCACCAGGAACTCCAGGTTGGGCGCGATGCCGGACAGGAACGAGCTGGCGGTGAAGGTGACCGTGCAGATCAGGTAGAAGCGCCGGCGGCCGAAGACGGCCGTGAGCCAGCCGCTGGCCGGGATGATCACCGCGTTGGCGGCCAGGTAGGAGGTGATCACCCAGGACATCTCGTCGAGGCTGGCCGAGAACGAGCCCTGCATGTGGGGCAGGGCCACGTTGGTGATGGAGGTGTCGAGCACCTGCATGACCGTGACCATCATCACGGAGAACGTGATGGCCCACTTCCGCGCGGCGCCGATGGGAGCGTCGGTCACGTCGCCGTATTCTACTCATGGAGGCCGCGCGCCGCGCTGGAGTACACTACGCGACACTTCAGCCAAGGAGCGCGCGCCCATGAGCCCAGCCAGTCACGTCCGCCGTCTCGTGCCCCTCGCCCTCGCCGCCCTCGTCATCCTGCCCAGCGCGACCGCGCGGGCGCAGGGCGACGTCCGCAGCCCGCTGCCGGCGCCGGTGAAGGTCAAGCAGGGGATGACCAACGTCCCGGCGCTGTCGCCGCTCTGGCTGCTCCCGGAGTATGCCGCCAAGTACAACGTCCAGATCGACACCGTGATGTTCCAGCGCTTCGCCGACGCCCGCACCGCCCTCGCTTCCGGCGACCTCGACATCACGGCGTTCGGGCCGCAGGACATCACCCTGGCGCTCGGGCAGGGCGCCAAGTCGATGGTCGGCATCGCCGGCGTCGGCTCCGGCAACGACTGCCTGATCGTGCGCAAGGGCGAGGACATCAAGGACTGGAAGTCGCTGCAGGGCAAGTCCATCGGCATCGGGGCCGGCTCGATCTCGTGGCTGAAGTTCGCCGCCTCGACGCAGGAGCACGGCCTGGAATACCCGTCGCTCAAGATCGTGAACATCATGGGCGGCGGCGGCAACTACCTCAAGGCGCTCCAGGGCAAGGAGATCGACATCGCGGCCGTGTGGCAGCCGTTCTGCGCGCAGGGCATCGTCGATGGCTATGCCCAGTACCCGACGATCGACCACAACAAGTCGAAGGCCGTCGGCGGCCTCATCTCGGTCCTGGCCGTCAACCGGACTTTCATGGAGAAGCACCGCGACGCGGTCCAGCGTCTGGTCGTCGCCTACCTGGACGTGCTCAAGATGGCCACGGCCGATCGCGGGCGCTGGTCGAAGATCTACGCCGAGAAGGGCGGGCTGCCGGAGGCGGTGGCCGCCGAGTCCATCCGCATCACGCAGCTCGACGCCACGCTGCCGCTGGAGTCCATCAAGCGGATCTCGAAGTTCCTGTCCGACAACGGCGTCATCACGCGCGACGTCTCCGGCGAGATCGGGCAGTACTACACCTACGACTTCCTGAGCAAGGCGACGGGCAAGTCGCCGGCGGAGCTCGGCCTGAACAAGTAAGCCCGTGCGCCGCCTGTGGCCCGCGCTGCTGCCGCTCGCGTTCCTCGGTCTGTGGACGCTGGCGGTCGAGCAGCGCTGGGTCACCGAGGGCATCATCCCCTCGCCCCTGCAGGTGGCGCGCTCGTGGCAACGCTGGATCTTCGGCTCGCCGGTGAAGTCGCTCTCGCCGTACTCGGGCACCTGGCTCGCCGCCGTCCTCTACTCCTCGCGCCGGGTGCTCCAGGGCTTCCTGCTGGCGGCGGCCGTGGGCATTCCGCTCGGCCTCTTCGTCGGCTGGAACCGGCTGGTGGCGCGGCTCGTCGATCCCTCCATCCAGCTCCTGCGGCCGGTGCCGATCACCGCGTGGCTGCCCTTCGCCATTGCCGTCTTCGGCATCTACGACGCCAGCGCGCTGTTCCTGATCGGCCTCGGCGCCTTCTATCCGATCGTCGTCAACACCACGCACGGCGTGCGCGACACCAATCTCCTGCTGCTGCGCGCCGCCCGCATGATGGGCGCCGGCGAGGCCACCATCCTGACCAAGGTGGTCTTCCGCTCGGCGCTGCCCTCGATCTTCACCGGCCTGCGCCTCGGCATCGGCATCGCGTGGACGGCGGTGATCGTGGCCGAGATGATCGCGGTCAAATCCGGCCTCGGCTACGTCCTGTGGGACGCCTACTACGTCGGCCGCATGGACATCTGCGTGGCGACGATGCTGTCGGTGGGCCTGCTGGGCTTCGTCTCCGACCGCGCCCTGCAGCTGCTCTCGCGCGTCGTCTTGAAGTGGCGGACGCTGGAGGCCCACGCGTGAGCGATCGCGCCGTCGTCGAGCTCGCCGAGGTGTGGAAGGTCTTCGACACGGGCGGGCGCCGCGTCGAGGCCCTGCAGGCGGTCAGTCTCGCCGTCGCCCGCAACGAGTTCGCCGCCATCCTGGGCCCGTCGGGCTGCGGCAAGTCCACGCTGCTCAACATGGTGGCCGGCTTCGACGCGCCCACGCGCGGCAGCGTCCTCTTCGACGGCGAGCCCGTGCGGGCTCCCGATCCCCGCCGCGCGGTCGTCTTCCAGGAGCCCGCGCTCTTCCCCTGGTACACCGTCCTCGACAACGTCACCTTCGGCTTGCGGACGCGGGGCCTGCCCGCGGCGTCCTACCGCGCGCGCGTGGAGGCCTTCATCGAGCAGGTCGGGCTGCGCGGCTTCGAGGCGCACTATCCGGCCGAGCTCTCGGGCGGGATGAAGCAGCGCGTGGGCATCGCCCGCGTGCTGGTCATGGAGCCGGACGTGCTGCTGATGGACGAGCCCTTCGGCAGCCTCGACGCCCAGACGCGCTCGCTGATGCAGGAGCTGCTGCTCTCCGTGTGGGAGCGTCACCAGCAGACGGTGCTGTTCGTCACCCACGACATCGAGGAGGCGCTGCTGCTGGCCGACAGCGTCTCGGTGATGACCGCGCGTCCCGGCCGCATCAAGAAGCGGCTGGCCGTCGAGCTGCCGCGCCCGCGCTCGCTGGAGGTGACGACCTCGCCGTTCTTCAACGACCTCAAGCGCGAGGTGCTGGCGCTGATCCGGGAGGAGAGCGTGAAGGCCGCCGCCTACGGGCCGGAGACGAGATAGCGCTCGGGATTCTGCTCGAACGCCTCCTGGCAGTGCAGGCAGCAGAAGTAGGTCGTCCGCCCCCCGGCCTCGGAGCGATAGCGCGCGGTCGCGACGGCGACGGACATCCCGCAGATCGGATCCGTCGCCTCGGCGGGAATCTCCGCGGGAGCCTCGGCCTTGTCGCCGCGATGATGCTGCACGATCTCGGCCAGGATGCTGATGGCGATCTCGGCGGGCGTGACCGCGCCGAGATCGAGACCGGCCGGCGCCTTCAAGCGTCCGAGCTGCTCGGCCGGCACGCCGCGCTGGCGGAGGCGCTCGAAGATCGCCGCGGCTCGCCGGCGGCTGGCGACGAGGCTCACGTAGCCGGCCCCGGTGCCGAGCACGCGCGCCAGCGCGTCCTCGTCGGAGTCCGCATGCGTGGCCACCACGACGGAGGCGCGCCGCCCCAGCTCACGTGGCCCGAGCTCGGACGCGACCTCGTAGCCCGCCGCGCGGCCGAGCGTGGCGAGCGTCTCGACGACGGGGCCGTGGCCCACCAGCACCAGCAGCGGACTCGGCAGGTAGGGCTCCACGTAGATCTCCAGCGTGCCGCCGCTGTGGCACGTCATCGCGTAGTCGAGGATTCCCGCCGCCCGCCCGGGCCCGCGGCCGCCCTCGCCGTACAGGCCGATGAGCCGCGCGCGCCCGTCGCGAAGCGCGTTGAGCGCCTCGCGGACGACGACGGGCTCGGCGCAGGCGCCGCCGACCCAGCCCTCGACCGTGCCGTCCTCGCGGATCAGCGCCTTGGCGCCGGGCTTGGCGGAGGTGGGCGCCTCGCAGCGGACCACCGTCGCCAGCGCGAACGCCTCGCCGCGCCGCTCGAGGTCGGCGGCCAGGGCCAGCAGCGGCTCAGCCACGGCTCACCCCCGGACGCCGTGCTCGCGGAGCAGCTTCCAGACCTTGGCCGGCGTGATCGGAATGTCCACGTGGCGCACGCCCAGGTGCCAGAGCGCATCGACGACCGCGTTGGCGATGGCCGCCGGCGCGCCGACGGTGGCCGACTCGCCGACGCCCTTGGCCCCCAGCGGATGGTGCGGTGACGGCGTGATGGTGTGGCCCGTCTCCCACTTCGGCGTCTCGACCGCGGTCGGCACAAGATAGTCGATGAAGCTGCCGCCCTGGACGTTGCCGTGCTCGTCGTACGAGATCTCCTCGAACAGCGCCGGCGCCAGGCCCATCGTGAGCCCGCCGTGCACCTGGCCCTGCACGATCATCGGGTTGATGATGTTGCCGCAGTCGTCGATGGCGACGAAGCGGCGCACCTTCACCTCGCCCGTGCCCGCATCGACGTCGACCACGCAGATGTAGCTGCCGAACGGGTAGGTGAGGTTCGGCGGATCGTAATAGCTGACCGCCTCCAGCCCCGCCTCCATCCCTTGCGGATGGTTGGTGTAGGCGGCGAAGGCGCAGTCCTGGATCGTCTTCGACTGGCTCGGCGCGCCCTTCACGGAGAATTTCCCCGGCTCCCACACGAGGTCGTCTTCGGCGACTTCGAGCAGGTGCGCGGCGATCTTGCGCGCCTTGTCGCGCACCTTGCGCGCGGCGACGGCGGCGGCGGCGCCGGCCACCGGTGTGGAGCGGCTCGCGTAGGTGCCGAGGCCGTACGGCGCGGTGTCGGTGTCGCCTTCCTCGACCTGAATGTCCCTGGCGGGGATGCCGAGCTCCTCGGCCAGGATCTGGGCGTACGTCGTCTCGTGGCCCTGGCCCTGCGACTTGGTGCCGAACCGCGCGATGGCCTTTCCGGTCGGGTGCACGCGGATCTCGCACGAGTCGAACATCTTGAGCCCCAGGATGTCGAAGTGCTTGGAGGGGCCGGCGCCGACGATCTCGGTGAAGCTCGAGATGCCGATGCCCATGAGCTCGCCGCGCGCGCGCCGGGCGGCCTGCTCCTTCCGCAGCTCGGCATAGCTGATGGTGTCCATCGCCTTCTGCAGCGCGCCCGCGTAATTGCCGGAGTCGTACTCCCAGCCGAGCGCCGACTTGTAGGGGAACTGCTCCGGCTTGACGAAGTTCTTCATCCGGAACTCGGCGGGATCGATGTCGAGCTGGTGCGCCATCAGATCGACCATGCGCTCGATCGTGTGCACGGCCTCGGTCACGCGGAACGAGCACCGGTAGGCGATGCCGCCCGGCGGCTTGTTCGTGTACACGCCGTCCACTTCCACGTGCGCGGCCTTGAGGTCGTAGGAGCCCGTGCACACGTGGAAGAGCCCGGCCGGGAATTTCGACGGGTTGGCGGCGGCGTCGGTGTAGCCGTGGTCGGCGAGCGTCTTGATCCGGAGCGCCGTGAGCTTGCCGTCCTTGTTCGCCGCCAGCTCGGCGGTGATGTGGTAGTCGCGCGCGAAGGAGTCGGCCTGCAGGTTCTCCATCCGGTCCTCGATCCACTTCACCGGCTTGCCGGTGAGCACCGAGGCGGCCACCGCGATGACGTAGCCTGGATAAACGGGGACCTTGCCGCCGAAGCCGCCGCCGATGTCCGGCGAAATGATCCTGATTTTGTGTTCGGTGAGCCCGACATGACCCGCGACAAGGGCAAATACCGTGCGGATCGCGTGGGGCGCCTGCGTCGTCATCCACACGGTGAGCTTGCCGTCGATCTTGTCGAAGTGCGCGATGCAGCCGCACGTCTCGATCGACGCCACGTGGATGCGTGGCAGGTAGATGTTCTCCTTCACCGTGACCGCCGCCTCGGTGAAGGCGCGGTCGGTGGCGGCCTTCTCGCCCCACTCCCAGTGCCAGATGTGGTTGTCCTTCTTGTCCTTCTTGTCGGTGCGCAGCACGGGAGCGCCGGGCTCCAGCGCCTTGCGCGGATCGACGACCACGGGCAGCGGGTCGTACTCGACCTCGACGACGGCGGCGCCGTCGGCGGCGGCGTAGCGGCTGGTGGCGAGCACGGCCGCCACTTCCTGCGCCTGGTACATGACCTTCTCGACCGGCAGCACCATCTGGGTGTCCGACATGAGCGTCGGCATCCAGTGCAGGTTGTACTTGGCCAGATCGGCCCCGGTGATCACGGCCAGCACGCCGGGCACGGCGAGCGCCTTGGCCGAGTCGATCTTCACGATCTTCGCGTGGGCGTGCGTGCTGCGGACGATGTCGAGATAGAGCATGCCGGGCAGCTGGACGTCGTCCACGTACGTGCCCCTGCCGCGAATGAAGCGCGGGTCTTCCTTGCGCTTGAGCGAGTGGCCCATTCCTCCGACGTCGGCCGTCGTGCGGGGCTCCATCACGCGCCTCCTTGCAGCGCGGCCGCTGCGTGCTGGACGGCCTTGACGATGTTCACGTACCCCGTGCAGCGGCAGAGGTTGCCGGAGATCGCCCGGCGGATGTCGTCCTCGCTCGGCTTCGGGTGCTTTTCCAGGAAGGCGACGCTCGTCATCAGCATGCCCGGCGTACAGTAGCCGCACTGCAGGCCGTGCTCGGCCATGAACCCTTCCTGCAGCGGATGGAGCTTGCCGTCCTGCTCCAGACCTTCCACGGTCATGAGCTGCTTGCCGCTGGCCTGGACCGCGAAGAGCGTGCACGACTTTACCGCCCGCCCTTCCAGCAGGACGGTGCAGGCGCCGCAGTGGGTCGTGTCGCAGCCGATGTGGGTGCCGGTCAGCCGCAGGACGTCACGGATCAGGTGCACGAGCAGCAGGCGCGGCTCGACGTCCGCCTCGTGCTTCTCGCCGTTG
Organism: Candidatus Rokuibacteriota bacterium; assembly: GCA_003220265.1. GTDB lineage: Bacteria > Methylomirabilota > Methylomirabilia > Rokubacteriales > CSP1-6 > AR5. The sequence goes on along the minus strand of QHRW01000034.1, from coordinate 22,041 downwards.
ATGGTGAGCTGGACCTGCATCGTCGTCACCTCCGTGCCGTCGCGCGCTCGAGCGCACGGCGCAGGGCGCGCGTGGTCAGCACGCGCACCAGGTCCTTCTTGTACTCGGCCGGTCCCCGCAGATCGTCGGTGGGCTGCGCCGCCTCCGCCGCAAGTCTGGCCGCCTCCGCGATCGCCGCCTCGTCCGGCCTCTTTCCCTTCAACGCCGCTTCCGCGCGCGAAGCCTGGATGGGCGTGAGCCCCACGTTGGTGAGGCCGATCCCGGCGGATTCACAGACGCCGGAGGCCGCCAGCGTGACCTGCGCGGCGACCGCCGCCGTCGCGAAGTCGCCGACCTTGCGCTCCATCTTCACGTAGGCGCCGCCGCTCCCGGCCGGCGGGACCGGCACGCGGATCTCCGTCAGGATCTCGTCGGGCTCGAGCGCCGTCTCGAACGGTCCCGTGAAGAAGCTCGCGATGGGAATCCGGCGCTCGCCCTTGCCGCCGACGGCCACGACCTGGGCCCCCAGCGCCAGCATGGCGGCCGGATGGTCGTTGGCCGGGTCGCCGTGCGCGAGATTGCCGCCCACCGTGGCCATGTTGCGCACGAGCGGATCGGCGATGACCTTGCACGTGTCGTGCAGCAGGGGGTATCGCGTGCGGATCAGCTCCGACTCGTCCAGGTCCGACTCCCGGGTGAGCGCGCCGATGCGCAGGAAGCCGTCGGCCTCCTTCAGGTACGCCAGCCCCTGAATCCCGTTGATGTCCACCACGTGCGGCGGGCTGGTCAGCCGCAGCTTCATCAGGGGGATCAGGCTCTGGCCGCCCGACAGGACCTTGGCGCCGTCACCCAGCTTGGCAAGGAGCGCCGTCGCCTCGGTCAGCGATTTCGGCGCATGGTAGGCGAACGCGGCTGGAATCATGTGGTCGTCCCTCCCACGTCAGCCGCGCGCCAGTGACTTTTCCGGGACGTCGTCATAGTCGGCGCGGACTGTGATCGTGCACGCTAAGCGCGCGCGCTGCTGATGTCAAGGGGCCACCAGGTAGATCACCAGCGTGACGGCTCCGTTGTACGACGCGTGTAGCGCCATCGCGGGCAACAGCGAGCGGGTGGACGTCCGGGCCAGGAGCATCGCGAGACCCGCCAGAGCGATGCCGGCGATCGCCGCCCAGTAGCCGCCGGTCTCGGGCAGGTGCATCGTCACGAAGAGCAGCGTCGAGACGACCCCGGCCGGCACTGCGCCCCAGGACCGTGCCAGCCCGGCGAAGAGGACGCCGCGAAACATGAACTCCTCGACGGGCGGTGCGACGAGGATTGCCATGAGAGCGAACACGTGGCGCGGCCAGCCTCCCGCGGTCACCACGCGCACCATCGGTCCCCAGCGACGGCCAGGCGCGTCGGGAAAGGCTGGAAGCAGGACGAACAGCAGGATGAACGCGAGCACCACGCCGGTGAGACACGCCAGCAGCACGCTGCGTTGCGTGGCGGCCGCCCATCCCAGTGACCGGAGCCCGTCCTCACGGCTGGGGCCTCGCAACGTCTTCCAGGTCAGGCGCCACGCCCAGAGGCCGCCGGCCGCCAGGCCAAGGATGCCGGCCAGCGCCAGGTGGAGATGCTCGCCGCCCGGTACCGACGTGGTCGTCCCGGGCCCCGTCGTGACGACACCGACGAGGAGGCCCGTGAGCACCTGCGCAGCGAAGAAGGCGAGCAGGATGAGCAGCGCTCTCCCAGCTCTCAGAGCAGGCGGCGGCGCCGCGGGGGCGAGCGCGAGGACCTCTTCGTCCGTGGGCCCGCTCGCTACGGCCGCACCGGCGGATAGCTCCGGTCGTATGCCGGCGTCTTCAGGAACTCCTCGGGCTTGTAGGTCCAGAACTGCGACACCATCGGGTAGGTGTGGATGACGGTCGTCTGCAGGCGGCCGCCGACCTTCTCGACCTTCGTGATGTAGACGTTCTCCGTCGGGTTGTTGTAGTCGTCCAGCTTGATGGGGCCGCGCGGGTCCTCGGTGGTCTCGATGGCCTTGCGGATGGCAGCCAGGAACTTCGCGCGATCCTCGACCTTGCCGTCCACGGCCTTGGCGGCGTCGGTGATCCAGCGGCCGGCGCTGTACATGACGGCGTGGAAGTAGGCGGGCGTGCGCTTGAGCCGGGCTTCCGCGAGCTTCATGAAGGCCTGGTTGGCCGGGTTGGTCAGCGTGGGCGACCAGATGCTGGTGCCGATGATGCCGATCGCCTCGTCGCCCATCGAGCGCAGCGCGGACTCGTCGGTGAACACGCCGGTGCCGACGAGCGGGAGCTTGTCCTTCAATCCACTGTCGGCGTACTGCTTGGCGAAGCGCACGGCCTGGCCGGCGACGAAGACCTGCACGACGGCGTCCACGTCCTTCGGGACCTGCGTGAGATACGGCGCGAAGTCCATCGCGTTGAGCGGCACCCACGTCTTCTGCACCACGCGGCCGCCGGCGTCCTCGAACACGCGCTGGAAGCCGCCGATGCCCTCGTGGCCGAACGGGTTGTCCATCGCGATGGCGGCGACCTTCTTGTACTTGAGCGTCTTCGCCGCGTAGTCACCGAGCGCGTGCATCGGCTGGCTCGCCGCAAAGTTGGAGCGGAGGATCCACCGGGGCGGCCGGCGCTTGGTGAGATCGTCGGGCGTGGTGAGGAACAGCGCGGGCAGCTCGTCGCGCTCGATCGGGGGCACCAGCGCGTAGCCGATGTTGGCGAGCAGGACGCCGGCCAGCACGTGGATCTTGTCCTGCTGGACGAGCTTGCGGTACTTCGTCTGCGCCGTCGCCGGGTTGCCCTCGTTGTCCTCGTCGACCAGCTCGAGCTTGCGCCCGGCCACCTGGCCGCCCGCGCCCTCCAGTCCCATCTTGAGCCCCTCCAGCATGTCCTTGCCGGCCTGCGCGAAGATGCCGGTGAGAGGACCGAGGTAGCCGATGCGAATCGGATCGGCGGCGAGCGCGGTGGACGTGGTGAGCAGCAGCGCAGCCAGCAGACACGACGCGATGCGCTGGATCATGCGCCGCATCTTACGGCATCCGATGGTAGAGTCGAGGGCCGATGGACTGGCAAAAGGAGATGGACGAGCTGCGACGGCGCGAGCAGCTCGCCGAGGAGCTGGGCGGCGCCGAGCGCGTCAAGCGCCAGCACGACGGGGGCCGGCTCACCATCCGCGAGCGCGTCGCGCGCCTGGCCGATCCCGCCAGCTTCCACGAGATGGGCAAGATCGCCGGCCGCGCGACGTACAACGCCAGCAACGACCTCGAGACCTTCACGCCCTCCAACTTCATCTTCGGCCGCGCGAAGATCGACGGCCGCCCGGTGGTGATCGGCGGCGACGACTTCACCGTGCGCGGCGGCTCCGCCGACGCCACGATCAAGGGCAAGCACAACATGTGCGAGCGGATGGCCCACGATCTCCGCCTGCCGCTGATCCGTCTCGTGGAAGGCTCCGGCGGCGGCGGCTCGGTGAAGACGATCGAGACCACCGGGCGCGCCAACGTCCCGGCCGTGGACGGCTGGGAGTGGGTGGTGACCAACATCGCCACCATTCCGCGCGTCGCCCTCGGGCTCGGCTCGGTGGCCGGCCTCGGCGCCGCCCATCTCGCCGCCGCGCACTACTCGGTGATGATCAAGGACAAGTCCGCGCTGTTCGTGGCCGGCCCGCCCGTCGTCGAGCGCCTGGGGCAGAAGCTGACCAAGAACGAGCTCGGTGGCTGGCAGATCCAGCTCAAGGCCGGCGCCGTCGATCACGCGGTGGACACGGAAGACGAGGCGTTCGCATGCGCGCGGCGCTTCCTCTCCTACCTGCCGTCGTCGGTGGACGACGTGCCGCCGCGCGGACCGATCACCGACGATCCCGAGCGCCGCGAGCCGTGGCTGTTCGAGGCGATCCCGCACGACGTGCGCAAGCCGTACAAGATGCGGCCGATCGTCGAGGCCGTCGTCGATCGCGGCTCCTTCTTCGAGATGTCGGCGCTCTACGGCCGCGCCGTCGTCACCGGCTTCGCGCGGCTCGACGGCTGGCCGGTGGCGCTGATGGCGAGCGATCCGTACTTCTACGGCGGCGCGTGGACGGCCGACACCTGCCAGAAGGTGGAGCGCTTCGTCGATCTCGCCCAGACCTTCCACCTGCCGATCGTGTACCTCGTCGATTGCCCCGGCTTCCTCATCGGCAAGGACGCGGAGGAGACGGGGACGATCAAGCAGGGGGTGCGCGCGATGTCGGCCATCTGGCAGTCCTCGGTGCCGTGGTGCGCGGTGATCATCCGCAACGTCTTCGGCGTGGCCGGCGCCGCCCACCGCAACGGCAGCCAGTACTGCGTGCGCTACGCGTGGCCGTCGGGGCGCTGGGGCTCGCTGCCGCTGGAAGGCGGCATCGAGGCCGCCTACCGCGCCGATCTCGACGCTGCCGACGATCCGAAGGCGAAGATGGCGGAGATCGAGGATCGGCTGACCAAGCTGCGCTCGCCGTTCCGCTCGGCCGAGACGTTCTGGATCGAGGAGATCGTGGATCCGCGCGAGACGCGTCCGCTGCTGTGTGAGTTCGCCAACCTGGCCGCTCCGCTCCGCCGTCCGGGCCCGTCCGCTCACCCGATGCGGCCGTAGGGCCCATGCCTCGTCGCGGCGCGCTGATGGCGACGCTGTTCGTCGCGCAGGTGCTGGGCAGCACCGGCCACTCGATCGGCATGGCGGTGGGCGGCATCATGGCGGCGGCCATCACGGGGACCAACACGTGGGTCGGCTTGCCGGTCGCCGTCGGCGCGCTCGGCACGGCGCTGGCGAGCTGGCCGCTCTCGCGCCTCATGGCGCGCGTCGGCCGCCGTCCCGGTCTCACGCTGGGCTACGGCCTCGCCGTGCTCGGCGCCGGGCTCGGCATGGGCGGCGTGCTGGCCGGCAGCTTCGCGCTGCTGCTCGTCGGCATGGCGCTGTTCGGCATCGCCCAGACGTCCAACCAGCTCGCACGCTACGCCGCCGCCGACGTCAGCCCTGTGGCCGAGCGCGGGCGCGCGATGGGCCTCATCGTGTGGGGCTCGACGATCGGCGCGATCCTCGGGCCCAACCTCATGCCCGGCGCCGTCCGCGCCGGCGCGCTGCTGGGGCTCTCGCCGGTGGGCAGCGCGTTCCTGATCAGCGTGGCCGGCTACGGCCTGGCCGCGGTGCTCGTGGAAGCCTTGCTGCGTCCCGATCCGCTGGCGATCGCGCGGCGCATGGAGCAGGACGCGGCCGGCAGCCGTCCGGCCATGCCGCCGCGCGCGCTCCGCGAGATCGTCGTCGAGCCGCGCGCGCGCATCGCCGTCAGCACGCTCATGCTGAGCCAGATCGTGATGATCGGCACCACGTCCACCTCGCCGGTCTATCTCCACGATCACGGCCATTCCGTGAGCACGATCGGTCTCGCCGTTTCGATGCATCTCGGCGGCATGTACGTGGCCTCGCCGCTCTCGGGCTGGTTGTGCGATCGCTTCGGCCGCGTGCCGATGATCGGCGCCGGCGGCCTCGGCCTCCTGCTGGCGGTGGCGGTGGCCGGCCTCGCACCGGGCAGCGACAGCGGCCTGGTCATGCTGGGACTGTTCCTCAACGGGGTGGGCTGGAACCTCGCCTTCGTGGCGGCGAGCGCGCTCCTGACCGACGCGCTCTCCGCGAGCGAGCGCACGTCGATCCAGGGCCTCGCCGATCTCGTGATGGGCTTGATGGGCGCGCTCGGCAGCGCCGCCGGCGGCATGATCCTGGGCGCGTGGGGCTTCGGCCCCCTCAACGCGCTCGGCGCCGCCGTCGTCGTCGTGGGGCTGGTGGCGATGTGGCTGCAGCGGCCGGGACCGCAAGGCATTGGCATTCGACTGAGAGAGGAGCCGGAGTGATGAGACGGACGCTGACGACGCTGATCGCACTGCTGTGCGTGCTGACCGCCTTCGCCGCCCACGCCCAGACGCTGCCGACGGCCAAGCCGGAGGACGTGGGACTCTCGACCGAGCGTCTCGGCCGCATCACCGCGCGGCTGCGCGCCGACGCGGAGAAGGGGATCATCCCCGGCACCGTCCTGCTCGTCGCGCGCCAGGGCAAGATCGCGATGTTCGAGGCCAGCGGCGTGCGCGATCCGCAGACGAAGGCGCCGATGACCCGCGACGCGATCTTCCGCATCTACTCCATGAGCAAGCCGCTCACGTCGGTGGGCCTGATGCTGCTCTTCGAAGAGGGCAAGCTCACGCTCGACCAGCCCGTGTCGAAGTACATCCCCGCGCTCGGCAACCTCAAGGTCGGCGTCGAGAAGGTCGACGGCGCCGGCGTCAGGACGCTCGAGCTGGTGCCGTCGCGGCGCGACATGTCGATCCAGGACCTGCTGCGCCACACCTCCGGGCTCACGTACGGGTTCTTCGGAGACAGCCTCGTCAAGAAGGAGTACGTCGCCGCGAATCCGACCGGCGACTCTCCGACGAATGCCGAGATGGTCGAGCGGCTCGGCAAGCTGCCGCTCGCGTACCAGCCGGGCACGACGTGGGACTACAGCTACTCGACCGACGTCCTCGGCCGCCTGATCGAGGTGATCTCCGGCACGTCGCTCTACCAGTTCCAGAGGGAGCGCCTGCTCGATCCGCTCGGCATGAAGGACACGATGTTCTACGTGACCGACAGGGCCCGGCAGGAGCGGCTGGCCGAGCCGTTCGCCGACGATCGCTCCATCGGCGTCAACGCCGCGTTCAACGACCCGCGCGTGCCGCAAAGGTGGGAGTCGGGCGGCGGCGGCATGGTCGGCACCGCGATGGACTACGCGCGCTTCCTGCAGATGCTGCTCAACGGCGGCACGCTCGAGGGCAAGCGGTTCCTCAGCCCGCGCACGGTGGCGTACATGACGGCCGACCACATGGGCAGCGTCGTCACGCCGGGCCCGCTCTACCTGCCGGGGCCGGGCTTCGGCTTCGGGCTCGGCTTCGCCGTGCGCAAGGAGGCCGGGGTGTCGCCGTACGCGGGCTCGGTCGGCGAGTACAACTGGGGCGGCGCCGGCGGCACGTACTTCTGGGTCGATCCCAAGGAGAACATGTTCGTGGTGTTCATGATGCAGTCGCCCAAGCAGCGCGTGCTGTATCGCGGGCTGCTGAAGGACATGATCTACGCGGCCGTCGTGAAGTAGGCCTGGCAACGGCTGCAACCTGTAAAGGGGCGTGATAGACTCCCGGCCACATTCCGGCCGAGAGCTCAACCATCGGATCGCGGAGGTGATCATGCCGTCAACCCGCCCGCTCCGCCCGTTCCTCTTCACCTCGCTGCTGCTCGCCCTCGTCGTCGCCGTGGCGCCGGTCACGGCGCAGGCGCCGAAGACCGGTGGCGTGCTCGTGACCTCGCCGCTCAGCGCGACTCCGAGCCTGTCGCCGCACGAAGAATCGACGATTGCCACCGTGCAGCAGGCGAGCCCGTGCTTCAACAACCTTGTCTACTACGACCCGGCCAGGAAGCAGGAGAGCGTCGACACGATCATTCCCGAGCTGGCCGAAAAGTGGTCGTGGCAGGACAACTACCGCAACCTCGTCTTCTTCCTCCGCAAGGACGTGAAGTGGCACGACGGCAAGCCCTTCACCTCCCAGGACGTCAAGTACACGTTCGACATGGTGCGCGGCGCCCCCGACGCCAAGGCGCGGCTGAAGGTGAATCCGCGCAAGCTCTGGTACGAGGCGGTGGAAGCCATCGAGGCGCCCGATCCGTACACAGTGGTGTTCCGGCTCAAGCACCCGCAACCCTCGCTGCTGCTGATGCTGGCCTCGGGCTACTCGCCGGTCTACCCGGCGCACGTGCCGGTGGCGGAGTTCAAGAACAAGTGCGTCGGCACCGGGCCGTTCAAGCTGAAGGACAACAAGCCGGGTGAGCTCGTGGAGTACGTCCGCAATCCCGACTACTTCGTGAAGGGCCGGCCCTACCTCGACGGGATCAAATTCGTGATCATCCGCGACCGCTCGACGCAGATCGCCGCGCTCCAGTCCGGCCAGCTCGACGTGGCCGGCAGCGGCTGGAACAAGACGAACGCCGAGAACGCCAGGAGCGGCGCGCCGAAGCTGATCATCGGCGAGGCCGACTCCAACGTGAACGACAACGTGCTCATCAACTTCAAGAAGGCGCCGTTCAACGACGTGCGCATCCGGCGCGCCATCAACCTGGCGCTCGACCGCAAGGCCTACCTGATCGGCCCGCGCCAGGGCGCCGCCACCTTCGGCGGCGCGCTGCTGCCCCGGCCGGCCGGCGTGTGGGGCCTCACGGCGCCCGAGGTCGCCAAGCTGCCGGGCATGGGCGATGCCAAGAAACAGAAGGCGGAGGCGAAGAAGCTCCTCGCCGAGGCCGGCTTCACCGCGTCCAATCCGCTCAAGATCGTCGTCGCCACGCGCGCGCTCGCCATCTACGTGGACACCGCGTCGTGGATGGTGGACCAGCTCGAGCAGGTCGGCGTGCAGGCCACGCTCGAGCAGATCGAGACGGGCGTGTGGCATCCGAAGATGACGCGCCTGGAATACCAGGTGGCCCTCAACCTCACCGGCGTCGGCGTGGACGATCCCGACGCGCAGCTCTTCGAGAACTACCACTGCGGCTCGCAGCGTAACTTCTCGGGCTACTGCTCGGAGGAGATCGACCGGCTGATGGCCCAGCAGTCGCAGACGCTCGACCGGGCCAAGCGGCTGGCGCTGGTCAACGAGATCGACCGCAAGCTGCAGGCCGACGGCGCCCGGCCGATTCTCGGCTGGGGCAAGCAGTACGAGGTGCACTGGCCGCACGTGAAGGGCTGGGCGGTGCACGAGAACTCGATCTACAACGTGGGCCGCCGCCAGGACGTCTGGCTCGACAAGTAGGGCGCCGTGCGGACCTACGTCGCCAAGCGTCTGGTCATCGCCGGCGTCACGCTGCTGGGGATGTCGCTGCTGCTGTTCGTCCTCATGCGGCTGGCGCCGGGCAACATCACCGACATCATCTTCGAGTCGGCCGGCTACGTGGACGAGGCCGACCGCCACCGCCTGGAGGCCGAGCTCGGCATCGACAAGCCGCTGGTCGTGCAGTACGGGCGCTGGCTCGGCGATCTCGTGCGGGGCGAGCTGGGCAAGTCGTACCGCTACGACCTGCCGGCGTGGGAGGTCATCAAGCCGCGCCTGCCCGTCACCCTCGAGCTGGCCGTGCTGGCCATGGGCTTTTCCATCATGCTGGGGGTGCCGTTCGGCGTCGTCAGCGCCGTGCGGCGCGGGCGGCCGCTCGACTACGCGCTGCGCGTGATCTCGCTGGCCGGCCTGTCCATGCCGGCCTTCTGGCTCAGCATGATCATCATCCTCACTCTGGTGCGCTCGCTCGGCTGGATTCCGTCGATGACGTATGTGCCGCCCACCGAGAACCTGCGCGCGAACCTCTTCCAGTTCCTGCTGCCGGCCCTCGCGGTGGGCTATCGGAGCTCGGCGCTGATCATGCGCATCACCCGGTCCACCATGCTCGAGGTGCTGCGCGAGGACTACATCCGCACGGCGTGGGCGAAAGGCCAGCGGGAGGCGCTGGTGGTGTGGCGCCACGCCCTCAAGAACGCCTCGCTGCCGGTGGTCACGCTGATCGGCATCGAGTTCGCGTTCCTCATCGGCGGCCTCGTCGTCACCGAGACGGTCTTCAATCTTCCCGGCGTCGCCCGCTATCTGGTGGACGCCATCCAGTTTCGCGACTACCCGATCGTGCAGAACCTGGCCATGCTGATCGCCGTGGTCGTCGTGCTGGCCAACCTCGCCGTCGACCTGCTCTACACGTGGCTCGATCCGCGCATCAAGTACGGCAGCGCCTGATGGCGACCATTCCGGCCTTCGACCTGGCGATCCCCGAGACGCTGCCGGTGGCGCGCACGCGCCGGGCCGCCTTCGGGCGCTTCGTGCGCAAGAACCCGCTGGGCGCGGTGGGCGGTCTCCTGATGCTGCTGCTGATCTTCGCCGCCCTCGGCGCCGACGTGCTGGCCACGCACAATCCCGTGCGCACCTCGACCCACGTGCTGGTGGCGCCCGGCGGCGATTTCTGGCTGGGCACCGACAACCTCGGCCGCGATCTCTACAGCCGCGTCGTCCACGGCTCGCGCATCTCGCTGGCCGTCGGCCTCGCCTCCACGCTGGTGGGCGGCGTGCTGGGCGGATTGCTCGGCTTGCTCTCCGGCTACGTCGGTGGCCGCACGGACCTGCTGCTGCAGCGGGTGATGGACGTCATGCAGGCGCTGCCGATCCTGGTGCTGGCGCTCGTCCTCGCGGCCGCGCTGGGGCCGTCGCTCACCAACACGATCGCGGCGATCTCGGTGGTGATCGTGCCGCGCGCGGCGCGCGTGGTGCGGGCCAGCGTGCTCTCGATCCGCGAATTCGTCTACGTGGAGTCCGCCCGCGCGCTCGGCGTCGGGCACGCACGGGTGGCCTTGCGCCACATCCTGCCCAACACGTTCGGGCCGTTCATCGTACTTCTCACCGCGCAGCTCGGGGGCGCCATCCTGGTGGAGGCGGCGCTCTCGTTCCTGGGCCTCGGCGTGCCGGAGCCGTACCCGTCGTGGGGCCGCATGCTCTCCATCGCCGCCGCCGAGTACGCGCAGAAGGCGCCGTGGCTGGTGATCTACCCGGGGCTGGCCATCAGCCTGGCCGTGTTCGGCACCAATCTCCTGGGCGACGCGCTCCGCGACTCGCTCGACCCGCGGCTGCGCGGGTCCTAACGGGTCTTCAGCTTCACGTCTTCGTAGGGCGCCGAGAACGCCCAGCCCGTGATGAGCCCGAGGCCCGACTCCGCGACGCGCGGCCCGTGGGCGTGGATGAAGCCCAGCTCCCAGATCGGCGCGTACATCACCTTGTCGTGCACGAGCTGCTGGATGTGGTGGAGCATCGCCTCCCGGCGTTTACGGTCGAGCTCGCCGGCCTGCTCGCGGAAGAGCCCGTCGATGTCGGGATAGCTGCCGTAGACGTACGGACCGCCGGCGGCCACGAATGTCTCCAGGCGGATGGCCGCGTTGCCGAAGGCGCCGCTGATGCTGTAGGCGAGATTCTTGAGCTTCTTGTCCTGGTAGCTCTTGAAGAATGCCGCCCGCTCCAGCGGTCGCAGCCGGGTGCGGACCCCGACCGCTTGCAGATCGTTGGCCGCCGCCTCGCTCATGGTGGCGGTGGCGGGCTCGCACCAGAGGTCACCAGCGTCGAACCCGTTCGGATAGCCGGCCTCGGCGAGAAGCTGCCGGGCCCGAGCGAGGTCGTGCGGGTAGGCGGAGGGCTGCCAGAAAAAGTCGAAGCTCTTCGGAATGATGCTCCACGTGATGCGCGAGAAGCCGAGCGTGATGGCGTCGTTCATCGCCTGGCGGTCGATCGCGTGGTTGGCGGCCAGCCGGACGCGCCGGTCCGCCCACGGCGACTTCGGGTCCCACTGGTCGAGGAACACGAGCCAGTGCGTCGACACGATCGGCGTGGGCCGCAGCGTGAGCCCGGCCGTCCGCCGCGCCTCCTCCGCCAGCTCGCTCTGCAGCAGGTAGACGACGTCGGCCTCGCCGCGCTTGAGCGCGGCCAGCCGGGTGGCCTCGTCGGGGATCGAGCGCAGGACGAGCCGCTTCACGCTCGGCACCTTGCGCCAGTAGTGCTCGTTGGCCTCGAGGACCAGCTCGATGCCGGGGTTGTAGGAGACGAACCGGTAGGGGCCGGCGCCGACCGGCGCCCTCTTGAAGCCGTCGTCGCCGACCTTCTCGAGATACTTCCGCGGCACGACCCAGCCGGCGCCGGTGGCGAGGCTGCCGTAGTACGTCATGAAGTCGGGCCACGGCTCCTTGAGCCGGAAGCGGACACGGGTGGGATCCACGACCTCCACCACGGGCACGCGCTCCTTCAGCATCCTCGCGGCGGCGCCCCGATAGCGCTCGAAGGAAAACTTCACGTCGTCGGCGGTGACGGGCTCGCCGTTGTGGAATCGCGCACCCGGCCGGAGCACGAATTCGTAGACGAGGCCGTCCTTTGACACGGTCCACGACTCGGCGAGGCTCGGCGCCATGGCGTTGCCGGGCATCGGCTTCACCAGCGCATCGTGCAGGGCGTACAGGATCATGAACGGCGTGCCGATTCCCGGCGTCTCGGCGGGATCGAACCAGGTGGGCGCCAGCGAGATGTGGACGGCCCACGTCATCCGCCCCTCGGGCCCGCCGGCAGCCGGCGACGGCGCCACCGTGAGCGTAGCGAGCAGGAGCAGGGCCGCCAGAAAACCTGGACGTCTCATGTCATTTGCCCTTCAGCTTGATGTCCTCGTAGGGCGCGGAGAACGCGTAGCCGGCGATCACGCCGATCCCGGACTCTTCCACGCGCGGCCCGACGCCATTCAGACCGGCGTTCAGCCAGATGGGCGCCACCATCGCCTTGTCGTCGATGAGCTGCTGGATGCGGTGCAGCATGGCCTCGCGCCGCTTGGGGTCCAGCTCGGTCGCCTGCTCGCGGAAGAGCCCGTCGATGTCGCCGTAGCTGCCGGAGACGTAGGTGCCGCCGGCCGCCACGAAGGCCTCGATGCGCGTGGCGGCGTTGCCGAACGCGGCGCTGCCGCCCTGGATGAGCCCCTTGAGCTTCTTCTCGGCCCAGCCCCGGAAGAAGGCGACCCGTTCGATCGGGCGCAGCCTCACGCGGACGCCGGCCGCGTTGAGGTAATTGACGACGGGCTCGCCGACGTAGGCGATGGCGGCGTCACAGAAGTAGTCGCCGGCGTCGAAGCCGTTGGGGTAGCCGGCCTCGGCGAGGAGTTGCCGGGCCCGCGCCGGGTCGTAGGCGAGCCCGGGCGGCTGCCAGTAGAACTCGAAGCTGCTCGGAATGATGGACCACGTGATCTTGGAGAATCCCAGCGCGTCCGCCTGGTTCATGGTCGTGCGGTCGATGGCGTGACTGGCCGCCAGGCGCACGCGCCGATCGTGCCAGGGCGACTTCGGATCCCACTGATCGGGGAAGTTGACCCAGAACGTCGCCTGCCCGACGTTGGGCTTGAGCGTCAGTCCCGGCGTGCGCCGGATCTCCTCGGCCAGCGAGCCGCGGATGTTGTAGGCGACGTCCACCTCGCCGCGCTTGAGCGCGGCCAGGCGGGTGGCCTCGTCCGGGATCGAGCGCAGGACGATCCGCTTCACGCTCGGCGCCTTGCGCCAGTACGGCTCGAAGGCCTCCACGACGAGCTCGATGCCGGGCGTGAAGGAGACGAAGCGATAGGGGCCGGCGCCGATCGGCGCCTTCTTGAAGCCCTCGTCGCCGACCTTCTCCACGTACTTGCGCGGCACGATCCAGCTGGCCCCGGTGGCGCTGACGTAGAAGGTCATGAAGTCGGGCCACGCGCGCTTGAGGCGGAAGCGGACGCGCCCGGGATCCGGCGTCTCGATGGCGGCGACGCTGTCCTTGAGCGGCTTGGCCGCGGCGCCGCGATAGCGCTCGAACGAGAACTTGACGTCCTCCGCGGTGACCGGCTCGCCGTTGTGGAACTTCGCACCCCGTCGCAGGACGAACTCGTAGACGAGCCCGTCGGGCGACACGCTCCACGACTCGGCCAGGCCCGGCGCCATCGGGTTGCCCGGCAGCGGCTTCACCATGGCGTCGTGGAGCGCGAAGAGCACCATGAACGGCGTGATGATCCCGGAGGTCTCGGCGGGATCGAACCACGTCGGCGCCAGCGAGATGTGGACGGCCCAGGTCATCTGGCCTTCGGGCGCGGCGGCGCCCGGCGCGGGCGCGAGCATGAGCACGGCGAGGGCGAGGGAAAGGGCGGTCCCGATCGGTTGCCTCATGGGCGGTCCTCCTCGTGTCTGGAGGCTGGGGCCGTTGGTCAGTCGGAGTCCTTGTCGCGGGTGAGCGGGGCGTCGAGCGAGCGCGAGCCGTCGGAGGCCGTCCACGTGATCGTGCCCTCACCGCCCGGCTTGAGCGTCACGGTGGCGTTGTTCGAGAGCGTCGCCCGGATGGCGCCGTCCTTCACGGTGGCATCGTAGACGCCGCCCTTGAAGCCGGTCGAGCGGTACATCAGGCGGAGCCGGCCCGCGCCGCCGTCGACGGGCGCCACGAGCACGAGCGAGTCGCCGAGCAGCGCCCACCGCAACCCGATCAACGCGCCGACGGGCTCGGGGAAGCCGGCGCCCTCGCGGACGAAGGTGGGGCGCTCGGAGGGCGGCGGCAGCAGCAGCTCTCGCGCGATCAGCGACTCGTCGGCCACCGGCGGACACGTGAAGCGCGTGCCCGGCGGGTTCGGCGCACCGAGGAAATCGGCGAGGCAGACCCCGTAGCGGAGCGCGAAGCGCCCGGTGTGGCCACCGCCGTGCCCGGTGATGCCGCTGGTCTCGTCGAGCAGCAAATAGGGCAGCGGCCGGCGCGAGAGGACGGCCTGCGCGCTCTCGCCGCGCTCGATGTAGTTGAACACGGCATCGTGCTTGGGGAACAGCAGCGCCACGCGGCCCACCTTGGCGCGCTGCAGGATTTGATCGGTGATCGACGCGTCCAGGCGTCCCGTCGCGCTGCCAGAGCGCACGCCGGGCGCGAGCGCGACGGCCCCGTCGATGTCGGGCGAAGTGTCGATGGCCTCCAGCGTCACGTAGCCTCCGAACGACTGGCCGGCCAGCACGACCTTGCGATAGCCGGCCTTCCGGAACGCCTTCGCCTCGTCGAGCGTGCGCTGCACCGTGCGATAGAGCGCGTTGTCGCCCTCGGCGGCGTGGTGCCGCTTGAGCATGATCACGTCCCAGCCGCGCGCCTGGAGCAACCGGAAGGCCGGGGGCGCCGGCGCCATCCACGACTGCGTGGTGCCGGAGATCCCGTGGTTCCAGATGATCACGCCGTTCGCGCGCTCGGGGCCGTTCGTCGGCAGGTCACAGAACGCGCGCTCGAGCCAGAAGAACCGGTTGCCGGGCTGCTGGTTGCACGCCAGCTCCTCGGGCGCGGCGCCCGCGCGCGGGGAGAGGGAGAGCAGCAGCGCGACGGCGAGGAGCGCAGCACGGCCAACGCGGAGGCTGAGGGCGGGCGCCATGGGAGGCCCGAGTGTGTCAGGGCCGGCCAAGCGGCGTCAAGACCCCGTTTGCCAGCGCGGCCGGGCGGCGGTATCGTCGCGGCACCCATGGCGGACCTGGACCCCGGCAGCCTCGACGGCCTGGTCGACGTCGATCGCGGCACGGTCAGCCGCGAGATCTTCGTCAACGAGGAGATCTACCGGCGCGAGCAGGAGCAGATCTTCGCGCGCGCGTGGCTCTTCGTCGGCCACGAGAGCCAGGTGCCGCGCCCGGGCGACTTCGCGGTGTCGTCCATGGGCGAGGAGTCGGTGATCCTCTGCCGCGATCGGGCCGGGCGCCTGCACGTGTTCCTCAACTCGTGCCGGCACCGCGGCATGAAGGTGTGCCGCTACGACGAGGGCAACACCGTCGAGTTCCTCTGCCCGTATCACGGCTGGAGCTACGGCACCGACGGCGCGCTGGTCGGCGTGCCCTTCGGCAAGGACGCCTACGGCGAGCAGCTCGACAAGCGCCGCTGGGGGCTGATCGAGGTGGCCCAGCTCGAGAACTACAAGGGCGGCATCTGGGCCACGTGGGACGCCTCGGCGCCGTCCTTCTTCGACTACCTCGGCGGGTACAAGCTCTACCTCGACCTCCTGCTCGACGGCTGGGATGGGCGCGAGGGCGGCACCGAGGTGATCGGCGGCGTCCACAAGTGGCTGATCCCGTGTAACTGGAAGTTCCCGGCCGAGAACTTCTCGGGCGACCGCTATCACGGCGTCAGCCACCGCTCGGTGGACATGGTCGGCATCGGCCCCAGCGGCCAGGGCCGCCGCGACATGGGCGAGCGCAACCAGGCGCGCTGGCTCGACGTGTCCTTCCCCGAGCTCGGCCACTCGATGATCGCGTTCCTGCGCCCGCACGACGCGCCGCTGGCGCCCGCCTACGAGGACGCGCCGATCGTCGCCGACTACTTCCGCCGCTGCGAGGAAGAGCGTCACCGCCGCCGCGGCGCGCAGTGGCGGCTCTTCGGCGGGCCGGGGACGATGTTCCCCAACACGTCGCCGCTCGCGCGCCAGCCGCGCACGCTGGCCGTGTGGCATCCGCGCGGGCCGCACCAGACCGAAGTGTGGCGGTGGTACCTCGTCGACGCCGACGCGCCGGCCGAGGTGAAGGACTTCCTACGCCACTACTACATCCGCTACTCGGGCCCGTCGGGACTGACCGAGCAGGACGACATGGAGAACTGGAACTACGCCCACAAGGCGAGCCGCGGGATCATTGCGCGCCAGTATCCGTACAACTACGAGATGGGGCTCGGCCGCGCCACGCGCGGCTTCGAGGATCACGGGCTGCGGCTGCCGGGCGCGATCACCGACGTCACCGGCGCCACCGCCAGCGAGCACAACCAGCGCGGATTCTATCGCCGCTGGCGACAGTTCATGGCGAGCGCGAGCTGGAAGGAGCTGGTGGCGCCGTGAGCGCGCCGGACCTCGCGGCGCTGCTGGTGCGGCACGAGGTGCAGGACTTCCTCTACCGCGAGGCCGAGCTGCTCGACGAGCGCCGCTACGAGGAGTGGCTCGAGCTCTTCACCGACGACGCGCGCTACTTCATGCCGATGCGGCGCAACGTCCCCCACGACGAGCCCGAGCGGGAGTTCACGCGCGAGGGGCTGGACGTCAACTGGTTCGACGAGGGCAAGGACACGCTCGCCCGGCGCGTGCAGCAGATCCGCACGGGCATCCACTGGGCCGAGGAGCCGCCCTCGCGCATCTGCCACATGGTCTCCAACGTCCAGATCCTCCACGCCTCGCCGACGGAGATCGGGGTGAAGAGCCGCTTCCTCGTCTATCGCAATCGCGTGGAGACCGAGACCGACGTCCTCGTGGGCAAGCGCGAAGACCTGCTGCGCCGGGCGAACGGCTCCTTCCGGATCGCGCGCCGCAAGATCGTCCTGGACCAGAGCGTGCTGCTGGCCAAAAATCTCACGTTTTTCTTTTGAGGGAGATTCACATGCCGGCCACCGGTTTCGTCGGGCTCGGGAACATGGGGCGGCCGATGGCGCTGAACCTGGTCAAGCGCGGGTTCTCGCTGGTGGTCCACGACATCGATCCGGCCAAGGTCGAGCCGCTGCGCGCCCAGGGCGCGAAGGTGGTGGACTCCGCCGAGCAGGTGGCCGCGGCATCCTCACGGATGATCTGCATGGTGGAGACGACGGCCCAGGCCGAGAGCGTCATCACCGGCGAGCGCGGCTTCCTCCGCAGCGCCGCCCGCGGCAGCATCGTCGTCTGCATGAGCACGATCGACCCGCTCGTGGCCAAGCGCATCGGCGGTGAGCTGGCCGCGCGCGGCGTGGCCATGCTGGACGCGCCCGTCAGCGGCGGCACCGAGCGCGCCATCTCCGGCGAGCTGTCGATCATCGGCGGCGGCGAGCCCGCCACGTTCGAGGCCTGTCGCGACCTCTTCAGCGCGATGGGCGCCAAGATCTTCCACGTCGGCGGGCTGGGGCAGGGGCTCGCCATGAAGCTCGTCAACAACATGCTCGTCCAGGTGAACACGGTGGCGGTGGCCGAGGCGCTCGTGCTGGGCGTGAAGGCCGGGCTGGATCCGCAAAAGATCTACGACGTCATCAGCGTCAGCACCGGCAGCAGCTACGCCTTCGATCGGCGCGTGCCTCGCATCCTCGCACGCGACTTCTCGCCGACGGGCACCGTGGACATCTCGTTCAAGGACCAGGAGCTGGAGACGGGCTTCGCCAAGCAGCTCGGCGTGCCGATCTTCCTGGCGAACGTGAGCCAGCAGGTCTACCAGATGGCGCGCGCCGCCGGGCTCGGCAAGGAGGACGGCACCGCCATCATCAAGGTCCTCGAGCGGCTGGCGGGCGTGCAGGTGAAGGGCTAGTGGACGACACGCGCCTGCTGCCGGCCGACATCGACGCCGAGCCGCTCGTGCGTGCCGCCGCCGCGCTGCGGCCGGCGATCCGCGCCTACCGCGACGAGCTCGAGCGCGAGCAGCGCTTGCCGAAGGCGCTCGTCGAGCCGCTTCACGCCGCCGGATTCTACCGGCTCGTCCGACCGCGTCAGCTCGGCGGCCTGCAGGCCGACCCCCTGACATATCTGCGAGTGGTGGAGCTGCTCTCCGAGGCCGCCGGCTCGGTCGGCTGGAACGTCTGCAACAACAACATCGCCCAGCTCGTCTCGCTCGGACTGCCGCAGCACGGCATCGAGGAGATCTACGGACACGGGGGTGACGTGGCCATCGCGGGGACCGCCGTGCAGGGCGGCGGACGCGCGGTGCCGGTCGACGGTGGCTACCGGGTCACCGGTCGCTGGCCCTTCGGCACCGGCTGCCAGGAGAGCGGCTGGATGCTGGGCAGCTTCCAGATCCTCGACGGCGACCAGCCGCGCCGGAGTCCGGACGGCGCGTCGGTGTACTGGCGCGGCGTGTTCCGGCGCTCCGAAGTGCAGATCGTCGAGGGCAGCTGGGACGTGGCCGGGCTTCGGGCCACCGGCAGCTTCGACTGGACGGTCCACGACGTCTTCCTGCCCGAGCGGCGCACGATGGTCCACGCCGGCGTCCCGCTCGATAACCAGTGGAGCCACTGGCCGGGACTCTCGTACGCCCTGCCGGCCCAGACGTGGGTCGGGCCGCATCACAGCGCGGTGATCACCGGAATCGCCCGCGCCGGCATCGACGCGCTGATCGAGCTGGCCGCCGAGAAGACGCCGCGCGGCCGGAGCGGCCGGCTCTGCGACAACGCGCAAGTGCAGGACGCCGTCGGCCGGGCCGATGCGATGCTCAACGCCGGCCGGGCGTACCGCACCGCGATGATCACCGAGCTCTGGAACACGATCGCGGCGGGGGGTGAGACGACCCTGGAGCAGCGCGCCCGTTGCCGTCTGGCCGCCGTGCACGCCGCCGACAGCGCGCGCGAGGCGATGGACCTCGTGTACCGCCAGGGCGGCAGCACGTCGTACCGGCGCGAGAGCCGGCTGGCCGAGTGCTGGCGCGACCTCCACGTCGTCGGTCAGGCGGTCACGCTCGCGCCGGAGTGGTACCCGATGGGCGGACGGGTGTTCCTGAAGATGGACCCCGGCCCGCGGCTGCGCTGACCCGAGCCCTAGTCGAAGATCACCCCGCCGTCGACGTTGAACGACTGCCCGGTGATGTTGCGGGCGCCGGGCGAGGCCAGGAACACCGCGAGCGCCGCGATGTCGTCGGGCTCGTTCGGACGCCCGAGCGGGATGGCCGAGTTCCGCCGTCGGGCCATCTCTTCCACGGACACGCCTTCCTGCTTGGCGCGCGTGGCCAGGTTGTCGTTCGACAGCGCGGTGATGGTGGTGCCGGGGCAGATGGCGTTCACGTTGATGTCGTGCCTGGCGAGCTGGAGGGCGGCGATGCGCGTGAGGCTGATGAGGGCCCCCTTGCTGGAGGCGTAGATCGCGTTGGACGTGCCGGCGTAGCCCTTGCCGGCAATCGACGCGATGTTGACGATCACGCCGCTGCGGCGCGGGATCATCTCGCGGGCCACGCGCTGCAGGCAGAAGAAGGCGCCCTTGCCGTTGACGCGCATGATGCGGTCCCAGTCGGCCTCGGTGAGCTCCATGATGTCGGCGCGCCGGGTGACGCCGGCGTTGTTGACGAGCACGTCGATCCGGCCGAACGCCTGCACGACGCGGCCGACCATCTGGTCGATGGCGGCGACGTCGCCGACGTCGCTGGCGACGGCCAGGCCGCGCCGGCCGGCGGCGCTCACGGCGGCGGCCGTCTTCTCCGCGGTGGCCTTGTCGATGTCCACGACGGCGACGTCGGCGCCGGCCCTGGCGAACGCGAGCGCGGTGGCGTGGCCGATGCCCTGGCCGGCGCCGGTGACGATGGCGATGCGGCCCTCGAGTGTCATTCCGGTTTTCCTCCCGCGGCCTTCCAGCGGTTGAGCTTGTCCTGCAGCCGGGGCAGCCGTTGCGTGCCGTCGACGATGAAGCGCTCGTGCGTGCCCTTGCCGGCCTCGTCCAGCTCGTCGCGCACCTCGACGCGAAAGCCCAGCTTGCGCCGGTCAATCTCCGTGAGCTCGACGGTGATCGTCACCGTCATGCCGACGAGCGTGCCGGCAAGGTGGGCGACGTCCACGCGCGTGCCGACGGTGGCCTGCCCCTGCGCGAGGTAGGGCTGCACGCACTCGATGGCCGCGCGCTCGATGAGCGCGATCATGTTGGGGGTGGACAGCACGCGCAGCGGCTCGCTGCGCAGGTGGGGCGGCGTCATGTCGTCGGTCACCTTCACCTTCGCGACGTGCTTCAGACCGACTTCGAGCTTCTTGACGCTGTCGCTCATCGCGTCACTGCGCCGGGCTGGCGAGCCGCTTGCCAGTGGGTCATCGGTGACCTCCTCTCGATGGGTCGCGCGTATACTACGGCAAATGCGAGACCGCCTGCTCGCCTGGCAGTGGAGCGATTACACCGCGAAGCATCGCGACCGCGGCAACCTGCTCCTGCACGCCATCGCGGTGCCGCTGTTCCTGCTCGGCACGCTCGCCCTCGTCGGCGCGCTCGTCACGCGCGAGGGCGTGGCCGCCGTGTTCGCGGTGGCCGGGATGGGCGTGTCGGTGCTGCTGCAGGGGCGCGGGCACCGGCGCGAGCGGGAGACGCCGGCGCCGTTCGCGGGCGCCGGCGACTTCTTCAGCCGGTTCTTCGTCGAGCAGTGGGGAAAAGGGGAACCCTCCTAGGGTGCCCCTCCCCAACAATCACTCCTTGTAGTCGAGGCCGGCCTCCGCGAACTTCGCCCTGAACGCGGGACGCGTGAGGAAGGTCGTGAAGCCGCGCGCGAGGTCGGCGTTGGTGGACTTCGCGGCGACGCCGGCCGAGTAGATCGTGAGCTTCTGGAGCTCCTTCGGCAGCGGCCCCACCAGCGTCACGCCCTTGACCGGCACGATCTCGCTGATCTGGTGCACGACCAGGTCGACCTCGCCCTTGGCGACCAGCTCGGCCGGATAGCCGCCGGGCACCAGCGTGGTCTTCGGCTTCACGGCCTCCGCGACGCCGAGCTTCTGGAGGACCGAGGCGAAGTGGACGCCGCTCGTGGCGCCCGAGGCAGGGTCGACGTAGACGATGGACTTTGCCTCCAGCAGCGCTCGCTTGAAGGCGTCGACCGACGAGATGTCGGGCTGCGGCGCCCCATCGCGGACGCCCACGCCCATGCCGGTGCGGCCGATGTCGGTCCTGCTCCCGGCGGTCACGCCGCCCTTGGCGATGGTGTCTTCGATGACCGTGTCGGACATGATCACGACGTCGGCGGGGTCGCTGGCCAGCTTCTGGCGCACGAAGCCCATGGGGCCGAACTGCATGACGACCTTGTTGCCGGTCTCCTTCTCGTAGGCCTGGGCCAGCTCGCTCACGATCGACTTCACCGCGCCCGCGCTGATGACCCGCACCTCACCCGCCTGGGCCTGCGTGGCCACCGCCAGCAGGCCGACGGCCACCATCACCCCGCTCACTCTCGCGCTCATCGTCGCCTCCTGATCGGCGTCGCCGCCGGGTCGTGGTCTAATGCTGCGCTATGAATCCGTGGATGCTCCGTCTCGTTCCCGTGTCGAAATATACCCCGGCCGGCGCCGACCGGCTCGCGCCCGCGTTCCGCGATCGGCTGTTCGGCGCGTAAGGAGGGACCGGATCGTGGATTTCTTCGACGCCGTCACCACGCAACGGGCCATGCGGCGCCTCAAGCCGGATCCGATTCCCGAGGCGCTGCTCCGCCGGATCATGGACGCTGCCATCTGTGCGCCGAGCGGGGGCAACCGCCAGGGCTGGCGCTTCGTCGTCGTGCGCGATCCGGGTCGGCGCGCGCGGCTCGGCGAGCTGTATCGCGAAGGATGGAGCGAGCTCGTGAAGCTGCCGTACTACGCAAGTGCGGCGAAGGAGCCCACCGGGAGTCCGGCCCGGAGGATGCATCGTCGCCTGCATCACCCTCGAGCCAGGGGTCAAGCCGACGGTGATCACCGGCTCCTCCATCTATCCCGCAGTCCAGAACATCATGCTGGCGGCGCGCGCGCTCGGCATCGGGAGCTGCCTCACCACCATCCACCGGTACCGCGAGGCGCAGGTGAAGGAATTGCTCGGGGTCCCG
>QHRW01000033.1 GCA_003220265.1 Candidatus Rokuibacteriota bacterium | reverse complement strand
AAGGGCCATCGCTCAACGGATAAAAGGTACTCCGGGGATAACAGGCTGATCTTGCCCAAGAGTTCATATCGACGGCAAGGTTTGGCACCTCGATGTCGGCTCATCGCATCCTGGGGCTGGAGCAGGTCCCAAGGGTTGGGCTGTTCGCCCATTAAAGCGGTACGTGAGCTGGGTTTAGAACGTCGTGAGACAGTTCGGTCTCTATCTGTCGCGGGCGGAGGACGTTTGACGGGAGCTGCCCCTAGTACGAGAGGACCGGGGTGGACGGACCTCTAGTGTGCGAGCTGTCCTGCCAAGGGCACCGCTCGGTAGCTATGTCCGGCAGGGATAAGCGCTGAAGGCATCTAAGCGCGAAACCCGCCTGAAGATGAGATCTCCCGGGGCGTAAGCCCCCTGAAGGGCCCTGGTAGATGACCAGGTTGATAGGCCGGAGGTGTAAGCACCGTGAGGTGTTCAGCTGACCGGTACTAATCGCCCGTGCGGCTTGACCACGTTGCACTCATACTTACGTTCAATGCGGAGAGATGCGCATCGCTCACGGTTGCGCTCGAGAATCTCGGGATTTGGTTGGCCGGCGCCCGATGGGCGCCGGTACGATTCAATTCCCGGTGGCGTTGCCGGAGGGGCCACACCCGTTCCCATCCCGAACACGGAAGTTAAGCCCTCCTGGGCCGATGGTACTGCGTGGGCGACTGCGTGGGAGAGTAGGTCGCTGCCGGGTTAAATACGGCGGAGGGGGCCGTCGAGGCCCCCTCCGATGCCTTCCCTAGCACAGATTTGCGCTGGCAAAGCCGACGCTCGAATACGCCCGGGTCATGCGCCCGGGCGTTCGTGTTTTCAGGCGGCGAAGGCAGTCCAGAGGGCGAGCGCGAAGCCGAGCAGCGTGAGGCCGATGCAGGCGGTGGCGAGGAGCTGATCGGTGCCCGTCTCGTTGCGCTGCTCGGCCAGGGCCAGGACGAGGCCGGCTGCAAACCCGCCCACGAAGCCGCCGGCATGGGCGACGTTGTTGACGCCGTCCATCAGGAAGCCCATCACGAACAGCAGCAGCGCCCACTGGCCGTACTGGCGCAGCACCATGGCGCCAAAGGTGCCGCCGCGCTTTTGCCCGAACGCCACCATCGCCCCGAGCAGGCCGAAGATCGAGCCAGAGGCTCCGATCGTGAGGCCATAGCCGAACAGGTTGGAGGCGACGAAGCCCGCCACACCGGACACCGTGAAGATGACGGCCAGGCGCGAGGGCCCGTACAGCTCTTCCACGGCCGGACCGAGCTGGCGGATCCACAGGATGTTGAACAGGATGTGGAGCGGCCCGCCGTGCAGGTAGATCGCCGTGAACACCGTCCACCAGCGGCCGAGCTGCCAGGGCAGGGCGCCGGTGGCACCGGCGTCGAGCAGCGCGCGGCTGCTTGGCGAGAACACGCTGAACGGGCCGCGCCCGCGCAGCACCGCCGACGGGTCGAGGACGAGCGTGAGCACGTAGAGCACGATGCAGGCCACGGTGACGACGTCCACGAGGCTGCGGCGACGGAAGAGCCCGCGCAGCGGCGCCGCGAAGCCCCACATACCTGGATTGCGGCGGCCGCACACCAGGCACTCGCGCGCGTCGGCGTTGGTGAGCCGGCCGCAGGACGGGCAGAGGATCGATCCTGACGTTTTACGAAACACGCTCGCCCTCGCTCTCGGATGATGAGGATTCGGAGGTTTCGCCGGCGGTTGGCTCGGCGGCGATGCGATAGCGCTCGTCGAGCCAGCCGCCGAGGTCGATCAGCCGACAGGTCAGCGAGCAGAACGGCCGGTGCAGGTTGCCATGCCACGGCGTCGAGAGCCGGCAAGTCGGACAGGTCACGCGCGACATCGGCTTCGATCGTACTGGCCCCGCGCAAAAGCTGTCAACTCGCGTACTTCCGCGAGATTTCCGGTTGACCCTCGCCGAGGCGTCACGTACAGTGTCGCCGTCACTCGAGTTCCACCGAAGACCCCGCCAGGAGAGCCGATACATGGACGGCAACGTCGCCCGCACTTCCCGCGCCGCCAGGCTCGCCCTGCTGGCGCTGATGACGTTCACCCTGCTCGTCACGGCGCCCGTCATTGCCCAGGCGGCCGCCGGCGGCGAGGCCAATCTGAAGATCCCGCCCCTCGACCAGGTGCAAGTGGCGGGCATGAACGGCCGCGTGCTCCTCATGCTGGGACTCGGCGTGTGCGTGCTGGGGCTCGTCTTCGGCCTCGTCATCTACAACCAGCTCAAGAATCTGCCGGTGCACGCCTCGATGCGCGAGATCTCCGAGCTCATCTACGAGACGTGCAAAACCTACCTGGTCACCCAGGGCAAGTTCATCCTGATCCTCGAGGTGTTCATCGGGATCATCATCGTCCTCTACTTCGGCTTCCTCCTGCACTTCGAGGCGGCGCGCGTCCTCATGATCCTGTTCTTCAGCCTCATCGGCATCGCCGGCAGCTACGGCGTGGCCTGGTTCGGCATCCGCATCAACACGTTCGCCAACTCGCGCACGGCCTTCGCCAGCCTCCGGGGCCAGGCGTTCCCGGTCTACGCCATCCCGCTCAAGGCCGGGATGTCCATCGGCATGCTGCTGATCAGCGTCGAGCTGTTCCTCATGCTATGCATCCTGCTCTTCATCCCCGGCGACTACGCCGGGCCGTGCTTCATCGGCTTCGCCATCGGTGAGTCGCTGGGCGCGGCCGCCCTCCGCATCGCGGGCGGCATCTTCACGAAGATCGCCGACATCGGCTCCGACCTCATGAAGATCGTGTTCAACATCAAGGAGGACGACGCCCGCAACCCCGGCGTCATCGCCGACTGCACCGGCGACAACGCGGGCGACTCGGTGGGCCCCAGCGCCGACGGCTTCGAGACGTACGGCGTCACCGGCGTCGCGCTCATCTCGTTCATCCTGCTTGCGGTGAAGGAGCCGGCCGTCCAGGTGCAGCTCCTGGTGTGGATCTTCATGATGCGCGTGCTGATGATCGTGGCCTCCGGCGCCTCCTACCTGATCAACGAGGCGGTGGCCCGCGGCCGCTACGCCACGGCCGTCCGCATGAACTTCGAGGCGCCGCTGACCTCGCTCGTGTGGCTGACCTCGATCGTGTCGGTGGTGACGACCTACGCGGCCTCCTACGTCCTCATCCCGAATCTCGGCGACGGCAGCCTCTGGTGGAAGCTCTCCACCATCATCACCTGCGGGACGCTGGCCGGCGCGATCATCCCCGAGCTGGTCAAGATCTTCACCTCGACCGAGTCCCACCACGTGCGCGAAGTGGTGACCGCCTCCCGCGAGGGCGGCGCCTCGCTCAACGTGCTGTCGGGCCTCGTGGCGGGAAACTTCAGCGCGTACTGGCTGGGCATGACGATCGTGCTCCTGATGGGCATCGCCTTCCTGGTCAGCACCCTCGGAATGGGCGCCCTGATGGTGGCGCCGGCCGTGTTCGCCTTCGGCCTGGTCGCCTTCGGCTTCCTCGGCATGGGCCCGGTGACGATCGCCGTGGACTCCTACGGCCCGGTCACGGACAACGCCCAGTCGGTGTTCGAGCTCTCGGTGATCGAGCAGATCCCCAACGTGAGCCAGCAGATCCGGCGGGAGTTCAACTTCGACGTGAAGTTCGAGCACGCCAAGGAGCTGCTGGAGGAGAACGACGGCGCCGGCAACACGTTCAAGGCGACCGCCAAGCCCGTGCTCATCGGCACCGCCGTCGTCGGCGCCACCACCATGATCTTCTCCATCATCGTGGTGCTGACCTCCGGGCTCACCCAGAACCTCGACAAGCTCTCACTCCTGCACCCGCCGTTCCTGCTCGGGCTGATCACGGGCGGGGCCGTCATCTACTGGTTCACCGGCGCCGCCACCCAGGCCGTTTCCACCGGCGCGTATCGCGCGGTGGAGTTCATCAAGGCGAACATCCGGCTGGAGGGCGCCACCAAGGCCTCCGTCGCCGACAGCAAGAAGGTCGTCGAGATCTGCACGCAGTACGCTCAAAAAGGCATGTTCAACATCTTCCTGACGGTCTTCTTTTCGACTCTTGCCTTTGCTTTTCTCGAGCCCTACTTCTTCATCGGCTACCTCATCTCGATCGCGCTCTTCGGTCTCTACCAGGCGGTCTTCATGGCCAATGCCGGCGGCGCCTGGGACAACGCCAAGAAGATCGTGGAGACCGAGCTGAAGGAGAAGGGCAGCGCGCTCCACGCGGCCACGGTGGTGGGCGACACGGTCGGCGACCCCTTCAAGGACACCTCGTCGGTGGCCATGAACCCGGTCATCAAGTTCACGACGCTGTTCGGCCTGCTGGCCGTCGAGCTCGCCGTCAGCCTCACGGCCACCAGTGGACCCGGTCTCAGCCGCCTGCTGAGCCTGGTCTTCTTCCTCCTCTCGGCGGTCTTCGTGTGGCGCTCGTTCTACGGCATGCGCATCCGCAGCGGCGCCCCGGCTCCGGCCGGCCGCGAGGCGGGAGCGCGGGCGGTGGTCGGCGGAAGGTAGTGGACGTCCTCGTCGACGCGGTGGGCGGCCTGCTCAGCGGCCGCTACGCCCTCGACGACCTCGTGCGCTGGGGCGGCTACGTCGTCCTGGTGGCGATCGTCTTCATCGAGACCGGTCTGCTGGTGGGCTTCTTCTTGCCCGGCGACTCGCTGCTCATCACCGCCGGGCTGGTGGCGGCCACCGGCGCTCTGAGCATCTGGTGGATCAACCTGCTCCTGATCGTCGCCGCCGTCACGGGCGACAGCGTGGGCTACGCGATCGGCTGGCGGGCCGGGCCCCGGCTGTTCACGCGGCCGAAGTCGCTGCTCTTCAACCCGCGCCACATCGAGCGCACGCGCGCGTTTTACGCCCGCCACGGCGCCAAGACGATCGTCATCGCCCGTTTCGTGCCGATCGTCCGCACGTTCGCCCCCGTGGTGGCGGGCATCGGCCAGATGGAGTACCGGCGCTTCCTTTTCTACAATGTCGCCGGCGGCGTGGGATGGGTGACGAGCATGACGTGGGCCGGTTACCTGCTGGGGCAGGCGGTGCCGAACATCAGCGACCACATCCACATCGTGGTCGGCATCGTGATCCTGCTCTCGCTGATCCCGATCGCCGTCGAGCTGGTGCGGGAGCGGCGACGGCGCTCGGCGTAGCGCTCGCGCGCGGCCTGGCGGCGGCGCTCGCGCGGCTGCCGGCGACGCTCGCGCTCGGCCTCGGCCGCCGCCTCGGTGATCTGGCGGCGCTGGCCCTGCCGCGCCGCCGCCGCGTCACTCTGGCCAACGTGGCCCTGGCCTTCCCCGAGCTCACCCCCGCCGAGCGCCGGTGCCTGGCGCGCCGCTCGTGGCAGCACCTCGGGATGACCCTGGTCGAGCTGGCCCGGCTGCTGGCGCGCCCGCTCGATGCCACGCTCGGCGAGCTGACGTTCGAGGGCCTCGAGCACCTCCGTCGCGTGATGGACGAGCACGGACGGGCCCTCATCCTCACCGCTCACCTGGGCAACTGGGAATACCTCACGGCCGCATCCCGGCTGGCCGGCTACCCGCTGTCCGTCGTGATCCGCCCGCTCGACTCGCCCGCTCTCGACGCGCTGGCCGACGCCATGCGCCGCAAAACGGGCGCGGCGCTGATCGACAAGCGAGGCGCGCTGCGGCCGGTGCTGGAGGCGCTGCGTCGCGGCGGGCTCGTGGGGATCCTTCTCGACCAGAACGCCGCGCGCCGCGAGGGGGTCTTCGTGCCCTTCTTCGGCCGGGCGGCGTCCACGTCACGGAGCCTGGCGCTGCTGGCGCTCCGCACCGGCGCCCCGGTGCTGCCGATCTTCATCCGGCGCGAGGGGCCCGGCCGTCATCGCGTCGTCATCGAACCGCCGCTGGCCCGGCCCACTGTGAATGATCCCGAGCAGGCGGTCGTCGAACTGACGACCCGATGCACCCAGGCGATCGAGGCCGCCATTCGCAGCGCTCCGGAGCAGTGGCTGTGGTCCCACGACCGCTGGCGCACCCGCCCGCCCGCCTCGGCGCCGGTGTGATCGCCGCCAGCACGCTCCTGGTCCTCCTGCTCGCCTCCGGCGCCGAGGCGCTCGACGTCGTCGTGGCGCCCTATCGTGAGGCCGCCCAGGCGGGAGCGGTGGGGACGGTCACGGGTCGCGTCTACGCGGAGTCGCGGACGCCGAGCGGGCCGGTGCGCCCGCTCGCCGCCGTCACCGTCACCTTGCTGCCGCGCTCGCCCGCGCTCCTCGCGTCGTTCGAGCAGCTCAAGGAAGACGCGCGCCGTTCCGCGAAGGCCTTCGCGGCGGCCGCGCCCGCGATGCGCCGGGTGCAGGAGAGTTACGAGCGCGAGCTCGTGCAGGCCGGCGTGCCGGACCTCGCCCCGCGCATTGCCGTCACTCCCGAAGGCGCGTTCCGACTGGCCGAGGTGCCGGCCGGCGCCTGGGTGGTCGTCGCCTGGCAGAGCCTGCCGGTCGACGTCGCTGCAGCGAAGGCCCGGGGCCGCGAGCGCAACCTCTATCAGCTCGAGGCTCGGACGACGGGCTTCCAGGCCGTCACGATCTGGCTGCGCGAGGTCACGGTGGCGCGGGGTGAGACGGTGTCGGTCGAGCTGACCGACCGCAACGAGTGGTTCCGGGGCGTGATCGAGGAGAAGACGCTGGACGCCGGCCACTGAGCCGGCGTCCAGCGATTGCTCGCTACTTCTTCGGCTCGGCCTTGCTCGTCTCGGCCGGCTTCTTGGCCGCGCGCACCATCACGGCGTCGGCCACGTTCTTGCCCGCGTCCTCGTGATAGCGAACGTGGACGTTGTCACCGGCGGCGAGGTCGGCGGCGGTGATGTCCTTGCCGTTCTTGCGGATCTTCGTCTTGGGATCGACCGAGAACGTCCACTCGGCGTCCTTGCCGCCCTTGGCCTTGCCGGCCACCACGATGTTGTCGGCGGCGGCGGTCTTGACGGTCCCGTTTGCGTTGTGCGCGGCAGGCTTCTTGTCGCCCGCCGGCTTGTCCATCGTCTTCTTCTCGTCCTTCGGCGCGGTGGTTGAGCTCTGCGCGAGCACAGAGCCCGAGAGAGCACCGACGAAGGCAACACCGATCAGCAGCGCGATGAGCTTCTTCACAGAGATTCCTCCAAGTCGTGATGTTTGAGTCCCGTCACGGTGACGTCGTCGATTGAGAGTACGCGAGGATCCGCCGTGTGTCTCCCCCCTTCTAACTAGCGGTAATTCAAGGTGATTTGTAATGCACATTTTTTCCAATTCAAATTTGCCGCGAGATTGACCAGATGCCAGGGGCCATGGTAAAAAATAGTCGAGCTTTCCGCGTAAATATGGCCATTCAGGTCCGTTTCCTCCTCGCGACGGCTGTTTTCTACGTCCTTTCTGCTTTGGGCGGGGCCACACCCTTTGCCGTCGCCTCGCCTTGGCCTGAGGAAATGAATGGCGCTTCCTCCCCTGTCGAGCACGCGGTCCTGCCGCCGCCCGCCGATGAGCGGCTTCGACCGGACCTACTCGGGGAACAGTCGCTCGACGGAGTCGGTTCCGTTGCCGAGCAGGAGGCCGCGAGCGAGACGGAGCCGACGGGCGTCGATCCCTGGGCCGAAGCGTTCGCCGAATCCAGCCGCGCCGCCGTTGTCGTCATTCCTGAAGCCCCGAAGGTCGCGTATCCCGTCGCGCTCAATTCCCAGGTGCAGTACTTCCTCGACCGGTTCACGGGCAACCGTCGCGAGGTCGTCAATCTCTGGGTCGGTCGCGCCGGTCGCTACCTCGGCATGATCCGGGACGTGCTCAAGCGGCGCGGGATGCCCGAGGAGCTCGCCTACACGGCGATGATCGAGAGCGGCTACAACCCGAAGGCGGTCTCGCGCGTCGGCGCGAAGGGGATGTGGCAGTTCATGGCGTCCACGGCGCGACGGTACGGACTCCGCGTCGACCAGTGGATCGACGAGCGGCTCGACCCCGAGAAGTCCACCGTGGCCGCCGCCTCCTACCTGCGCGACCTCCACGCGATGTTCGGGTCGTGGGCCCTGGCCCAGGCCGCGTACAACGCCGGCGAGGTCAAGGTCAGCCGCGCGATCCGCTTGACGGGCTCCTCGGATTTCTGGACCCTCGCCCAGACGAACCACCTGCGCCGCGAGACCAAGGACTTCGTCCCGCAGATCCACGCGGCCACGCTCATCGGGCAGGACCCGAGCCGATACGGCTTCGAGTTCACCGAGCCCGAGCCGCTCGCCGTCGACAGCATCGTGGTGCCGGCCTCCACCGACCTGCGGCGCCTGTCCGCCCGCGCCGGCGTGTCCCTCGAGACGCTGCGCGCGCTCAATCCCGTGCTGGTCCGTCCGGTGACTCCGCCCGGGACGTCGTGGACCCTGATCATTCCAGTCGGCTCGCGGCCGGGCGTGCAGGCCGCCCTGGCCCCGCGGCCGCCCGCCACCAAGCCGGCCCGCACGGTCGTCGCGCGTGCCGCTACTGCGCAGAGCGTCGCCAGGCCCGACAGTGTTCATGTCGTCAGGCCGCGCGACACCGTGACGTCGATCGCCAAGCGGTACGGGGTCACGGTGGGCGACGTGATGCGCTGGAACCATCTCGAGCACGAGACGCCCATTCGCCCCGGCGACCGTCTTCGCGTCGCCGAGGTCCGCCCGTCCGTCGAATCCGACGGACAGGGCGGGTTCAGGTGAGGGTCGAGGTCAGACTCTTCGCGACGCTCGTCTCCTTCTTGCCCCCCGACAGTCGTGAGGGGGCGGCGATCCTCGAGGTTCCCGACCACAGCACCGTCAGCGACGTCGTCCGCCGTCTCGGCATCCCCGCCGACCTCGACCGCGTCACCCTGGTCAACGGCCTCGACAGCCGCCCCGACGACACACTCCGCTCCGGCGACGTCCTCACCGTCTTTCCACCCCTCGCCGGCGGCCGCTAAACTCTCCCGAAGAGGGCCCCATCGCCTGGCCACGGCCATGACAGAGGAGCGTCACGGCGTTGCTGGGCCGCGACGAACATCGGGGGGTTTGGGGGCCATTCGGGGCCCCCAAAATAACGGAATGGTATAGTCATTGGGCTGAAACGAAGCGCGTCGGAGAACGCCGGAAGCGTCTAGGAACCCGGTGGGCCTCCCGGACTTCAAATCCGGTGTCCGGCTCTAGACAAGTCGGAGGTGGGTTCGACCCCCACACGCTTCCGCCATCACGGGATCGAGGGGCATGGCGAGACAACAGACGAAGGCGCGAGGCTACAAGGGCCCCGGCAAGTCGGCGTCGCGCGCGCGATTCACGACCGGCGCGGCGGTGGTCGGGGTGATCGTCGTCGCGGCGGCGATCGCGTGGTTCGCGTATCGGGCGGCGGCCGACAAGCCCGGCGAGCAGTTCGCCGATCTCGGCAACGAGCACATCCAGGCGGCGTCGGACCCGCACGCGGCCTACAACTCGGATCCGCCGACGTCGGGACCGCACCTGCCGTACATCGCGCCGTGGGGAATCCACACGCGGCCCATCCCGCTCGAGCTGCAGGTCCACAATCTCGAGGACGGCGGCGTGGTGGTGCAGTACAACTGCGAGTGCCCCGAGCTGGCCGAGAAGCTGCGCGCGATCGTGCGTAAGTACGACAAGCACGTGCTGCTGGCGCCCTATCCAGGCATGAAGACCCGCATCGCGCTCACGGCGTGGACCCGGCTGGACCGTTTCGAGGAGTTCGACGAGAAGCGGATCGTGCGGTTCATCGAGGCCTACCGTGGGATCGACCACCACAAGAGGTAGGCTGGCGGTGGTCTCTCTTGCGCTGGTCGTGACCGCCTGCGGTCGGCCGCTCGTGTCGCCGCTGGCGCCGCCGCCGTACCGCGCGGAGATCTCCGCGCCGTACGACCGGACGTGGAGCGCCCTCGTGCGCGCGCTGGCCCGCGAGAACCTGCCGCTGCGCGCGATCGCCCGCGACTCCGGCGTCATCGCCTCCGACGACGCCGTCACGCCCATCGGGTTGTGGGCCGACTGCGGCGCCGTCGGCGACGACCGCGTCGAGGGCGAGGCCATCGTGTCGTTCACCCTGTTCGTCGAGCCCAACGGCGCCGGCGCCACGCGCGTGCAGGTGAACTCCAAGATGCGCACGCAGGCGCACCGCAAAGGATCGTCGGGCAAGCTCAAGCCGTTGCCGGTCTACCCGTGCGCCTCCACCGGGCGGTTCGAGGCAAACTTGCTGGAGACCGTGCGCGACCTCGTGAGGGAGTAGGGATGCCCTCCCGCCTGGCCGATCTCATCCGTCGTGCCCGCCGCCTCGCAGCCGAGCGCGATCGCCTGGTCGATGCGCTGGCCGCAGACTGGGCGCGCGCGCTGCGCGGCCAGCGCCTGTCCGCCACCGACCTCGACGAGCTATGGGCCGGCCTCACCGAGGAAGCGGTGCGGCGCGGCGGCGCCGCCGGCGATGGCCGCTGGACCGCGCAGGCGTGGCGGGCGGAGGCGCAGGAAGTGATCGCGCGCGTCCGCGCCAAGGTCGAGGCGGCGCTGCGTGAGCGCTGACCGCACCGCCCTTCGCGGCCTGCCCTCCGTCGATCAGCTCCTGCGCACGCTCGCCGGTCGTCCCGAGGTGGCGGGCCTCCCTCGCGCGCGCCTCACCGTGATGGCCCGCGAGGCGCTCGATGCCGAGCGCCGTCGGCTGCGGGCGCAACCCGACGGCGCGGTGGATGCCGAGGCGATCGTTGGCACCATCGTCGCCGCCGTCCGCCGGGGCGGCCTCTTCTCGCTGCGGCCCGTCATCAACGCCACCGGCGTCGTGCTCCACACCAACCTCGGCCGCGCCCTCCTGAGCGCGCAGGCGCTCGAGCGGGTGGCGGCCGTCGGCGCGGCGTACTCGAACCTCGAGCTCGACATCGCCACCAAGGAGCGCGGCTCGCGCTACAGCCACGTCGAGCCGCTGCTCCGCCGGCTCACCGGCGCCGAGGACGCGCTGGTCGTCAACAACAACGCGGCCGCCGTCCTGCTGGCCCTGGAAACGCTCGCCCACGGCAAGGAAGTGATCGTCTCGCGCGGCGAGCTCATCGAGATCGGCGGCGAGTTCCGCATCCCCGACATCATGCTGCGCAGCGGCGCCGTGCTCCGCGAGGTCGGCGCCACCAACCGCACGCACCTGCGCGACTACGCCGAGGCGATCGGGCCCAACACGGCGCTCTTGATGAAGGTCCACACCTCGAACTACCGCGTGGTGGGCTTCACCGCCGACGTCAGCTCGCGCGAGCTGACCGAGCTGGGCCGCCAGCGCGGCATCCCCGTGATGGAGGATCTCGGCTCCGGCTCGCTCGTGGACCTGCGCCCGTGGGGCTTCCCGCACGAGCCCACGGTGCCCGAGGTGGTCGCCTCGGGCGTGGACCTGGTCTCCTTCTCCGGCGACAAGCTGCTCGGCGGCCCCCAGGCGGGCATCGTCGTCGGCAAGCGCGCGATCGTCGGCCGCCTGAAGAAGAATCCGTGGAACCGCGCGCTGCGCATCGACAAGTTCACGATCGCCGCGCTGGAGGCGACGCTGACGGCCTACGAGGCGGGCACCGCGCGCGAGACGGTGCCGACGCTCGAGCGGCTCACCGAGCCGCTCACCGCCGTGACCGCGCGCGCCCGCCGCGTGCTGCGCGGCCTCGGGCCCGCGGTGGCCGCGCGGCTGACCGCTCGGGTCGTCGAGGACCGCTCGCAGGTCGGCGGCGGCGCGCTGCCGACGGTGGAGCTGCCGACGGCCGGCGTGGCCGTCGGCGCCACCGATGCCGCCGCCCGCGCGCTCGACGTCGCGCTGCGTGGCGGCGATCCCCCGGTCATCGGACGGCTCGTCGACGACCGGCTCTTCCTCGACTGCCGCACGGTCCTGCCGGGACAGGTGGCCGCGCTCGTCAAGGCGCTCGTCGGCGTCGCCGCCGAATGAGGATGCACATCATCGAGGCGCGTCGCGGCGCCGCCGGGACGCGCCGAGCGTCGGGAGGTGTGGGGGGCCATATCGGGCCCCCCCACGTCACATGACAGGACCGCGCCACGTCGTCGTCGGCACCGCGGGCCACATCGATCACGGCAAGACCTCGCTGGTCAAGGCGCTGACGGGGACCGATACCGACCGGCTGCCCGAGGAGAAGGCGCGCGGCATCACGATCGACCTCGGCTTCGCGTTCCTGGAGGAGCCTGACGGTCTGACGATCGAGATCGTCGACGTGCCCGGCCACGAGCGGTTCATCAAGAACATGCTGGCCGGCGTGGGCGGCATCGACCTCGCCATGCTGGTGATCGCCGCCGACGAGGGCGTCATGCCGCAGACGCGCGAGCACCTGGCCATCTGCTCGCTGCTGCGGATCAAGAGCGGGCTGATCGCGCTCACCAAGACCGATCTCGTCGAGGCCGACTGGCTGGAGCTGGTGAGGGAAGACCTCGCGGGCCTCACGCGCGGCACGTTCCTCGAGGGCGCGCCCATCGTGCCCGTCTCGGCGCGCAGCGGGCAGGGGATGGACGCGCTCCGGGCCACGCTGCGCGACCTCGCCGCCAAGGTCCCCTCGCGCGCGAGCGACCAGCTTGCGCGGCTGCCCATCGACCGCGTGTTCACGATCAAGGGATTCGGCACCGTCGTCACCGGAACGCTGATGGCCGGACGGCTGCGCGTGGACGACCGCGCCGAGGTGTTCCCCGGCGGGCTGCAGGCCAAGGTCCGCGGGCTGCAGACCCACGGCCACCCGGTGACCGACGCCAGCGCCGGGCAGCGGACCGCCGTGAACCTCCAGGGCGTGGACCGCGCGGCGGTGGAGCGCGGCAACGTCCTCGGTCTGGCCGGCACCCTCGTGCCGTCGGTACTGATGGACGGCACGCTGGAATTGCTGGCCGACGCGCCGCGGCCGCTCAAGACGCGCGACCGCGTCCGTTTTCACGCCGGCACCAGCGAGATCATGGCGCGCGTGCTCCTGCTGGAGACGCAGGAGCTGGCGCCCGGGCGGACGGCCTTCGCGCGATTCCGGCTCGAGGCCCCGCTCGTCGCGCTCCCGGGCGACCGCTTCGTCATCCGCTCGTACTCGCCCATGGTGACCATCGGCGGCGGCACGCTGCTCGACATCGCCCCGCCACGCTTCAAGCGCAAGGCGCCCGCGCTGATCGCGCACCTGACGCTGCTGCGCGACGGCGCGCCCGACGCGGTGGTGGAGGAGCACATCCGTCACGCGGGCGCCGGCGGCGTGCGGGTGGCCGCGCTCTCCGGCCGCGTGCCCTTCGGGCCCGCGCGGCTGCGCGCGCTGCTGGAGACGCTGCAGGCGGCCGGGCGCGTGGCCGCGGTCGATCGCGACTGGTTCGTGCACCCGGAGAGCGTGACGCGCCTGCGCGGCCTCGTCCTGGCCGCGCTCGAGCAGTTCCACCGCGCGTTCCCGCTGCGGCCTGGGATGTCGCGGGAGGAGCTCCGCGGCCGCGCCGGCGCCGCCGACGAGCGCGTGTTCGGCCACCTGCTCGAGACGCTGGCCGCCGAGGGTATCGTGCGCAGCGAGCGGGACAAGGTGCGGCTGGCCGCCCACGAGGTCCGGCTCAGCACCGAGCAGCAGAAGATCGTGGACCGCATCGAGCAGGAGTTCCTCGGCGCCGCCGCCGCGCCGCCCAGCCCCGAGGAGGCGCTCACACGCGCGGGGCTCGCCGGTGACGAGGAGCACGAGCTGTTCCAGCTTCTCGTGGAGGGCCGCAAGCTGGTGCGCGTGAAGGACTCCCTCTACTTTCACGCGACCGCGCTCGAATCGATCCAGGACAAGCTGGTGGCGATGCTGCGCGAGCGGAAAGAGATCGGCCCCGGCGACATCAAGGACCTGCTCGGGATCTCGCGCAAGTACGCGATCCCCCTCCTGGAGTTCTTCGACGCCCGCCGGGTGACGGCCCGGGTGGGCGAGCGGAGGGTCTTGCGCGGGGCGTGAGGCAGGGGGTAAGGTGAGGGCGACCGAGAAAAGGAGCGTCACATGTTTGGCCTTGGCACTCAAGAACTCGTCATCATCCTCGTCATCGTGCTGATCCTCTTCGGCGCGAACCGTCTCCCGGACCTCGCCCGCTCGCTCGGCTCGAGCGTGAAGGAGTTCAAGAAGGGGGTCAACGAGGTCAAGGCCGACGCCGACCCCGCCGCCCGCAAGGAAGAGGAGAAGAAGGTCTAGCCCTTCCGCCCGACGCTCCCGGCGCCGGCGCGAGGCGGGCCACGCGCGGCGCGGGTATACTGCACGTCCGCCATGGCCCATCGTCCGGACCGCCTCGACTACCTGATGGCGGTTGCCCTGTCCGTCGTCACCGTCCTCTCGCGCCTGCCGTACCGGGCGCGGATGCGATCTACGAGCTGCACCTGGGAGACGGCCCGCCGGGCTACTACGCGCCGCGACGCGCGTCGGCCATGACGCTCGAGCCGGACGCCGAGGTCACGCTGCCGGCGCGTGCGCAGTGGCTCGTGTGGTTCGTGGATCACTGGAGTCCGGCCACCGAGCGCCCACGCGGGCTCGTCGAGATCGAGCTGCCCTACGGGCGCTTCCTCTACGTGCTGCCGCTGGGCAAGGCGCCGGTGCGCTACGCCGGCTACACGCTGCGCCCTGCGCGCTGAGACCTCGTATCGCGACGATGCCCTGCTCGCGCTGGCCGCGGTGCTTCCGCTCGTCTTCTTCGCCGCCCGCGAGCGGCTGATCGCCGGCGCCTGGGGCTTTCCACTCGACGACTCGTGGATCCACTTGCACTTCGCCCGCAATCTCGCCGAGGGCCACGGCTTCGCGTACAACCCGGGCCGGCCGATGGCCGGCTCGACGGCGCCGCTGTGGACGCTGCTGCTCGCGGCCGGCGCCCTCGTCGCGGGCGCCTCCGTGGCGATGGCCAAGACGCTCGGTGTGGTCTGCGCGCTGGCCGCCGCGCTGGTCACGCGGCGGGCGGCGCTGGCCTGGGGCGTGCCGCCGGTCGTCGCGCTCGTGGCCGGCGTCGCACTGCTGTGGACGGGGCCGATCGCCTGGGGCGCGCTCTCCGGCATGGAGGTCACGCTGGCCGCGCTGCTCGTGGCCGCGGCGCTGCTCGCCCACGCGCGCGAGCACCTCGTGGGCAGTGCGCTGCTCGCCGCCCTGGCGGTGGCCGCGCGTCCCGAGGCGGCGCTGCTGCTGCCGTTGCTGGCGCTGGCGCGGCCGCTCACGCTTCGGCGCGCGGCCGTCTTCGTCGTCGTGCCCGCCATCGTGCTCGCGCCGGTGGTGGCCTTCTCGTACGCCACGGTCGGCGCGCCGTATCCGGCGACCGCGGCGGCCAAGGTCGAGGGCGGGCTCATCGGCTGGCTCGGCGGAGTGCGCGAGCCGCTCACGCTGACGCTGTTCACGCGGCCGTGGGCCTTCGTGCGCGAGTGGCTCTCCTGGCTGCGGCACGTCAACCCACTGCTGCCGCTGTCCGTCCCCGCGATCGCGCTGGCCTGGCGGCGCAGCGGCCGCCCCCTGGGCGTGGTGGCGCTCGCGCTCGTCGCGCATCCCGTGGGCATGGCGCTGCTGGCGCCGTACCGTGGGCCCGGCTTTCAGGAAGGCCGCTATTCGATCCACCTGCTGCCACTCGCCCTCGTCGTGCTGGCCGCCGCGTTCGCGCCCTCGCCCGCGCGGTGGCGAGCGGCGCTGCTCTTGTGGCTGGCGCTCGCCCTGTGGCTGCTGGTGCCGGCGGCCGAGCGCTATGCGTGGGGCGTGCAGAACATCGAGGCGATGCAGGTGCGCCTCGGGCGCTGGGTCGCCGCGCACACGCGTCCGGGCGCGCGCCTGGCCGTCAACGACATCGGCGCCATTGCGTGGGTGTCGCGCCGCGAGATCGTCGATCTCATGGGGCTGGTAACGCCCGAGATCCTGCCCTATCGCCGCCAGGGCGAGGACGGCGTCATCCGCTTCGTCGCGAACGTGTGCCCGGACTACGTGATCATTTTCCCCACGTGGTTTCCGCGGCTGGCGAGCCGCACCGACCTCCTTGAACCGCTCGAGCGCGTGCGGCTCGACCGGGTGGAGGTTTCCGGAGGGCCCGAAATGGTCGTATATCGCGTCCGGCGCTGTACGGTATGATCGCCGCATGCGGCGCGCCGTGCTGATCGCCCTCTCGCTGAGCGCGCTGCTGGCCTCGTGGCCGGCGCCCGCCCGTGCCGAGATCTATCGGTATACCGACGAGCAGGGTCACAGCTACTACGTCGACGGCCTCGAGAACGTGCCGGAGCGATTCCGCGGCGTCGCGACACCGATCGGCATGCGCAACTTGCCCCCCTCGAGCGCGCCCGTGGAGTCCGCGGCCAAGCCGGCCGGCACCGTCATCAAGTACACGCCGGGCCGGCGGATCGTCGTCGACGTGAAGATCAACGGCGGCTTCACCGCCAAGCTCCTGCTCGACACCGGGGCCGACCGCACCATGATCAGCCCGCGCACGCTGCAGGCTGCCGGAGTCGCCATCACGCGTCCCGTCGCCACTGGCCAGATCACCGGCGCGACCGGCACGGACAAGATCGACTTCGTCGTCGTCGAGTCCCTCGAAGTCGGCGAGGCCAGGGTGGGCCGGATGCCGGTCGGTTCCTACGAGCTGGCGGGTGACGGCGGCGAGGGGCTGCTCGGCCGCGATTTCCTCGACCAGTTCAAGGTCACCATGGATGCCGCCGCCGGCGAGGTGCACCTGACCCCGAAGTAGTCCGCGAGCCGTGTGGTACCATGACGTTTCCTGGCCATGGACTACAAAGCCACGCTGAACCTGCCGAAAACCGACTTTCCCATGAAGGCGAACCTGCCTCAGGCCGAGCCCAAACTACTCGCCTGGTGGGAGGAGATCGGGATCTATAAGCGGCTGCGCCAAGCCGCCGTCGACCGCCCGCTGTGGATCCTGCACGACGGCCCGCCGTACGCCAACGGCCACATCCACCTCGGCACCGTGCTCAACAAGGTGCTCAAGGACGTGGTCGTGAAGTCGCGCATGATGGCCGGCTTCAACGCCGTCTACGTGCCGGGCTGGGATTGTCACGGCCTGCCGATCGAGCACAAGGTCGACGTGGAGCTCGGGCTCGACAAGCCGGGCGTCGACGTCCGGCGGGCGATGGATCCTGTCGAGAAGATCCGGCGCTGCCGCGAGTACGCGCTGAAGTTCGTCGACATCCAGCGCGAGGAGTTCAAGCGCCTCGGCATCTTCGGCGACTGGGAGAATCCCTACATGACGATGGCGCCCGCCTACGAGGCGGTGATCGCGCGCGAGTTCGGGCGCCTCGTCGGGAAGGGGCTCGTCTACAAGGGACTCAAGCCGGTCCACTGGTGCATGCACTGCAAGACCGCACTGGCCCAGGCCGAGGTCGAATACGAACAGGAACGCACGCCCTCGGTGTACGTGCGCTTCCCGCTGGTCGCCCCGCTGCCCACGTTGCCGTCGGCGCCGAAGCCCTCGCTGGTGATCTGGACGACGACGCCGTGGACGCTGCCGGCCAACCTGGCGATCGCCGTCCATCCCGAGGAGGATTACGTCGCGCTGGAGGGCCAGGGCGAGACGCTCGTCGTCGCCGCCAAGCTGGCCGACGCCTTCGCGACCCTGGCCGGGCTGCGGCAGCCGCGCCGGTTGGCCACGATCCCTGGACAGTCGCTCGTCGGCCTCGAGTACCGCCACGCCTGGATCGACCGCACGGGCAAGGTGGCCTCCGCCCCGTTCGTTGCCATGGATACCGGCACGGGGCTCGTGCACATCGCGCCCGGCCACGGCGAGGAGGACTACGATCTTGGTCGCGCGCTCGGCCTGCGCGTCTACAACCCGGTGGACGACGACGGCCGCTTCGTCGCCGAGGTGGAGCACTTCGCCGGGCAGACGGTGTGGGAGGCCAATCCCAAGATCGTCGCGCTGCTCAAGGCCCGCGGCGCGCTGGTGGCCGAGGTGCCGTTCGAGCACACCTATCCCCACTGCTGGCGGTGCAAGAACCCGACGCTCTTCCGCGCCACCGAGCAGTGGTTCGCCGCCCTCGACCGCCAGAACCTGCGCGAGCGGACGCTGGAGGCCATCCGGCGCCAGGTGCAGTGGATCCCGCCCTGGGGCGAGGAGCGCATCTTCAACATGGTCGCGCACCGGCCCGACTGGACGCTCTCGCGCCAGCGCGTGTGGGGCGTGCCGATCGTGGCGTTCTACTGTCAGGGCTGCGGCGAGCTCCTGCTGGACGAGGGCGTGATCGAGCACGTGGCCGGCCTGTTCGGCGAGGGGCGGGGCATCGAGGAGTGGTATCTCCGCAGCGAGACCGAGCTGCTGCCGGCTTCCACCCGGTGTGCCAGGTGCGGCGGCCAGCGGTTCCGCAAGGAGACCGACATCCTCGACGTCTGGTTCGATTCAGGCTGCAGCCACGCCGCCGTGCTGGAGGCGAGGCCCGAGCTGCACTGGCCCGCCGAGCTCTACGTCGAGGGCTCCGATCAGCATCGCGGCTGGTTCCACTCCTCGCTGCTGGAGTCGATGGCCACCCGCGGCCGGCCGCCCTACCGCACCGTGCTGACCCACGGCTTCTTCATCGACGTCGAGGGACGCAAGCTCTCCAAGTCGCTCGGCAACGCCATCTCGCTGGAAGAGCTGCTGCCAAAGTACGGGGCGGAGATCTTGCGCTTGTGGGTGACGTCGGAGGACTACACCGAGGACATCCGCGTCTCGCTGGAGATCCTCGACCGGCTGGCCGACGCGTACCGGCGGATCCGGAACACCTTCCGTTTCCTGCTCGGCAATCTCTACGACTTCGACCCCCGGCGGGATCGCCAGCCGTACGCGCGGCTGGAGGAGGTGGACCGCTTCACGCTCGATCGCCTGGCCCGGCTGATCGATCGTGTCACCCGGGCCTACGACCAGTACCAGTTCCACACGGTCTTCCACACGGT
Organism: Candidatus Rokuibacteriota bacterium; assembly: GCA_003220265.1. Lineage (GTDB taxonomy): Bacteria > Methylomirabilota > Methylomirabilia > Rokubacteriales > CSP1-6 > AR5. Next base: position 14,448 of record QHRW01000033.1, on the reverse strand, counting down.
CCACAACTTCTGCGCGGTCGATCTGTCGGCGCTCTACCTCGACGTCATCAAGGATCGGCTCTACACCTCGGCGCCCGGCGATCCGCGGCGGCGGGCCGCCCAGACGGTCTGCTACGAGGTCTTCGGCGCCCTGGCCCGCCTGATGGCGCCCTTGATGACGTTCACCGCCGAGGAGGCGTGGCGCTACCTGCCGGGCGCGCGCTCGGAGAGCGTGCATCTCGAGCGCTTCCCCGAGGTGCCGCTCGAGTGGCTCGACGACACGCTCAAGCGCGAGTGGGACCGGCTGCTGGAGGTCCGGCGCGAGGTGGCCAAGGCGCTCGAGCTGGCGCGGGCGCAGAAGCTGATCGGCAGCGGGCTCGAGGCCGCCGTGCGGATCACGAGCGCGCCCGAGGACCTGCCCGAGCTGCTGGCGGCCAAGCGGCCGGTGCTGCAGACGCTGTTCATCGTCTCCCACGTCGAGACGGGGCGCGGCGCCGCCGGCGCCGTCCACTACGAGAGCCAGGAGATCCCCGGCCTCGTCATCGACGTCGATCGCGCGCCGGGCGACAAGTGCGAGCGCTGCTGGATGCGCAGCCCCGCGGTCGGGCGCAGCGCCGCGCATCCCACGCTCTGCGACCGCTGCGTGGCCGTCGTCGGCGCGTGATCGCCGTGTTCGCCCTGGCCGGCGCCGTCGTGGCGCTCGACCAGGCTTCCAAGGTGCTCGTGCTCGACCGGCTGCCGCTTGGCGTGCCCGTCGCCCTCATCGACGACCTCATGTCGTTCACGCTCGTCATGAATCCCGGGCTGGCCTTCGGGCTGCTGGGCTCGGTGCCGCGCACGTGGCGCTGGGTGGTCGCGGCGCTCTCGCTCGTCGCGCTGGCGGTACTGGCGCGGGTGGCGCTGCGGGTGCTGCCGGCCGGCGGGTGGGTCGGGCGCGTGGCGATCGGCCTCATCTTCGGCGGCGCCGTCGGCAACCTCATCGACCGCGCGCGCTTCGGCGCCGTCGTGGACTTCGTGGACGTCCACTGGCGCAGCTGGCACTGGCCCGCCTTCAACGTGGCCGATTCGGCCATCACGGTGGGTGTCGTCCTCCTGGCGCTGCGTCTCCTCACCGACCGCACGCCCGCCGAACCGTCTTCCGGCTGACACTGATGGGGCTGACCTACATCGATGGCGTTGCGCGTGGCCCGGCCGGAACGCGCCCGGTTCGCTTTCTCGTCCTCGCCGACGGCAGCACGATCGCGCGCGACGTCTCCGAGAGCCACGTCGCGCTCGCGCACGGTGACGGTCATACGCCGGTGATCCTCGGCGAGCCGGGTGACGAGGCGCTGCTCGGCGTCGTCACGCTGGAGATCCTCGGTCTCGTCCTGCACCCCTTCGATCGCACGCTGCAGCCGGCGCGGATGCTCCTCGCCTGAGCGGCGTGGAGCGCAGGATTCTCGCCGTCGAGCGGGAGGGCGCGGGCACGCGCCTGGACCGCTGGCTGGCCGCCGCGGTGCCGGAGCAATCGCGCGCGAAGCTGCAGGCGTTGATCGACGCGGGCCACGTGCTGGTGGACGGGGCGGCGGCCAGGGCGTCGCATCGCTTGCGCGGCGGCGAGCGGATCTCGATCGACATTCCGCCGCCGGCGCCCGAGACGCTCGAGCCCGAGGCCATCGCCCTGACGGTCGTCCACGAGGACGACGACGTGCTCGTGCTGGACAAGCCTGCGGGGATGGTGGTGCATCCGGGGGCCGGCCACGCGCGGGGCACCCTGGCGGCGGCGGTCCTGGCCCATGCGCCCGGCGTGGCGGGGGTGGGCGGCCCGCGCCGGCCCGGCATCGTGCATCGGCTCGACAAGGACACCTCCGGCCTGCTCGTGATGGCCAAGAGCCAGGCAGCCTACGAGGCGCTCACGGCCCAGCTCGCCGCCCGCACCGTGCGGCGGGTATACCTCAGCGTGGTCCACGGCCGTATGGCCGCTGGCGAGGGAGTGATCGACAAGCCGATCGGTCGAGATCCCCGCGACAGGACGCGCATGGCGGTCCGGCCGGAGGGTCGGGGGCGGCGGGCCGTGACCCGCTGGCGGGTGCTGGAACGATTCCCGCAATTCACCGTCGTGGAGGCACGGTTGGAGACGGGCCGCACGCACCAGATTCGTGTCCATTTCGCCTCGCTCGGCCACCCCGTGGCCGGTGATTCCGCCTATGGCGGCCGCCGGCGCACCGTCCCTGTTCCCGTGGACGGTCTGGCCCTGCACGCGGTCGCCCTCGGGTTCGTGCACCCGGTTACCCATCAGAGGGTGGAATACTTCTCCAAAGCGCCGGCGCGGCTCGAGCGGCTGCTGTCTCACCTGCGACACGGGCGCGAGCCATGATTGCGGCCGGACAGGCACACTCGGCGGTGGAAACAGCCGTCTTTTTAGGCATCTGGATATGGCACAGGCATTGCCACCCATTGCTAGAATGGGCCTCTCTCCCATGGACGGATTGACGACAGTCATCCTGGCGGCTGGCGAGGGCAAGCGCATGCGCTCGCGGACGCCGAAGGTCCTTCACGAGCTCTGTGGCCGCCCCCTGATCAGCTATCCCCTGCGCCTGGCCCAGACGCTCGCCGACCGCGTGGTCATCGTGGTGGGGCCCAACGCCGAGGGCGTTCGCTCGGCGGCCGGCGATGGCGTCACGATCGTCGAGCAGCGTGAGCGGCTCGGCACCGGCCACGCCGTGCTGCAGACGCGCGAGGCGTGCCCCGACAAGGGCGCGCTGCTCGTTCTGGCCGCCGACATGCCGCTGCTGCTGCTCGAGACGATCGAGCGCCTCGTCGAGCACCACCGAGCCAGCGGCGCTGCCGCCACCGTGCTCACCGCGGTGGTCGAGCGCCCGCACGGCTACGGCCGCGTGCTGCGGCAGGGCGGGCGCGTGAAGCGCATCGTCGAGGACCGCGACGCCACCGACGACCAGAAGAAGATCAGCGAGATCAACACCAGCGTGTACTGCTTCGACGCGCGGCGGCTGTGGCCGGCGCTGGCCGAGGTCAAGCCTGACAACGACCAGGGCGAGCTCTATCTCACCGACGTCATCGGCGTGCTGGCGCGCGCCGGGGCCAAGGTGGAGGCCGTCACCGTCGCCGACCCGGTCGAGGCGATGGGCATCAACGACCGCAAGCAGCTCGCCGCCCTCGCCGCCATCCAGCGGCGGCGGATCCTCGATCGGCTGATGGTCGAGGGCGTCACCGTGCACGATCCCGCCAGCACGTACATCGACGACACGGTGACGATCGGCCCCGACAGCGTGGTCCACCCGCAGACCGTCATCACCGGGGCCACCACCATCGGCAGCGAATGCGTCATCGGCGCGGGCTCGCACGTGAGCGATAGCCGGCTGGCCGACCGCGTCTCGCTCATGCCCTACAGCATCATCGAAGCGGCCGTCATCGAGGAGGACGCGACGCTCGGGCCGTTCTGCCACGTGCGACCGGGCTGCGTGATCGGAGCCGGCACCGAGATCGGTAACTACGCCGAGCTCAAAAACTCGCGCGTCGGCCGCAAGACGAAGATGCACCACGTCTCCTACCTCGGCGACGCCACCGTCGGTGACGATGTCAACGTCGGCGCCGGCATGATCACCGCCAACTACGACGGCTTCCGCAAGCATCCGACCGTGATCGGCGACGGCGCCTTCGTGGGAACCAATTCCAGCCTGATCGCGCCGCTGACGGTGGGCCCCGGCGCCTACGTCGCGGCCGGCTCGGTCATCACCAGGGACGTGGCCGCCGACGCGCTCGCGGTCGAGCGCAGCCAGCCGGTCACGAAGGATGGCTGGGCCGCGCGTTGGCGTGCCACGAACGAAAAAAAGAAGGCCGAGAAGAAGAAGGAAGGCTAGAGACATGTGCGGAATCGTCGGGTACGTCGGCGAGAAGAACGCGGTGTCCATCATCGTCGAGGGTCTCAAGCGGCTGGAGTACCGCGGTTACGATTCCGCCGGCGTGGCCGTGCTGGGCGCCGATGGCGCGCTCGAGGTGCGCCGCGCGGCCGGGCGGATGAAGGTGCTGGAGGGCATCCTCCGCGAGCGCCCCGTGGCCGGCAGCCTCGGGATCGGCCACACGCGCTGGGCTACCCACGGCCGGCCCTCCGACGAGAACGCGCATCCGCACACCGACTGCGCGGGCGGCCTGGTCGTCGTCCATAACGGCATCCTCGAGAACTACCTCGAGATCAAGGAGCGCCTCGCGGCCGAGGGCCACGTCTTCAAGTCGGAGACCGACACCGAGGTGCTGGCGCACCTGATCGAGCATTACCTCGAGAGCGAAGGCCGCCTGGAGCGCGCCGTCAAGCGCGCCCTCAACGAGGTGCGCGGCTCCTACGCGGTCGGCGTGATGGCGGCGGCGGCGCCCGACCGGCTCGTCGCCGGCAAGCACGGTGCCGGCAGCGTCGTCATCGGGCTCGGCAAGGGCGAGATGTTCATCGCCTCCGACATCCCGGCCATCCTCGGGCACACGCGCGACGTCGTGATCCTGGAGGATGGCGAGGTCGCGGTGGTCACCGCGGCCGGCGTCGAGCTCAGCACGCTGGCCGACGAGCCGGTCCAGCGCGAGCCGGTGCGGATCCTCTGGGATCCGATCATGGCCGAGAAGGGCGGCTACCGGCACTTCATGCTCAAGGAGATGTACGAGCAGCCGCGCGCCGTGGCCGACACCTTCCGCGGCCGCGTGGCGCCGGAGACCGGCAACATCCTGCTGCCCGACATCGACCTCGACCCCTCGACCGTCAAGGCCATCCAGCGCGTCGTCTTCGTCGCGTGCGGCACCGCCTCGTACGCCTCGCTGCTGGGCCGCTCGATGATCGAGCGCCTGGCCGGCCTGCCCGCCGAGGTGGACCTGGGCTCGGAGTTCCGCTATCGCGACGCCATCGTGGGGCCGGAGACGCTGGTGATCGCCGTGTCGCAGTCGGGAGAAACGGCGGACACGCTGGGCGCCGTGAAGGCCGCGCGGCTGAAGGGCGCGCCGATCCTGGCCATCACCAACGTCGTCGGCTCGGCGCTCTCGCGCGAGGCCACCGGCACGCTCTACATGCACGCGGGCCCCGAGATCGGAGTGGCCTCCACCAAGGCGTTCTCGACCATGGTGGTGGCCTGCTACCTCGTCGGCCTCTGGCTCGGCCGCCAGCGCGGCGTGCTCACTGCCGAGGACGTGCGCAAGCGCATCCAGGACCTGGTGGAGATCCCGCGGCTCATCGAGCAGACGCTGGAGCTCGACACCAAGATCGCCGCCCTCGCGCGGCACCTGTCGAGCGCGCACGACTTCCTCTACCTCGGCCGTGGGCTGCAGTACCCGATCGCGCTCGAGGGCGCGCTGAAGCTCAAGGAGCTGTCCTACATCCACGCCGAGGGCTACGCCGGCGGCGAGATGAAGCACGGGCCCATCGCGCTGATCGACGAGAACTTCCCGGTGGTGGCGCTGGCGCCGCGCGACAGCGGCTACGAGCGCATGCTGAGCAACATCGAGGAGGTCCGCGCCCGCGAGGGCCAGGTGATCGCCGTCGTCCAGACCGGCGACAAGCTCGTCGCGAGCAAGGCCCAGCACGTGATCGAGGTGCCGGCCGCCGCCGAGATGCTGATGCCGCTGATCACGGTGATTCCGCTGCAGCTCCTGGCCTACCACATCGCCGTCCGCCGCGGCTGCGACGTGGACCAGCCCCGCAACCTCGCCAAGTCGGTGACGGTGGAGTAGCGGCTTCCCTTCGACGCTGATCCGCTGGCACCTGAACGGCGAGACGCGGTTTCCCTATGGCCGCGTCTCGCCGGATCCGGCGCGCTGGGAGCCCATCGGATTCCCGCCGCCGTGGCCCGATCGCCCGTGGCTCTTCGCCGTGATGGTCGCCTCGGCCAACGGCGTCGTCGCCTGGCGGCGCCGTGACGCGAAGGACGACCCCGTGCTGGCCATCCTGGGCGGCGACCGCCGCCATCCGGCGCGTGTCGCCGACAAGCTCCTCATGCGCTACCTGCGCTGCTTCGGCGACGTGTCGGTGGGCGCGGAGACGGTGCGCACCCAGCCCGAGCTCGTCCTGACGCCGCAGCAGCCGAGCGACGAGCCGCTGCCCGAGCTGTTCGCCTTCCGCGAGCGCGCCGCGCTGCCACGCCAGCCGCGCAACATCGTCTACTCGGTGTACGGCCGCCTGCCCCTGGAGCACCGCATCTTCACGACCCCCGGCATCCATCCGATCGTGGTCACCACGCCGCTGGGCGGCCCCGAGATTCGCCGGCGGGCGGGCGCGGCGATCCCTCCGGCCCTGCTCGTGGACGACCTGCTGGACCCGGCCGGGCTGCGCCGTGCCCACGCGCGGCTCTTCGACGATTTCGGCGTGCGCTACCTGGATTGCGAGGGCGGCGAGACCGTGCTGAACGCGCTGCGCGGCGCGGGCCTGCTCGACGAGGTGTTCCTGACCATCACGCCGTTCGTGATCGACGAGAGTGCCCACGACGGTGTCCTCAAGATCTTCGACTTCGAGCGGGAAGGCGCCACGCTGATCGCCGAGGGACGCGCCGAGGCCGACGCCTCCTGGCGGTTCCGCCGCTGGCGCTTCAACGACCGCTAGGAGCCCCTTCGATCACTTGGTGGGCTGGAGCTCGTCGGTGCCGATCGCCTCGGTGATGAGGCGGTCGAGGTGCATGAGGTCGAAGGGCTTGGGCAGGTAGGCGTTGGCGCCGCTGTTCAGCGCCTCCTGGGCCACCTGCAGCGAGTCGTAGCCCGTCATCAGGAAGATCGGCACGTTCACGCCCGTCGAGCGCAGCGACTTCAGCAGGCTGAGCCCATCGAGCCCCGGCATCTTCACGTCGAGCAGCACGAGATGTGGCGCCTGGCGCACGATGAGGCTGAGCGCCTGCGAGGCATTCGGCGCGAGCTGGATCTCGAAGCGGCCCTTGAAGAACTCCGTGAGGATGTCCTGCACGACTGAATTGTCGTCGACGATGAGGAGCCTTTTCATGGCGCCCACGGGTGGGGCAAGGCATATGCCAGTGCCACGAGTACCGAAGGGCGCGAAAAGTCGGGGGCGGGCCGAGGGCCGGGACAGAACGACCGTGACGATCTGGCCTCCGCGCGCAATTTGTCCCGCGTCGGGTACAATCGCGTGGTGTCCGCGCCGTTGGAGCGCCTCCTCGACGACCTGAACCCCGCGCAGCGCGACGCCGTGACCGCCGGCGACGGGCCCTTGCTCGTGCTGGCCGGCGCCGGCAGCGGCAAGACACGCGTCATCGCCTATCGCATCGCGTGGCTGCTCGGCCAGCGCGAGCTCTCGCCCCGCCATCTCCTCGCGGTGACGTTCACCAACAAGGCGGCGGCCGAGATGGCGCGCCGGGTGAGCGATCTTCTGCTGCCGGTCGGTTTGAAGTCGCCGCTGATCGCCACGTTCCACTCGGCATGCGTGCGCATCCTGCGCCAGTCGGGCTCGCACCTGGGGCTGCCGTCGCACTTCACGATCTACGACGAGGACGACCGGCAGGCCCTCGTCAAGGAGTGCATGAAGGAGGGCGAGCTCGCGGACCGCACGTTCACGCCGAGCGCGGCCGTCCACCGCATCTCCTACTGGAAGAACCAGATGACCGCGGTGACCGAGGCGCTGCGCGACGCCCGCGGCCCCTGGGAGAAGAAGGCCGCGCTCGTCTACTCGCGGTACGAGAAGCGTCTGCGCGAGACCGGCGCAGTGGACTTCGACGATCTGCTGCTGCTCGTCGTGCGCCTCTTCACCGAGCACCCGGCCGTCCTCGACTACTACCGCAACCTCTGGCGCTACGTGCTGGTCGACGAGTATCAGGACACGAACCGTGCGCAGTACCGGATCATCCGCTTGTTGACGAGCGAGCATCGCAACGTGTGCGTCGTCGGCGACAGCGACCAGTCGATTTACAAGTGGCGCGGCGCCGACATTCGCAACATCCTCGACTTCGAGGACGATTATCCCGGCACGAAGGTGATCCGTCTCGAGCAGAACTACCGCTCGACGAAGAACGTGCTGGCGCTCGCGGCCGGCGTGATCGCCCACAACGTCCAGCGTAAAGACAAGACGCTGTGGACGGAGAACCCGCAGGGCGAGCCGGCGAAGCTCTACCGCGCGTGGGACGAGCACGAGGAGGCCTCGTTCGTGGCGCAGTCGATCCTCGGCCTGCGCGGCGAGGGCGTGCCGTGGGACGGCATCGCCGTGTTCTATCGCACCAACGCCCAGTCGCGCGTGCTGGAAGACGCCCTGCGGCGCGGCCGCATTCCCTACGTGATCGTCGGCGGCGTGCGCTTCTACGAGCGCCGGGAGATCAAGGACACGCTGGCCTACCTGCGCCTGATCCTGAACCCGGCCGACGACGTGGCCTTCCGCCGCGCCATCGGGGCGCCCGCGCGCGGCATCGGCGCCACCACGCTGGCCCGGCTCGACGACGAGGCCGTGCGCCAGTCGCGCCCGCTGCTGGCCGTGGCCGCCGATCCCCCGGCCGACATCCGGGGCAAGGCGCGCGGTGCGCTCGTGGACTTCGCCGCGCTCATCGCGCGGCTGGCGGGCCAGCGCGGCGACCTGGCGCCGCCCGCGTTCATCGACCTCGTGCTCGACCAGACGGGCTATCGCGAGACCCTGCGCCAGGACCGCGCGCCCGAGTCCGAGGCGCGCCTGGAGAACCTCGAAGAGCTGATCGCCGCCGCGGAAGACTTCACGCACACGGAAGCCGAGCCCACGCTGGACGGCTTCCTCGACGGCGTGGCGCTCATGAGCGACGTGGACGAGCTCAAGGATGCGGACTCGCGCGTGACGCTGATGACACTGCACTCGGCCAAGGGGCTGGAGTTCACGGCCGTGTTCCTGACCGGGCTGGAGGAAGGCGTCTTTCCGCACGCGCGCTCGATGAACGAGCCGGAGGAGATCGAGGAGGAGCGCCGGCTCTGCTATGTTGGCATCACGCGCGCCAAGGAGCGGCTCACGCTGTCGTGGGCCCTCCACCGCCGCATCCACGGCTACGGGGTGGGCGAGCCGTCCCGCTTCCTGCGCGAGATGCCCGAGGACCGGCTGCTCCCCCTCAACGCCGGACGCGTCCAGGAGTCGGCGGCGGCGCCCCTGGTGGCGCGCGAGGTGCCGCGCTACGAGCCGGAGGAGGAGGCGTGGCCCATCAAGGTCGGCACCCGGGTGCGGCATGCGCGCTTCGGCGAGGGCATGGTGGTGGGCGTGGAGCGCGACGGCAGCGACACGATCGTGACGGTCGGCTTCGCCAGCGTCGGCCGCAAGCGGCTGTCGCTGCAGTACGCGCAATTGGAGGAGCTCTAGCGTGATCTCGCGACAGGACGTCGAGCACGTCGCTCGTCTCTCGCGCCTGGCGCTGAACGACGCCGAGCTCGAGCGCATGCGCGAGCAGCTCAGCGGCATCCTGGCCTACATCGACAAGCTGCGGGCGCTCGACACGGCGGGCGTGGAGCCCACCTCGCACGCCGTGCCGCTCGTCAACGTCATGCGCGACGACGCCAACCGGCCCTGCCTGTCGCAGGACGAGGCGCTGGCCAATGCGCCCGATCGCAGCGGCGAGTTCTTCCGCGTCCCGAGGATCATCGAGGATTGATGCGGACCATCCACGAGCTGACGACGGCGTTCGCGAAGGGCGATGCCTCGCCGGTGGCCGTCGCGGAGGAGTACCTGGCGCGCATCGGCGCGCTGGACGCCAAGGTGGGCGCCTACCTCACGGTGACCCGTGACGAGGCGCTGGCGGCGGCGCGCGCGGCGGAGGCGCGCTATCGTGCCCGCGCCCCGCTCGGCCCGCTCGACGGCGCGCCGATCGCGCTCAAGGACGTCTTCTGCACGCGCGGCGTGCGCACCACGTCCGGCTCCAGGATCCTCGACACCTACGTGCCGCCCTACGACGCGACCATCGTGGCGCGCCTGAAGGCCGCGGGCGCCGTCATCCTCGGCAAGACCAACATGGACGAGTTCGCGATGGGCTCGTCCACCGAGCACTCCGCCTTCCAGCTCACGCGCAACCCGTGGGATCTCGCACGCGTGCCCGGCGGCTCGTCGGGCGGCTCGGCGGCGGCCGTGGCGGGCGGGCTGGCCGCCGGCTCCTTCGGCACGGACACCGGCGGCTCCGTGCGCCAGCCCGCCGCCTTCTGCGGCGTCGTCGGGATGAAGCCGACGTACGGGCGCATCTCGCGCTACGGCCTCATCGCCTTCGCCTCCTCGCTCGATCACGTCGCGCCGCTCACCCTCGACATCGTGGACACGGCGCTGTTGCTCGGCGCCACCGCCGGTCACGATCCGCTCGACGCGACGTCCGTGGACGCGCCCGTGCCGGACTACGTCGCAGCTCTGACGGGTTCGGTGAAGGGCCTCCGGGTCGGCGTGCCCGACGAGTACTTCGGCGAGGGTCTCGACCCCGAGATCGACCGCGCGGTGCGCGTCGCCATCGACCGGCTGCGCGACCTGGGCGCCAGCGTGGAGCGCGTCTCGCTGCCGACCACGGAGTATGGCGTCGCGACCTATTACATCGTGGCGCCGGCCGAGGCATCCTCGAACCTGGCGCGCTACGACGGCGTCAAGTACGGCCTGCGCGTGCCCGGCAAGGACCTCATCGACATGGTGAGCCGCACGCGCGCCGCCGGCTTCGGCGCCGAGGTGAAGCGCCGCGTGATGCTCGGCACCTACGCGCTCTCGACCGGCTACTACGACGCCTACTACGGCCAGGCGCAGCGCGTGCGCACGCTGGTGCGCCGCGACTTCGAGAAGGCCTTCGAGCGCGTGGACGTGCTGGCTACTCCGACCACGCCCAGCGTGGCCTTCAAGCACGGCGAGAAGGCCGACCCGCTGGCGATGTACATGAACGACGTCTACACGATCCCGGCCAGCATGACCGGCCTGCCCGCCATCTCGGTGCCGTGCGGCTTCAACGCCGCCGGCCTGCCGATCGGCCTGCAGCTCATCGGCCGCACGCTCGACGAGGCCACGCTGCTCCGCGCCGCCCACGCCTACGAGCAGGCCACGCCCTGGCACGCCAAGAGGCCGAGCCTTGGCTGACGGCAAGTACGAGACCGTCATCGGGCTGGAGGTCCACGCGCAGCTGGCCACCCGCTCGAAGATGTTCTGCGGCTGCCCCACGGGCTTCGGCGCGCCGCCCAACAGCCAGACGTGCCCGATCTGCCAGGGCATGCCCGGCGTGCTGCCGGTGGTCAACCGCACGGCGGTGGAGTATGCCGTGCGCACGGCGCTGGCCTTCGGGCTGCGCGTCAACCCCGCCTGCCGCTTCGCGCGCAAGCACTACTACTACCCGGACATGCCGAAGAACTACCAGATCAGCCAGTACGAGGAGCCGCTGGCCGAGGAGGGCGCACTGGACGTGGAGGGTCCCGACGGCCTCCGCCGCATCGGCATCCAGCGGCTGCACCTCGAGGAAGACGTGGGCAAGCTCGTCCACGAGGGCGACTTCGGCACGGCCCAGTCGAGCCTCGTCGATTACAACCGCTCGGGGATGCCGCTGATGGAGACGGTGTCCAGGCCCGACCTGCGCTCGCCCGAGGACGCGGCCGCGTATCTCCGGGCGTTCCGCGCGGTGCTGGTGGCGCTCGGCGTCTGCGACGGCAACATGGAGGAAGGCTCGCTGCGCTGCGACGCCAACGTGTCGCTGCGCCCGCGCGGCGCCACCGAGCTGGGCGTCAAGGTGGAGATCAAGAACCTGAACTCCTTCCGCAACGTGCAGCGGGCGCTCGAGTTCGAGGTGAAGCGCCAGTCCGCCGCGCTCGACAAGGGCGAGCGCATCGTACAGGAGACGCGCTTGTACGACGCCGACCGCGGCGCCACGCGCTCGATGCGGAGCAAGGAGTACGCGCACGACTACCGCTACTTCCCCGAGCCCGACCTCGTGCCCCTGAAGCTCGACCGCGCGTGGATCGAGCAGCAGCGCGCCGCCATTCCGGAGCTGCCCCGCGCGCGGCGTGAGCGGTTCGTCGTGCAGTACGGGCTGCCGCCTAGCGATGCTAGCTTACTCGCGCAATCGCGCGCGCTTGCAGACTACTGTGACAGGGCGGTGCGCGTGTACGCCCAGAATCCGAAAGGTATCGTGAATTGGATCACGTCTGAGGTGCTGCGCGAAGTGGACGCCGCCGACGAGGTGGCCGTGACGAACTTCCAGATCCCGCCTGAGAACCTGGCCGGGCTCGTGAAGCTCATCGACGACGGCACCATCAGCGGCAAGATCGCCAAGGACGTCTTCGCGCGCATGCTGACCTCGGGCGAGGACGCGGCCACCATCGTGAAGCGCGAGGGCCTGACCCAGATGGCCGACCCCGGCGCGCTCGGGAGCCTGGTGGATCAGGCGATCGCCGGCAACCCCAAGGCGGTGGCCGACTTCAAGGCGGGGAAAACCGCGGCGGCCAAGGCGCTCGTAGGCCAGGTGATGAAGGCCAGCGGCGGCAAGGCCAACCCCGCCATGGTCGACCGCCTTGTGCAGGAGAAACTGTCTCGGTCGTGAGCGAGGCGGCTATAATCGGCGGAGCGTCCGCCATGATTGAGCTTCACCGTGTATGGAAGATCTACTCCGTCGGGCCGGTGAAGGTCCCTGCGCTGTCCGATGTCTCCTTCCGCGTGGGCAAGGGTGAGTTCGTCACGCTCTGTGGCCCCAGCGGCGCCGGCAAGACCACGCTGCTGAGACTCCTCTACCGTGACGACGTCCCCACCGAGGGCGAGGTGGAGGTCCTGCACCAGGACGTCGGCTCGCTCACCCGTGTCGAGGTGGCGGCGCTGCGGCGCTCGATCGGCATCGTCTTCCAGGACTCCAAGCTGCTGCCCGGCCGTACCGTCTACGAGAACGTGGCCTTCGTGCTGCGCGTGCTGGGCACGCCGCGGCGCGAGATCACCGGCCGCGTCTTCGACGCGCTCCGCGCCGTCGGCCTCTCGGCCCGCGCCCAGGCCTATCCGGCCCAGCTCTCGGCGGGCGAGGCCCAGCGTGCCGCGCTGGCCCGCGCCATCGCGCGCAAGCCGCTCCTGCTCATCGCCGACGAGCCCACCGGCAACCTCGACGAGGGCATGGCGGCCGAGGTCATCGAGATCGTGCGCGACATCTGGGCGGGCGGCGCCACGGTGCTCTTCGCCACGCACCAGGCCACGCTGGCGGCCACGCTCAAGCAGCGCACGCTGACGATCCACAGCGGCCGCCTCGTCAAGGACGAGGGCTGAGCCGCCGGTGTTCGGGTTCCTCCTCGGCGAAGCGCTCCGGGATCTTCGCCGCGCCGGCCGTGTCGCCATCAGCGCGATCCTCCTGATCACCCTGTCGCTGGCCGCGCTCGGCGCCTTCTGGCTGCTGTCCTCCAACATGAGCGAGGCCGTCACCCAGTTTCGCGAGCGTGTGAAGCTCGTCGTCTACCTCAGGCGCGAGCCGGGCACCGCGGAAGCGAGCGCGCTGGTGGACCGCGTGCGTACGATGCCGGGCGTGGGCGCGGTGCGCTACGTGGGCAAGGCCGAGGCGCTCGGCACGCTCCGCCAGGTGCTCGGCAAGGACGCCGCCGTCGCCGACACGCTGCCGCAAAACCCGCTGCCCGCCTCGCTCGAGATCACGCCCACGGCCGAGGGCGCCACGCTGGAGGGCGCCCGCGCGCTCGTCACGCGCCTGACCGCGCTGCCGGAGACCGACGAGATCGGCGGCGGCGTGGAGTGGATGGAGCGCTTCGCCCAGGGCCAGCGCTTGCTGTGGCTCTTCGCCCTCGGCGTCGGCGCGGTGCTGGCAGTGGCGGCGATCCTCACGGTGACCACGGCGACCACGCTGGTCCTGCACGCCCGTCGCGACGAGATGGAGATCATGCGGCTCGTGGGCGCGCCCGAGCACGTCGTCCGCCTGCCGCTGCTGCTGCAGGGGATGATGCAAGGGCTGCTGGGGGCCATGCTGGCGATCTGGGTCCTCGTCGCGTGCTATGCGCTCATCGGGCCGCGCATCGAGCCGCTGGTGAGCGAGACGCTCGGCGTGGCGCGGCTGACCTTCCTGCGCCCGCACAACGTGATCTCGCTGATGCTGGCCGGCACGCTGCTGGGCGGCGTCGGCGGCTGGCTCGCGCGTGGCCGGCCCGAGGCATGAGGACGCGCGTCCTCGCCGGCCTCGCGCTCGTGGCGTTCGCCGCCCAGACGGCCGTCGCCCAGGTCCCGAAGAAGGACGACCCCATCCAGGCCGAGCAGCGGAAGCTGCGCGAGGCCGAGCAGCAGCTCAAGGAGGAGCGGCGCAAGGCCGCCGAGGCGCGCGAGAAGGAGACGTCGATCCTGGCCGAGCTCGACCGCGTCGAGCAGCGCCTGGCCGACAAGCAACGGGACATCGCCCGGCTGGACGGACGCATCAAGAAGGCGCAGGCCGACGTCACTTCGTTGCGCGGCGAGGTCACCGGCCTCGAGCGCCAGCGCTCGGGACAGGAGCAGGCGCTTGCCCGCCGGCTGCAAGCCATGTACAAGGTGCATGCCCAAGGGGGGGCATTGCCTTTGTTGCTTTCCGGTGACGA
>QHRW01000032.1 GCA_003220265.1 Candidatus Rokuibacteriota bacterium | reverse complement strand
ACGCCGCCCAGGCCAGGGTGAAGGAGGTGCAGGCGCTGGGACGCAAGAGCCTCGCGCTCGTGGGCGACGCCGGCGACTACGCAACGGCCGAGAGGCTGACCCAGTCGGCGCTGTCCACGATGGGCCGCGTCGATATCCTGGTCAACGTCGCCGGCGGCGGCGAGCCGCGCCCGATGCTGGAGCTGACGCCGGCCGAGTTCGACCACGTGCTCACGCGCAATCTGAAGTCCGCCTGGAACTGGGCGCGGTGCCTGGCGCCGCAGATGCTGCGCCGCGAGGACCAGCGCATCGTCAACATCGCGTCGATCTCCGCCAAGCATGGCGGAGGGCCGCCGGCGACGGTGAGCAAGTCGGCGTACGCCGCTGCCAAGGCCGGCGTGCTGGGGCTGACGCGCGGCCTCGCCAAGGAGCTGGCGCCGCGGGTGACGGTGAACGCGGTGTGCCCCGGCCTCATCGAGACGCCACCCACGACGCGGATCACGAAGGGCCCGGGCATCGAGGACATCTTGAAGACGATCCCACTGGCGCGCGTGGGCCGGCCGCAGGATGTGGCCGCGGCCGTTCTCTTCTTCGCGTCGTCAGATGCCGGGTGGATCACCGGCGAGTGCATGGACGTGAACGGCGGCCAGTACATCGACTAGGAGACGCCATGCGATACAAGTGGCCCAAGGCACAGCAGTCCGCAGCGGTGCTGTCGTTCGACTTCGACGCCGAGTCCGGTTTTCTCTTCCGCGAGCCCGAGAAGGCCAAGCGCAGCCTGGCCGACCTGGAAGAGCGCCGGTTCGGCCCGCGCGTCGGCGTCGATCGCATCTTGCGGCTGCTCGACCGGCTCAAGCTCAAGGCCAGCTTCTTCATCCCGGGCTGGACGGTGGAGAACCACCTGGCGCCGTGCACGCGCATCCGCGACGCCGGCCACGAGATCGGCGCCCATGGCAATGTCCACGAGGCCGTGGGCATGCTCGACGAGGCGCAGGAGAAGTCCGTCATGCAGCGGCAGCTCAAGATCTTGAAGGATCACCTCGGCGTGAAGCCGGCCGGCTACCGCTCGCCGTCGTGGGACGTCAACGTGTGGACGCCCGCGCTCTTGAAGACGCACGGCTTCCTCTACGACAGCTCGCTGATGGGCAATGACGTGCCGTACGACGTTCCCACGCCGGCGGGGCCGCTCACCGAGGTGCCCGTGCAGTGGATCATGGACGACGCCCCGCTCTTCCGGCACGTCTACGGCGCCACCAACGCCATCGCCGATCCCGCGCGCGTGTTCCAGCTGTGGAGCTCGGAGTTCACCGGCATGCACAAGGAGAACGGCTGCTTCGTGCTGACGTGCCATCCATTCGTCAGCGGGCGCGCCTCGCGCATCCAGCTCATCGAGGATCTGGTGCGTTTCACGCGCAAGCAGCGGGGCGTGTGGTTCACGACGTGCGAGGAGGTGGCGCGCTGGCACGAGAAGGGCCGGCGCTCGTGAGCGCCCCGGCGGCCTTCGACTTCACCGGGCACGTCGCGCTCGTCACCGGCGGGGCGGCCGGCATCGGCTTCGGCATCGCGGAGGCGTTCCACCGGGCGGGCGCGCGTGTGGCCATCGGCGACGTGCGCGAGACGGCGGTGAAGGACGCGGCCCAGCGTCTCGGCGGCGGCGCCAGCGTCTTCGCGCGCACGATGGACGTGCGCGACGAGCGTTCGGTGGACCGCTTCGTGGAGGCGGCCGACGCGGCGGTGGGCCCCATCACCATCGGCGTCGCCAACGCGGGCGTCTATCCGAACACGCCGGTCCTCGACATGGACGTGGCCGAATGGGACCGCGTGATGGAGACCAACGTGCGCGGCGTCTTCCTCACGTGCCGCGCGGTGGCGCGCGCGATGGCGGCGCGCGACGGGCCGGGGAAGATCGTGACGATCGCCTCGGGCGCGGCCTTCAGCGGCCGGCCGGGCGGCGCGCACTACTGCTCGTCGAAGGCGGCCGTCGTCATGTTCACGAAAGTCCTGGCGATGGAGATCGCGGCGAAGAAGATCAACGTGAACTGCGTGGCGCCCGGCTACATCAAGGTGGACAGCGAGACGTCGCCCGTGACGCAAGAGTACGAGACGACGATCCTCAAGGGCGTGCCGTGGGGACGCGCCGGCACGCCGGGCGACATCGCGAATGCCGTCCTGTTCCTGTGCTCGCCGCTCGCCGAGTACATGACCGGCGAGGTCGTCGCCGTCAACGGCGGTGCGTCCGCCGGCCGCACGCACCTGCCGCTGAGCACGCCGAAGCGCCGGTAAGCCCTACCGGGGATGATCGTGGAGACCGAGCGCCTTCTGTTGCGGCCCTGGCGTGAGGACGATGGCGCCGAACTGCAGCGTCTCTTTGCTGACCCCGCCGTCAGAGGCGGGCGAAACCTGCCCCCAGACCGGACTGTTCGGCTCGCCGAAAGCAGCCTGCGACAGTGGCGCGTGAAGGGGTTCGGCCCATGGGCGGCCATCGACAAGACGACGGGGTGCTGGATCGGCAGAATCGACCTCGATGAGCTCGAGGACTGGCCCGAGGTCGACAAGATCGAGGTCGGGTTCGAGCTTCATCAGGCATGGTGGGGCCGCGGCTTTGCCACCGAAGGAGCGTTGGCGGCTCTTGGTTTCGGCTTTGAGCAGCACGGGCTTCAGCGCATTATCAGCGTGACTGCCGCCGCGCACGGAGTCATGGAGAAGGCAGGGCTCACGCACCGAGGCACACGCTACTGGATGAATCCCGATGTTCCGGTCGTGTGGTACGCCATCGACCGAGCGGCGTGGTCCCGTTAGGGGACGGGAGGCTTCTGTTCACGCCATCTGGTCGCCTGCTCGTAGGCCCACGCGATTGTGAGCGCCATGCCTTCGCGGCCCGTGTGACAGAGGACCTGGAGCGAGGTCGGCAGGCCGGCGCTCGTGAAGCCGTTGGGTACGGCCACGCCGCAGAGGCCCAGGTAGTTGCCGGCGCGCGTGAAGTGCGCGGGCGTGCCCGTCTGATCCACCTGGTCGATCGGGATCGCCGCCGTCTGCGTGGTCGGCGTCAGCAGCGCGTCGATGTCGGTGGTGGCGACGGCGAACTGGCGCTGGTGCTCCTTCTGCTGCGAGAGCGCCAGCAGATAGTCACGGGCCGACACGCCGCGCCCGAGCTGGATGCGCGGGCGCACGTGCGGGTCGGTCGGCAGGTTGGCGTCGTCCACCAGGTGACCGACGAAGCGATACCCCTCCGAGCCGATGATCCGCCCGGTGGCGGCCGCGTAATCGCTGAAGCGGTGCGGCAGCGCGGCCGTCACGATGGTGGCGCCTCGGCCGCGCAGCGTCTCGATGGCGGCGTCGTACGCGCTCAGGACCTCGCGATCGACACCGGCGCGCTCGGCATCCGGCAGCACGGCCAGGCGCAGGCCGCCGACACCGCGGCGCAGCGAGGGCAGAGGATCGTCGGCGGTCCACACCGCCGTGGAGGCGTCGTGCGGATCGGGCCCGTTGAGCACGCGATAGAGGAGCGCGGCGTCTTCCACGGAGCGCGTCATGGGGCCCGGCGTGTCGAGCGTGGTGGAGAGCGGGAGCACGCCGAAGGTGCTGATCCGGCCGACGCTCACCTTGAGGCCGACGATGCCGCACCACGAGGCGGGCAGGCGCACGGAGCCGCCGGTGTCGGTGCCGATCGCCGCCGGCGCGAGCCCGGCCGCGACGGCCACGCCGGAGCCGCTCGACGAGCCGCCCGGCGTGCGGTGCACCTTGGCGTCCCACGGGTTCCACGGCGTGCCCATGTGCGTGTTGGTGCCCCAGCCGCCCATGGCGAACTCCACCGTGTGCGTCTTGCCCAGCACGATCATCCCGGCGCTGATGAGCCGCCGCGCGAGCGTGGCCGTGACGCCCGACACGCGCTTGGCCCACACTTTCGAGCCGCCGGTGGTGACACGGCCCTCCAGATCGACGAGGTCCTTCAGCGCGACGGGCACGCCGTGCAGGGGGCCGACGGCGTGGCCCGAGCGGATGGCCTTGTCGGCGGCCTCGGCGGCCAGCCGCGCCTCGGCCGGGTACACGTCGATGAACGCGTGCAGGCGCGGGTTGAGGCGATCGATCCGCGCCACCAGCGCGTCCACGACCTCCACCGGGGACAGCGCGCGGCGCGTGAAGGCGGCGGACAGCTCGGCGACGGTGGCGAACGCGGGATCGACGCTCGACATCACTTGGCCCCCTCGTACGAGATGCGATAGATGCGCCCGGCCTTGTCGTCGGAGACGAGCAGCGCGCCGTCGGGCATCACCAGCACGTCGGCCGGGCGGCCCGACGCCGTGTTGCCCTTGAGCCAGCCGGCGGCGAACGGCTCGTACGACGTCGCCTTGTTGTCCTCGATCTTCACGAAGCTCACGCGATAGCCGATGGGCTTGGAGCGGTTCCACGAGCCGTGCTCGGCGATGAAGACGCCCTCGCGGTACTTCTCGGGGAACATGCCTCCCGTGTAGAACCGCATGCCGATGGCCGCCACGTGCGGGCCCAGCAGGCGCGCGGGCGGGCTGAACTGATCACACGGCTTGCCCGCGTTGTGCTCGGGGTCCTTGATGCCGTCGCCGTGGCAGAACGGAAAGCCGAAGTGCGCGCCTTCCTTGGCCACGCGATTGAGCTCGTCGGGCGGCTGGTCGTCGCCGAGCCAGTCGCGCCCGTTGTCGGTGAACCACAGCTCGCGCGTGCGCGGCTGGAAGTCGAAGCCCACGCTGTTGCGCACGCCGCGCGCGACGATCTCCGGCTTGCCGCCGGCCACGTCCAGGCGCGTGATGGTCGCGTACAGGCCGCTCACGTCGCAGACGTTGCACGGCGCGCCGACGGGCACGTAGAGCTTGCCGTCGGGGCCGAAGGCGATGAATTTCCAGCCGTGATGGCGATCGCTCGGGTAGCCGTCGGTGACCACCTCGGGTTTCGGCGGCTTGTCGAGATCGCGCGCGACGTCGGGGAATCTCAAGATGCGGTTGACCGCGGCCACGTAGAGCGCCCCGTCGCGGAAGGCCACGCCGCTCGGCATGTTGAGGCCGCTGGCCAGCACGTGGACCTTTTCGGCGCGATGGTCGCCGTCGCGATCGACGACGGCGTACACCTTGCCCTCGCTGAGCGATCCCACGAAGACAATCCCGGGCGGGCCGAGCGCCATCTGCCGAGCGTTCGGCACGTTGCTCGCGTAGACGCCGATGTGGAAGCCCGGCGGCAGGGTGAGCTCGCTCATCTCCGCAGCGCTGCTCGGCAGTACGCCGGCCAGGTAGCCGCGATACCAGCAGCCGACGCCGGCGCCCACGGCGACCACGAGCACGACGAGGCCGAGCAGGACGTGACGTGTGCGCATCCGCCGCTACTTCTTCTTGCTCTCGCGCTGCGCGACCGGGAAGCCGGCGTTCTTCCACGCCGTGAATCCGCCGTCCATCTCCAGCACGCGCGGGAGGCCCATCTGCTGCGCGACGTCGGCGGCCAGCGCCGAGCGCCACGCGCCGTTGCAATAGAAGACGAACTCCTTGCCGGAGGCGAAGACGTCCTTGTGGTACGGGCTCTCGGGATCGATCCAGAACTCCAGCATCCCCCGCGGGCAGTGGAAGGCGCCCGGGATCATGCCCTCGCGCTCGAGCTCGCGCACGTCACGCAGATCGACGAAGACGACGTCCTCACGGCCGAGGCGCTTCTTGGCGTCCCCGAGGCCGATCGTCGTGATCCGCGCCTTCGCCTCGTCCACCAGTTGCTTGAAGCCCTTGCGCAGCTTCATCGCCTGCCTCTCCTCTCGCACGGCCTGTCCCACATACTAGACTCGGAGTCACGCCCGTGCATCCCGGCGCCGGGCGTCGGGCGGGCGACGTCGTCTTCAGCGAGGCGAGGCGCACGGGTGGCGTGGCGGTGCTCGGTCCTCTCGCCGAGCGCCGTTTCCAAGCGCCGGATCGCTCGTGGTCAGCGCCAGGACGCGGCGGCAGGAGGCCGGGCGGTCGTGCCCTCGCCGAGCGTCATGCGCCGCGCGCACAGCGCGTCGAGGATCGCGACGCCGATCACCGTGGCGATGTCTCCCGCAGCCCCAGCTTGGGGAGCATGCGGCGATAGGGACGGAGACCGGTGAGGCGACCGAGGCGGCGCGGCGCGATCACCTCCGCGACGCCGAGCGCGATGCTGAACCAGCCGAGACCACGTGTGAGGGCGCTGTAGGAAATCATGGGGCGCGGATGTAGCAAGCGCGGTGCCGCCGGCGCGCGCTCGCTTCGCGCCCGTCAGCGATTGAGGAACTTCTTGACGCTGGTGGCGATGCCGGCCGGGTCGAGGCCGTGCTTGGCGTAGAGGCCCTTGGCGTCGCCGGATTCGCCGAAGCCGACGACACCGAGGCGCTTCACCGGCGTGGGCAGCACCTCGGCCAGCGTCTCGGCGACGGCGCCGCCGAGGCCGCCGTGGATCGAGTGGTCCTCGACCGTGACGACGTGCTTCGTCTTCGTCGCCGAGCGCACCAGCGCGTCCTCGTCGAGCGGCTTGATGGACGCCGCGTTGAGCACCTCCGCCGAGATGCCGTCGGCCTCGAGCCGCCTGGCCGCTTCGAGTGCGTTGAAGACGGTGCCGCCGCTGGCGACCAGCGTCACGTCGCGGCCCGCGCGCAGCGTGAGCCAGCGGCCGAGCTGGAAGCGATAATCGGGCGGGCACACGGGCTCGAGGTTCTGGCGCGTGAGACGCAGGTAGAGCGGCCCCTGGTGCTCCACGGCGTAGGCCACCGCCTGCCGGGTCTCCAGCTCGTCGGCGGGCTGGACGATGGGCACGTTGGGCAGTGCACGCAGGCAGGCGATGTCCTCGAGCCCCATCTGGCTGTAGCCGTCCTCGCCGATGGCGATGCCGGAGTGCGTGCCGACGATCTTCACGTTGGCGTTGGTGTAGGCGACCGAGATGCGAATGGTCTCGAAGCGTCCCACCACGAAGCACGCGAACGAGCACACGAACGGAATCTTGCCGGTCAGCGCCAGTCCCGCGCCGACGCCGATCATGTTGGACTCGGCGATACCCAGGTTGAAGCCGCGCTGCGGATAGGCCTTGGCGAACCTGGCGGTCATCGTCGACTTCGACAGATCGGCGTCGAGCGTCACGATGCGCGGGTCGCGGGCTCCGAGCTCCAGCAGCGCTTCGCCGAACGCGGCGCGTGAGGCCTTGGAAGCCATAGTCTCCTCTTGGGTGGGGGAACCCTGGCAGGGTTTCCCCGTCCCGTCCTTGACTACTTTTTGTCGAGCGCGCGCAGCTCGTCCACGACGGCGCGAGTGGTGGCGTCGGTCTTCAAATAATCCGGCCACGCCATCTCGGTGACGCCCAGGATCTCGCGGATCGCCGTCACGGCTTCCTCGGGCTTCGGCGATTTCCCGTGCCACTCGGGATTGTTCTCCATGAACGACACGCCCTTGCCCTTGACGGTGTGCGCCACGATCAGCGTCGGCGTGCCGCGTGTGGCCTCGGCCGCGTCGAGCGCCTTGGCGATCTGCGCGAGGTCGTGACCGTCGATCTCCAGCACGGGCCAGCCGAAGCCCTGCCACTTGGCCACGAGCGGCTCGAGGTCGAGGATCTTCGCCGTGAAATCGTCGAGCTGGATCTTGTTGTAATCGACGATCACCGTCAGGTTGTCGAGCGGGTGATCGGGCTGGCCCAGCTTGGGCGCGGCCATGGCCGCCTCCCACACCTGGCCTTCCTGCACCTCGCCGTCGCCCAGGATGCAGTACACGCGCGCGGGGGACCCGGCGAGCTTGAGACCCAGCGCCATGCCGAGCGCGATCGAGAGACCCTGGCCCAGCGAGCCGGTGGCCGCCTCGATGCCCGGCAGCGCGACGCGATCGGGATGACCCTGGAGCGGGCTGCCGAGCTTGCGCAGCGTGATGAGCTGGCTCTCGGGGAAGTAGCCCGCGCGCGCCATGACGGTGTAGAGCGCGGGCACCGCGTGGCCCTTCGAGAGCACGATGCGGTCGCGGTCCGCCCAGTCGGGCCGCTTCGGATCGTGGCGCAGTCGGCCGAAGACGATCGACGTGAGGATGTCGATGACCGACAGCGAGCCGCCCGGGTGCCCGGAGCCGGCGTGGGTCAGCATCCGGATGATCTGCACGCGGCACGCACGGGCGATCGCGTCGAGGTTCCCCTCAGCCATCACACCTCCTCTTGCCCCGGCATGTTCTCGGCAATCGCATCGATGCGGACGCCGGAGACGGCGACCTCGGGGGCGTACACGACCTGGTCGGCCGCCCACACGATCGTGCCCTTGGCGTCGCGGCCGACTCCGACGACGTTGTTGAGGAAGGTGCTGATGTTGTCGTTGATGCGGACGGTGTTCGGCTTGAGTGGCGCCACGATTCGGCCGTTGCGAATGATATAAGAATCGGCGACGACCGTACAGGTGAAATCGCCGGCGCGCATCCCGTTGATCGGGTACGTGTACCAGATACGGCCGATGTACAGGCCGTCGCCCACCCGGCGCAGCAGCTCGTCGCGCGAGACGGGCTCGCTGCCTTCCACGATCACGTTGGAGGCCGACACGCCGGGCTGCGTGTCGAACTCGCGGCCGCCGCCGCTGCCGAAGCGAAAGCCGTTGCGCGCGACCAGCGCCGCTTCCGCCGCCGCGCCCGTGGCGCCGAGCTTCTCGGCCAGCGCCGGATCGCGCAGCAGCCGCTGGCCGTAATACCAGGTCGTGAGACACCCGGAGAGCACGCCGCGCTTGATGAGGTCGGTGCGTCCCGTCGGCAGCCCTTCGCACGTGATGCCCTTGGAGCCGAGCAGGCCCGGCCGCGCGCCGTCGTCGTAGATCGACAGCAGCGGCGAGGCCACGCGCTGTCCGAGCCGGCCCAGGAACGGCGTGGCCGAGGCGTAGAACGCGTCGCTGTTGCAGGCGGGGATGATCAGGTCGTTCAGGATGTCGGTCACGGGCTGCCGCCCGAACACGACCGTGTAGCGGCCCGACGGCACGCGCTCGCCGCCGACCGCATCGATCGCCGCCTGCGCGGCCTGCACGCCGGCCTCGTCGCTGAAATCGGCCAGGCGCGTGGCCGTGGACCAGCCGGAGCCCTTGGCGTCCCTGGCCTCGACCATCGCGGTGACGAACACGGTGATCAGCGCCGACTCGTCGGTCTGCACCTGCGGCATGTGCGTGGACACGACGGCCACGCGCTCCTGCAAGATCGTGACGTCGCCGCCCACGATCAGGCCGAGCCGGCGCAGCCCCTCGTCGCTGCCCGCCAGCGTGGCCAGCCGCGACGAATTGAGGAACGTCCGCAGCGCGCCGTTGACGATGGTCCAGCCGCACTCCACGAGGCGCTCGTCGGAGACCGCCATCAGCTCGCGATCGTGATAGTCCGTCAGCACGCGCTTTTCGCGGCCGGGCCGGGGCAGCGACACGAACTCGGGATCGTGCACGGCGGCGGCGCGCGCCTTCGCCAGCGCTCGCTCGGCCCCTGCCACGCTCAGGTCGCCCGGCTCGCTGCCGAAGCCGATGCGCGTGCCCTCCGGGCCGTCGAGCACGATCTGCAGGCCGAGCCCGTACGACTCCACGGACTTCGGCTCCTCCACGCCGTTGCAGGGGATGTGGGAGGTGTAGTTCAGCCGCGTGAGCAGCGTGCCGTTGGCGGCGACGAACACTTCCACCTCGCGGATGTCGTGCTGGGCGCGCACGAGCTCGAACGCCACCTGGGCCGCGCGCGCCAGCTCGGCCAGGCTCGGCATGCTAGTGCTTGGGGGTGCTGGAGACGTTCGTGCCCTCGACGGGATAACCCTTCGCGTGCCAGCCGGGCAGCCCCTCGTCGAGGACGCGATGGTTGCGCCAGCCCAGCGTGTAGAGGATGCTGCTGGCCCCACTGGCCAGCGCGTGCGGGCAGGTTCAGTACAGGACGACGAGACCGGTCTTGGAGATTTCCTTGGGCGCGCGCGCCTCGATGACCCGCAGCGGCATCGAGCGCGCGCCCTTGACGTGCATCTCGACGTACGACTCCCAGTGGCGCACGTCGATGATGTCCGCGCGCCGGCCCTGGCCCAGCAGCGTCTTGAGCTCGTCCACCTTGATGAAGTTCACGGGCGGCTCGGGCGGGGCCGCCGGCGCCGCGCCCAGGAGCAGGATCGCGCCCGCCACCACCGTCGCCGCCACGCCCCGCACGGCTCAGCCCCCGGCCAGCCGCGCGCGGCTGCGCATCGTGGGCCCGCCGTTGCCGAGCTTCTTGCTCTGCATGGGCTGGCCCTTGCCGCAATTGGGGATCGGGTAGAGGCGGAAGTCCGAGCCGACCGCGTCCACGTTCATGAGGAAGTCGCGCGAGTCGGCCATGATCCCGCCGTCGCGGTACAGCCGTTCGAGCCGGCCGTTGCGGATCTCGTAGACCTTCCGCGCCGAGATGCGGAAGTTCTCGCGGCTCTCGGCGATGGACGGGATGCGGTGCCCGACCAGGTACCAGCCGCGGTCGATCTCCTTGACGATGTCGCCCGCGTCGCGCTCGCCGGCGGCGAAGACCGTGTTCGACATGCGAATCAGCGGCACCAGCGAGGCGTCCACGGCCTTGAAGTGGCCGTTGGGCGCGCCGCCGAAGACGGCCGCCGTCTGGCGGCTGTTCATGAAGCCCGTGAAGATCCCGCGGTCGATGTGCGTCACGCGCCGCGCCGGCGTTCCCTCGTGGTCGTATGCATAGTGGCCGTAGCCGGGCAGCGACGGATCGGAATACGCGCTGACCAGCGGCGAGGCGATGCGGCGGCCGAGCTGGTGGTCGTCGAGACCGGCCAGCAGCCACGAGCGGCCGGCGTAGGCCGTCTCCATCTTCAGCGCGCGGTCGAGCTCGACCGGGTGGCCGACGATCTCGTGAGAGAGCAGCGTGTTGTAGTGGGGGTCGGTGACCACGACCTCCGGGCCTGCGCTGGTCGGCAGCGCCGGCGCGCGCGCCAGCTCGACGCTCTCGCGCGCCATGCTCAGCGAGAAGTCGACGAAGGGCGGGAAGCCCAGCAGCGGATCGTCCACGCCGCCGGCCAGGATCTCCCAGCCGCGCTGGTGGCCCAGCACGTCGTAGAGCTCCTGGCTCACCTGGGCGTCGACGCCGATCACGTAGCACATGCCCTGCGTGAGGGCGAACGACTGGTCGATCAGCGCCCCTTCGCTGGAGGCGAACAGCTCGCGCGAGAGCTGGGTGAGGGTGGTGATGTAGTTGTGCTTCACGGCCGGATCGACGGCGGCCACGCGGCGCGAGACGTCGGTGGTGAAGGCCACCATCTCGCCGAGCGGGAGCGCGCGCGGGTCGATCGCGTACACGGCACGCACGGTGTCCTCGCGGACGTCCACGGGGTGCAGCCGCGTGTCGGCCAGCGACTCGCCGAGCGCGCCGAACTTCTCGCGCGCGGCGGCCTTCATCTCGCCGTTCACCATCGCCCGCCGGTACGCGCGCTCCAGCGCCTCGCGCAGGCGGTGCAGCAGGTCGTCGACGTCGGCGGTGCCCAGCGTGAGGCCGATCCAGCCGGGCGCCACCATGCGGTCGCCGGCCAGCACGCGCACGCCGGCCGCGAAGCCATAATCGTCCCCCGAGAACTTGCTCTCGCCGTTCTCGGCCGCCGCCGACTTGCCCTCGGCGACCTCGACGCGGCAGTCCGCGTAGGTCAGGTGCGGCAGCCGGCGGGCGGCGTCGCGCAGCAGATCACGCACGTCGGCCTTCACGCGGTCGATGAGATCGACGGTAATCGTGGTCGGCATGATTACAAGGGATCCGTGAAGGGCTCGACGTCCACGAGCTCGCCGGGGGCGACGTCGCCGCGGTCCTCGTCGAGCACGATCAGGCAGTTGCCGGCGACCATGGAGGAGAGGATACCCGAGCCCTGCGGGCCCGTGGTGCGCACCTCCCAGGCGCCGTCGCGGAAGGCAAGGATGCCGCGCTTGAACTCGCGGCGGCCCGTCTTCTTCCCCAGGCGCTCCATCGCGCGCGCCTGCCACGTGGGCGGAAACAGCCGACGTCGCCCGGCCAGCTTGTAGAGCGCCGGCCGCACGAACAGCATGAAGGTGAGCAGCGAGGCCACCGGGTTGCCGGGCAGGCCGAAGAACGTGGTGGCGCCGATGCGACCGAACGCCAGTGGCCGGCCGGGCTGCATCGCGACTTGCCAGAAGTCGACCGTTCCCAACTCCCCGAGGACGTCCTTCACGAGGTCGTAGACGCCGACGGAGACGCCGCCGGAGGTCAGCACGATGTCGGCCATGCCCGCCGCCTCGCGCAGCCTAAGCCTCAGCTCCTCGCGCACGTCGGGGACGATGCCCAGGTCGAGCACCTCGCCGCCGCACTGCTCGATCGAGCCGCGCAGCGTGAAGCGGTTGGCGTCGTAGATCTGGCCGGGGCGCCGGGGTGTGCCGGGCTCGGCCACCTCGTCGCCGGTGGACAGCAGCGCCACGCGAGGGCGGCGGTGCACCTCGACCTGCCAGATGCCGAGCGAGGTGATGAGGCCGATCTCCTGCGGCCGCAGCACGCTGCCCGTCTCGATCACGATTCCGCCCGCCTCCACGTCCTCGCCGCGCGCGCGCACGTTGGCGCCCTTGGCGATCTGCCCCACGCGGACGCGCTCGCCCACGCGCTCGACGACTTCCTGGGGATAGACGGTGTCGGCGCCGGCCGGCATCGGCGCGCCGGTCATGATCCGCAGCGCCTGGCCGCCGCGCAGCGCCGAGCCGAACACCGCGCCGGCGGCGAGATCGCCGACCACGGCGAGCTCGCGGGTGCCGGCGCTGGGAATGTCGCCGCTGCCGACGGCGTAGCCGTCCACCGCGGAGTTGTCGGCGGGCGGCACGTCGAATGGCGCCTGCACGTCGGTCGCCAGCACGCGCGCCAGCGCGCGCGTGACGGGCAGCAGCTCGGGCGGCACCGCGGCGGCCACCTGCGCGAGGATGTGCTGCTGGCCGTCGCGCACGGAAATCATGGCGCCATTATAGGCGTAGAATTGAGCGCGCCATGGACGAGGCGCTGACGGCGCGGCCGGCGGGTTTCTGGATCCGCCTCGTCGCGCTCGTGGTCGATTGCATCCTGTTCGCGTTCGCCCACCTCTCGCTCGCGCGCCTGGCCCGTGCGTTGTGGGGGCCGGGGCCCGACGGTGGCGCCACGGCGCCGGGCAGCGTCCTCTTTTTCACGCTGCTCTTCACCATCGTCTACACGACCACGCTGCACACCCTGGCCGGCCAGACGCTCGGCAAGAGTCTCGTGGGCGTGCGCGTGGTGGCGGCCGATGGCACGCTGCTGACGATCGGCCCCGCGCTGCTGAGGCACCTGGCCTATGCGCTCTCGGCGATCCCGTTCGGGTTCGGCTTCCTGATGGCCGGGCTGCGTCGCGACAAGCGCGCGCTGCACGATCTCATCGCCGGCAGCCGCGTGGAGTGGACGACGCCCCGCCGCCGCGTGGCGCCTCGCAGCGCGGTGCCGCCGCGTGCGCCGGGGCCCAGCCTGCAGGACGCCGCCGTCACCCCCGCGCCCGATCGCGCGCCGGGGGCGTGATCCCGACGACGCTGCCGCTTGCGCTGCGCAACCGCCTCGCCGAGACGATCCTGGCCGCGCTCCACGACGCCGACGCGCGGCGCGCGCTGGCGGCGCTGACCACGGACGAGGGCGCCGCGACGTGGCTCGACGGCGCCGACGCACGCTGGACGGCGCCGCTCACCGAGCGGGCGCGCCGTGCGAGCGCCGCGCTGGCCGGCCGCCCGCTGCATTCGCCGAACGCCGACCTTGTTCAGGCGCTCGACGACGCCGCGGCCCTTTTCGACGCGGGCCTGCACTTCGAGGTGCACGAGATCCTCGAGCCCCACTGGGTCGTGAGCGAGGGCGACACGCGCGAGGCGCTGCAGGGACTGATCCAGGCCGCCGTCGCCTTCCAGCACCTGGCCAACGGCAATCTCGCGGGCGCGCGCTCGCTGCTGGTGGAAGCGAGCGCGCGCCTGCGCGGCCGCCGCCTGCTCGGCCGCGACCTCGACGCCTTCGCGCGTGCGGCCGCCGCGGCAGCGGTCGCAGTCGCGGGTGGCATCACGGTCGTGCCCTCGCCTTTCCCGTCCCGCGAGTGAGCGGCCGTAACGTAGCGCGCCGGCAGCGCATCGAACGGGCAGTCCGGAGACCGGATAAAAACTGAGCAAGCGGTCAGATTCAGACCGGCGAAAATCGTGACGCTCAGGAGCCTGGCGGTCAATCTTCAGCCCAATCTTTTGGCGGGTTTGAGCCTCACGGATCGCCGTGGTCCGCGAGTTGCTACCCGCGGATAGCTTGGCCATGGTGCAAGGGAAAATCGATGCAACAGGTCCGTACGCTGCTGACGCGGCGGAGGGTGCCGTGAGAAGCCTGGCGCGGCTGTCCATCCCGCTGCTGGTCAGTGTCGCGATGAGTCTCGACAGCGCGCCGGTCCGCGCCAACGGCGAGCCGGAGAAGGTCGTCGATGGCCGGTACGTGGTGAGCCTCGTCCTCGTGCCGGACCGGGACGCGATGATCTTCCGCTTCGCCTTTCGCGACTTCCAGACGGGGAAGCCGCTCGCGGACCCGATCGCGTACCACGTGACGATCCGGCAGGGCCACGCCGGCGCGGTGATCTACCAGACCCCCGAGCTCGTGACCGCGACCAGCGCCGCCGAGGTGCGTTACCGCGTGCCCAGGGACGGCTTCTACGAGACGCTGCTCGAATTCCGGCACCCCGCGGCGCGGGGGACCGTCTACCGGCCGGAGGACTGGTACTTGTGGATCCCCGCCCGCCCGGATCGCGGCCAGGGCGTGCCGTGGACCGCGCTGGCAGTGCTGGTCGTGGCGTTGGCGACTGTGTGGTGGTGGCGGCGAACCGCCGTGCGACGGCAGCGTGGGGGTCGCTCGAGCCCCTAGCGGCCCGACAACCCAACGGAGGATTGCCCGTGCGTATCGATTTCTTCTCCGACATCAACAAGGGCCTCGAGGCCGCGATGAACTACCACGCCATGGACCGGTTCATGATGAAGGTGCTCTGGTGGCACTTCGCCTTCGCAGGGCTGATGGCAGGGCTCAACTCGGTTGGCCAGCTCGCCGCGTACTTCCCATCGCCGTTCTCCTGGCGGCTCATCAGCGTGCACGAGGCGATCGGGGCGATGGTGATCGGCCTGGGGGCGGTGGGGATCCCCGCGCTGCTCCGGGGCACGCTCGGGAGCCACTACGCGTGGCGGGTCCTGGTGACGGTGGCGCTGACGACCTTTTCGTACCTCTTCGTCTTCCTGAGCGGCGGCTCGATCGAGATGCACTTCCACTTCTTCATGATGATGGCGCTGCTCATCGTGTATCTGGACTGGCGGCTGGGCTGGCTCGTCCTCCTCCTGGCCGGGCTGCATCACGGCGTCCTCAACTACGTGGCGCCGCACTGGGTGTACTTCTATGGCCGCAACGATTTCTCCGTCATCGCCCACGCCATCCCCGTGCTGGCCACCGCGATCTTCACCACGGTCCTCTGCGCGAACAACCGCCAGGTCGTGCTCCGGCTGCGCTCGCAGGCGCAGACGGAGGCCGAGCGCGACGAGGCGCAGAGGCGCCGGGAGGAAGAGCAACAGAAGCGCGAGGAGCTGCAGCGCAACGTCGGTCGCTTTCTCACGGTGGCCACCGACATCGCGAAGGGTGACCTCACCCAGCGGGGCGCGGTCACGGCCGACGAGCTCGGCAGCGTCGTGGACGCCATCAACGTCATGGTGAGCGAGATCGGCTCGACCATCCAGGAGGTGCGCGACGCCGCGCAGCACGTCTCGACGAGCGCCGCCGCGATGATCTACACGATGGAGCGCAGCACGGCGGGCGCCCAGGGCCAGACGCGCGAGGCCATGGAGGCGAGCGCCTCCATGGAGGAGCTCACGCTGTCCGTGCGCCAGGTGGCGAAGAACGCCGAGGCGTCGGCCCGCGCCGCCAAGCTCACCCTGGAGTCGGCCCAGAAGGGCGGCGAGGCCGTGCGGGACACCATGACCGGCATGGAGCGCATCCGCAGCGAGCGGCAGGTCATCTCGAAGAAGATCAAGACCCTGGCCGAGCGCTCGCTCGAGGTCTCCACCATCGTCACCACGATCGAGGACATCGCCAAGCAGACGAACCTGCTCGCCGTCAACGCCAGCATCGAGGCCGCGGACGCCGGCGTGCCCGGTCGCCGCTTCGCGGCGGTCGCCAACGAGATCCGCATGCTCGCGGACGGCGCCGCCAGCGAGGCCAAGGACATCGTCGCCCTCGTCAAGACCATGCAGGCGGAGGCCCGGGCCGCCGTCGTCGCGGTGGAGCAGGGCAGCGCGGAGGTCGAGGCCGGCTACCGGCTCGCGGTGCAGACCGGCGATCGTCTCGGCGACATCGGGGGCATCTCGCACGAGTCGTCCGAGCTGGCGCAGCACATCTCGCAGGCGACCCAGCACCAGGTCCGGAGCGCGCACAACGCGGCGGCGGCGGTGCAGTCCATCGCCAACGTCGCCGGTGAGATGGAGAAGGGCTTGAGCGAGGCTCGCCGGACCGTCGACGAGCTCGGCAACGTCGCCGAGAACCTCATGGCGACGCTCTCGCGCTTCAGGCTGGCGAAGTAGCGGCCGTCCTCGTCGACCGGGGCGAGAGGGGCTTGCCGGAAGCTCCGATCTGATGTCTCTTGTCTGCGCGAATCTGGCAGACGGAGGGACCCATGGATCTGGGACTGACGGACAAGGTCGCGCTGGTGACCGGGGCGAGCAAGGGGATCGGCAAGGCGGTGGCGCTCACGCTGGCCGCCGAGGGCGCGCGCGTGGCCATCGCGGCGCGTGACGCCAGCGCGCTCGACAAGGTGGCGGCGGAATGCCGCGATCGCTCGCGCAAGGACGCCGTCGCGGTGGCGGCGGATCTCTCGCGGTTGGAAGACGTCGAGCGCGTGGTGCGCGAGGTGAAGGACCGCTACGGCCGCATCGACATCCTCGTGAACAATGCCGGCGCCATCCGCGGCGGCAACTTCCTCCAGATTCCCGACGCCCAGTGGATGGGCGACTGGAATCTCAAGCTCCTCGGGTACATCCGCATGGCGCGCGCGGTGTTCCCGCTGATGGAGGCGCAAGGCGGCGGGCGCATCTGCAACGTGGTCGGCGCGGCGGGCCGGAATCCCGCGCCCACGTATCTCACGGGCGGCGCCGCGAATGCGGCGCTGATCAACTTCACCAAGGGCCTCGCCGATCTGGGCGCGCCGTCCAAGATCCTGGTCACCGCGGTGTCGCCGGCCGCCACCAAGACCGAGCGCTGGGACTCGCTCATCGCCGCTCAGGCCGCGGCCAGCGGGCGGAGCGTCGAGGAGTTGCAGCGCGAGGCCGAAGCCTCCTACAAGCTCGGCCGGATCGCCACGTCGGAGGACATCGCCGACATGGTGACGTTCCTGGTCTCCGCGCGGGCGTCCTTCGTCACGGGCATTTGCGTGACGGTCGACGGGGGATCGACCCGTGGGGTTTACCCCTGACATCACCTGACTTGACATGCGTTCCCTCCTGTCACACTCTGTCGCGCAGAGCATAGGCTCTGCAGTGTCCTTATCCGCCCGTGAAGCGTGGGCAGGAGGTCGCATGGATGTCCGCTAAGTTGTTCGTCGGTAACCTGTCCTTCCAGGCCACGGAGGAGGATCTTCGCGAGCTCTTCGCCCAGGCCGGCACCGTCGAGACGGTCCGGATCATCACCGACCAGTTCACCGGCCGGCCCCGGGGCTTCGGGTTCGTGGAGATGGCGACCAAAGAGGAAGCCCAAAAAGCAGTCGAAATGCTGAACGGGCGCCTCTTCCGTGACCGCAATCTCGTCGTCGACGAAGCCCGGCCTCAGCCCCAGCGCGGTGGCGGCGGAGGGGATCGGGGCGGCCGCCCTGGCGGTGGCCGGCCCGGGGGTGGCGGCGGCGGCGGAGGGGGCTGGCGCCGGTAAAGTCGCGCCGGTCGAGCGTTCGCCTGAAGCCCGGGGGACGTGGTTCCCCGGGCTTCACGTTTTGGTGAGGAACCGCATTCCCGCCCGGGCTGTTACCCACGACGACGTTCCCGCGCGGCCGTTCAGGAGGCGAACTTTTGCGGCGTTCGGTCTGGCGGTCTCCCGCGTCGCTGGGGCTCCTTGCCGGCGTGCTCGCGATCGTGATCGCGCACGCGTGCGAGCTCGACGGCGCGGCCTCGGCGGCGCGCGGCGACGCCGCCAAAGGCGAGCGGCTCTTCGCAACGCTGCCGTGCGTATCCTGTCACGACGTCACCAAGCCGTGGCCGGGCGGCGACATCTGTCCCAATCTCGGCAATATCGCAACGGAGGCGGCGCGCATCATTCGACTGCGGGAGTATCGTGGGAAGGCGCGCACTGCCGCCGACTACATCCGTGAATCCATCCTGGACCCCAACGCGTATATCGTGCCGGGCGCCAGCTACCGCACGCCCGATGGGAAGAGCGTGATGCCGAAGGATTTCGGCGCCACCCTCACCGGCGCACAGATCGACGACCTCGTCGCCTATCTGTTGACGCGCCGCTGATCGACAGGCATACACACACTTTAAGGAGGTCGCCATGAACAGCAGACTCGCATCGTTCTTCGCCGTGGTCGCCATGGTCGCCGTCGCCTCGAGCGCGTCGGCGCAGGAGACCAAAGTGAAGCTCGAACCCCAGAACAGCTCGGGTGAGTCGGGCACCGCCACGCTGACGCCGGCGGGCGACTCGACCAAGGTCGTCCTCGACGTCAAGGGCGGTCAGGGCACCCAGCCCACTCACATCCACAAGGGCACCTGCAGCCAGCTCGATCCCAAGCCGGCGTTCCCGCTCTCGCCGGTCGTCAACGGCAAGTCGGAGACGACGGTGAAGGCCCCCATGAAGGACCTCACCACGGGCGGCTACGCGATCAACGGGCACAAGTCGGCGCAGGACCTCAAGACCTACGTCTTCTGCGGCGATATCAAGGCCGGGATGTAGCAGTAACCGAGGGGGCCCCGGTTCGCCGGGGCTCCCTTCAAAACAAACTGAGCTGCGTAGAGTCCTCGCTCTCGTCGCGGTACGGCAGCAAGCCTTCCTGCTCGGTGAATCTCCGGAAGCGCTCCCAGATCTCCATCACCTTGCCCTGGTAGTAGGCCACGTTCTCGTCCGGGCCTTCGGCATTCCACTCGATGGCCAGCCGCGAGTATTCGAGCACCGTGACGTTGGCGCTGCGGCCGATCACGTAGTAGGCGACCTGGTCGCCGGGCTGACCCGCGCGGCCGGCCGCGATCAGCAGCTCGTAGGCGGCTGACGGCGGCCGCAGCCCCGCCTGCACGCGCTCGCGATACGCGTCGAGCGTGTCGCCGAGCGTCTCCGTGCGCGCGAAGTGGCGCACGGGCACCTGGTGCGCCGCGAAGGCGGCCAGCCAGCGATCGATCACCGCGCGCACGTCGCCGCGCTTGCCCTCGAGCAGCAGCCGGACGACCTCCTCGATGAGGCGGCGCTGGAACGGCTCGAGCCCGCGCGAGCGGAAGCCCGAGCCCTTGAGGTGAACGCGCCCGCGCGCGTCGAGCAGCGCGTACGTCTTCATCTTGTACGAGAACATCGCGGGATGACGGCCGTCGAGCTCGAGCGCGATGCCGTCGGGCAGACCCGCCGCGATCTTCTCCAGCAGCGCGGTGTCCTCGGCCGGCGCGTGGTCCGGCGGGGCGAGGAAGTACACGCCGTCGGTGTCGCCCTCGATGGGGACGGCGCCCAGCGCGCCCAGGCGATCGACGATCGAGCCGACGATGCGCCGGCCCTCGGCCGTCACGCGATCGGCCGCGACGAAATCGTTGAAGTGGCCGTTGGTGAAGGCCAGGTAGCCATAGAACGAGTTGATGAGGATCTTGAAAGTCTGCGCCAGCGCCTGCTGGTGCGCCCGCTCCTCCGGCTCGGCCGCCGTGCGCGCCAGGCCCTTGGCGCGCACGCGCAGCGCGCGCAGGTGATCCAGCCGTTCGAGGAACACGCCGAGATCGTCGGAGGCCGGCGCCACCCGCTGGGACACCATCAGCGACGGGTAGAGCGAGGTCACGTCCACGTGCAGCACCGGCCCGCCCACGCCCTGCTGCCAGATGGCGGTGAGGCCGCCGCCGACGGATTGCACCGGCCGCGGCGTGGGGATGGCGCGGCCGGCCGCGAGGTATTCGCGGATGAGCAGCGTGTCCACCTTCGCTGCCGAGCCGCGCAGCACCGTCGACTGGTAGTCGAACGGCAGGAGCTGCGCCTGCGCGAAGTACGGGCGCGCCAGGATCGCGCCGACGCCGAGCGTCTCCACCGCGTCGTCGAGGGCGTAGGCCATGAGCCGGTCGGGCGACTCGGCCAGCTCGCGCGCCACGTTGGAGGCGTCCACGTAGGTGCGGTCGGCCGCGACCACGCCGAAGTGCCGCGCGATGTCCTTGAGCCCGAACGACGGCAGGTCGCGCGCGCCGATGTCGTGCAGCTGGGCCAGCATCCACGTGTCGATCACGTGGCGGCCGGCGATCTCGTAGCGCCGATAACCGATCGTGCGCTCGGCCACCGACAGGCGCGCCGGGCGGCTGCGCAGCTCGCTGCCGTCGCGCCCCCAGGTCAGGCGCACGCCGTGCCGGCGCGCGCGGGCCTCGAGATACTCGAGGTCGAAGCGGAAGACGTTGTGGCCCTCGATCGCATCGGGGTCCCGCTCGCGGAGGATCCGCGTGGTTTCCTCCAGCAGCGCGCGCTCGTCCAGCCGGTCGCCGCGCACGACGTGGCGGAAGCCGGTGGAGTCGGCCAGCGCGACGGCCACGATGCGATCCGCCTCGCGCGCGGCGCTCGGGAATTCGCCGCTCTCGCCGGTCATGACCTCGATGTCGAGCGCCATCCGGCGCACGTCACCGAAGCGCATGCCGCCGAAGGACGTGAGCCCGCTGGTCAGCAGGTACTGCTGGACGGGATCCGGAAAGAACCGGTAGGGCGCCGCCGGCAGGTCGGGCGCGATGCCGGTCTTGGTGCGGCAGGCGTCGCGGGCGCCGAGCGCCTCGCTCCACGACCCGAAGCGCGCCAGCCAGCGCAGCTCACCGGCGCCCGCCAGCGGCTGCACGTCCCGCAGGCCGGCCGCGGCGGTGACCAGGGCAGGGTCGGCCAGCAGCAGGAACGGCGTGAAGGGGACGACGTCGACCGCGAGCCGCTCGCCGTCGCGACGCCACACGCGGATGCCGCGGCCGTCCTCCGCGAGCGCGAACGCGACGAGGCCGGAGATCTGCTCGCTCAGCCGGCGGCTTCCTCGATGGCCGAGCGATACACGGCGAGGTCGGCGAGGCCCACGAGCGCACGGCCGGTCTCCGGA
Organism: Candidatus Rokuibacteriota bacterium; assembly: GCA_003220265.1. Lineage (GTDB taxonomy): Bacteria > Methylomirabilota > Methylomirabilia > Rokubacteriales > CSP1-6 > AR5. The sequence continues at coordinate 26,401 of QHRW01000032.1, read as the reverse complement.
ACGATCACCGTCGGGATGGCGCGCACCGCGTGCTCGCTCACCGCCGCTTCGTAGTCGGCCAGCACCGCCTCGCGCGCGAAGCCGGTCTCGCGATCGGCGCTGAACCGCGCCGGGTCGGCCCCGTGCTCAGCCACGATCTGGGCGAGCACGGCGGGATCGGCGATGTTCAGGCTCCGCGTGAAGAATGCCTCGTAAAGCGCGATGTGGACTCGCTCGAAGACCGCCTCGCCCTGCTTGGCCACGCACTTGGCTGCCTCGAGGGCGGGCAGGCTCCAGCCCGGCAGGGCCGCATGCGGCCACGGGGTGAAGGTGATGCCGTCACCCGCCGACATCTGATTGCACCGCCGCCAGCCTTCCTCGCGATAGGTGCCCTTGAAGGGGACGTCCGCCGCCGGGGCCGGGCGCAACGGGAACGCGCGGTGCTCCACGACGAGATCGGAGCCCATCTCGTCCTGGATCTTCCGGAGGCGAACCGCCGCCGGGAAGCACCAGGGTCAGACGTAATCGCTGTACGAGATGATGCGGACGGGTCGTGCCATGGGCGAATTCTATACCCGCCGTCCGGTGTATGCTCGACGCATGCCTCGCCTCGCCTTGGCGGCGCTTGCCGCCTCGGTCCTCCTCGCGGGTTGTGCGCCCGCGCTGTCCTTCCCGAACGCCACGGTCGGCAAGCCGCTCGCGGTGCCGGCCCACGAGTCGCGACCCGACGGCCCCGGACCGTTCCCCGCGGTGGTGCTGATGCACGGCTGTCACGGCGTGTCGCAGTCCACGCGTGACTGGGCGCGCTGGTTCCGCGACCACGGTTACGTCGCCCTCATCGTGGACTCGTGGGCGGCGCGCGGGATCAAGGACGGCTGCGTGCCGGGACCCGACGTCCCGAGCACGGAGCGGTTCGACGACGCCGTCGGCGCGCTGCGCTGGCTGCACGCGCGCCCGTACGTCGATTCGCGCCGCGTGGGCGCCATCGGCTGGTCGAACGGCGGCGTCTTCGCCATCGCGCTCGTCAACGGGCCGAGCCTCGAGCGCGCCAAGCGCCGGGGCGTGGAGATGCCGGCGCCGGGGTTCGCCGCCTCGGTGGCCGTGTACCCGGGCGGCTGCTACTCGCTCGTCAGCGAGCAGGTGGTGCGGCCGCTGCTGCTGCTGATCGGTGACGCCGACGACTGGACGCTGCCGGCCGAGTGCGCCCGGATGGTCGAGGCGATGCGCAGCCGAGGCGCCGACGCAACGCTCGTGCTCTACCCGGGCGCCGTGCACTACTTCGACGTCGAGGGCCAGCCGCGTGTCGTGCTGCCCGAGGTCGAGAACCGCAACAAGCCGGGCGGCTGCTGCGGCGCCACGGTCGGCTTCGATGCCGCCGCCAGCGCCGACGCCCATCGCCGCGTCGAGCAGTTCTTCGGTCGTCACCTGGGGCCGCGCTAGCCATGGACGCGCCGGTCGAGTTCGTCAAGTCGCTACTGCCGAGCATCGTCAACATCCACACGACCGTGCCGCGCGCGCATCCCTCCGCGCGCATCCTCGGCGAGGAGCGCATGGGCAGCGCCGTCGTGGTGGATTCCTCCGGCCTCCTGCTGACCGTGAACTACGTGGTGATGGGCGCCAGCACCATCGAGGTGGCGCCGCTCAAGGGGCGACGCAGCAAGGCCGAGGTCGTGGCCCAGGACTTCGAGATCGGCCTGGCCCTGGTCCGCACCAAGCGCCAGGGTCTGACGCCGGCGCTGCTCGATGCGACCAAGCCGCCCGAGCGCGGCGATCCGGTGATCGCCATCGCCTCCACGGGCGTGCAGGAGGTGCGCGTGGGCGGCGGGGTGGTGACGTACCTCGGCGAGTTCGAGGCGTACTGGGAGTACATGCTCGAGCGCGGCATCGTCTCCAGCGCGCCCAACCCCGGCTTCGGGGGCGGCGGGCTCTTCACGCTGTCCGGCCGGCTGCTCGGCCTGCTGCACCTGAACCTCAACGAGATCGCGCGTAACTCGCTGGCCATTCCGCTGGAGTGCTACCGCGAGCACGCCGACGAGCTGCTGCGCTACGGCCACGTGGTCAGCCGGCCCAAGCGCGCGTGGCTCGGGGTGTATGCCCACGCGCTGGAGGACGGCGTGATCATCGCCGGCATCGTGGCGGGCGGCCCCGCCGACAAAGGCGGGCTGCGCGAGGGCGACATGATCGTCTCGCTCAATGCCGAGGAGCTGTCGAGCCGCCGCGAGCTCTACATGAGCCTCTGGAAGCACGCGCCCGGCGAGAAGCTGACGTTCGAGGTCATGCGCGACAACGCCGTGCGCCGCCTGGAGATCACCGGCGGCGACCGCGCGAACTTCTTCCGACTACTTTAGATGGAGGCCCCGAAATGGCCCCCAAGCCCCCACACGTTCGGGGTGCCCCGGCGAAGCCGGGGCACCCCTCGAGACTGCGTGTCGAGAGTCGTGGGATAGGAGGCGCGGAATGGATCTGGGACTCAAGGGGAAGGTGGCGCTGGTGACGGCGGCGAGCAAGGGGATGGGCAAGGCGTGCGCGCTGGCGCTGGCCGCGGAAGGCGCGCGGGTGGCCATCTGCGCGCGTAACGAGGCGGAGCTCAAGACGGCGGCCGACGAGGTGCGCGCCAGGACGAAGGCCGACGTGCTGGCCGTGCGCGCCGACGTGACGAAAGCCGACGACGTGCGGGCGCTGGTCGCCCAGGTCAAGCAGGGCTTCGGCGACCCCGACGTGCTCATCGCCAACTGCGGCGGCCCGCCGCGCGGCTTCTTCGACGAGTTCGACGACGCCGCCTGGCACGGCGCCGTCGAGGTCTCGCTGATGTCCACCGTGCGGCTGATCCGCGAGGTGCTGCCGGGCATGCGCGCCAAGAAGTGGGGGCGCATCCTCACCATCCAGTCGGTCTCGGTCAAGCAGCCGCTGGAGGACCTGCTGCTCTCCAACGCGGTCCGGCCCGGGGTGGCCGGCATGATGAAGACGCTGGCGCTGCAGCTCGGCAAGGAGAACATCCTCGTCAACACGCTCTGTCCGGGCCGCATCCTCACGGATCGCTTGCTGGGCGGGCTGAAGGCGTCGGGGCTGTCGAAGGAGGAATACCTGGCGAGGCAGTCCAAGGACATCCCGCTGGGGCGGCCGGGCACCGTCGAGGAGTTCGCCAACGTCGCCGTCTTCCTCGCCTCCGAGCGCGCCTCGTACGTGACGGGGGTGGCGGTGCAGGTGGACGGCGGCCTGGTACGCGGGCTCCTCTAGCCCGTGGGCTTTCGAGGCGCCTTCGCTCGTTTCTTCGCGGAGAGCGGCTTCTTCCTCGCGGCCGGGCTGGCGTTCTTTTTCCTGGTCACCGTCATCCCGCTGATGCTGCTGGGCGCCTCCACGCTCGGCTTCGTGCTGTCCTCCGAGGAGGCCGCGCGCGAGGTCGTCTCGCAGCTCACGCGCAACTTCCCCGTCTATCGCCGCGAGATCACCGCGGCCATCCTGCGCATCGTCGATACGCGTGCCGCCTCCGGCATCGCCGGCACGCTCATCCTGATCTTCTTCACCACGCCGCTGCTGGGCGCGACGCGGCTGGTGCTGCACCGCATGCTGGGCGTGCGGCAGGCCGGAGGCTACGTCAGCAATCTGCTGCTCGACTCCGGCATGGTGCTGATCCTCACCGTGCTGCTGTTCGCGGCCAGCTCCGTCACCTGGCTCTTCCAGTGGTTCCAGGACTTCGTGCTGCGCCCGGCCCACCTGGCCTCCGAGTGGGCCTACGCGACGACGATCGCGTTCAGCATCACGCTGTCCACGATGATGTTCTACTTCGGCTATCGCTATGTCCCGCGCCGGCGCCCGCGCGTGGGGGCCGCGCTGGTGGGCGGCTTGCTGGCCGCGTGCCTGTGGGAGGTCGCCAAGCAGCTCTTCCGCGTCTACATCCGCAAGGTCGGCGTCTACGACCAGATCTACGGCCCGCTCGGCGTCCTGGTCGCCTTCGTGATGTTCGTCTACTACTCCGCGATCGTGTTCGTCTTCGGCGCCGCCTACGTGGCCGCCCTGGATGCGAAGGGGCGCTGACGCGTGCGCTCGGTCGAATGCGCACCGTGGTAAGGTGAGCGCCGCTTTTCATCCGGCGGGCTGAGGGGGACTCTCATGTTGCTCAACGGCAAGGTGGCGGTGGTGACGGGGGCGGCGCGGGGCGTAGGGCGGGAGATCGCCATGCTGATGGCCGCGCACGGCGCGCGCGTGGTCGTCAACGACTATGGCGGCAGCGAGGCGGGCCTGGGCTCCGACCGCAAGCCCGCCGACGAGGTCGTGGACGAGATCCGCCGGGCCAAGGGCGAGGCCGTCGCCAACTACGACTCGGTGGCGACCATGGCCGGCGGCCAGGGCATCGTGAAGACCGCCGTCGACGCCTTCGGGCGCGTGGACATCGTCGTCAACAACGCCGGCATCCTCCGCGACCGCATGATCTTCAACATGAGCGAGGAGGAGTGGGACGCCGTCATCAACACCCACCTCAAGGGCAGCTTCGCGGTGACGCGCGCGGCGGCGCCGCTCATGCGCGAGCAGAAGTGGGGCCGCTTCATCAACATGACGTCCACCTCGGGGCTCATCGGCAACGTGGGCCAGGCCAACTACGCCGCCGCCAAGCTGGGCATCTTCGGGCTCACCAAGGCGACCGCGCTCGACATGGCGCGCTACAACGTCACGGCCAACTGCATCTCGCCCTTCGCGTGGACGCGGATGATCGGCACGATTCCCACCGAGACTGACGCGCAGAAGGCGCGCGTGGAGAAGATCAAGAAGCTCTCGCCCGCGCACATTGCGCCGGTGGCCGCGTTCCTCGCCTCGGACGCCGCCAAGGACGTCACGGGGCAGGTCTTCGGCGTGCGCGGCAAGGAGATCATGCTGTTCAGCCACGAGCGGCCGATCATGCGCGTGCACAACGACGAAGGCTGGACGGTCGAGCGCCTCGTCGAGATGTTCCCCGGCACGCTGCAGCACCACATCGTGCCGCTCGTGACGTCGGGGCAGTACTTCAACTACGACCCTCTCGTCTAGCTCGGAAGGGGGGCTTCGCCTGACTCGGCGGGGGGCTTTGCCCCCCGTCCGACGGTCGTCGCGCGGCTGACGCCGCGCTCCTCCCTGCCACCCCCTAGAACAGGATTGCGCGGGCAAAGCCCGCGCTCGGAGCGGTGGATTAAGCCTGGGCTCGAACAGGTGATTAGGGCGACGGCGGGCGCTGCTCTAAAAGGGGCTTGGGCCGGCGCTCCTCGACGCAGCGTACCTTGGGAGGCATTCGCATTGCAGGCGTTGAGGGGTATGGCGCTGGTGCAGGCGTTGCTGGCGATGGTGTTCAGGTCGGCGGGGAAGCTGCTGAATACCGCGTTTGGGTGGGCGACGGTGCTGTTGTTCGGGCGGGTGCCCGAGGGCCGCCAGATGTACCTGTCGGGGGTCGCGTTCGGGTCGGTGCTGTGGCTGGTGGCGCTGGTGGGCGTGGCATTCCCCGGGGTCGGCACGTTCCTCGTGGCCTTCGTCTCCCCGCCGGAGTGGCTCAAGCCGTGGATCCGGATCGGCATGCTGATCGGCGTGGTCATCATCCCGGCGCTGGTGGGCTGGCTGTCCACGCGCATGGTGGATCCGGAGGACCGGCCCTCGACGGTGCGCGCGATCGGCCGCGGCTACCCGTACACGGTGGGCCTCGCGCTGACGCTGGTGATCATGACCGTTTTTGCGCCCGTGATGAAGGTGCGCGACCTCTTCCACCGATGGATCAGCCAGCACGTGCCCGTCATCATTCCGCCCGAGCACTACGCGGTCGTGGTGGAGGAGGTCCGTCACGCGCTGGAGATGGGCGGGCGCGTGACGTCGCCACAGCGTGCGCCGTGGATGCTGCGCTTTCCGACGGCGATCCTGACGTGGTTTGCGGGCCGCTCGCTGGGCGGTGTCTCCGACGTGCCGCTGCAGCAGCTGGTCAGCGCCAAGATGGAGGTGCTGCTGCACCCCTCCGATCTCGTGATCAGTGGGCGCGAGACGGACGTCGCCCACGGGCGCGCGGTCCTCACCGAGCGCCTCACCGTGACCCACGCGTACCTGACGTGGACCAAGGAGGCGAACGAGGTCGAGGACCAGCTGCGGCTCGCGTGGCAGGACCTCGCCGCCCACCGCGCGACCGCGGCCTCCGATCGCCTGACCAGCATCGAACGCAACCTCCACGAGCTGACCGTGCCCTACGAGGAGTGGGAAGTGCTCTTCCGCCAGACGCTCCTCGCCCAGCGCGAGCTCCTGGTTCTCGACGCCGACGCCCTGCGCCCGGGGCTGGCCGAGCGCGTGGTGACCGCGCTCGCGGCCAGCGCGCCGCTGCTCGAGGAGGCCGAGAGCTTCGCCGGCCGCTTGCGCTCGCTCTTCCGCCGCGCCGCCTGAAATCGTCCGGGCCCTTGCGCGCTCGTGTAGAATCGCCGCAGCGTTCAACGCTGCATGAATTTCCGTATCGCTGTTCGCCTCGGCGCCTTCCTGGCCGCCGCGCTGGTCCTGAGCGCGTGTCGGGCCGGCGGTAGCCGCTTCGTCCTTCCGGTCGCCTTCGAGGAGCCGCATACCGCCGCCACGCTGCGATATCCCGACGACTTCGGCAGCCACGAGGCCGCCGTGCGCGGCGTGGCCTCACTGCTCTCGCGCGAGCTCGCGCTGCCGGTGCCCGACCACGTCATGGTCTACATCTACACGTCGCGCGCGGTCTTCGAGCAGGGCCTGGTGACGGACGGGCGGCTGCCGGCCGTGCGCGCCGCCGAGCTCAGCGAGTTCGCCGTGGGCGTCGGCAAGCGCCGCCAGCTCCTGCTGCAGGACGAGGGCGCGCCGCCGGCCGCGCGCGAATGGCTGCGGCTCGTCGCGCACGAGCTGACGCACGTGGCCCAGATCGAGCTGGCGCAGGGTGAGGGCCGCGCGGAGCAGTGGTTGGCCGAGGGCATGGCCGAGTGGGCGGCCTTCACGGTGCTCGAGCGCCTCGGGCTCGACGCGCTCGCCGAGCGGCGGGCTGCGGCCCTCGGTCACGTGCGCGAGCAGACGGCGCTGCGCCAGTCGCGGCTGGACCTCGAGACGCTCGGCACGCCGCGCGGCTTCACCGTGCGCCACCTGCGCGAAGGCTCGTTGGCAACCTATCAGCTCGCCTTTCTGATGACCGACTACCTGATCCGCCGCCACGGCTTCGCGCGGATCGTGGAGTATTACCGGTCGCTGGCGGCCGGCCGCGGGCGGTACGAGACCTTCCGCGCCGCCTTCGACCAGAGCCTCGAGGATTTCGAGGCGGAGATGCTCGCCCACTTCGGCCGGGTGCTGCGCTGAGCGTTCGGCGGGCCGGGCTCGCGCTCGTCCTGCTGCTGTTCGCGGACACGGTCTCGGCCGCCCCGTCGCTGCTCGTCTCGGTCACCGAGGTCCGCACCACGGCCGCCATCGTGTGGGCGCGCGCGATTCGCGCGGGCGAGGTGGCCATCGAGGTCACGCCTGCCGGCGGCGCGCCGCAGCGGATGGCGCGGCCGGCCGCCGATGCCGACGATCTCATCGTGCGTGTCGCCCTCGACGGCCTCAGCCCGGCCACGCGCCATCGCTACGTCGTCAGCCAGGGCGGCGAGCGCGTCGAGGGCGAGTTCGCCACCGCGCCCGTGCCGACGGAGCCGGCGCGCGTCAGCTTTCTCTGGAGCGGCGACCTCGGCGGCGGCGGCTTCTGCCGGCTGCTCGACGGCGGCTACCGGATCTTTCGTGCGATGGCCCGGCACCCCGCCGACTTCTTCCTCTTCGCCGGCGACACGATCTACGCCGACGTGCCGTGCAACCGGCCGGGCGTCGTGCCGGGCGCCGACTTCGTCGCCACCACGCTGACCGAGTTCCGCGCGCGCCACCGCTACAACCGCGAGGACGCCGCCGTGCAGGACTTCCTGCGCCGCACGCCGGTGTTCGCCAACTGGGACGACCACGAGGTGAAGAACGACTTCTCCGGCCCCACCGAGCCGCTGATGCCGGTGGGCCGCCAGGCGTTCCTCGAGTACTGGCCGGTGGCGGCGGGTGGCGACGATCCGCACCGGATGTATCGCAGCGTCCGCTGGGGCCGCCTGCTCGAGCTCTTCATCCTCGACACGCGCCAGTACCGCAGCCCCAACGTCGAGCCCGACGGGCCCGCCAAGACGATGCTGGGCGCCGCGCAGCGGCGCTGGCTCCTCGACGGTGTCACGGCCTCCACGGCGACGTGGAAGATGGTCGTGACCAGCGTGCCGCTCGCGGTGCCCACGGGCCGGCCCGAGCGCCGCGACTCGTGGACCGACGTCAACGTCTTTGGCATGGCGCCCGAGAATGGCACCGGCTTCGTCACCGAGCGTGACGCGATCCTGCGCCAGCTCCGCACGCGCGGCGTGAAGAACCTCGTGTTCCTCGCGGCCGACGTCCACCATGCGGAGGTGATTCGCCACCAGCCCACGCCCGACTGGTCGTTCCACGAGTTCATCGCCGGCCCCCTGTCGGCCACGCTGGGCCGGCCGCGCCCGCTCGACATGCGCCTCAACTCCCGCTCGCTGTTCGCCCAGGGCGGCGTCTACAACTTCGGGGCGATCACCATCGAACCGACGCACCTCGTCGTGCGTTTGATCGACGAGCAGGGCAACGCGTTGTTCACCCACACCCTCGGTCCCGAATGAAGCGGCGGCGGCTGCTGCGGCGGCTGGCGCTCGCCGTCCTGCTCTGCGGGGCGGCGCCGAGCGGCCTCGGGCCGGCCCGACCGGTGGCCGACGAGCGCGAGAACGCGCTCCTGGTGACCGTCGCCGAGTGCGTTGGCGAGGGGCGCCACGGCTCCGCCGGGGCGTCCCGAGAGCTGGGGGTCCGGGGGCCATGTCGGGGCCCCCGGTAGAAAGGTCCAGATATGACCGAGCTGACGCTCGAGATGGCGGAGCAGGCGGTCCGCGCCGCGCAGGGCAAGGCCAAGACCCTCGGCTCGCCGATGACCGTGACCGTGGTCGACGAAGCGGGCCGCCTGGTGCTCAGCGCGCGCGGTGACGGCACCGGCTTCTTCACGCCGGAGACCTCCAAGGCCAAGGCCGTCGCGGCCGCCGCCTTCCGGAAGTCCACGACCGAGCTCGGCGAGGCGGCCAACAAGGGCTCGGCCTTCTGGCGCACGGTGCCGGTGATTCTCCAGGGCCAGGCACTGCCGACGCCGGGCGGCTCGCCCATCATGAAGAACGGCCGCTGCATCGGCGGCATCGGCTGCGGCGGCGGCACCGGCGAGCAGGATCAGGAGTGCTCGGACGCCGGCGCCGCGGCGGTGAAATAGCGCGGCGCGAGGATCCACAGCACGATGCCCGCGGCCGCCAGGACGAGGCCGATGATCTCCGGCGCACCCGGGGCGTAGTTCAGCTCGACCTCACCGCTCCGAGGTCCACGTACCTCGAGGTCACCCAGCGCGCCGCGTCGCGTCTCGAGCGTGCGGCCGGCGGCTGTCGCCCGCCAGAGCGGGTAATACGCAAGACCCGCTGAGGTCCATTCACCCGGCGCGCCATCGACGAGGACACGCGAGTGTGCGGCGGTGCTCCGGTCCGGCAGCACCGCGGGCGGTCCGAGCCACACGACGAACGGCGGTTCGGCACGGCGCGTGCGGAAGGTCGCGTTGTCGACGAGCGCCGGCAGCCGCGGCAGGTCGTCCTCGAGCGCGACGATCGCGCTGACCCGCAGCCGCCGTGCGTGGTCGTTCAGCGTGGCAGCGTCCAGCGACTCCAGCGGCCGGCCGAACAGCGACTGGCCGTCGAGGCGTTCCACGAGCCCGGTGATGGCGCCGCGGCCGGCGTCGCCACGGTAGACGAGCGCGGCGATCGGCGAGGGATGCGTGAAGGTGCCGTTGACGATGGCGCGGCCGCTCTCGCGCGGAGTCAGCGCGGTCACGTGGGTGTGCGGTCGCCACCAGTCGCCGCCGTAGACGAGCGGCACCCCCGAGCGCACGAACAGCACGCGGCCGGGCGGCGCCGTCTCCAGCGTGCGCCAGAGCTCGGGTAGCCGCAGGCCGTGCGCGGTCGCCTCGTAGGTCGGCCACTGGCTCGCTCGCGGCCACAGCGTCAACGTCTCGCCGCGGATCGAGACCAGCGCGAAGAGCACTACTCCGGCGAGGCCGATGAGCACGTCGCGGAGGCGCGGGAGGCCGGCTGAATCGTCGGGGGCCTGCTGCACACCGGACCAGCCGAGACCGGCGGCCATCACCAGCCCGAGCCAGAACGCGTCCATCACGCGGTCGGCGGGCAGCCACCGAAGGCCGGCCCGCTCGAGGACCATCGCGTCCACCAAGACCACGACTGCCATCGCCCACGGAAACACGGCGACGAGGCGCGCGCCGCGCGAGGGGATCTGCCGCAGACGCGCGAACGCCGCGAGCGAGAGCGCGGCGAGGATGGCGGCGAACGGATGGCGCACGAACGTGTCCTGCACGCTCGCCAGCGAGAGCTCGCCCCAGGCCAGCGCGCGCGTCTCGGCGAGGCGCGCCAGCAGCGGCAGCGTCCAGAACGCGGTGATCAGCGCGGCCAGCGCGAGCCAGCCGACGGCGAGCGCGATTCTGCGGCCGCGCGGCGGCCTGGCGACCGCGGCCAGCAGGATCAGCACGAGCACGCCCGGCAGGTGAGCCGGGTGCGTGAGAACGATCGCCGCGGTCAGCACGACGACGGCGCGCGCGGGAAAGCCGCTCGTGCCCTCGCTCCACGGCAGGAGCGCCGCCAGCACGAGCGGGAGCATCGCCCACGCCAGCCGCGCGGGCGCCATGCCCACGTGCACGCCGCCCTCCACGCCGCTCGTCAGCGCGGGCCACAGCGACAGGGCGAGCGCGACGAACGCGCCCGGCAGCGCAAGCCACGCGCTGCGCTGCACGCGGGCGAGCGCGAGCAGCGTCGTCACGCCGGGCGCGAGGTAGGCCAGCCACACCGTCGCCACGTACGCGCGGGGCACGGTGACCGTGCCGAACGACAGCGCGTGCAGCAGCGCGCCGGCGTACGCGAAGGCCGGCGGATAGAACTGCAGCTCGGGATAGCCCGTCCACCAGCCGGGATTCCACGCCCACGGCGCGGGGCCGAGCGTGACGACGTGCCAGAGCCGCGCGAGCTGGCCGGGATGATCGTCGTACGCCGGCAGACTCCGGCCGAGCGCCGCCGCGGCGAAGGCCAACCCATAGGCGAGAAGAGCGGCGAGGGGCAGCGCGGCGAGGACACGCCCCGCGGCAGGGGCGCTTGACTTTGGCACGGCCGGAATCATAGCGTAGCGCGCAGTCCGCGAAGGTTTATAGTGATCGAAATGACCGTCGAAGGAGACGCGACATGCCCGTGACCGTGCGCATCCCGACGCCGCTGCGAGCCGTCGCCAAGGGCAACGCCGACGTCCAGGCCAAGGGCGACACCGTCGAGGAGCTGATCGGCGACCTCGAGCGCCAGTTTCCCGGCCTGCGCGAGCGCCTGGTGGACGAGGCGGGCGAGCTGCGGCGCTTCATCAACGTGTACGTGAACCAGGAAGACATCCGCTTCCTCGACAACAAGGCCACGAAGCTCAAGGACGGCGACGAGGTGGCCATCGTGCCCGCCATCGCCGGAGGCTGCTAGCCCTGCCGATCTCGCAGCGCGTCCAGGGGTTCACCGAGTCGGTCATCCGCGAGATGACGCGTGTCGTCGCCGAGCACGGCGGCGTCAATCTCGCCCAGGGCATGCCCAACTTCCGCCCGCCGCAGGCGGTGATCGACGCCGCCCACAGGGCGCTCGAGGGCGACTTCCATCAGTACGCGATCACCTGGGGCGCGCCCAACCTGCGCCGCGCGATCGCGGACAAGTACCGCAAGTTCTACGGCATGGCGATCGACTCCGAGCTGCACGTGACAGTGTGCTGCGGTGCGACCGAGACGATGCTGGCCACCCTGCTGGCCGTGCTGAACCCGGGCGACGAGGTCATCGTGTTCGAGCCGTTCTACGAGAACTACGCCCCCGGCTGCATCATCTCGGGCGCGGTGGCCATCTGGGTGCCGCTGGAGCCGCCCGACTTCTCGTTCGACCCCGAGCGGCTGGCGCGCGCAGTGACCCCACGCACGAAGGCGATCATCTTCAACAGCCCCAACAACCCCTCGGGCAAGGTTTTCTCGCGAGCTGATCTACAGATCATCGCCGATCTCTGCATCCGCCACGACCTGCTGGCGATCACCGACGAGATCTACGAGCACATCGTCTACGACGGCCTCGGCCACACGCCGATCGCCACGCTGCCCGGCATGGCCGAGCGCACGATCACGATCTCGGGCATCTCGAAGTCGTATTCCGTGACCGGCTGGCGCATCGGTTGGGCGGTCGCGCCGCCGGAGATCAGCAACGGCATCCGCCGCGCACACGACTTCATCACGGTCGGCGCGCCGGCGCCGCTGCAGGAGGCGGCCGTCACCGCGCTCGCGCTGCCCGATGCCTACTACGTCGAGCTGCGCGAGAAATACCAGGCCCGGCGCGACCTTCTGTTCGGCTACGTCGAGCGCGCAGGATTCGTGGCCTGGAAGCCCCGCGGAGCGTATTACATCCTCACGGATGCCGGCCACTTCATCAAGGCGCTCGGCCTGCCGGACGACACCGCGTTCGCCATGTGGCTCATCAAGGAAGTCGGCGTGGCGACGGTGCCCGGCTCGTCCTTCTACGCCCATCCCGAGCTCGGTCGCACGAAGATCCGCTTCTGCTTCCCGAAGACCGACGACATGCTGATCGAAGCCGGCGAGCGCCTGCAAAAGCTCCGGACCGTCGTCCGCTAGCGCCATGCCGACCGTGCGTGACGCGGCCGTCGCCATCTGGCGGGCGGCGCTGGCCGCGGGCGACGTGGCGCCGCTGATCGCCCGTCATCTTCGCGTGCATGGCTCGAGGCTGACGGCCGCCGACGCCTCGCTCGACCTGACCCGACTCCAGCGCGTGCTCGTGCTCGGCGTGGGCAAGGCGGGTGGAGCGATGGCGCAGGCGGCGGAGAACATCCTCGGCGATCGCATCAGCGAGGGGTTCGTCGTCGTCAAGGATGGCTACCGCGTGCCGACCAAGCGGATCGAGATCGCCGAGGCGGGCCATCCCGTTCCCGACGCGCGCGGTCTTGAGGCCTCCGCGCGGCTGCTCACGCTGGCCTCCTCCGCGAACGAGCGCGACCTCGTGCTGGTGCTGGTCTCCGGCGGCGGCTCGGCGCTGACGCCGGCGCCGGCGGAGCCGATCACGCTGGCCGAGAAGCAGGTGCTGACGCGACTGCTGCTGGACGCCGGCGCGACGATCGGCGAGCTGAACGCCGTGCGCAAGCACCTCTCGCGCTTCAAGGGCGGTCTGCTCGCGCGCGCCGCCCAACCGGCCACGGTGGTGACGCTGGCGCTCTCCGACGTGGTCGGCGATCCGCTGGACGTGATCGCCTCCGGCCCCACGGCGCCCGACTCCTCGACGTATGCCGACGCGCTCGAAGTCCTCGATGCGCACGGCGTGAGCGGACAGGCGCCGCGCGCGGTGATCGAGCGCCTGCGGGCCGGCGCCCGCGGCGAGATCGAGGAAACGCCCAAGCCCGGCGACCGGCTCTTCGCGCGCGTGACGAATCTCGTGATCGGCAACAACGCGCTGGTCGTCGAGGCCGCCGCCGCGGCCGCCGAGCGCCTCGGCTACCGGCCCTACGTGCTGACGCGCGCGCTGCAGGGCGAGGCGCGCGAGGTCGGTCGCGACCTGGTGGAGCGCGCGCGCCTGCTGCCGGGGCCGGTGTGCATGATCGCGGGCGGCGAGACGACGGTCACGGTGCGAGGGCGCGGGCGCGGGGGCCGCTGCCAGGAAGCTGCGCTGGCCGCCGCGCTGGCGCTCGGTCCCGACGACGACCTGGTCGTGCTGGCCGCCGGCACCGACGGCACGGACGGGCCGACCGACGCGGCGGGCGGTTGCGTCGACGCCGGCACCATCGGCCGCGGACGCGCGGCCCGCCAGGATCCCGAGCGCGCGCTCGCGGACAACGACGCCTACGCGTTTCTCGGCGCCAGCGACGATCGTATCGTCACGGGCCCGACGAACACGAACCTGCTCGACCTCTACCTGGTCCTGCGCCCGTAGGCGGACCGTGCCGTCGGTCTTTTCACACGCCGTCGTGGGCGCAGCGCTCGGCACGCTGTTCCGACGGCCGGGTCCCCCCGCGCGCTTCTGGCTCGCAGGCGCGGCGTGCGCGATGGTCCCCGACCTCGACGTCGTCGTCGGCCTCTGGTTCGGCGTGCCCTGGGGCCACATGCTCGGCCATCGCGGCCTCACGCATTCACTGACCTTCGCCGTCGCGCTGGGCGCCGTGGTCACCGCGCTGGCGTTCCGCGCGCCCCAGTGGCGTGGCCGCCGGCTCACCGTCTGGCTCTTCCTGGCGCTGGCCACCGCCTCGCACGGCGTGCTCGACGCCATGAACAATGCGGCGCTCGGCGTGGCGTTCTTCGCGCCCTTCGACGCCACGCGCTACTTCCTGCCGTGGCGGCCGATCCCCGTGTCGCCCTTCGCCTTCCGCTTCTTCAGCGCGCGGGGCTGGATGGTGTTCCAGGCGGAGCTACTGATGATCTGGCTCCCCACAGCGGGCATCGCAATGTTGGCTTCGCTGGCCCGCTGGCGCCAGGATCGGCCATCGTCACGGTGAAAGAGCCGTTCAATCACGAGTGGGAGCAGACGGCCTTGCTTCTGGGCACGCAGGCCGCCCGCGCGCTCGACCGGCATGTTGCCGGACGCCGTGGCGGCGCGACGAGATGAGGTGGCCCACGCTGCTCTTCGACCTCGACGGCACGCTCACCGACGCACGTCCGGGGATCGTCGCGTGCATTCGCCACGCGGTGGAAGGGATGGGCCGGCCGTGTCCCGACGACGACGCGCTCGCCGCGTTCATCGGGCCACCGCTGCGCGGGACGTTCGCGACGCTGCTGCAGATGACCGACCGCGACCGCATCGAGGCGGCCATGGCGCTCCCGGAGATGCTGGCGGCGGTCGGGAGTCGGGCACAGGCGGCCTTCGTGGCGACATCCAAGCCGACCATGTAGCCGAGCGGATCGTGCGCCACTTCGATCTCGCCCGGCACTTCGCCGGCGTCTACGGGACCGAGCTGGACGCGAGGCTCGACGACAAGGCCGTGCTGCTGGCGCGCCTCATGGAGTGCGAGGGGATCGCGCGCGGCGCCGCCGTCATGAGCGCGAGCTGCGGGAGGCCGGCGCCGCCGTGCTCTGCGCCGAGCCTCGCGCGCTTGCCGCCTGCCTCGCGGGATGACGAGCGCCGCCACGGCCGTGCCGGGGTGGCGCGAGCGTGAGGGGGTGTGGGGGCCATGTCGAGGCCCCCACGTTCAAAGCATCAGCTCGCGGGCGACGCCGCGCAGATCGACCTCGAACTCCAGGCCCTGGATCGGCGGGCGGCTCGGAAACCAGCGCAGGCCGTGGATGGCGGCGGGGCCGGCGGGCCGCAGGATGTCTTCGAGGAATCCGAAGATGGGCTCGGCGGTGTAGACGTCGATCGTCGTGGCGCGCGTCCAGTCCGCGCCCAGCGTGCGCATGCGCTCCTGCATGATGGACATTACGAAGCGCGCCTTCTCCTTCATGGCGTCCGGCGAGGTCTCGCCCTTGCGCACGATGCCCTCGGCGCCGTGCGTGCGATCGCGCATCTCGCCGGCCCCGGCCACCACGAACGTGGGCGAGGGCGTGCCGCCCGGGACCGTGTAGGCGAAGGCGTAGAGCGAGGGCTCGGCGGGCGGCGCGAACACCGGCGCCACGTTGGTGCGCGGGATCGGGTTGTCGTCGCCGACCAGGATGCCCCACTCGCCGAGGAGCGCGCGGTAGCCCTCGTTGAATTTCGCAAAGCCCTCGAACGTGAACGGCGCCGGGCTGCGCAGCTCGATCCCGCACAGCGCGGTGCGCCCGCGGCCCTGCTCGCGCAGGTGACGGTCGATCTGCGTGAAGCCCGCGCGCCACGGCAGCGGCGCGCCGAGCGTGGCGTGGACGATCTGGTGGTTGGGCATCGCGATGACGCCCGAGGAGAACGCCGTGATGCCGGGGATGAAGCGGTAGTTACCGCTGGGATGATCGCGGAGCATCGGCAACCCTCCGTGCGGCGCGCAGTGCCTCGAACACGCGGGCCGGGGTGACGGGGAGACGCTCGATCGTGACGCCGTACTCGCGGAGCGCGTCGTCGACGGCGCCGGCGATCATGGCGCCGGGGGCGATGACGCCGCTCTCGCCGACGCCCTTGATCCCGAGCTCGTTGACAGCGGACGGAAACTCCACGTGCACGACGTCGAGCGCGGGAAAATCCGCCGCGCGCGGGAGGGCGTAGTCCATGAGCGAGCCGGTGAGGAGCTGGCCCTCGCCGTCGTGGACGATCTCCTCCAGCACGGCGCTGCCAAGTCCCTGCGCCGTGCCCCCGTGCACCTGGCCCTCGACCACCATCGGATTGATCGCCCGCCCGGGATCGTGGACGACCACGTGCTTGAGCACGCGGAGCGCGCCGGTCTCGACGTCCACCTCGACGGCCGCCGCCTGCGCGCCGAACGCCCAGGTGACCGTGCTCGGATAGAAGAAGACGCAGCTGCCGAGGCCCGGGCGCCCGGTCTCGACCAGCGCCTTGCTGCGCACGGCGGCGCGCGCCACGCGCCCGAGCGGCAGCCGGCGATCGGGGGCGCCCGCCACGTGCACCTCGCCGCCGGCCACGATGACGTCCTCGGGCGCGCACTCGAACATCTCCGCCGCGACCAGCCGCACCTTGCGCGCCACGTCGCGCGAGGAGCGCGCCACGGCGGGGCCCGCCACCGCTGCCACCCGGCTGGCGATCGTGCCCATGCCGAAGCCGACGCGGTCGGTGTCGCCGCCGCGCACGATCACGCGCTCGAGCGGCACGCCGAGCTCGCCGGCGGCGATCTGCGCCAGCGTCGTCTCGTGCGCCTGGCCCTGCGCGCCCACGCCGACGTCGACGAACACGACGCCGCCGGGATCGACGCTGACGTCGGCGCCCTCGAAGGGACCGATCCCCGTGCCCTCCACGTAGGCCGACACGCCGAGGCCGATCGGTCGCGTGCTGCCGCGGCGCGCGGCCTGCTCCTTGCGCCAGCCCTTCCAGTCGAGCCGCTCGAGCAGCGCGTCGAAGGCGGCGACATAGTCGGCGGGATCGTAGGTGATGGCCACGCCGTCGCGATAGCTGAGGCCGGTCGCGAACGGCATCTGCTCGCGGCGGACGAGATTGCGGCGCCGCAGGTCGGCCGGGTCCATCCCGAGGCGGCGCGCGGCGCCGTCGAGCAGGCGATCGAGCACCAGCGCCGCCTCCGGCCGCCCGGCGCCGCGATAGGCGGCGGCGAACGTCTTGTGGGTGACGACGTTGTCGCCATGAGCGCGGTAATGCGGCACGCGGTACGGCCCCACGAGGTGGTTGATCGTGTTGGCCGTCATGGCGCCGCCGAGCGTGGGGAACGCGCCGTGATCCCGCGTGAACGTCGTCTCGATCGCCATGAGCGTGCCGTCGCGCCGCACGCCGACGCGCGCGGTGTGCGCCTGGTCGCGATCACCCGACGCCGTCAGGAAATGCTCGCGGCGCGTCTCCACCCACTTCACGGGACGGCCCAGGCGCCGCGCCACGGCGGGAATCATCACGTCCTCGGGATAGACGTGGCCCTTGATGCCGAAGCCCCCGCCGACGTCGGGCGCAACCACGCGCACGCTGTCCTCGGCGACGTCGAGCGCGCTCGCCACCGCCGCGCGCACGTTGAAGGGTACCTGGGTGGAGGACCACACCGTCAGGCGCCCGCTCTCGGCGTCCGGCGCGGCGAGCACCGCGCGGCCCTCGATCGGCACGCCGGTAACGCGCGGGTAGACGACGCGCGCTTCCACGATCACCTCGGCCTCGGCGAAGCCGCGCGCGACGTCGCCGACGGACGCCTCGTTGGGCCGCAGGTTGTTGTCAGCCCAGCCATCGTGGACGCGGCCGCGGCCGCGCGCGTTCGGCGTCGCGGCGACGGGCAGCGGCTCGTACTGCACGCGCACGGCCTCGGCGCCGTCGGCCGCGCGGTAGGGGTCATCGGCCACCACGACGGCCACCGCTTCGCCCACGTGGCGCACGCGCTCGCGGGCCATGACGGGGTGCGTGTACGCCGGCCAGCCCGGCTCGTGGATGAGCGGCGGCACGCCGGCCCCGAGCTCCGCCGCGTCGGCCACGGTGAGAATGGCGACCACGCCCGCGCATTTGAGTGCCGCGCGCTTGTCCACGCCCACGATTCGCGCGTGCGCGTGGGGACTGCGTACGACGGCCGCATGCAGCAGGCCCGGCAACCGAATGTCGTCGACGTAGCGACCACGACCGGTGAGGAGCCGCAGGTCTTCCTTGCGCTTCGCCGAGACGCCGATCAAGAGGGCCGAGCGCTCGTTCGAGCGCCGGCTTTGCCGGCGCCATCGATCCTGGGGGAGGCTTCGGAGGGGGCCGTCGAGGCCCCCTCCGAGCTCTTCAAGTGTTCGTCGCGCCGCGACTGCAAGCCGGCGTCCGTGTAGGCCATCAGGTCGGGACGGCCCTTGCCGAGCATGACTTGAAGATAAGCGGGCTCGAGCCCGACGTTCTCGTAGCCGTGGATGACGTTGGCGGGGCAGGAAACGCAGTCCCACTCGCCCAGCACGGTCTCGACCCGACCGCCGCCGCCGTCCTCGAAGAACACGCGCACCTTGCCGTGCAGGATGAAGAAGATCTCCTCGACCTCGTGCGTGTGGGCGGCGTTGCCCTGGCCGGGCGGCACGAACATGATGCTGAGCGTGAAGTGCTCGGCCGGAATGTAGCGGCCGTCCGCCTTGCCGGAGCCGCCGTAGCCGACGAACCGGTGCTGCGCCCGGCGGTAGCCGTCGACGCGTGCGTCGGCAAACGCATCCCAGTCGGCCACTCGGTCAGTCCAACGCGCGACCTGGCGCTCGAGCAGATCCGACAGTGGTTCGCCCATGGCAACCTCCGGCCGGGATTCTAGCAGAGCGGTGCTCAAGAGCCGGGCGACTAGGTCTAAGTAGCAGGAATTTCGCCCGCGCGTCTGGCTCGTTCACCGGCTTATCCACTGCTCGCGCACAGATTCGGTGGAAAAGTCAGTACCAAACCTCCGTGCTATTCTTCCCTGGATGTCGCGCTCGAACCTGGTTGGCCTCCTTCCTTCCGAGCTCGAAGACCTCGCCGTCTCGCTGGGCGCGTCGCGGTATCGCGGCCGCCAGATCGCGACGTGGATCTACCGCAAGGGGGCCGTCGAGCTGGAAGCGATGAGCGATCTGCCGAAGGACCTCCGCAAGCAGCTGGCGGAGAGCCACGAGATTGGTCTGCCCGACCTGGAGCGGGCCACGCCGTCGCAGGACGGCAGCCGCAAGCTCGTCTTCCGTCTGGCCGACGACCGGCGAGTGAGCGCCGTGCTGATGCCGGACGACGGACGGATCACGCTCTGCCTCAGCACGCAGGTCGGCTGTGGCTACGCGTGCGTGTTTTGCCTGACAGGCACGATGGGGCTCGACCGCAACCTGACTGCCGGCGAGATCGTCGGGCAGCTCCTGGCCGCCAACACGCTGCTCGGGGACGAGGGCCGCGTGACGCACGTCGTGTTCATGGGCATGGGTGAGCCGCTGGCGAACTACGCCAGCCTCGTCGCCGCCCTGCGCATCATGATCGATCCCAAGCTCGGCCTGGCCTACTCGCCCAAGCGGCTCACGGTCTCGACGGTGGGACTCGTCTCCGGCATCGACAAGCTGGGGCGCGAAGACCTCAAGGTGAACCTCGCCATCTCGCTCCACGCGGCCACCGACGACGTGCGTGGGCGGCTGATGCCGATCAACCGGTCGTGGAACCTCGAGGCGCTGATGGCCGCCGTCAAGCGCTACCCGCTGACGTCGCGCCAGCACGTCTTCTTCGAGTACGTGATGCTCGAGGACGTCAACGACAGCGCCGAGGACGCCCGGGCGCTCGCGCGGCTGCTGCGCGGCGTGAAGGCCAAGGTGAACCTGATCCCGTTCAACGACTGGGAGGGCGCGCACTTCCGCCGGCCGCCCCTGCCTCGCATCCTGGCCTTCCAGGGCGTCCTCCTCGACGCGGGGATCACCACGACGGTGCGCTGGTCGAAGGGCGAGGACATCGGCGCCGCGTGCGGTCAGCTCAAGGAGCTGGCCAGCGCATGAGCGCGACCGTCGCCTTCACCACGCTCGGCTGCCGGCTGAACCAGGCCGACACGGCGGTGCTGCAGACGCTGCTCGAGGCCCGCGGATTCCAAACCGTGCCGCTGGACGCGGCGCCGGACGTGGTCGTCGTCAACACCTGCACGGTGACGGCGCGCGCGGAGCTCTCCGACAAGCGCGCGATCCGCCGCGCCGCACGCCTGAGCCCGCATGGCCGTGTGGTGGTGACCGGCTGCTGGGCCCAGACGAACCCGGGCGAGGTCGCCGCGCTCGGCGGCGTGGATCTCGTGGTGGGCAACGCCGACAAGCCGCGCCTGCCCGATCTGCTGGCCGACCTCACCACGCGCGGCGCGCGACGCGTCGAGGTGAGCGACATCGCCGGCGCGCGGATCGACGCGACACCGCCGCGCGCCGTGGCGGAGGGCCGCGCGCGGGCGTTCCTCAAGATCCAGGACGGCTGCCAGCATCGCTGCGCCTTCTGCATCGTGCCGCTCGCGCGCGGCGCCAGCCGCAGCCTGCCGCAAGACGTCGTCGAGGAGCACGTGCGCGCGCTGGTCGTGGCGGGACATCCCGAAGTCGTGCTGACGGGTGTCGACCTCGGCCACTATGGCGCCGATCTCCTCCCGCGCACGAGCCTGGCGGCACTGCTCGCGCGGCTGACGAAGATCGACGGCCTGCGCTGGCTGCGGCTCTCGTCGCTGCTGCCGGCCTACTTCACCGAGGAGGTGCTGGAGATCGTCACCGCCTCGCCGGTGATCGCGCCACACTTCCACGTCCCGCTCCAGAGCGGCAGTGAGCGCGTGCTGCGCGCGATGCGCCGGCCCTACACGGTCGCGATGTATCGCGGCCTCGTCGAGCGGCTGACCGCGGCGATCCCGCGGCTCGGGCTCGGCGCCGACGTCATCGTGGGTTTCCCCGGGGAGACGGACGCCGACTTCGCCGAGACCGTCGCGCTGGTGCAGTCGCTGCCATTTTCGTATCTTCACGTCTTCCCGTACTCCGCGCGGCGGGGTACGGAGGCGGCGCAGCGCGCGAGCCGGATTCCGGCCGCGACGGCCGCCGAGCGCGGCCGCCGGCTGCGCGACCTGGCCGCGGGCAAGAATCGACGGTTCCGCGAGGGGATGCTGGGGCGCGCCGAGGCCGTGCTGGTGCTCGAAGCGCGCGACCGGGCGACCGGCGACCTCGTCGGCCTGACGGGGAACTATATGGAGGTGACGTTCGCCGGGCCCGACCGCCTGCGGCGGCGCCTGGCACGCGTGCGCGTGACCGCCGTCGAGGCGGCCGCGACCCGAGGAAGCCTGGAGAACGAATGACCGAGTCCGCGATCGGAGTCATCGGTGGTAGCGGGCTCTACGAGCTCGAGGGGCTGACGGACGTTCGCTGGCGTCGCTTGCGCACGCCGTTCGGCGATCCCTCCGACGAGTACTGCACAGGCACGTACCAGGGCCGCCCGGTGATCTTCCTGCCCCGGCACGGGCGCGGCCATCGCCTGACGCCGACCGAGCTGAACTTCCGCGCCAACATCTGGGGGCTGAAGTCGCTCGGCGCCGAGTGGGTCATCTCGATCTCCGCCGTGGGCAGCATGAAGGAGACGATCCATCCGCTCGATCTCGTCGTGCCCAACCAGTTCTTCGACGCGACGAAGCGCCGCGTCTCCTCCTTCTTCGGCGAGGGCATCGTCGCGCACGTCGGCATGGCCGATCCGGTGTGCCCGGCGCTGGCGGCGGCCCTCGACAAGGCGGCGCGCGCGACGGGCGCGACCGTGCACACGGGCGGCACGTACATCTGCATCGAGGGCCCGCAGTTCTCCAGCAAGGCCGAGTCGCGGATCTACCGCGGCTGGGGCGTGGACGTGATCGGTATGACGAACATGCCGGAGGCCAAGCTGGCCCGGGAGGCCGAGCTCTGCTACGCGACGCTGGCCCTGGTGACGGACTACGACGTCTGGCACCCGGGGCACGACGCCGTCACCGTGGACGCGGTCGTCCAGACGCTGCTCAAGAACGTGGCCACGGCCAAGGACGTGCTGCGCCGGGTGATCCCCAGCGTGGGGCCGCCGCGAGCTTGTCCGTGTCCGAGTCTCTTGCAGAGCGCCGTCATCACGAGCCCGTCGGCCTTTCCGCTCGACACGCGGCGGCGCCTGGACCTGCTGCTCGGCAAGTACTTTCCCCTCGATCGGCGTGCCCGGCCAGCCGGCAAGAGTGGCGCCGTCAGGCGCAAAGGAGCCCCGCGTGGCTGAGCTGCTCGTCGTCGGCTCCGTGGCGCTCGACAGCGTCGAGACGCCCTTCGGCAAGGTGCAGGAGGTGCTGGGCGGCTCCGCGACGTTCTTCTCGTATGCGGCGAGCTTCCTCACGCAGGTGCGGCTCGTGGCCACGGTGGGCCAGGACTTCCCGGACGAGCACGTGAAGCTGCTGCGCGATCGCGGGGTGGACGTGCGCGGCCTGCGCGTGGCCTCCGGCAAGACGTTCCGGTGGACGGGGGCGTACGGCTACGATCTCAACGAGGCCAAGACCCTCGAGACGCAACTCAACGTCTTCGCCGATTTTCGCCCGGAGCTCGACGACACCCAGGCGCACACGCCCTACCTGTTCCTGGCCAACATCGATCCGGAGCTGCAGCTGGCGGTGCTGAAGCAGATGCGCACGCGGCCCCGGCTCGTCGCGCTCGACACGATGAACTTCTGGATCAAGGGCAAGCGCGAGGCGTTGCTGCGCGTGGTGCGCGAGGTCGACGTCGTGACCCTCAACGACGGCGAGGCGCGCCAGCTCGCGGAGGAGGCCAACCTCGTCAAGGCCGCGCGCACGATCGCCGCGCTCGGCCCGCGCACCGTCGTGATCAAGCGCGGCGAGTACGGCGCGCTGCTGCTCGACGACGGTGCGTTCTTCGTGGTGCCGGCCTATCCGCTGGAGTCGGTCTTCGACCCTACCGGGGCCGGGGACACCTTCGCCGGCGGCTTCATGGGCTACCTGGCCTTCCGCGACCGCACGGATGCCGCCACGATGCGGCGCGCGATGGTGTACGGCTCGGTGATGGCGTCCTTCACGGTGGAGGACTTCTCGCTCAACCGCCTGACCCGCCTCGACGCGCGCGAGATCGACCGGCGCTACGCCGAGTTCGAGGATCTCATCCGCCTGGAGCGCGACTGAGCGTGGCGCAGATGAAATACGAGCGGCTGGTCGGGATCCTGCGCGACATGGGCAGCGTCGCGGTGGCCTTCTCGGGCGGCGTGGACTCGGCGCTGCTGGCCCGCGCGGCCAAGGACGCGCTCGACGACAAGGCACTGCTCGTCACCGCGGACTCCGAGACGTATCCCGCCGCGGAGCTGGAGGAAGCCCGGCGGCTCGCGGCGCTGATCGGCCTGCGCCACGTCGTCGTCCGGACGGACGAGCTCACGAACCCCGACTACGCGCGCAACGGCGCCAACCGGTGCTTCTTCTGCAAGGACGAGCTGTTCACGAAGCTGGGGCCCATCGCCGCGCGCGAGGGAATCCGCGTGCTGGCGTACGGCGCCAACTTGGACGACCTCGGCGATCACCGTCCGGGAATGAAGGCCGCGGCCGAGCACGGCGTGCGCGCCCCGCTGATCGAGGCCGAGCTGACGAAGGCGGAGATCCGCGAGCTGTCGCGCGCGCTGGGGCTGCCGACGTGGGACAAGCCCTCGTTCGCGTGCCTCTCCTCGCGCTTCCAGTACGGCGACCAGATCACGGCCGACAAGCTGCGCCGCATCGACACCGCCGAGACGTTCGTCCGCTCGCTCGGCTTCCGCCAGTTCCGCGTGCGCCACCACGACCGGCTGGCGAGGCTGGAGATCCCGCTCGAGGATATGCCGCGGCTGTGGGAGGACGGACGCCACCAGGCGATCGTCACCCGCTTCCGCGAGCTGGGCTACGTGTACGTCACCGTGGACCTGGGCGGCTTCCAGTCGGGGAGCGCGAATCTCCTGCTGGGCCTCAAGCGGCGGGCCGATGGATAAAGAGGCTCTCGCGCGCCTGCTCGACGACGTCCGCGCCGGTCGGCTCGACGTGGAGGGCGCGACGGCGCGGCTGGCCGCGCTGCCCTACGAGGACCTCGGCTTCGCCAAGATCGACCATCACCGCGCGCTCCGCGCCGGCGGGCCCGAGGCGGTGTTCTGTCCCGGGAAATCGGCCGATCAGGTCGTGGCGATCGTCGGGCGTCTGGCCGCGCATCACGCCAACGTGCTCGCCACGCGCTGCGACGCCGCCACGGCGGCGGCCGTGGAAGCCGCCGGGCTCGCGTGCACCTACCATCCGGTTCCGCGGCTGCTCATCGTGCGGCCGGAAGCGCACGACGGCGTCGGGCTCATCGTGGTGGCCGCCGCCGGCACCGCGGATTTGCCGGTGGCCGAGGAGGCTTCGCTGGTCGCCGAGGCGCTGGGCAATCGCGTCGAGCGGCTCGTGGACTGCGGCGTGGCCGGGCTGCATCGGCTGCTCGTGCATCGCGAGGTGCTGAGCGAGGCCAACGTGATCGTGGCGGTCGCCGGCATGGAGGGCGCGCTGCCGAGCGTCATCGGCGGTCTCGTCGATCGCCCGGTGATCGCCGTGCCCACCAGCGTGGGCTACGGCACCTCGCTCAACGGCCTCGCCGCGCTGCTGGCGATGCTGAACTCGTGCGCGCCCGGGGTGTCGGTGGTCAACATCGACAACGGCTACGGCGCCGCGCACCAGGCCAGCCAGATCAATCGCCTCGTGGCAAAGATTCGCTGAGGCGCCGCCGATGAGAACCGGTTACTTCGGCCGATGAAGACCGTTTACTTCGACTGCCCGAGTGGCGCGTCGGGGGACATGATTTTGGGCGCGCTCGTCGATGTCGGCGTGCCGCTCGAGGCGTTGCGGGCGGAGCTGGCGAAGCTGGGGCTGACGGGCTGGAGCCTGAGCGCGCGCGAGGTGAGGCGGGGGGCGTTTCGCGCGACCAAGGTCGACGTCCAGGTCGAGGCGGGCGCGCATCACGTGCACCGGCACCTGGGCGACATCGTGCGAGTCCTGGAAGCAAGCGGGCTGGCGCCGGCCATCGTGGCCGCGGCCGTGAAGATCTTCCGGCGACTGGCCGAGGCGGAGGCGCGCGTGCACGGCGGCAGCGTGGACGAGGTGCACTTCCACGAGGTCGGCGCCGTCGATGCGATCGTGGACGTCACGGGCGCGGTGCTCGGCCTGCATCTGCTTGGCGCCGAGGCGGTGCACGTCTCGGCGCTGCCGATCGGCGGCGGGTTCGTGGAGGGTCCGCACGGGCGCATGCCGATCCCGGGGCCCGGCACCGCGGAGCTGCTGCGCAATTTTCCTGTCGTGGACACCGGCGTGCAGGCCGAGCTCGTCACGCCCACGGGCGCGGCCATCCTCACCACGCTGGCGGCGGGCGCCGGCCGGATGCCGGCCATGACGGTGGAGCGCGTCGGTTACGGTGCCGGTACCCGCGATCTGCCCGGCACGCCGAATGTCCTGCGCGTCTTCGCCGGCTCGACCGCCGGCGAGGGCGCCAGCGAGACCGTGGCCCAGGTCGAGACCACCATCGACGACATGTCGCCGCAGCTCTACGAGCCCCTCATGGAGCGGCTGTTCGAGGCAGGCGCGCTCGACGTCTTCCTCACACCGGTGATCATGAAACGCAGCCGGCCGGGCACCGTCTTGACGGCACTGTGCCCGCCCGAGCGGGTGAGCGACCTTTCGCGCGTGCTCTTCGAGGAATCCTCGACGATCGGCGTCCGCTGGACGGAAGTGGCCAGGGCCCGGCTGGAGCGCGAGATGGTGACGATCCCGACCGCGTACGGCGCGCTGCCCTTCAAGGTCTCCCGCCTCGGCGGGCGCGTCGTCACAGTCACGCCGGAGTTCGCCGAAGTCGTGCGCCTCGCCCGCGAGAAGTCGCTCGCCGTGCGCGAGGTTCTCGACCAGGCCCGCGCGGACGCGCGGCGCCTGCTCGGCGGCTGAGCACGCCGGCCGCCGCCGCAGACGCGTCGGCAGGACGCTTGCAAGCTCTTCGCTTCGATGCAATCGCTTCCTAAGCAGCATGGCCGCCCAGGAGTCCCGAAGCCGTGGGGCTGGGAGATGCTGTGGACAGTCACCCGGCGCTACGCGAGCAAGATCCTCTTCATTCGCCGGGGCCACCAGATCGGGCTGCAGTACCACCGCGAGAAGGAAGAGAGCGTCTTTGTCCGCAGCGGCCGGCTGATTCTCATTCTGGAAGACCGGCGGGGGGAGATCCGCGAGATCTGGCTCGAGGCGGGTGACTCGCAGCACATCCCCGCCGGCCGGCTGCACGGTATCGTCGCCCTCGAAGATTCCGAAGTCC
>QHRW01000031.1 GCA_003220265.1 Candidatus Rokuibacteriota bacterium | reverse complement strand
CCGGCTCGGCGAAGACCGTCGCCACGGCGATGAAGCCGAACTGGAAGATGACGAACAGCAGGAGCACGCCGAAGCCCGCGCTCGGATGGCGCTCGACGTAGCCGAGCAGCCGTGCCGCGACGCCGCCGAGCGCCGCGAACACCATGCCGTGGATCCAGCTGAACATCAGCACCATCTCGAACGACGTGGGCAGCGCGTCGGCGGCGTCGAGCCCGGAGCCGTGCCGGAAGAGCGCGGTGCCGAGCACGGTCGGCGTCCAGAACGGCCGGCCGGACAGCGAGTCGAGCACCAGGAACCACAGGGCGACGGCGGCGGCGCCGATGACGCCGGCGAGCATCCCCTCTTGATACAGCGCGACGGTGTCGGTCGTGGCGGGCGGCGCGGTGTCGAGCGAAGCGGTCGGGCGAGCCTCAATGGTCATGACCCTCTCCTTTCAGGACAGGACCGGACCGGACTCGGGAACGTCGTCGCGCCGATTCTACGCCTCCCGGCCGGGCTTTGCGCCCCGCCACCGCCGGCATGGCCGCGAGCTGCGCCGCGTCCAGCTCGTCCCACCGGATCCCGCGCGGGCGTGGCGAGGCGCGGCGCGCGCGCAGCACGCGCGTCGGCGTCACCACGAGGTCGACGGGGACGTCGTGGGCGGTCATGGGAATCGCGCCGTCGACGACCTGGAGATCGTGCACGGTCGTGACGACCGTGGTGCGCGCGTCCACCGCGCCCAGCTCGGTGGCCAGCGCGAACTCGAGATCGCTGTAGCCGCCGCCCTTGCCGACGCGCGCGCCGCGCCGATTCACCGCGACGCTGCCCGCCACGACGAGATCGACGTGCGGCAGCTCGTGCGGCGCCACCGGCACGCCGAGCGCGGCGGCGCCGCCGATCGTCGCCGCCGCCGCCAGTCGCGCCGCGGGGATGCGCCGGGGATCGAGGTGGATGAAGCAGCGCTCGGCGCGCAGGCGCGGCACCGCAACGTAGACGTCCTTGCCCTCGCGCAGCGCGCTCAGGCGCACGGCGCGCTGCGGCGCATCGGGATTGCACTTGAGCGTTCGGGCCGCGCGCCACTCCGGCAGCGCGGCGAGACGCGCGGCCGCCTGCTCGGCGCCCGCGAAGTTCGGGATGCGGTCGTTCAGCGGCAACGGAAAGCGGCCGACCCGGCGCCGCGTGAGCAACGACCAGATCCGCTCGCGCCACGCTTGCTTGGATGCGGTCCGACCGCGCGATTTGGACTTATCCACCGCAATCCACACCGGCGACCGTCATGCCATATGTGCCTCAAGCTCTTGGAATGGCGGAGCGAAAGCTACTTTCAGCGGGGGCATTCCGGTTGCACTGTGTATAGCCGTTTGGCGTGGCCTCAGGCGCGGTCGGGCCGCGCCCAGGCGAGCAGATCTGCAAGCGGCCGGGCGTTCAGCACCTGGGCTGGCTCGATCCAGGCCCGGCGCGCGACGCCGACCCCCAGCTCGACGTGATCGAGCTCGCGCAGGTAGTGCGTATCGGTGCTGATCGCGATCGGCACGCCGAGGGCGGCGGCGCGGCGCGCGTGCGTGTCGGCCAGATCGAGGCGATCGGGCGAGGCATTGATCTCGACCGCCTTGCCGTGACGGCGGGCGGCCTCGAACACGGCGTCCAGGTCCACGTCGTACGGCTCGCGCGAGCCGATGAGGCGGCCGGTCGGGTGCACGAGCACGTTCATCCAGGGGTTGCCGAGCGCGCGCACGATGCGCCCGGTCATCTCCTCGCGTGACTGCTTGAAGCGCGAGTGCACGGCGGCCAGGACCACGTCGAGCTCCTGCAGCACCTCGTCGGGAAAGTCGAGCGTGCCGTCGGCGAGGATGTCGCACTCGGTGCCGGCCAGGATGCGGATGCGGAAGCGCGGCTGCAGCGCGCGGATGGCCGCGACCTGCGCGCGCAGCTCGTCGATGCTGAGCCCGCCCGCGATCGTGAGCGAGCGCGAGTGATCGGACACGATGACGTACTCGTAGCCGCGGGCCTGCGCCGCCTCCACCAGCCGCTCGAGCGGATGGTGACCGTCGGACCAGTCGGTGTGGGCGTGCAGGTCGCCGCGCAGGTCGGCGGCGGTGACCAGCGCCGGCAGCCGCCCCTCGCGCGCGGCCTCCACCTCGCCCTGGTTCTCGCGCAGCTCGGGCGGGATCCACGGCAGCTCGACGGTGGCGTACACCTCCTCCTCGGTGGCGCCGGCCACGCGCGCGCCGGTGGCCTCGTCGAAGACGCCGTACTCGCTGATGCGGAAGCCCCGCCGCGAGGCCAGCTCGCGGACCTTCACGTTGTGCTCCTTGGACCCGGTGAAGTACTGCAGCGCCGCCCCGAACGCCTCGGGCTCCACCACGCGCAGATCGATGGCGAGGCCGTCCTGGTGGCGCACGGAAGCCTTCGTCGGCCCCTGGGCCAGCACCTCCACGATCGAGGGCAGGGTGGTGAGCGTGCGAATCACGCGCGCGGGCTCGGTGGAGGTGACGAGCAGGTCGATGTCCTTGACGGATTCCTTCATGCGCCGCAGCGAGCCGGCGATCTCCAGCCGCTCCACGCCGCCGTGCGCGCGCAGCGCCTCGCCGACCTGCCGCGCGATGGCGCGGGCCGTGGGCAGCAGCGTGCGCTTGCGGCCGGCCCTCCACTGCGCGATGGCCTTGAGGATGTTCTCGCACGTCTTCTCGCGGATGCCGGCCACCCCGATGATCTCCTTGGAGCGGCACAGCGCTTCCAGCCGCTCGACGGAGTCCACGCCGCGCTGCTCGTAGAGCGCCTTGGCGGTGCGCGGGCCGAGCCCGCGAATCTCCAGCAGCGTGAGGAACGCCGGCGGCAGCTCCGCGCGCAGCCGCTCGAGCTGCTCGAGGCGGCCGGTGTCCAGGTACTCCTGGATCTTGGCGGCCAGGTCCTTGCCGATGGCCGGCAGCGCGGTGAGCCCGCCGCGGGCGGCCACGGCGCGCACGTCCTCGCCGAGCGTCTCCAGCGTCTGCGCCCCGCGCTGGTAGGCCCGGATGCGGAACACCGACTCGTCGCGCGCCTCCAGCAGGCTGGCCATCTCGTAGAAGAGGCGCGCCAGCTCGAAATTCGAGCTCATGCGGTCATGGTACACGCCGCGAGGTGGAGTAGGATGAGGGCCCCCATGGCGCCTATTCGCGTTCTCGTCGCCGACGATCACGCCCTCTTCCGGGCGGGCGTCCGCAAGCTCCTGCAGAGCTTCGAGGGCGTCGAGGTCGTGGGCGAGGCCGGCGATGGGCAGGAGGCGCTCGAGCTCAGCGGCGCCCAGCGGCCCGACGTGCTGCTGATGGACATCGGCATGCCGAGGCTCAACGGCGTGGAGGCGGCCGCGCGGCTCACGCGCGAGGGGTCGCGGCCGCGCGTCATCATCCTCTCGATGCACACCGGCGAGGAGCACGTGCTGCGGGCCATCCGCGCCGGCGCCGCCGGGTACCTCCTCAAGGACGCCAAGCCCCCCGAGCTGGAGGCGGCCGTGCGGGCAGTGGCGCGCGGCGAGATCTACCTGAGCCCCGCCATCTCGCGCTACGTCGTGGACGACGTCCGGCGCGGCGGCGCCGAGAGCGGCCCGCTCGACCGCCTGACGCCGCGGCAGCGCGAGGTCCTGCAGCTCATCGCCGAGGGAAACACCACGAAGGCCATCGCCTCCCGGCTGGGGCTCAGCGTGAAGACGGTGGAGACCCACCGCGCCCAGCTCATGGAGCGCCTGGACGTCCACGACGTCGCCGCACTGGTGCGCCTGGCCGTCCGGCTCGGCCTCGTCGAGTCGGAGTCTTGACCGCGCGCCTCGGGTCTTCCCCGACGCCTGTCTCAGGGCATTCCCGGGGCGCATCCGCGGATTTTTCCTGCCGCCCGTCAGCATCGGCCCGATTGGCACGCGCCATTTCGTCCCATACCGTGTCGGCCATGTTGCCGACGCCGTGGCGAGCGTTCACGGGCCGGGTGCGCGTTGCAGCGGACGGCCGCGCGCGTATACTCGCGGTGTCCCCCTCGTGTCTTCCGAGCAAATCTCCAACGCGTCGAACCCCGGAGAGTCATTGATGACGAAAGTGGCGAGCCGTCTGCCGGACATCCTGAAGCGCCATGACGCTGCCATCCTCAAGGAGTGGGTCAACGAGCAGCTCTCGGTGTCCCGCCCCGAGGCGATGAAGGAGAGTGCGCTCCGCGAGCATGCGCAGCGCTTCTTCGGGCTGTTCCGGGACGCGGTGCAGAGCGGTGAGCTCGGCGACGTCTCCGGTCCGGCCTGGGCGGCCGTCCGGGAGATGCTGGGCGAGCTCTCGCAGTCCTGCACGACCCTCGGCTACACGCCGACCGAGACGGCGACGTTCGTCCTGTCGCTCAAGCAGCCGCTGTTCACGCGGCTGCGCCAGGAGGTCGGGCGGGACGCCGAGGCGCTCGCCGACGAGACCTGGGCGGTGACCGGCCTGCTGGACCAGCTGGGCCTCTATACGACCGAGGTGTTCTTGAAGGGTCGTGAGGACCTGATCCGCCGTCAGCAGCAGGACATGATGGAGCTGTCCACGCCGGTCGTGCAGCTCTGGGACAACGTGCTGGCGCTCCCGCTCATCGGCACGCTCGACAGCGCACGCACGCAGATCGTCATGGAGAACCTGCTCCACAAGATCGTGGAGACGGGCGCGGCCATCGCGATCATCGACATCACCGGCGTGCCGACCGTGGACACGCTGGTGGCCCAGCACCTGCTCAAGACCGTCGCCGCCGCGCGGCTGATGGGCGCCGACTGCATCATCAGCGGCATCCGCCCGCAGATCGCGCAGACGATCGTGCACCTCGGCGTCGAGCTGGCCAACGTGGTGACGAAGGCGACGCTGGCCGACGCGTTCCAGATCGCGCTGCAGAAGACGGGCGCCTCCATCGGCAAGGCCACGGCCCGCTGACGGGCGGCCCCAGATGGACCGCATTCCGATCTTGCGGATGAGCGAGTTTCTCCTCGTCACCATCCAGGTGGACATGCACGATCGCCTGGCCATGGCGCTCCAGGAGGATCTCACGGACCAGATCGTCCGCCACCGCTCGCACGGCGTCCTCATCGACATCTCGACGCTCGAGGTGGTCGACTCGTTCATCGGCCGCATGATCGGCAACATCGCCGGCATGTCGCGCATCCTGGACGCCGAGACCGTCGTCGTCGGCATGCGGCCGGCCGTCGCCATCACCCTGGTCGAGCTGGGGCTCTCGCTGCCGGGTGTCCGCACCGCGCTCGACGTGGACAAGGGCATGCAGCTCCTCCGCACGTCGCTCCACGGGACGTCCAACGGTGCGTCGTGAGCACGGCGATGGCCACGGCCGTCAGCGCGGAGGAGATGCGTCCGCTCGGCTCGTCGGAGGACGTCGTCGTCGTGCGCCAGGTCGTGCGGGCGCTTGCCGTCAAGCTGGGATTCAGCCTGGTGGATCAGACGAAGATGGTGACGGCGGCCAGTGAGCTGGCGCGCAACACGGTCGATTACGGCGGCGGCGGCACGGTGCGCCTGCAGACCATCACGGACGGCAAGCGCATCGGTCTCCGGCTGACCTTCGAGGACAAGGGCCCCGGCATCGAGGACCTGGCGCTCGCGCTCAAGGACGGCTACACCAGCGGCGGCGGCCTGGGGCTGGGGCTGGGCGGCGCCAAGCGGTTGTCGAACGAGTTCGAGATCGTCTCGCGACCGGGAGAGGGCACGCGTGTTTCCATCGCTCGCTGGCGATAGGCAGGTCGTGAGCGTCGCCATCAGCGACGCGAGCGGCGTTTCCGAGGCCCGGCGTCACGCGGCCGCGCTCACACGCACCGCGGGCTTCGGGGCGACCGAGGCGGGGCGCGCCGCCATCGTGGTGACGGAGGCGGCGAGCAACCTCCTCAAGCATGGCTCCGGCGGCGAGATCCTGCTGCAGGCGGTCTCGCACGAGTCCGTCGGTGGGCTGGAGATCCTGGCGCTCGACCGCGGTCGCGGCATTCCCAGCGTGCCGGACGCGCTGCGCGACGGCTATTCCACCGCGGGCAGTCCCGGGACCGGCCTCGGGGCCATGAAGCGGCAGGCCGACGACTGCGACATCTACTCGCTGCCGGGCCAGGGCACGGTGGTCCTGGCGCGCGTGTGGGCGGGGCCGGTTCCGCGCAGCGCGGCCGAGCGGCTGCGCGTCGGGAGCGCCTGGGCGCCCCGGCCGGGCGAAGAGGTCAGCGGCGATGGGTGGATGGTGACGCGCCGCAACGGTCGCGTCCTGATCCTCGTCGTGGACGGGCTCGGCCACGGGCCGGTGGCGGCGGAAGCGCGCGCCGAGGCCGTGCGGATCTTCGGCGCGACTCGGGCCGAGGGCCCGGTCCCGGCCATCGAGGCCATCCACGCCGGCCTGCGCGCGACGCGTGGAGCCGCGGTGGCGGTCTCGGAGATCGACCTCGAGCGCGGCTGTCTGCGGTACTGCGGGCTCGGGAACATCGCCGCGGTCATCCTGAGCGACGGTCAGGCGCGCCACCTCGTCTCGCACAACGGCACCGCCGGTCACGCGGCCCGCAAGATCGACGAGTTCACGTATCCGTGGCCCGCCGGCGCGACCCTCGTGCAGCACACCGACGGACTCACGAGTCACTGGTCGCTGGAGGCGTACCCCGGCCTCATCGCGCGCCATCCGAGCCTTCTGGCCGGCGTGCTCTACCGGGACTTCAAGCGCGGGCGCGACGACGTCGCGGTGGTGGTGGCCCGCGGAGCCGCGGCGTGAGCTCGCCCATCCTCTCCCTCGCCATTCGCCACGAGCACGACGTGGTGGCCGCGCGCCAGCGGGCCCGCCAGATCGCCGCGCTCCTGGACTTCGACGCCCAGGACCAGACGCGGATCGCGACGGCCGTGTCCGAGATCGCGCGCAACGCCTTCACGTACGCGGGCGGCGGCACCGTCGAGTTTCTCGTCGACGGCAAGACGAGCCCCCAGATCTTCGTGGTGCGGGTCTCCGATCGCGGGCCCGGCATCGCGGACCTCGCGCGCGTGCTCGACGGGCAGTACCAGTCGGCGACCGGCATGGGGCTCGGCATCATGGGCGCGCGCCGGCTGATGGACCACTTTTCCATCGACTCCTCCGCGCGCGGCACGGTCGTGTCGCTCAAGAAGATCTGCCCGCGCGGCGCCTCCGTCGTCGCCGGGCCCCGCCTGGCGCGGATCGCCGACGAGCTGGGCCGGCGCAAGCCCGAGAATCCGCTGGAGGAGATCCAGCAGCAGAACCAGGAGCTGGTGCGGACGCTGGAGGAGCTGCGGGCGCGGCAGGACGATCTCGTGCGGCTGAACTCGGAGCTGGAGGACACCAACCGGGGCGTCGTCGCGCTCTACGCCGAGCTGGACGAGAAGGCCGACCATCTGCGGCGCGCCGACGAGCTGAAGTCGCGGTTCCTGTCCAACATGAGCCACGAGTTCCGCACGCCGCTCAACGCCATCCGCGCCCTCACGGAGGTGCTGCTGCGCCGCGTGGACGGCGGGCTCACGCCGGAGCAGGAGGTCGAGGTCGGCTACATCCGCAAGGCGACCGATCAGCTTTCCGAGCTGGTCGAGGACCTGCTGGACCTGGCCAAGGTGGAGGCGGGCAAGATCTCGATCCGGCCCGTCGAGTTCGACGTCACCAGCCTGTTCAGCTCGTTGCGCGGCATGCTGCGCCCGCTGCTCGTCAACGAGTTGGTCAGCCTGGTCTTCGAGAACCCCTCCGGGCTGCCGCCGCTGAACACCGACGAGGGCAAGGTCTCCCAGATCCTGCGCAACCTCTTGTCCAACGCGCTGAAGTTCACCGAGCGGGGCGAGGTTCGTGTCTCCGCCACGCTCGCGTCGTCGGGGGACGCCGTCGTCTTCTCGGTCGCGGACGCCGGCATCGGCATCGCGCCGGACGACCAGGACAGGATCTTCCAGGAGTTCGGCCAGCTCGACAATCCCATCCAGCGGCGCGTGCGCGGGACCGGCCTCGGCCTGCCGCTGTCCCGCAAGCTCGCCACCCTGCTGGGCGGCTCGCTGACGGTCCAGAGCGAGCCCGGCGTCGGCTCGACGTTCCACGCGACGATCCCCTTGGTGTACACGGTGCCGGAGCCTGGCGTCCCGGCCGTCGAGTGGGAAGCCGATCCACTCCGCGTGCCGATCCTCGTCGTGGAGGATAGCCCCGAGGAGATGCTGGTCTACGAGAAGTTCCTCAAGGGGTCCGGGTTCCAGGTCGTGCGCGCGATGACGACCCGCCAGGCCCGGCACGCGCTCGTCCAGGCGCGCCCGGCCGCCGTCGTGCTCGACATCCTGCTCCGCGGCGAGGACACCTGGACGCTGCTGGCCGACATCAAGAGCGACCCCGCCACGCGCGACATTCCCGTCTTGATCGTGAGCACGGTCGACGACGAAGCCAAGGGAATGACGCTCGGCGCCGACGCCTACGCGATGAAGCCCCTGGAGCGCCGATGGCTGATCGAGCGCCTCCGGCGGCTCACCGGACGGCAGCCGGTGCGGCGGGTGCTGGTGATCGACGACGACGAGATCTCGCGCTACCTCGTCCGCGGGTACCTGGACGACCTGCCGTGTCAGATCACGGAGGCGTGCGGGGGCGAGGAAGGGCTGCGCCGTGCGCGCTCGGATACCCCGGATGCGATCTTCCTCGACCTCGTGATGCCGGATCTCTCGGGCTTCGAGGTGCTCGAGCGGTTGCGCGCGGAGGCCGCCACTCGGTCCACCCCGGTCGTGGTGGTCACCTCGCAACCGCTGGCCGACGCCGAACGCCGCAGGCTCGAGGCGCTCGGCGCCGCCATCGTCTCCAAGGGGGCCGACCGCGACTCGGCCCTTGCTCACATCCGGTCGGCGCTGGTCGGTGCCGGCCTCGTGACTCCGGACGCCTGAGGAGGCAGCGTGGAGCGCATCACGATCCTCAACGTCGACGACTACGAGCCCGGCCGCTACGCGCGCACGCAGCTGCTGCGCAGCTTCGGCTTCGACGTGCGCGAAGCGAAGACGGGCGGGGAAGCGCTGAGCGCGGTGGCGCTGGAGCCGCCGGCGCTCGTCATCCTCGACGTCAACCTGCCGGACATCTCCGGCTTCGAGGTCTGCCGCCGGCTCAAGGCAGGTTCGACGACCGCGACGGTGCCGGTGCTGCACCTGTCGGCGACCTACACCGGCCCCGCGCACAAGGCGAGGGGGCTCGAGGGCGGCGCCGACGCCTACCTGACCGAGCCGGTCGAGCCGCCGGTGCTGCTGGCCACGCTGAACGCGCTCCTGCGCATGAAGCGCGCGGAGGAGGCGCAGCGCGACTCCGCGCGGCAGTGGCAAGTGACGTTCGACGCCCTCTCCGAGGGCGTGGCGCTGCTGGATGCCGAGGGCGCCGTCGTCCGCTGCAACCAGGCCTTCGCGCAGCTGCTGGCGGGCAGCGAGCGCGACCTCGTCGGCCGGCCGCTGGCCGCGCTGCTCGAGGGCGAGGCAGGCGACACGGGCGAGATGCCGTTCGCGCGGATGCGCCGGAGCCACCGGCAGGAGACCGTCGAGCGCCATGGCCATGGCCGCTGGCTGCGCGTGACCGTCGATCCCGTGCATCGCGCGGGCGTCGTCACCGGCGCGGTGTGCACGGTGGCCGACGTGACCGACCGCAAGCAGGTCGAGGAGGAGCGCGTGCAGCTCCTGGCCCGCGAGCAGGCCGCGCGGGCGGCGGCCGAGGCGGCCAATCGCTCCAAGGAAGAGTTCATCGCCATGCTGGCGCACGAGCTGCGCAACCCGCTGGCGCCGATCCGGATGGCCATGCGCACGCTGCGCGGTCCCGCCGAGCGCGATCCCGATGTCCGGCGCGCCACGGACATCGTGGAGCGCCAGAGCCGCCACCTGGCCCGGCTGCTCGACGACCTGCTCGACGCGGCCCGGCTCGCGCGCGAGAAGATCGAGCTCCGCCGCACGGCGACCACGCTGGAGACCGCGGTGGCCGAGGCGCTGGAGGCCACCCGTGAGCTCATCGACGCCCGCGGTCACGCGGTGGACCTCGCGCTGCCGTCCAGGCCTGTGTGGCTCGACGCCGACCCGACGCGCCTGGCCCAGGTCGTCGGCAACCTCCTGAACAATGCCGCCAAGTACACGCCGCCAGGCGGCCGGATCACCGTGAACGGCGAGATCGACGGCGGCACGGCGGTGCTCCGCGTCCGCGACACCGGCGTCGGCATCTCGCGCGAGAGCCTGCCCGGGATCTTCGAGCTCTTCGCGCAGGGCGACGGCACGCCGGGGCGCTTGGAAGGCGGGCTCGGCGTCGGGCTCGCGCTGGCCCGGATGCTGGTGGAGCTGCACGGCGGCACGCTCACGGCGTCGAGCGACGGCGACGGCGGTGGCAGCGAGTTCGTCGTCCGGCTGCCGCTGGGGACGGCACCGGTGGCCGTGCCGCAGCCTGCCGAGCGGCCGTCCTCGCAGCCGACGCGCCGGCGCGTCCTCGTCGTCGAGGACCACGAGGACAGCCGCGAGGTGCTGCGCCTGGCGCTCGAGCTCGAGGGGCACCACGTCGAGACGGCGGCCGACGGTGCCGAGGGCGTGGAGCTGGCGCTGCGGATGTCGCCGGACATCGTGCTCGTGGACATCGGCCTGCCGAGCCTCGACGGCTACGCGGTGGCGCAGCGCATCCGGGATGCGCTGGGCGATTCCGTCTTGCTCGTGGCGCTCACGGGCTACGGCCGCGACGACGACCGTCGCCGCACGGCGGTGGCCGGCTTCGACGTGCACCTGGTGAAGCCGGTCGACTTCGAGAGCGTCGCGCGGCTGCTGGAGGGGCGCGACAGCGTCTGACCGCGCCGCGCGGTGCGCGTGGTACACTGCGCATCGCCGTGATTGCCGCGTGGTGCTGGGACCTCGTGGAGCCGTACCTCACGCGCAATCTCCAGAACCGCGGTCTCGGTCGCCCCACCCGCAAGCAGATCCTCGAGGAGTTCGGGCGCGTGTGGCCCGAGTTCACCGCCACCATCGGCGTGCAGGAGCCCTTCGCGGGCACCATCCGCTTCAAGTGGCTCGTGCGGCTGCCGGCGGCCGACATGACGGCTTTCCTGGACGATCCCGCCGGCTGGATCGGCGGCCGCTTCGGCGGCGGCAAGTTCAAGATGAACCTGCACCACGGCATGCACTTCGTGAACACCAAGAACTTCAAGCCGGCCGGCGAGCCGCTCTGGGCCGCGGCGCCCGCGCTCGACCTGGATGAATAGGAGCCCCGATGCCCAGCGACGAGACGCGGCGGGTGCTGAAGGTGTTCGGGGTCGCGGTCACGAACCTCGAGGACGCCATCGACCAGCGCAAGCCGGTCGACGAGATCATGAAGTGGGACGCCGAACTGGCCGACCGCACCCGCGAGGTCCTGGCGCTCGTCGAGCGCCTGCGGAGCCGCCGGATCGCTTGAGCAGCCTCGTCGACGCGTCCGGAGTCACGCTGGCGATGCCACGGCCGCCGCGGCGGATCGTGTCGCTCATCCCCTCCATCACCGAGACGCTCTGCTCCCTGGGCCTCGCCGACGCGCTCGTCGGCGTCACCGTCTACTGCGTCGAGCCGCGCGCGGCTCTGCGCGGCAAGACGAAGATCGGCGGCGAGAAGGACCCCGACCTGGCGGCGATCCGCGCGCTGGCGCCCGACCTGGTGGTGGCCAATGTCGAGGAGAACGTGCGCGAGCACATCGCGACGCTGCGGGAGTGGGGCATCCCGGTGTGGGTCACGTACCCGCGCACGGTGGCCGACGGCCTGGCGATGATCCGCGAGCTGGGTGAGGTCACGGACAGCCGCGCGCGGGCGGACGCGCTGCTGGCCGAGCTGGAGCCGCTCTACGCGCGCGTGCGCGCAGAGAGCGCGGCGCGGCGCCCGGTGCCGGTCTTCTATCCGATCTGGCGCAACCCCTGGATGACGATCGGGCGCGACACCTACGTCCACGACCTGCTCGCCGTGTGCGGCGCCGCCAACGTCTTCGCCGACCGCGCCGAGCGCTACCCGAGCCTCACGCTGGACGAGATGGCCGCCCGCAAGCCGGAGGTGATCGTGCTGCCCGACGAGCCGTTCCGCTTCCGCCGCGCGCACCTGGCCGACTTCGCGCCGTACGGCGACGTGCCGGCCGTGCGCGACGGCCGCCTGCACCTCGTGGACGGCAAGCCGTTTTCCTGGCACGGGCCGCGCATCGGCGACGCGCTGCGCACGCTGCCCGCGCTCTTCGGAGGCCCGCATGGCTGAGCCCTGCCCGCGCTGCAGCTTCCCCGACGTGCCCGGGGACAAGTGCCCGCAGTGCGGCGTGCTGGTCGCGCTCTACCGCGCCTCGCTCGACAAGCTGCGGCGGGGCCCCGGCGGCCCCGTCCACGCGCCGCCGGCCGCGGTCTTCCAGCCGCCGGCGTCACCCAGCGCGCCCCCGCCACCGGTTCCAGTCGCGGGCCCGCCCTCGACGTTGCGGCTGAGCTTCCACGGCTCCGCGCTCGGGCTCTTCGGCATCCAGGCGGTGAACGCGCTGCTCACGCTGCTCACGGCGGGCGTCTTCTACTTCTGGGCCAAGACCCGCGTGCGCCGCTACCTGCTGGGCGAGAGCGAGCTGGAGGGCGACCGCTTCGCCTACCACGGCTCCGGCCGCGAGCTGCTGGTGGGGTTCGTCAAGGGGATGGCCGTCTTCTTCATCCCGGTGGCGCTGCTGACGATCCTGCCCGAGCTCTATCAGGCGCCGGCGGAGATCCGCGCCGCCCTGCGCAGCCTGCTGTGGCTGGTGGGCCTCCTGATCGTGCCGATCGCGATGGTCGGCGCGCGGCGTTACCGCCTGAGCCGCATGTCGTGGCGGGGGATCCGCTTCTCGTTCCGCGGCAGCGCGCGGCAGTTCGTCGGCATCTTCGTGGTGGGCACGATCCTCATGTCGCTCACGCTCGGCCTGTATTACCCGATCTTCGTCACCCAGCGGCAGGCGTTCATGGTGTCCCACGCGTACTTCGGCTCGCGCAAGTTCGACTTCGACGGCCGCGGGCGCGACCTGATGCGCCCGTTCCTCGTGATGATCCTGCTCTTCCTGCCCACGCTGGGCCTGTCGTGGTTCTGGTTCTCGGCGCGCCGCCAGCGGTACTTCACCGACCACACGCGCTTCGGCGCCACGCGCTTTCGCTCGAGTGTCCCCGGCCGCGCCCTGGCCTGGCTGCAGATCAGCAACGTCGTCGCGGTCGTGGTGAGCCTCGGCCTGCTGTGGCCGTGGACCGTGGTGCGCAGCGTGGCCTTCACGCTGCGCTACGTGAGCCTGCTGGGGCCGCTGGAGCTGGCCGACGTGCACCAGGACGCCCAGGCGGCCTCGGCGACGGGCCAAGGGCTGGCGGGTCTCCTGGACGCTGACTTCGGCGTGGGCTGATGCCGTACACTGGGCGGGCATGACCCGGCCGTCCGCGCCGCTTCGCTCGCTCACGGCCGCGCAGCGCCGCCGGCTGCTCGCCCTCACGCTCGGCGGCGTCGCCGCCTTCTTCGCCCTCGCGCTCCTGGCCCAGCTCCGCGTCCTCGTCGACGCCGAATGGGAGGTCCAGAGCCTCGCGCAGGCGTTGCGCACGCGCGCGCTCGAGCTGCCGATGCGCGCGGTGTCGTCGCTCGGCACCGGCTGGGTGCTCGGCCCGGTGGCCGCCGCCGCCTGCCTCGTCGTCCGCGTGCGCCACGCCGGCCTCGCGCTGGCGGTCATCGCCGCCGGCGCCGGCGCGATGGCCGCGGCCAATCTCGCCAAGGTGCTGGTCATCCGCCAGCGGCCGAACACCGTGCTGTGGGCCTATCCGAGCGCGCACACCTTCGGCATCGTCGTCTTCGTGAGCCTGCTCCTGTACGTGCTGTGGGCGCTCGATGCGCCGCCGCGCTGGCGAAGGCTGACGCTGCTGGGCGGCGCGGCGCTGGTGCTGGCGGTGGGCGCGAGCCGGCTCTATCTCAACGCGCACTGGATCGGCGACGTCCTCGGCGGCCTCGCCGGCGGCCTCGCGTTCGCGGCCGTCGGTGTGCTGCTGATCGACCGCCGGCTCGTCACCGGCTGACGAACATCGCGCGCGTCTGGGACGCCCAGTACCTCGACGGCCGCACGCCCGTGCGGCAGCCCGCCCGGGTCGCCATCGGCGGCAGCGGGCTCGAGATCAGCCTGACGGAGACCGGGCGCACGTTCCGCTGGCCGCTGGCGGGTGTGCGCCAGACGCAGGGCTTCTACGAGGGCGAGCAGGTGCGCCTGGAGCACGGCGGCGAGATCTCCGACGCCCTGCTGATCGCCGACGTCGCGTTTCTCACCGCGCTGCGGGCCGCCGCGCCCGACGTCGCGCCGGCCTTCCACGATCCGCGCCGCCGCCGGTTCTTCGCCGCCGCCGGCGTCCTCGCGGCCATTGCCACGCTCGCCGTGGCCGCCGCCCTCTATGCGTGGGGGATTCCCGGGCTCGCCGACGTCGCCGCCTCGCGCGTGCCCGTCGCCTGGGAGGTCGCCATCGGCGAGGCGGCCGTCGCCGAGCTGGCCCCGGCGGGAAAGCGCTGCCAGGATCCCGAGCGCGAGCGGCGCATCGACGAGATCACGGCCGTGCTGCTGCGCACGGTGCCGCAGGCGCGCTACCCGTTCCGCGTGACCGTGGTCGATCATCCGATGGTCAACGCCTTCGCCACGCCGGGCGGCTTCATCGTGGTCTTTCGCGGGCTGCTGGACCGCACCGACAACGCCGAGGAGCTGGCCGGCGTGCTGGCCCACGAGATCCAGCACGTGCTGCACCGTGACGCCACGCGGGCGATCCTGCGCCAGGCCTCCACGGCGGTGCTGATCGCGGCGCTGGTGGGCGACGTCAGCGGTGTGCTGGCCTTCGGCGTGCAGAGCGCGCGGACGCTCGGCGATTTCCACCACAGCCGCGACGCCGAGCGCGCGGCCGATCGCGACGGGCTGGCCATGCTGCAGGCGGCTTCCATCGATCCGGCCGGGATGCTGGCGTTCTTCCGCACGATGGAGCGCCTGGAGGGGACCCAGCCGGCCATCGCGCAATACCTCTCCACGCATCCCGCCTCGTCCGATCGCCTGCAGGCCCTGAGCGCGGCCGCCACGGCGGGCCCGAAACCCACGGTGAAGCTGCTCGAGGGCTACGACTGGAGCGACATCAAGAAGCTGTGCGCGGGGCGCGCTGGATGAGCTCGCGCACGCGGGCCGGCAGCGCCGGCGTCGCGGTGACGCGCACGCCCAGCGGCGCCAGCGCGTCGTCGATGGCGTTGGCGATGGCGGCCGGCGGCGAGATGGCGCCGCCCTCGCCCAGCCCCTTGGCGCCCAGCGGGTTGCGCGGCGACGGGTACTCGAGGTGCACGCAGTCGATCCACGGCAGGTCGTCGGCGCGCGGGACGACGTAGTCCATCAGCGTGCCGCTCAGGAGCTGTCCCTCGGCGTCGTAGGCCATCTCCTCGAAGAGCGCGCCGCCCACGCCCTGGGCGACGCCGCCGTGCACCTGGCCCTCCACGATCAGCGGGTTGATCACGGTGCCGCAGTCGTGCGCCACCACGTAGCGCAGCAATCGCACGGCCCCGCTGTCGCGATCGACCTCCACCTGCGCCACGTGCACCGCGCTGGCGTAGGTGACGGTCGGCACGTGGTGATACGCGGTGGCGTCGAAGTCCGGCGTCGCCACGCCGGGCCGGGCGAACGTGGGGATCGAGGCCTGGATGACGCGTGCCAGCTCCACCGCCGAGCCGCGCGCGCCGCGCACGAACACCTGGCCGTCGTCGACCTCGATGTCGGCCTCGGCGGCTTCCAGGAGCGCGGCCGCCGCCGCCACCACCTTGGCGCGCACGGCGCGGGCGGCGTCGGCGATGGAGTTGCCGGCCGTCACGCCGCTGCGGCTGGCGAAGGTGCCGACGCCGAAGGGCACGGCGGCGGTGTCGCCGCCGACGACCGTGACCCAGTCGAGCGGCACGCCGAGCGCGTCGGCCGCCACCTGGGCGAACGACGTCTCGTGCCCCTGGCCGGAGTTCACCGCGCCGGTGGCCACGAGCACG
The DNA here is from genome assembly GCA_003220265.1 of Candidatus Rokuibacteriota bacterium. GTDB lineage: Bacteria > Methylomirabilota > Methylomirabilia > Rokubacteriales > CSP1-6 > AR5. Next base: position 18,431 of record QHRW01000031.1, on the reverse strand, counting down.
CGGCCGGCGAGGTCGAGCGTCACCCGCGCGCCCTCGAACGGGCCGATGGCCGTGCCCTCCACGTAGCCCGAGATGCCGATGCCCCGCCACACGCCGCGCGCGCGCAGCGCGGGCTGCTCCTTGCGGAACGCCTCGTAGCCGGCTGCCTCCAGCGCGGCGTCGAGCGCCGCGCGGAAGTCGCCGCTGTCGTACACGAGCGGATTGCCGTCGCGATACGGCATGCCGAGATCCCACGGCAGGTCGCGCTCGGTGAGGTAGTTGCGGCGGCGGATCTCGGCGGGATCGAGGCCGAGCTGGCGCGCGAGTCCGTCGACCGCGCGGTCCATGGCGAACACCGTCTCCGGGCGGCCGGCGCCGCGATAGGGCGCGTTGGGCGTCTTGTGGGTGACCACGCCCTGCACGTCCACGCGCATGTCGCGCACGCGGTGCGGCCCCAGCAGGTGGGCGACGGTGTTGTAGGGCAGCACGATGCCCCAGACGTTGTAGGCGCCGAGATCGAGCCAGATGCGATCGCGCACGCCGAGGATGGTGCCGTCGCGGCGCGCGGCCAGGCTGATGGCGTGCGTCTGGTGGCGCGCGTGCGCCGCGCTCATCATGTGCTCTTGCCGGCTCTCGATCCACTTCACCGGCCGGTTGAGCGCGCGCGCCGCCAGCGGCACCAGAACGTCCTCGGCGTAGCCCGAGGCCTTGGTGCCGAAGCCGCCGCCGAGGTCCGGCGCGATCACGCGGATGCGATGCGGCGGCAGCTCCAGCGCGGCGGTGAGCCCCTGCTGCACGAAGTGGGAGACCTGCGTGCTGTTCCAGGTCGTCAGCGTGCCGTCGCGCCGGTCCCACTGCGCGACGACGCCACGGCCTTCGAGCGGCATGCCCACGTAGCGCTGGATGCGGAACGTCTCGCTGAAGACCGCCTCGGCCCCCGCGAACACGCGCTCGACGTCGCCGATGGCGTGGGTGAAGCCGACCGCGACGTTGGTGGACCATTCCGGATGGACGAGCGGCGCGCCCGGCTCGGCCGCCGCCACCATCTCCACGGCGGCGGGCAGCGGCTCCCACTCGACGACGATGCGCGCCAGCGCGTCCTCGGCGCGCGCCGGGCTGTCCGCCACCACCATCGCGACCGCCTCGCCGACGTAGCGGACGCGGTCGCGGGCCAGCGCGTACTGCGGGGCCGTGCGGAGGTCGAACGTGACGGCGGCGGCCAGCCCGGGCGGCGGCGCGCCGAAGAGCGGCAGCGGCTTCATCCAGCGCTCGAGATCGGCGAAGGTGAACACGCCGGCCACGCCGTCCATCGCCCGCGCGGCCGTCACGTCGAGCCGCGCGATGCGGGCGTGGGCGTGGGGCGAGCGCAGCAGCACGGCGTGCAGGAGGCCGGGGAGCGTGACGTCGTCGACGAAGCGCCCCTCGCCGCGGAGGAAGCGCGGGTCCTCGCGCCGCCGGACGGCGGCGCCAAAATACTTGGCGCCCAACTAGGGCTTCTTGCGTTCGGGGAGGAGCCAGTCCAGCCAGGGGGCGACGGCGGCGAGGAAGAGCCCGGGGATCGCCACACCGCTGATGATGCCGAGGATGGCGAGGAACACGAGCGAGATCGCGGTGATGATGGCGTCGAGGATCAGCTCCTCCATCGGTCGTGACTCCTCCCTGGGTCGGTCGAGCGGCTAATTATCTTCGCTGGAGCGGTGAATGTCGAGCATGGCGGGGACGCCCGGGAAGGAGCCGGACGCCTGCACCTTGGTGATGTGGGTCATGCGCGCGATGATCTCGCGGATGCGCTGGGAGGCATCCACGGCCCGGTCGATCCAGCGCAACTCGGGCCCGCCGGCGGCCAGGCGCCGCTGCAGCAGCTCGAGCGAGCCCACGATGACCGTCAGCGGATTGTTGATCTCGTGGGCGGCGGCGTTGGCCACCAGCGTGACGGCGCGCAGGTCGAGCACCTCGCGGCGGGCGGCGTCGAGCGCCTCGCGCGGGCTGGCGTCGCGGAAGATCAGGATGTCGTAGCGCTGCCCGCCGTGCTCGACGCGGCGACAGGTGAGGTCCACCGAGCGCACGACACCGTCGCCGGCGCGGAAGGGCAGCCCGAAGCCCGTGGCGACGCCGGCCGTGGCCATCGCGTGGGCGATCTCCGTCCAGCGCATGCGCCCCTCCTCGTCCGCCGGCCAGAACTCGCGCGTGTCGCGGCCCAGCAGCCGCGCGCGCGGCTCGCCCGCCAGCGCGGAGTCCGCGCGATTGGTCTCGACGATGCGATGGCTGTCGGTGTCCACGATCCGGATGGCCTCGGACGTCTCGTCGAGCAGCGCGCGGAAGCGCCGCTCGGCCGCATAGAGCCGCTCGCGCTCGAGCACGTTCTGGAAGAGCTGGGCCAGCAGGCCGATGCCGAGCACGTAGGCGACGAGGAAGTGGGGCCACGTGCGCGCGAACTTCTCGAGCCCGTCGCGCCCGAGCAGCGCGTAGCCGAGCAGCGTGATGAGGAACGTCGCCGCGCCCAGCCCGAACGCGTGCAGGGTCTCCACGCGCCCGCGCCGCGTGGCCCACCAGTGCACGAGCCCGCCGGCCGCCGCCGCCGACAGCACGGTGAGGATGCCGGGGATCGTTCCGCTGCCGCCCAGCCACGCCCAGCGATAGAGGATGACGGGCAGGGTGGCCAGCAGGCCGGCCGGCCAGCCCTCGAAGAGCGCGATGAGCGCGATCGGCACGTTGCGCGCGTCGAAGTAGACGCCGGGACCCACCTGGATGCGCGCCAGCGCGAGCCCGAGCGCGAGGCCGCCGAAGGCGAGACCGCTCAAGACGATGCGCAGGAAGGGATGGCGGTCGCCCAGCAGACGAACCGTCGCCGAATGGAAGAGGACGCCGAACGCCAGCACCCCGACCGCTTCGGTCAGGTGGTGAAGGTCCATGACAAAGTCGCGAGCATCGTGGCACACTACGTCGTGCCCGTCAAACAAACGCCCGCCGTTCCGTCGCCCGCCGCCACGCTCGTGCTGCTCCGCGACCGTCCCGACGGCGGCGTCGAGTGCCTGCTGATGCGCCGCCATCTGAAGTCGAAGTTCGCCGCCGGGGACTTCGTGTTCCCCGGTGGCAAGATCGACGCGGGCGACAATCCCGAGGACGCCGCGCGCTGGTGTCGCGGCCTCGAGATGAAGGAGGCCGCGCGCCGCCTCGGGCTGGAGGACGCGCCGCGCACGGCATTGGGCTACTGGATCGGCGCCATCCGCGAGACGTTCGAGGAGGCGGGCCTCCTGCTGGCCGTCGATGCCACCGGCCGCGACGTGGACGTCACGCCGCCGCGCTTCGCCGAGTACCGCAAGGCCTGCCATCGCCAGAACGCCGCGTTCTGGACCATGATCCGCACCGAGCGCCTGACGCTCGCCACCGACCGGCTCGTGTACTTCGCCCACTGGATCACGCCCGAGGAGCAGCCGCTGCGCTTCGACACGCGCTTCTTCGCCGCGCCGGCCCCGGCCGGCCAGCAGGCCAGCGGCGACGACTTCGAGATGACCGACCTCAAGTGGCTGACGCCGCGCGAGGCGGTCGAGGCGCAGCAGCGCGGCGAGATCTCGCTGCGCAATCCCACCGTGAAGAACCTCATGCTCTTCGACGGCGCCCGCGATACCGCCCACGCGCTCGATCGCCTGAAGGACGGGGTGGTCACGACCATCCGCCCGCGCGTCGTCATGCAGGGCGACGAGCGCACGATCCTGATGCCGGGGGATCCGGGGTACTTCTAGGCGCGAGGTTGCTACGCGGGCGCGAACACACCGCCGCCCGCGGTCGCCGGCCGCGGCGCGCCATCGCTCGCCGGCCGCGCGGGACCGGCAAACGCGCGATCGCGCTGCAGCGTCGGCATCACCCGCTCGGCGAACAGGCGCATGTTGAGCTCGGCCTGCTCGTGGGGCATGCCGCCGTAGCCGAACTCCGTCGCGAGATGATCGACGCCGGTGAGGCGCTGCAGCTCGGCCACCTGCTGGACGCAGTCGTCGGGCGTCCCCACGATCTGGATCTTGACGTAGAAGTCGGTGGCCTTCTTGCGGAAGCCCTCGTCCTTCATCTTGGAGTACGTCTTGGCCATGCCGCCGTAGAACTCGTAGCCCTTCACCGAGGCGAGGTGGCCGTCGGAGAAGTGATAGTGGGCGTCGATCGAGTCCCACTTGCGACTGAGGTACGTCTTCGCGCGGTCCTCGGCCTCGCTCCGGCTCTCGGCCACCGAGATGTTGGTCAGGATGATGGGCGGCCGCGGCGTGTGGCCGACGGAGGCGGCGATGTCGCGGTAGCGCTGGATGTCCTCGGCGGCCTTGGCCCACTCGTTCTGCATGACGACGAGGACGCCGAAGCCCAGCTTGGCCATGATCTCCGCGGACTCGGGGCTGACCGACGAGGCGTAGAAGCGGCGCTCCGGGTGCGAGATGGGCCGCGGGCGGATCGCGGTGCGCGGGATCGTGAAGAACTCCCCCTTCCACTCGAAGGATTCCTGCGTGAGCGCCATCACCACGATCCGGGCCGACTCGACGAAGCGGGCCCGGGCCTCCTCCATCGGCACCCGCATGCCGGCGTACTCGACGCTGGCGGCGCCGCGGCCGAAGCCGAAGAGGCAGCGGCCGCCCGACAGCACGTCGAGCAGCGCGATCTCCTCGGCGACGCGCACGGGATCGTGCCACGGCAGGACGATGACGGCGGTGCCGAGTGTGAGGCGGCGCGTGCGGCCGGCGAAGTACGAGAGGAGCTGGGTCGGCGACGGCGACATCGCGTAGCCCGTGAAGTGGTGCTCCAGGGCGAAGAGCGAGTCGAAGCCCAGCGGCTCGGCGAGGTCGCCCAGGGCCAGGTGCTCGGCGAACACGTCGGCGTCGGAGCGGCCTTCCTTCTGGAGCATGTTGAGCGCGATGCCGACTTTCATGACGTCCTCCCGCGGAGCGTGCCCGCCCACGCAGGGTAGGGAATTCCTGCGCGGCTGTCCAGCCGGAGGTGGCGCGCTAGCGGCGGCCGACGGTCGGGGCGAAGCGGCGCGTGAACTCGGCGGGATCGAGGTTGCCGGCCTTGGCCAGCACCGCCACGTGGGCCGGATCGTCGAAGTCCTCGGGCTTGAGGCGGATCATGTAGGCGGCGAGGGTCTGGTACATCTCGGACTCGACGTCCGCGTAGCGCACGCGGATCTTGCCGGTCTTGGGATCCATCATGAGGCCGAACGGCACCGGCACCAGGCGCCCGGCCTGGATCGTCACCATCGCGTTGCTGCCGCCCTCCAGCAGGAAGCGCGTGGCCCAGTAGCCGAGGCTGCGGCAGTACTGGATGTCGTGCGCGCCCGGCGGCGCGCAGCGCAGCTCGTAGCCCATCTCCTTGGCGACGATCGTCACGTCGACGCCGCGCGCCTTGAGGCTCGCGCTGACGCGCTCCTTGAGCAGGCGGCCGAGGTCGAGCTCGGCCAGCCGCACGTTGCCGTAGGCGTCGCGCTCGACGGGGCCGAGCGTCTTGGGATCGAGCTTCTCGGCGAGACCCTCGGAGAGGATCGCCACGCCCTGCTCGCGGCCGTGGGCCCGGCGCTTGATGATGGCGCCCTCCAGCACGTCGGCCAGGCGATCCAGGCTGATCTGCGGCTCCGGGAATTCCTCGGCGATGAGCGTGACCGTGGCGCCGGCGGAGCCGCCGATGCCCAGCGCCAGGTGGCCGGCGTGGCGGCCCATCACGCTGACGAAGAACCAGCGCTCGGTGGTGCTCGCGTCCTGCATGAGATTGCGGACGAGCTCCTTGCCGAGGTTGCAGGCCGTCGTGAAGCCGAAGGTGACGATGTCGCTCGGCAGCGGCAGGTCGTTGTCGATCGTCTTCGGCACGTGGGCGACGGTGAGCCCCTCGAGCGCCTTGGCCAGCCGCGACGACGCGAACGCAGTGTCGTCGCCGCCGATCGTGAGCAGGTGATCGACGCCCAGCCGCTTGAGCGCCTCGGCCACGTGCTGCACGCCCTCCGGCGTCTTCGTCGGATTGGTGCGCGAGGTGCGGATGATCGAGCCGCCGTCGAAGTGGATACGCGAGGTGTCGTTGATCTCGAGATCCACGACGTGCTGGGTGTCGCCCAGGGCCAGCCACTTGAAGCCGTCGTAGCAGCCCAGCACGCGCAGGCCGTGGTTGCGCGCTTCGATCGTGGCCGCCGCGATGACCGCATTGATCCCGGGCGCCGGCCCACCACCAACGAGAATCGCCAGCGTTTTCATCACTGCATTATGCACACGCTATCTCGCGCCACCGTTCAGCCTTTCGAGCGCCGGCTTCGCCGGCGCAATCCTGACCTGGGGGGAGGCACCGAGGAGCACGCCGTCAGGCGTGCGACGAGGGTCGGAAGGGGGGCGAAGCCCCCCTCCGAGCACTAAAAGTAGGCAAGCAGCCGGCCGCAGGCGAGGACGCCCGTCCACAACCCCAGCGACAGCGCGCCGGCCAGCTTGGCCGGCAGCGGCGCGGCGATCTCGGTGTCCCAGTCGCCGACGGCGCGGAAGGGCCAGCGGTGGAAGAGGCCGGCGTTGAGGAAGGCGGCGGCGATCAGCAGGAGCTTGAGGCGGAAGGCGGGGTTGGAGGACATCTCGGTCGCATGGGCGATGAACATCAGCGAGCCCGTCGGCACCACCAGCACGAGCGCCCAGCGCGCCCAGCGCAGCAGGTGATCGGCCAGCGCGCTCACCGGCACCCCACGGGCCAGGCCCAGTAGACGCAGGTCGAACATGAAGGCGGCGCCGACCAGGACGACGAAGCCGACGATGTGGACGATCTCGACGATGGGGTAGAGCCACAGCCACTGCCGCATGGCCGTGCCGATCGAGGTCGCTTCCAGCCAGACCGCCCAGGCGGGCCCGGCCGCGGAGTGCATCAGCGCAGTTCGGTGGTCTTGCCGGCGACGGTGATGCGCTCGGCGCGCATCTCGTCGGGATCGGTGCGGTTCGGATAGCCGACGACCGTGGCCGCCGTGCCGGGCGCCAGCATCTCGCGCTTGAGGCCGCGGTTCTCCATGCGCGAGGGCGGGGCGAGGACGACGTTCCAGGTCTTGCCCGGCGTCTTCAGCCGCACGGCGCCGTGCGGGTGCTCGTAGCCGGACGCCTCGATGGTGCCCGTGAGCGTGAGCTCCTTGCCGGAGTCGTACCCGCTCCAGCCGTGGTGCGCCGCCGCCGTGGCGGCGCCGAGCAGGAGCCCGGCGCCGGCCACGGCCAGGCGGATGAATCCTGACGTCATGCCTTCTTCAGATCCTCGGCCTTGATGGGCAGCGAGCGGATGCGCTTGCCCGTCAGCAGGAAGAGCGCGTTGGTGACCGACGGGGCCACCGACGGCACGCCCGGCTCGCCCAGCCCGCCCGGCGCCTCGCCGGAGTCGAGGATGTGCGTCTCCACCTGCGGCATCTCGGCGATGCGCATCATCGGGTAGTCGTGGAAGTTGGACTGCTGCACGCGTCCCTTGTCGAGCGTGATGGCGTTGTAGAACGCCGCCGTCAGCGCGTACACGGCGCCGCCTTCCATCTGCGCCCGGACCTGGTCGGGATTGACCGCGATGCCGCAGTCGATGGCGCAGGTGATCTTGTGCACGCGCACCTTGCCGTCGGGCGCCAGCGAGACCTCGCTGACGTGGGCGGCGTAGGAGCCGTAGGAAAACGCCACCGCGATGCCGCGCGCACGGCCCGCCGGCAGCGGCGCTCCCCAGTTGGCTTTCTGCGCGGCGAGCTCGAGCACCGCCTTGTGGCGCTTGGCCTTGCCGAGGAGCGCGCGGCGATACTCGTAGGGATCCTTGCCGGCCGCGTGCGCCAGCTCGTCCATGAACGACTCCACGATGAAGATGTTCTGCGAGGCGCCGACCGAGCGCCAGAAGCCCACCGGCACGCCGAAGTCCTTCTCCTTCCACTCGACCCGGATGTTCGGCACGTCGTACGGCACGTCGGCGGCGCCGGAGACCGCCGCGCCGTCCACCGTGCCGGCCTTGGCTCGCCCCTTCTGGATCAGGATGCCGGGACCGACGATCCGGTGCCACCAGGCTTCCGGTTGGCCCTGCGCATCGAGCCGGGCGCGAAAGTGGTTGTACGTCGCCGGCCGGTAGAAGCCGTGCCGGATGTCGTCCTCGCGCGTCCACACGACCTTCACCGGCGCGTTGACGGCTTTCGCCGTCTCGACGGCGTCGATGACGAAGTCGAGCTCGCCGCGGCGCCCGAAGCCGCCGCCCAGCATCGTGGTGTTGACGATGACCTGCTCGGGCTGTACGCCGGCCAGCTTGGCGGCGATGGCCTGGGAGCCGCCGGGATTCTGCGTGGGCGCCCACAACGTGACTCCGTTCGGGGTGACCTGGGCCGTGCAGTTCATCGGCTCCATGCAGACGTGCTCGAGGAACGGCACCTCGTAGAAGGCGTCCAGCGCCTTGCCCGAGCCGCTCAACAGCGCCCGTTCCGCGTCGCCAACCTTGCGCGCCTCCATGCCGGGCTGCTTGATCAGCTCGCGGTACTCCTTGCTGATCTGCGCGCTCGACAGGTTGGCCAGCGGGCCGTCGTCCCACTCGACCTTGAGCGCGCGGCGCCCCTTGAGCGCCGCCCACGTGGTGTCGGCCACGACGGCCACGCCGCTGGTGACCTGCACGACCTGCTTGACGCCCTTGACCTGCTTGGCGGCGGTGGCGTCGAAGCTCTTCACCTTGGCGCCGGAGACGACGGGAATGCGCTCGATCGACGCGATCAGCATGCCCGGCACCTTGACGTCGTAACCGTAGATGGCCTTGCCGTCGGTCTTCGACGGCAGGTCGATCCGCGCGTACTCCTTGCCGATGTACCGGAACTCGCCCGGCGTCTTGAGCTTGGGGTCCTGCGGCACCGGAAGCTGCTGGGCCTTGTCCACGAGCTGGCCGTAGAGCAGCTTGCGCCCACTCTTCTTGTGCACGACGGCGCCCGGCTCGGTCTCGACCTCCTCGACCGGCACGCCCCACTCGTTGGCGGCCGCCTGCTTGAGCATCTGGCGGCCGGCGGCGCCGGCCTTGCGCCACGTGGCGAGATGGTCACGGATGCCGCGGCTGCCGCCGTAGGATTGCGCGCCCGTCACCGGGTTGCCGTAGACCTTCGGGTTGGCGGGCGCCTGCTCGACCTTCACCTTCGAGAGATCGACGTCGAGCTCGTCGGCAACGATCATCGGCATCGACGTGCTCGTGCCCTGGCCCATCTCCGGCACGGAGTTGACGATGGTCACCTGACCGTCGCGGTCGATGCTGAACCACTGGTTGGGCGCGAACTTGCCGGGCTCGGCCGGCTGCTGGGCGTCGGCGCCGAGCGGCAGGCGGAAGCCGATGACGAGCCCGGCGCCGAGCGCGGCCGAGCCCTTCAGGAGCTGGCGACGGGAAAGCTGGAGGCGGTTCATGACTTGCCTCCCTTCGCGGCGCGGTGAATGGCCTGGCGGATACGCTGGTACGTGCCGCAGCGGCAGATGTTGCCGCCCATGGCGTCGTCGATCTGCGCATCCGTGGGGTTCGGCGTGCGCGCGAGGAGTGCGGCCGCCGACATGATCTGCCCGGACTGGCAGTAGCCGCACTGGGGCACCTGCTCGGCCACCCACGCCTTCTGCAGCGGGTGCTCGGCCCGCGCGTCGAGCCCCTCGATCGTGACGATCTTCTTGCCGGCGGCCGCCGTCACCGGCGTCACGCACGAGCGCACGGGCTGCCCGTCCATGTGCACGGTGCAGGCGCCGCACTGGGCGATGCCGCAGCCGTACTTGGTGCCGGTCAGGTCGAGCGAGTCACGCAGCACCCACAACAGCGGCGTGTCCGGCTCGACGTCCACTTGCTGCGCCTTGCCATTGACGTTCAGGGCGATCATGCGGAGCCCTCCCGTGATTTACGGCGTGAGGACAATCTTGCCGAACTGCTTGCCCTCGGCCAGGCGCTGCTGGGCGGCGGCGCCGTCCTTGAGCGGCACGACCTCGTCGATGATGGCCTTGAGCCGTCCAGCGAAGAGCTGGCCCATCACGTCGTGGAATTCCTTCCGGTTGGCCATGGTGGAGCCGATGATGTGGACCTGCTTCCAGAACACGAGCGGGATCAGCGTCTCGCCGACAGGGCCGGAGGTCGCGCCGCAGGTGACGAGGCGGCCGCCGCCCTTGAGCGAGCGGATCGAGTCTTTCCAGGTGGCGGCGCCGACGTTCTCGATGACGACGTCCACGCCGCGCTTGCCGGTGGCCTCGAAGACGTCCTTGGCCCAGGCGGGATTCTTCTTGTAGTTGATCCCCACCTCCGCGCCGAGCGCCTTGGCCTTCTCGAGCTTGGCGTCGTCGGATGAGGTCACGATGACGCGCGCGCCGCAGAGGCGCGCGATCTGCACGGCCGTGGACGACACGCCGCCGCCGACGCCGATGACGAGCACGTCCTGGCCCGGGCGCACCTGGCCCTGGGTCACCACCATGCGCCACGCCGTCATGTTGGTGAGGACGAAGGACGCGGCCTCCTCGAAGGAGATCTTCGCGGGCAGGGATAGCACGTTGTCGGCGCGGACGGCCACGTACTCCGCGAGGCCGCCGGGTACGTGCTCGCCGAGGATGCCGTACTTCACGCACAGGCTGTCCTCGCCCTGGGCGCAGAACTCGCAGCGGTCGCACGTGAGGTTGGGATTCACGGCCACGCGGTCGCCGGTCTTGACGCCCTGCACGCCGGCGCCCACCTCGGCGATCTCGCCGGCGATATCGCAGCCCGTCCAGAAGGGCAGGGGCGTCTTCAGCATGGGAATGCCCTCGCGCACGAAGATGTCGAGATGGTTCAGCGCGCACGCGCGGACGCGGACCAGCACCTCGTTCGGCTTGATCTTAGGATCGGGGACGTCCTGCAGCTTGAGCTTGTCGGGGCCGCCGAACTCGTTGAACGCGAGGGCCTTCATCCGTTGAATTCCTTCACCAACCGCGGGATCCGCGGGTCGTCAAGCGACGGTTGGGTGTACGGCTGATAGAACGCGGTGCGATCCAGCAAGCCGGTGTAGCGCTCGCGGATCTTGTGGCCGATGTCCGCGTAGGTCCCGGTGACGGCGTACGTCTCCACCATCTCGTCGGTGATGAGGTCGGCCATGCCCTTCCAGTCGCCTTCCACCGACTTGCGGTGGAGCGCCGGCACCAAATCCTGCCAGCCGTGCGCCGCCAGCACCGGCTCGTACGTGCGCGTGGAGGCATAGAAGGCGATCTGCTGCTTCACGGCCTGGCGCGCCGTCGCCCGCTCCGGCTCGGTGTCGCCCACCACCACGAACGTCGAGGTGACGTACGCGAAGTCCTTGCCGTCGCGGCCGGCCTTGGCCAGGCCTTCCTTCACGGCCGGCTGCACGAACTCGCGCAGGTACCTGGGGCTGTTGAACGGGTGCACGTGGAGGCCGTCGCACACCTCGCCGGCCACGCGGCACATGGCCTGGTTGACGGCCGCCACGTAGACGGGCACGTTCGGATGCTCGATGGCGCCCGGATTGAAGAACGGCGTCATGAGATCGAAGCGGTAGTACTGCCCCTTGAAGTTCAGCTTCGCCCCGTTCTGCCAGCAGTCCCAGATCGCCCGCAGCGCCTGCACCACCTCGCGCATCCGCGGCGCCGGCGCCTCCCACTTCACCGAGAAGCGCCGCTCGTTGTGGCCCTTCACCTGCGAGCCCAGGCCCAGGATGAACCGGCCGCCCGAGGCCTTGGCCAGGTCCCAGGAGATGTGCGCGAGGACCATGGGGCTGCGCGGAAAGGCCACCGCGATCGAGGTGCCCAGCTTCATGCGCGAGGTCGCCGTCGCGGCGACCGCCAGCGGCAGGAAGGGATCGTGCTGCGTCTCCGCCGACCACAGGCAGTCGTAGCCGAGCGCCTCGACCTTGCGGGCGTAGTCGGGGATCTGCTTGAGGTCGTGGGTGAGCATCGCGACGTCGAGCTTCACGCGGGTCTCCTTTGCCGGCGCCATTTTACTCCGCACCGCCAAGTTTTGCCGGACGCGGCCAGCTGTCGTATGATCGCCAGGATGGCCGACGAGAAGGTCGAGATCGTCCGCTCCAGCAGCAGCGGCGTGGTGGGCCGCGCGCGCAACAGCACGCGCAACGCCGGCCTGGTGCTGGATTCGTCCACCCGCCCGCAGCCGGACGCCTTCACGAACAGCGAGGCCTTCCTGGCCGGCGTGTCGTCGTGCGGCGTCACCCTCATCGAGATGCACGCGCAGGAGACCGGCGTGCCGCTCGAGCGCATGACCGCCACCATCGAGGGCGTCCGCGTGCCCCCGGCGCCGCGCTTCTCGCGCATCACCATGCGCTTCGAGCTGGTCGGCGTCAGCCAGGCCCAGGCGGAGGCGCTCGTCGAGACGTATCGCCAGCGGTGACCCCTCTATGGCACGGTCGCGGCCGCGACCGCCGTGGAAGTGAGCGTCAAGGCCGTTCCTCGCTAGAGTGCTCTGCGGCATCACACCCCAGGAGGTGCGTATGCGTGTAGCACGAACGATCGCCCCGGTGCTCTGCGTGGTGCTCGTGCTGGCCGGCTGCACGACGATGGGCAACTGGTGGTACAAGATGCGAGGGGTACACCTTGCACCCCAGAACAATTCGGGTGAATCCGGGACCGCCACGCTGACGAAGCAGAGCGACAAGCAGACCAAGGTGGTCCTGGCGGTCACCGGCGGGCCCGCCGGGGTCTCGCAGCCCGTCCACATCCACAAGGGGAGCTGCGCGAAGCTCGACCCGAAGCCCGCCTACGCGCTGTCGCCGCTGGTCAACGGCAAGTCGGAGACGGTCGTCAACGCCTCGCTCGATGATCTCCGCAAGGGCGGCTACGCCATCAACGGCCACAAGTCCGCGCAGCAGGCGTCGACGTACGTGTTCTGCGGCGAGCTCGGGAAGTAACGCGCTAGTCGGCGAGGCGCGCGAGGCGCTCCAGCACCTCGTGCGCCTCGCCGACGATCTTGGCCACCACGTCGGCCGCGCCCGGCAGATCGCGGATGAGGCCCACGCTCTGGCCCGTCGGCATCGGAAACCACGCGCGGTCGGCCTGCTTGGCCGCGTGGGCGAAGATGTCCTGCGCGGCGCGTGACTGCACGAGGGCGGGGAAGACCGGCGCGCCGGAGGCATCGTACTCGGTCGTGTAGGTGTTGCGCAGGTACCGGGCCCAGAGCCCGGTGATCGCGTCCGTCACCACCGTCGCCTCCGCCTCGCTCTCCAGCAGCGCTTTCTTCTGGAACTCGGGCGCCGTCGCCTCGCGCGTGGCCACGAAGCGCGTGCCGAGCAGCACGCCGGCGGCGCCGAGGGCCAGCGCGGCGACCAGGCCGCGGCCGTCAGCGATGCCGCCGGCCGCGACGACGGGCACGCCGACCGCGTCCACCACCTGGGGCACCAGCGCGACTGTCCCCACGCAGGCCTCGTCCGCCGTGCGCCGCTTCACCCACGTCGAGCGATGGCCGCCGGCCTCGGCGCCCTGGGCGACGATGACGTCCACGCCGGCGCGCTCCACTGTGCGCGCGTCCTCGACGGTCGTCACCATCGCCATCACCTTGATGCCGCGCGCGTGCGCGCGCTTGACCTGCTCGGCGCTCGGGTTGCCGAGGCCGATCGACCACACCGGCACGCGCTCCTCCAGGATCACCTCGAAGGCGGCGTCGACGAGGTCGGGCACGGCCGCAGGCCGCGCGGTCGTCGTCGGCAGGCCGAGCCGCTCGCGAAAGCCGTTGAGCGTCCCCTGCACCTCCGCCACCGTGCGCTCGGGGATCGAGGCGGGATCGGTGGGCGGGCGCAGCGAGTCGGGCATGAACTGGTTGACGCCGAACGGTCGATCGGTTGCCGCGCGCACGCGGCGGATCGCGTCGCGCACCTGGTCAGCCGTGAGGTGGAGCGCGGCGACGATGCCGAGGCCGCCGGCCCTGGAGACCTCGGCCACGAGGTCGGGGCCGGCCACGCCGCCCATGCCGGACTGCACGATCGGGTGCTCGATGCCGAGGAGGTCGCACAGGCGAGTGCGCAGGGTCATCGTCCCAGCTCCTTCATGGCTTGCTCGCGCAGCTTCACGCGCTGGACCTTGTCGCCGTGCGGGCTCGGCGTGCGCGGCACGTCGGTCACGAACCGGACGGCGCGCGGGATCTTGAACGAGGCGATCTTGCCGCGGCAGAACGCGCGCAGGTCGTCCTCGGTCAGGCGCGCGTGCGGCTTGACGATGACGTAGGCCACGGGCGCCTCGTTGGTGGCGGCGTCGGGCACGCCGACCACGAAGGCCTGATCCACGTCGGGGTGCGACATCAAGAAGGACTCGATCTCGCCGGGCGCCACCATGAAGTGGCTGATTCGCAGCGTCTCCTTGAGGCGGCCCTTGAAGATGGTGCGGCCGCGGCCGTCCTGGACGGCGAGGTCGCCGGTGCGAAACCAGCCGTCGTCGGTGAAGGCCGCACGCATCTCCTCCGGCTTGTCGAAATAGCCGCGCGTCACGCTCGGTCCTCGGAACTGCAGCTCGCCCTCCTCGCCCGCCGTGCAGGCGCGCCCGCTGTCGGGATGGATGACGCGCACTTCGAGGCCCGGCAGCGGTGTGACGCCCGGCTCGGCGCGATCCCCGACCGACTCGTCGAGGTCGTGCATGAGCGACTGCGCGTTCACCTCGGTCATGCCGTACGGGTGAAAGGCCAGCGGGACGCCGAGGCGCTTCACCACGGCCTCGAACATGCCGGGCCCACCGCCGCCCACCGCCGCGAAGGCGCCGGTGCGCAGCGAGGAACGGTCGTAGCGCTCGAGGTCGGGATGCTCGAGCAGGGGCTTGAGCATTGTGTCCACGGCATTGAAGACCGTGCACCGCTCGCGCTCGATCAGCATCAGCGCGCGCAGCGGGTCCCACGCCTCCATCAGCACGAGGCACGCGGCGTGGCTCCACGTGGAGATCGGGATGTTGACGCCGCCCCACGTGCCCGCGGCCGGCAGCGCGTGGAGCACGCGGTCGTCCGGCGTCAGCCGCAGGACCTCGCCGGTGTGCCAGCCGTGCGGCACGCAGTTGCGATGCGAGATCATCGCGCCTTTCGGGAACGACGTGGTCCCCGACGTGTAGAGCAGCGTGAAGACGTCGTCGGGCCCCACGTCGAGGGCCGGCAGCTCGCCCCCGGCGTCGAGCACGTCCTGGACCCGGTGGCAGCCGGGATACGGGTCCTCGGCGTCCACGAGCACGTGACGCAGGTGCGGTAGCGCGGCGCTGGCCAGCTCGCCCGGCGTCGCGCCGCGCAGCTCGGGAATCACCTCGTCCAGCATCTCGAGGTAATCGATGGCGCCCAGATGATCGGTGAGGAGCAGCGCGGTCGCGCGTGAGTGGCCCAGGATGTAGGTGAGCTCGTGGGCGCGATAGCGCGGGTTGAGCGCGACGACGATCACCCCGAGGCGCGCGGCCGCGTACTGCGCGACGTACCAGAGCGGCCGGTTGGGCAGCCAGATGCCGAGCGCGTCGCCCTTGCCGAGGCCGAGCGCGGCGAGGCCGGCCGCGAACGCATCGACGCGCGCGCGCAGGCCCGCGAAGGTGATGCGATGCTCCTCGAACGCGATCGCCTCGCGCTCGCCGTGGCGCGCGGCGATCGCGGCGAGCATGCCGTACGCGGTGGCGTCCGCGAAGGGGCTCGTCGCCACGCCGCTACTCCAGGCGGTAGAGCGCCGCCGCGTTGCGGTGGGCAACGCGCTCGGCGACCTCGGGCGGCAGCTCGCCGAGGATCCGTCGCGTCCACGTCATCAGCCGATCGAGCATGGCCGGCTCGAACAACCGCGCCGCCCACACGTCGATGCCTATCAGGAAGCGGTCGGGACGCTTCACGAGGAGGGCCTTCCAGGCGGGATCGAGCGGGCCCTTCTCGGTCGCCAGCGCCGGGGTGCGCTGGAAGTGCATGCCGGAGAGATCGACGGCGAGGTTCGGGTGACGGGCCAGCAGGCCCTCGAGCACTTCCGGTGTGCTCTCACCGCCGTGTGCGAGCACGATCGTCGCCGAGGGCACCGCCGCGAGCGCCGCCTCCAGCGCCTTGGCCGCCTCCGCGGTCAGCTCGTCGTGGATGACGACGGGTGTCTTGTGCTTCGCCGCGACCTCGAGCACTTTCACGAAGGCCGGGTCGGCGGGATTGCGGTCGATCTTCCGGCTGACCTGGCGGATGTGGACCTCGCCGATGGCGCGCGCGCCGCTCTTGCCGAGCTCGCCGTCGAGGCGAGTCGCCGCCGCGGCGGCCGTCGGATCGGGCAGGGGCTGGCCAGGGGCGACGCGATCGGGATACTTGCGCGCCGCGGCGGCGATCCAGGCCGCGTCGTCCTTCTGCACGCCGCCCACGGCGAGCAGGACGATCCTGGTCACGTTGTGGCGCTTCATGGCCGCCACGTAGGCGTCGATGGCCGTCGCGTTGGGGACGTGCGAGTGGGCGTCCACCAGGGGGCCGGCGTAGTCGGCGGCGAGGGCCGGCGTGGCGCCGAGCTTCGCCAGCAGCGCCAGCCCGACGTACAATCGGCAGCGTGCCGCGTGGCTCACGATGGCTTGACCGTCTTGAAGTGCTTGGCGAGCGCGTCCATGACCATCGCCAGCGCTTCCTGCTCCGTGCGGCCCTTCACGCTCACCTTGTACTCGACGGCCGTCGCCACCCACTCCCCCACGTCGTTCCGGTAGACCTCGACCTCGAACTGCATCCTTGGAACCTCCTGGATGGGGGCCCCGAGATGGCCCCCAAACCCCCAGACGCTCGGGGCTCCTCGAAAGCCCGCACAGTATCGCATCGGTGTGAGGGCGGCGCGTGATTGTCGTCGCGGCCAATCCATACCGCGGGGCCACGCGGCCGCGCGAGCGCGTGCAGGCGCTGGCGCAGGCGCTCGCGGCCACCGGCACGCAGGTGCAAGTGGTGTGGGACGCGCCCCACCGTGCAAGGCTCCTCGGCGATGCGGCGATGCTGGCCGGCGTGTCGTGCGTGGTGGCCGCCGGCGGCGATGGCACCGTGGCGACCGTCATCAACGAGCTCGCCGGCGACGTGCCGCTGGCCGTCCTGCCGCTCGGCAACGAGAACCTCTTCGCCCGTGCGATCGGCACGCCGGCCGATCCCCTGGCGCTCGCGCGCGCCATCGCGGCGGGCCGCACCCGGCCTCTCGACCTCGGCCGTGCGACGACCTCCGAGTGCACGCGTCGCTTCGGTCTCATGCTGAGCGTCGGCTTCGATGCCGACGTCGTCCATCGCATTGCGCGGGCGCGCGGCGCCGGCACTCCCCGCCGCGTCAGCCGCTTGAGCTACTTGCCGTGCGTGGCGGGGGCGCTTGCGCGCTATCGCCATAGTCCGGTCGCGATCACGGTCGGAAGGGCCAAGATGCGCGGCGCGTTGTGCGTGGTCAGCAACCTGCCGCAGTACGCGATGACGCTGTCGCTGACGCCGGCCGCCCGCGGCGACGACGGGCTGCTCGACTGGCTGGCCTTCGAGCGCCCAGGTCTGTCTGCCCTGGCCGGTTATGCGTGGGCGGTCGCGCGCGGGCGACATCAGAGCCTCAGCCACGTGCGCCACGGCCGCGCCCGGAAGGTGACGCTGACCAGCGAGATCCCGGTGCCGGTCCAGCTCGACGGCGACCCGTGCGGCTTCACGCCCGTCGAGGTCGAGGTTCTGCCCCGCGCGCTCCGCGTGGTGACGGTGTGACCGAGCCGGGCGAGGTGATACGATCGGCGCCCATGAACACGCTCGTCACGCGCGACGCCAACCTTCCGGCCGCCTACTCCGACGCGCTCGATGCGCTCGCGCTCGCCCCGCTGTGGACCGCGCTGCACGCCCTGCTGCCCAACGAGCGCGCCACGCCGGCCGTGCCGCACGTCTGGCGCTGGCGCGACGTGTGGCCGCGTGTGCTGGAGGCCGCGAAGCTGGTGCCGATGGAGCAGGCCGAGCGCCGCGTGCTCGTGCTGCGCAACCCCGGCCTCGGCGGGGCGTACGCCATCACGTCCTCGCTCTTCGCGGGCCTGCAGGTGATCCTCCCGGGCGAGGCGGCGCCGAGCCATCACCACACGCCCGCCGCGCTGCGGCTGATCGTGGAGGGCCACGGCGCGTACACGACCGTCGAGGGCGTCAAGTGCGTGATGGAACCGGGCGATCTGATCATCACGCCGCCGATGCGCTGGCACGATCACGGTCACGAGGGCACGGAGCCCGTCATCTGGCTCGACGGCCTCGACATCCCGCTCGTACGCCACTTCGACGCCGCCTGGGCCTCGAAGATGCGTCCCGCCCAACCGCCGGCGACGCCGAGCGATCCCTCGCAGGACGAGCTGACGGCTTCCGGCCTCGTCCCGCGCCACTCGCGCTATCCGCAGACGGGCTTTCCGCAGGTGCGCTGGCCCTGGATCACCGTGCGCGCCGCGCTCGAGCGGCTGGCCACCACGACGCCGCGGGGCCAGGCGGTGAGCCTGCGCTACGTCGATCCCACCACCGGCGGCGCGCCGATGCCCACGGTGGGCGCCGAGGCCCACTGGCTGCGCCCCGGCGAGCGCACGCCCTCC